>CADCJI010000018.1 GCA_902801625.1 uncultured Bacteroidia bacterium | reverse complement strand
AGAGTACAACTACTTCATGACCGTCATCTTCCCCGACAACCAGCTGAACGTCATCGACTACAACCGCGTCGTGAAAGACCTCAACGGCCTCAGCACCAAAGACTTCTTCAAAGCCCTGCAAGAGAACTTTGACATCGAATGCAAGTGCAACTGCACCAAGGACGGCGGCAAGTGCAATTGCGAGTTCCCCTGCCACTGCGAGTGCGACACCGAGTACAAACCCAACAAGCTGCATAACTTCTCGATGTACATCGAGGGCGTGTGGTACAGCCTAACCGCCAAACCCGGCACCTACGACGACAACGACCCGATCGGTGTGTTGGACGTCACCATCCTCAGCAACCTTGTCCTCGACAAGATTCTGGGCATCAAGGACCTCCGCACCGACAAGCGCATCGACTTCGTCGGCGGTATCCGTGGCCTCGGCGAACTGAAGCGTCGCGTGGACAGCGGTGAGATGAAGGTCGCTTTCGCGCTCTATCCTGTGAGCATGAAACAGATCATCGACATCGCCGACACTGGCAACATCATGCCTCCCAAGACCACTTGGTTTGAGCCGAAACTCAGATCAGGTCTGGTGATCCACACTTTGGATTAATTGGGACGCAAGACATTATGACACGGGACGCGAGACATTGAGCCTCGCGTCCCGTTTTGTTTTTATGTGCTATAACAATTAGAAAAACTGCACCACCTCCTCCAACGGCCTATGTTCAGGCTGACGTGGCTCGCCTGACCTGTAGCCCAGCGAGATGACAGCCATAATGGCTTCGTTTTCAGGGATGTTGAACAGTGTGCGAAGCGCTTCGGAATCACGCATGCCCATGATAAGCGTGTCGAAGCCCTTGGCACGGGCCTTCAAGATGAAATAAGCATTACTGAGGCCGTTGTCGTAGGCACCCCAGCCGTCGCCCACCTCGTTGGTTTGCTCGCCACGAAAGAAGCCCGACTTGCCTTTCTCGTATGTGGAGACAATCAGCACGGGGGCTCCAGCGATGTTCTGCTTGTTGCGCTCACCCACCAGATTGGCCACCGCCTCGACTTTCTCCGGACTCATGGCCACATAGTATTTCGAAGGTTGTTGGTTGGCCCATGACGGAGCTTCTTGCGTTGCAACAAGCAGCTCACGTACCTCGGCCTCGCTGATGGTTTTCGAGGCATCATAACTGCGCACACTTCTTCGGGTTGCCAATACCTCATCGAAGGAAACAACATCGGATGCGGCTGGTTCATTGGTGTTTTCTTTATTGCTCGAGCAGCCAGTGAGCATCAAGAGGGTTATAACTGCTGCAAATAGTAAAGTTGATTTTGTGTTTTTCATGTTTTGATACGATTAGTTTTCGGGACAAAGGTAGGAAAAAACAACACTCTAGCAAGAAAAAACGTACCTTTGCAAAAACAAAATGATGGAACAGGTCAACCTCACCCCCAACCTCATTAAGCACTATGCCGACTACCTGCGGCTGGAGCTTTCGCTGTCCGACAACAGCGTGGAGGCTTATTGCCATGATGTCCATTTGTTTTTGCAATACCTTGAGGCAGAAAAAGTTTCAACAGACATCAACACCATCACTCAAGAAACCATCGAGAACTTCTTCGCCTACCTCTTTGACATGAACATCGGTGCCACCTCACAAGCACGCATCCTTTCGGGGTTGAAGTCGTTTTGGCGTTATCTCACTCAAGAGGAAATCGCCGAGAAAGATCCGACCCTACTCATCTCCTCACCCACCCTAGGACGACATCTTCCCGAGGTGTTGAGCTATGAGGAAATCCAAAAGATGATCGACAGCATCGATCTCAGCCAACCCACAGGCCACCGCAACAAAGCCATGATAGAAGTTCTTTACGGCTGTGGCTTGCGCGTTTCAGAACTCATCAACTTACAAATCAGCGACATATACAAAGAGGACGGCTTCCTTCGCATCTTTGGCAAAGGCAGCAAGGAAAGGCTCGTGCCCATTGGCGACAGCAGCCTGAAAATCCTATACCAATACATCGAGGGCGCAAGATTGCACATCAAGCCCAAACCCAAATTCACCGACACGGTATTCCTTAACAGCCGTGGCACAGGACTCACACGGCAGATGGTCTTCCTCATCGTGAAAGACTTGGCCGAAAAAAATGGTATTGATAAAACCATCAGTCCACACACCTTTAGGCATAGTTTCGCAACCCATCTTTTGGAAGGCGGTGCCAATCTCCTTGCTGTACAGCAAATGCTTGGTCATGCCAGTGTCAGCACAACGGAAATCTACACGCATATCTCTGATGAATTGCTGCGTGACACACTAACCAGCTATCATCCGCGTTTTAAGAAACAATGATAAGACGGCCTTTCGACAAGCTCAAGGGCCTGCTAAAACGCAATAAGCCAAGGTCCCTGAGCCTGTAGAAGGGCCGACATTAAAAAAAACACTACCTTTGCAAAAAAAATAACCGCCATGGACACCACAAAATTCGACTTCCTAAAAGGCTTACGCTCCGACCGCTTCTTCCTCATGGCCGGTCCTTGCGTGATTGAGGATGAGACCTCACCCCTCTTCATCGCCGAGACCTTAAAAAACATCTGCCAAAAACTGAACATACCGCTTGTTTTCAAGGGATCTTACCGGAAGGCCAACCGCTCAAGGCTCGACTCCTTCACGGGTATTGGCGATGAGAAAGCCTTGAAAGTGCTACAAAGAATCGGCAAGGAATTTTCACTCCCCGTGGTGACCGATATCCATGCCGCCGAGGAAGCCGCCATGGCAGCCGAATATGTGGATGTACTGCAAATCCCAGCCTTCCTCTGTCGTCAGACCGACTTGCTAGTGGCCGCCGCCAAAACGGGCAAGACCGTCAACATCAAGAAGGGACAATTCCTCTCCGGCGAGGCCATGGGCTTTGCTGTGGAAAAGGTGCGCCAATCAGGCAACGACAAGGTGATGCTCACAGAACGCGGCTCCATGTTCGGCTATCAGGACTTGGTGGTGGATTACAGAAATATCGCTGCTATGCAAAAATTCAATGTGCCTGTCATTTTGGATGTCACCCACTCATTGCAACAGCCCAACCAAAGTAGCGGCGTCACAGGCGGCCAGCCCGAATTAATCAGCCTCATCGCCAAGGCGGGCATCGCGGCTGGTGCCGACGGTATCTTCATGGAGGTGCATCCAGAGCCTAAAAAAGCCAAGTCCGACGGGGCTAACATGCTCCGTTTAGACTTGGCTGAATCTCTTTTGAGACAATTGGTGAGAATCAAGGAAGCAGTTACTGCATCCTAATATTCACAATCTGACCCGTTTCGGTGTCAAACACCAACTTTGTATTCGTCAGCGGAGCCATCAGCATGGCACCCAACTGATTGACCGTTACCCTGTCTTCCAACAAAGTGGCATTGCCACACATCACCTTCACCTGAGCCGTTTCAGGAACACGGTAAAAGACCTTGTTCTCATACGACATCGATTCGATGGCCGACTGGCTGGGAGCATTGATGGCCGCCGTCGTGTTAAGCGAAAGAGTCTGCACCGTAATCATGTTTCCCGAGCCTCCCGTGCCCACGGTTAAGCCTTCGGTCTCAGAGAACTTGGCGACAGTTTGGGTCGGTACTTCCTTGTTCGGAATCACATACACCGTCTTCACCAACTTCTTACCCACCTTCTTGCCCAAAAGCAGACTGGTGTATTCCTTCTCCATGGCATCCAGCTTTTTATACATGGTGTTGAAAGTCTCGGGATTGGAAGCCATCTCAACATCACCCGAAATCAAGTAAAACTTGGCCTTGCGAATCTCGACGATCTTATCAGCCACCTCTTTGGCCAACTGGGAATTGTTCTTTCCTGCGAGTATCAGAGGAATAAAGCCTTCGCCTACTTCATCCTCTTCCTGAATATTGGACTGCTCTTCCTTGCTCGGCAAAGGCATCTCCACCACAGCATCGGCAGCATTGCCGATACCCACGCTACGGATGATGCCATTGGACAGCACATCGAATTGCGTCTTGCTGCCTCTTGTGCCCTGCATGGTAACGAAAAACAATGCATTGGGGTCTGGACCCGAAACAGTCGACATTTTCACACCAAGAAGCTTGTATTCCGTGGTTTCATATTCGACAATGTCCTCCATCTCAAAATAATTGGAAGCATAGTCGCTGAGCGGACCTTTCTCGAGTTTCACCTCTTCGATGATGAAATCCAGTTTCAACATAGTCTGAGGCAAGGAATAATACACGCCGTTTTGCTGACCAGGCGCAACATTCTTGGCAAAGGTCGTGGTGAACTGTGCATGGAGTTGGCCTCCCATTATGGTCAAAGCCATCAGCGTCAAAGCGATTTTTGTGACAATTCTATTCATTTCTGTAATGTTTTAGTTTCAAACTTCAAAAATACATATTTTTCGACAATCTCATCATTCAGTGACCATTTTTTCCTTTCGGCTGAAAAGCAATAAGGCCATAAACGTCAGCAATCCATTGATTATCAAGATTTCAAAACCTATCTTATAGCCACCAAACAATTGCGGTGAATACATCTTCAAAAAGTAGCTGATGATAGGTGACGCGACAGCAATGAAAGGCACGGCTTTGTCGACGACTCTTCTGTTTTTGACGAACAAGCCAAAAGTGTACAAGCCCAACAAAGGTCCGTAAGTATAACCCGCAATGTCGAACACCTTATCAATCAACGATTCGTTATG
This sequence comes from uncultured Bacteroidia bacterium, assembly GCA_902801625.1. GTDB lineage: Bacteria > Bacteroidota > Bacteroidia > Bacteroidales > F082 > Limimorpha. Next base: position 49,736 of record CADCJI010000018.1, on the reverse strand, counting down.
GAATGGACGGAAAGCTATGATAACCAGCAAGTAAAGCATGGCGAAGGCCACATGGATCCATTTGCGGCGTTGGGTGATTTGCTGTTCGGTCAGCTGTTTCTTGTCGAAGTGCATGAAATCGAAGCAGAAAGTGGTTGTCAGCGCTGTCAAGGTACCATCGGCGCTGGAATAGCCTGCAGCCACGAGTCCGATAACGAAAACGATAGCCGTAAACTTACTCAAGGAGAAAGCCACCGAGGGGAAAATCTTGTCGTTGACCACCACTCCGGCCTCGTTCACAGGCAGTTGGAACCCCGTTTGTTGGGCATAATAAATCAAGGCTGCCCCTAAGCAAAGGAACAACCCGTTGACAATAACAAACAACAGGCTTGATGTCATCACATTCTTTTGGGCATCACGTAAGTTCTTGCAAGTGAGGTTCTTCTGCATCATATCTTGATCCAGGCCTGTCATGGTGATGGTGATGAACATGCCACTCAGCACCTGTTTCACCCAAAACTTGTTGTGCGTCCAATCGGTCTCAAACACTTTGGTATACCCTTTCTCGGAAGCTGATTTCAGCAGGTCGCCCAGCGAGATGTTCAGGTTCTTCATGATAAACCAAGCCGTCAAAAAAGCAGCCAGTAATAGGAAAGTTGTCTGCAAGGTATCGGTCCAAACCACCGTCTTGATGCCACCTTTGAAAGTATAGAGAAGAATAATGGCGATAAAAATGACCGCCGGCACCCAGAACGGAATGCCCCAGTCCTTGAAAACGAACTCATACAGTACAAAAACAACAAGATACATGCGCAAAGCGGAGCCCAGCAATCGCGACAAGATGAAAAATGCAGCGCCCGTCTTTTCCGACCTTGGGCCAAAACGCATATTCAAATAGGAGTAAATCGAAGTCAAGTTAAGCCGATAATACAATGGAAGCAACAAAAGCGCAATCACCGCATAGCCAAGCACATAGCCCAGTACCAAGGGAAAATAGGTGAATTGGCCTGTGTAGACCCCTCCTGGCACTGACATGAAGGTCACGCCTGACAAAGAGGCACCAATCATGCCGTAGGCTACCACGAACCATGGCGAGTTTTTGTTGCCCCGGAAAAAAGCATTGTTGTCGGACTTCCGTGCCGTGAAATGCGAAATCACAAACAAAAGGATGGTATAAAAAACAAAAACAGCAAGTATGATGGTTGCATTCATGATGTTCAAATTTGGTTGTGCAAAAATAGGAATAAATGTCGGACTTGAAAGAAATAACCGTACTTTTGCAGCCCGTTACAAAACACTATCCAATGAAAGGCCTCTACACCATCCTTTTACTCATCGTTTCAAATGTCTTCATGACTTTTGCATGGTACGGGCAGTTGAAGCTGCTCGAAATCGTACCCTCATCGAAAGACTGGCCACTGTTTCTGGTCATCCTCATGTCATGGGGCATCGCCTTGTTCGAATATTCGTTTATGATTCCAGCCAACCGCATCGGAGCCATGCAAAACGGAGGCCCATTCAACCTTATTCAACTGAAAGTCATACAAGAAGCCGTTTCGCTGACGGTGTTCACTGTCATCGTCATCACGGTGTTCAAGACAGAGACCTTCCGTTGGAACCACATCCTTTCATTTATCTTTATTATCCTCGCTGTGTTTTTTGCCTTCAAAAAGTAGTTTTTTGTTGCGATTAAAGGAAAAATGCATGATATTTGCGGACTGAAAAAGACACTATTAACTGACAAAAAAGAAAGGAACTCATATGAAATTTTATGACATTGATTCAGTTTTCACCTTTGGCAAATACGAAGGTATGACCATTGCTGAAGTGTATGAGAAAGACCCCAAATACTTGAAATATTGTGAGGAAAACATCGATGAATTTTATGTCTCCCCTTCCGTGATGCGAGAGCTGAAGTCGATGAACCGCGCCATCAACGACTCGGCTTTGCTTGACGTGAACTTCGACAAGATGAGCGATGATGAGATTGACGATTTCATCAGCGGTCACGATGAAGAAGACGAGTTCGACGAATCGAAACTGGAACGCGACTTCGACTGGGAAAACAACGACTTTGCCGATGACTCGCCGTTCGATGAATTTGAGGACGAATTCGATGAAGAGGAATTCAACGATGAGTTCGGCGACAGCTTTGATGAAAGTATCGATGGAGGATTTGACGAATTGTATTAATCAGTAAAAAAAAGCCTGCCTTCTATGTCATTCCCTCGGGAATCTATAGAAGGCAGGCTTTTTTTGTTTGCTTATGCGTTGATGCGTTCCGAAATGGAATACACTCGTTTCTCACGCTGCGTGGAAGTAATCATCTCGGCGAGGAAACCCGTTGAGAAGAGCTGCACGCCAACAATCATTGCCAAGATGCCGAGGTAAAATAACGGTCGGCGGGTCATAGAGACATAAACATGGCCGAAATACTTGGTGCAGACCAGATAGACGGAGATGATAAAACCAGCCAAAAACGATAACGAACCCAACACGCCGAAGAAATGCATCGGACGGTTGCTGAACTTCGAGATGAAGTTGATGGTAATCAGGTCAAGATAGCCGCGAATGAAACGGCTCAGGCCAAACTTGCTCTTGCCAAACTTGCGCTTTTGATGGTGCACTACTTTCTCACCAATATGACCGAAGCCATTCATCTTGGCAATGACAGGAATGTAACGGTGCATCTCGCCATACACTTGGATATTCTTCACCACTTCATTGCGATAAGCCTTAAGGCCGCAGTTGAAGTCGTGCAACTTGATGCCTGACATTCTGCGCGTGGTCCAGTTGAAGAACTTCGAAGGAATGTTTTTCATCAGCTTGGAGTCGTAACGCACCTTCTTCCAACCAGAAACAAGGTCATAGCCCTCTTCCTTGATCATTTTGTATAGTCCAGGAATCTCATCAGGGCTGTCCTGCAAGTCAGCATCCATAGTGATGACTACATCACCTTGCACCACCTTGAAGCCTTCGTTCAAGGCGGGCGACTTACCATAGTTCCTTCTGAAACGCAAGGCTTTCACGTTCGGATTGGCTTCCGAAAGTTGCTGGATGACGGCCCAGGAATTGTCGGTGGAGCCATCGTCAACAAAGACGATTTCATAGGAGAAGCCATGCTCGTCCATAACGCGACGAATCCATGCCTCCAACTCGGGCAATGATTCGGCTTCGTTCAGCAGGGGTACGACAACGGAGATATCCATAGTTTTGTTTTTTTACAATGGCCACTGACCATGACTATGACCACTTCCACGGGAACGCTGAAGCTTCAGACTTTGGTCAAAGTGGTCATGGTCATAGGCCATAAGCCATAGTCACTTAATTTCAGTTTTTCCACCCATATAGGGCTGCAAAGCCTTCGGGATGGCCACAGAGCCATCGGCGCGGAGGTTGTTCTCCAAGAAGGCAATCAACATGCGTGGCGGGGCGACCACAGTATTATTTAAGGTGTGAGCAAAATAGTTGCCGTTCTTGCCCTTGATTCTGATCTTCAGACGTCGGGCCTGGGCATCACCAAGGTAAGAGCAGCTGCCCACCTCGAAGTACTTCTTTTGACGTGGCGACCATGCCTCAACATCCAAGGACTTCACCTTTAGGTCGGCCAAGTCACCAGAGCAGCACTCCAATGTACGAACCGGGATGTCCATTGATCGGAACAGGTCAACGGTATTCTTCCACATTTGTTCGTACCAATAGTCGGCGTCTTCTTGTTTGCAGAGCACCACCATTTCTTGTTTCTCGAACTGGTGGATACGATACACACCGCGTTCTTCGATGCCATGAGCACCTTTCTCCTTGCGGAAGCAGGGTGAATAGCTTGTCAGTGTCAGCGGCAGGGATTCTTCGGGAACAATTTGATCGATGAACTTGCCAATCATCGAGTGCTCGCTGGTGCCGATGAGATAGAGGTCTTCGCCTTCAATCTTGTACATCATGGCATCCATTTCAGCAAAACTCATCACGCCAGAGACAATCTCGCTACGCACCATGAAAGGCGGAATGCAATAGGTGAAACCTCTGTCGATCATAAAGTCGCGGGCATAGGTGATAACGGCGGAATGCAGGCGTGCAATGTCGCCCATAAGGTAATAGAAACCGTTGCCAGCCACACGGTGAGCTGAATCCAAATCCAAGCCATTGAACTTAGCCATGATGTCGGCATGATAAGGTACCTCAAAATCAGGCACCACAGGCTCACCAAAACGTTCCTTCTCAACGTTGAAGCTGTCGTCCTTCCCTACCGGTACCTCAGGAGCGATAATGTTCGGGATGGCATACATCACCTTGGTCAGTTGCTCCATCAGCGAGGTCTGTTGCTTGCCGAGTTGTTCCAACTCTTGGGCATTGGCCTCAACGAGTTTCTTCATCTCATTGGCCTTCTCGACTTCCTTGTTCTTGAACAAGATGCCAATCTCTTTTGAAATGGAGTTGCGTTGCGAGCGCAGGTCGTCGGCACGCTGCTGGCAGTCGCAATATTGGGTGTACAAGTTGATGGCCTCATCAACGAGGGGTAACTTGCTATCTTGGTATTTCTTCTTGATGTTTTCCCTGACCACGTCGGGGTTTTTGACTAAAAACTTGATGTCTATCATAGGTTTATCGTTTTGCTTCGTAAAAACGGGCAAAGATAGGAAAATTTCAGATATGAGGGGAAAGTAGACTCGTTATAAAGTCGATTTTAACGACTAACATCTGCCAACTAATACCTAAACTCCCCCATCACCTCAAAACTCCTCCCTGGCATGGCGCGCCAGATGACGTTTTGATAGTCCTTGTCGGTGAGGTTGTTGCAGCGCAACTCTATGCGGAACTTCTTGATTTGCTTGCCTATAGCAACATGATGCAACACATACGAAGGAAGGTCGTAGGCGAAGAACTCCTGTTCGTTGTAAGAGGTGCTGCGACGACCCGTCACCTCAACGGTGTAACTCAGGTTCCAGGTCTTCCACTGCGTGTTGAGAAACACATTAGCATGATGACGCGGAATGTAAATCAGCTGCTTGCCATTGGTGCCTTGGACATAGGCCTTCTCGCTCTCGTCGGTAGTGACGGTGAAGACATAATTGCCCGACAGCGTGACTTTCCAATTTTCCTTAACAAAGGCAGCATCAACGTGGTTTTCGACGCCGCGTGCATAGACTTTGGCGACGTTCTCAGGCACCCAGAATCGGTAGGAAGTCGGCATCCACTGAATCCAGTTCTTCACGTTACTGAAATAGCCACCCGTGCGCAAGTCGAGCTTGAAAGCACCTTTTTGCAGGCCGTATTTTACAGCCAAGTCAACGGTGCGACCATTTTCAGGCAACAAGTCGGGATTGCCGCCAGGGTACCAGTAGAGGTCGTTCAACGAAGGATTTCTATAATTGTGGCAATAACCCAAAGTGAAGCTCATGGCCTTATAGAACGGCAGTTGATAGGACAAAGTCGCCGTTGGGAAGAAGCCCATGGCCTTACCATCAGTCCAGTCGTAGCGGGCAGTGAGGTTGAGTTGGGCGCAATCGAATGGCTCACCGTTGACGGCCGCGTAAGCCGACACCAGATTGCGCTGTTTCTCGCCTTCATAGTTGTTGCTCCTCACCTGCTCGTTGTCCCATTGCAGCTTGGCCTTCAATGTCCAGCTTTGGTAAAGCTGCTGTTCCAAATTGGCGATTTGGTGCAGAATCAAGGCATGGTTCTCCGAATTAATAAAAGTGACGGTGTCGTCGGTGACAGGATTGCGGGTCAAGAGGAAATACCGCTGGTTTTCCACAAAGGCCGCAGACTTCAGCTGTAGGTTGCCTGTCTCCCAAAAGGTCTTGAAAGACACGAAGTTGCGCGAGAAATTGTCGCGCGTCCATTCCTCCAAGTTCACGTTGAAAACGTTGGGCATGATGGGCGGCAGGTTGCGGTTGTTCCACTGGTTCCATGACGAGACGGAAATAACGTTCTTGCCCAACAGCACGCTCATCTCGGGCATCACGCCATAATCGACAAAGTCGGCGTTGCGCTGCTTCATCTTCTCATGCGGAATGGTAGCGAGGTTTTCGTATTCAAAGTCGTTGTCCGACGAATTGCGGTAGGCTTTCAAACGGAAGGAGAACTTCTTGCCGTAGTGGCCCACCGTGACGAAACTGCCAAGGGTGTTGAAACTGCCGTAGGTTTGCTTCAAGTCGAGCAAAAGCCCGTCACCAAAATGGTGCGTATTGTCGATGTTGACCGCACCGCCCAAACCGCCACTGTTGTTGGAGGTGCCACTACCCCAGTTGAGGCTGACATCATCGGCCAAAAACACGGGGATGGTGCTGAAATCGACCTGTCCGAGGCTGGGCGCATTGAGTTGGAAGCCGTTCCATAACACCAAGGTGTGGCTGGCTGTCGTGCCACGAAACGAGGCCGTGGAAGTACCGCCCGGCCCATAGGTCTTGATAAACACGGGACTATGCTGAATCAACAGATCCGAGAGGCTTGAAGTGCTTTTGGATTGCAACACGAGGGTGTCGAGCTTACGCGCCACCAAAGGCTTCAAAGTCTCCACCGATTCTTTGTCTCCAATCACCTCGACTGATTGCAGCATAATAGTATCTTGGGCATGAAGCCGCGAAAGCATCATGCCCAACGATAACAATAAAAAACAAATTATTCTAAGATGACGATTCAATTCTTCTTCACATCTTTTTTGAGATCCTGCATCTTAACACTCGATTTGATGTCCTTCTTCTCCAGCTGTTTCTTCAAATCTTGCTTGTCTTTCTTAACTTCAGTCTCCTTTTTCAATTCCTTCTCTTTTTCAGCTGGTTTCTCCTTTGGAGCGTAGGTCTTCTCCTTGCCTTGCATCTTGCCATTCTTGTAGGAAGCTTCCTTCTTGAGGGAGCCGTCCTCATAGAATGACTGTTGGAGACCGTTGAATTGGCCGTCCTTATACTCGATGGTCATCTTCTTGACGCCGTTCTCATAGAACCAAGTGGTCAAGCCATTGCGCTTGCCATCCTTGTATTCTGAAACTTCTAGGTTGCCACCTTTCTCATAGCAAATCACCTGCCTGCCATCCATGATATCGTTTTTATAGGTGTTCATCTTCGAGAGGCGACCTCCACGGAACCACTCGCTGCATTGTCCATCGAGCATATCATTCTTATACTCAGCCTTTTTTGTAATGGATCCTGTTTTGTCTATTTCGATAAAAACACCGTTTTTCTTGCCATTTTGATAATTAACAATCTTCTTAGGCAAATAGGTGTTGTTGTTGAAATACTCAATCCAAGTACCATCTTTCTTTCCGTTCACAACATTACCCTCGATAGTGCATTCACCGGCATTTGTCGTAAACAATCCATTTTTGGCTTTCGAAACATCCACGCTTTCAATGGTTTGCGCGAACATAGGCATGGCAAATAAAGCCATTGCAATGATAATCAAAGTTTTACGCATTTCTTTTTTCTTTTAATGATGGACAAAAGTATAAAATTCACAGCAATTGGACGCAATTTTCATGCAAATATTTCAGAATTCGGATTTTTTTCGGAATTTCGCGTCGTCAATCGCCTCTGGCTTCTGGCTCTTGGCCTTTGGCAGCCACACAAAAAAGGATACGTTTTCTACTTGTCATAAAGCTGCCAATTGCCAGTAGCCGTAGCCAGTAGCCAAAGAAAATGCAATGAAAAAAATCGAAGTCAAAAACTTTAAACTTTACACCACGGCGGTCATCAGCATCGAGTGGAAACAAGACCTGCTCAACGTCAACCTCGACCTCGCCATGATGCTCAAGATGATGCGCATGGAAGGCCTCACCGAAGCCGACATCGAGCGTTACAGCAAAAGCGGACAGCCTATCCCCTTCAAGAAGGTGACGCTCATCCTCTTCCAGGATGACAACAAGCCCGGACAATACTACACGGATGAGTCGTTCTGCGAAGATGATGACCCGACGGTGTTTTATGTGGAGATTAAGGAATAGTTTTTATTGACTATGGCTTATGACAATGGCCTATGGCTGCCCTCACGTGAAGGCAAGCCATAGGCCATTAGCCATGTGCCATAGTCTAATTAATGCAGGCTCTTAATGTACTCATCAATCGCCTTGGCGGCTTTCTTGCCGGCGCCCATGGCGAGGATGACCGTGGCGGCACCACTCACTGCATCGCCACCAGCGAAGATGCCGGGACGTGAGGTCGTGCCCACCTCATCGGCCACGATGCAACCCTTCTTGTTCAGGTCGAGGTTGCGGGTCGTGCTGCCAATCAGCGGGTTCGGCGAGGTACCGAGAGCCATGATGATCATGTCGACATCGAGGACAAACTCCGAGTCCTTGATCGGGACAGGGCTTCTACGGCCTGAGGCATCGGGCTCGCCCAGTTCGCATTTCACGCACTTGAAGCCTTTCACCCAGCCGTTTTCGTCGCCCAGCACCTCAACAGGAGCCGTCAGCAGGTCGAAGATGACACCTTCTTCCTTGGCATGGTGCACCTCCTCCACTCTCGCAGGCAGCTCGGCCTCGGAACGGCGGTAGACGATATGCACCTCGGAACCGAGACGCAAAGCGGTACGAGCGGCATCCATAGCCACATTACCACCACCGACCACAGCAACCTTCTTACCGACGAAGTTCGGGGTTTGATAGCCTTCCTTATAGGCGAAGAGCAAGTTGTTACGGGTCAGGAATTCGTTGGCAGAGACCACACCGCAGAGGTTTTCGCCCGGAACGTTCATCATCATCGGGAAACCAGCACCCGAACCGACGAAGACCGCTTCAAAGCCTTCGCGTTTCATCAACTCGTCGATGGTGATGGTGCGACCGACAACCACGTCCTTTTCGAACTTGGCGCCCAACTTACGCACGCTTTCCACTTCTTTCTTCACTACCGTGTCCTTAGGCAGACGGAACGACGGGATGCCATACATCAACACACCGCCCAATTCGTGCAAGGCCTCGAAGATGGTGACATCGTAGCCCATTGACAACAAGTCCTTGGCGCAAGTCAAACCTGAAGGACCGCTGCCGATGATGGCCACCTTGTGACCGTTCGGGATGCTCTGGCTGCTGAAATGCAGGTCGTGCTCGATGGCATAGTCGCCAACGAAACGCTCCAGCTTGCCGATGGCGATAGGCTCGAATTTCTTGCCCATCACGCAAGCGCCTTCGCACTGGGTCTCTTGCGGGCACACGCGACCGCAGACGGCAGGCAGTGCCGAGTCGCAGCTGATGACGCCAGCGGCACCTTCGAAGTCGCCTTTGGCCACACGGGCGATGAAATCTGGGATATTGACGTTGACAGGGCAATGTGCCACGCATTGCGGGTTCTTGCAGTGCAGGCAACGCTGGGCCTCCATGATGGCCATGTCGGCTGAATAGCCCAAGCACACCTCGTCGAAGTTATGGGCGCGGACCTCGGGCTTCTGTTCCGGAACAGGCACACGTTTTTTCTTGTCGAAGCTCTCTTCCGAGATGCCTCCGATATGGCACTCGTGGCCTTCGGCTTTCTCCTCGGCTTGGAGTTGCTTGCGCGTCACCACATTATTATACATGGCTTGACGCTTCATGGCCTCGTCGAAGTCGACATCCTTACCCAGGAACTCGGGACCATCGATGCAAGTGAACTTGGTCTTGCCACCGATACTCACACGGCAGGCACCGCACATGCCCGTGCCGTCGACCATAATCGAGTTGAGCGACACCGTGCAACGGATACCCAATTCCTCGCAGGTCTTGGTGGCAAACTTCATCATGATCATAGGGCCAATAGCGACAGCCTCGTCATACTGCTTGCCACTGGCTACCAACTGACGCAGCACGTCGGTCACCAAGCCCTTACGGCCCGTGGAGCCGTCATCGGAGGTGACATACAAGTTACTGACCTCTGCCAATTCTTTTTCGAAGATCAACAAATCTTTGGTACGAGCGCCGATGATACAGTCGGCCGTGGCACCATGGTCGTTCAACCACTTCACCTGAGGATAGATGGGAGCGATACCCACACCGCCACCGATGAAGACGAACGAGCGTTTACGCAGTTCCTCAGCCGTCATCGTGGCAAACTCTGAGGGCTTGCCCAAGGGGCCGACGATATCGGCAAAGCGGTCGCCTTCCTTGTATTCAGCCATTTTCTTGGTGGATTCGCCGATGGCCTTGAACACGATGGTCACCGTTCCTCTGACGCGATGGTAGTCGCTGATGGTCAACGGGATACGCTCCGAGTGATCTTCCATCTTGATGATAAGGAACTGACCCGGAAGAGCCGAATGGGCGATACGCGGTGCATAGACGTCCATGAGGTAGGTCTCGGCCGCGAAGGTTTCTTTGTGTATAATCTCGAACATAATGATATGGAATATGAGTTAGTTTTTGCGAGAAAATTATCTTGCAAATATAGTGATTTTATTAAATTTCAAAGAAAAACTCACAAAATTGCACAAAAAAAGCCCCGAACAACTTCGGGGCTCCTTTGTCACATTAAGTCGGGATGAACTTATTCGCCCATCAAGGCTTTCACCTCATCATTCATTTTCAGTTGCACATAGATTGATCTCAGCACATTCTTCACATCGTCAGAAGGTTGGGCGTCGTAGGCTTGCCTCAAGTAAGGAAGACCTGTGCGCAAGAGTTCGTTAGCTTGCTCTATCAAGCCATCGTACTGCTCCAATTCCTTTTTCGAGATGCCAGTGATTTCGTTGGCCTGCTTGATGTATTTGCTGGCCATAGCCGTGTAAAGCACGCCGATGTTGTAGATGGCATCGTAGTAGTCAGGCTTGATGCTGAGGGCTTGCTCATAGTACTGACGGGCTTTGTCGGTGTCATACAGACCTTCGTTGGACTCGTCACCGTAGATGTTGCCAAGCACAAAGAGCAACTGAGCGTTATTGGGGTCGAGCTCAAGAAGCTTGGTAAGGTCTTGGACAGCTTCAGCGCCCTTGCCTTCCTTCAGGTAGGCATTCACCTTTTCAAGAATCAGGTTGGCGTCGCTGGGATCCTTCTCCAGACCTGCATTGATCATGGCCATGGCTTGTTCTGCATTGCCCAGACCGTTGTAGCAAGCAGCAAGGTGACGGTAAACCTCAGCAGTTTCCGTTCCGTTATTCTTCACCTCTGTGAAATAGGCCAAAGCCGTGTTGTAGTCTTCAGCTCTCAAAGCGGAAGTGGCGGCCAGGTTCAGCATCTCGTTGGCATCAGCGCTACCAAGCGACTTGGCGATGTCATAAGCCTTCTTGAACATGGGAGCAGCCTCGGCAAACTTACCACTGTTGTAGTCATCGGCACCTTTAGTATAATAGGTGGTCATGACCGAACCCACACGCTGATAAATATCCATCTTATTCTGTTGATCCTCCATAAATTCGGGATTCTTCATGCAGTTCATCAGTGATTCGTAGATAATTTCTAATGCGTTGGGAGCCTTGGCCATCAGAGCTTCATCACCCGATTGGAGGATGTTCTGGTAGATAGCGGCACGATACAACCAAGCCTGGGACTGGTCGTTGGGCTTCATGCCAAGGAATTGTTCGTGATTGACGCATTTCTCAATAGAAGCCATGGCCTTCTCGTATTGGCCATTCTTGTTGTACATGAATGCATCGGTTCTGTCTTTCTTTTGGGCCATCATCACGTTGGCAGTGAGGGCGATGACCAGCAAAATCATTACTTTTTTCATTTTCTCAATTATTTAAAGTTTGACAATTTCGTTATGATTATTCTTTTCTATAGCAATTATTGTTCCAAAGTGGTTTGAATTGCCTCCCATGTCATTCCTACATAGGCATGTGCGTAAGCGGGAATCTATGGGAGGCTATTCTCATTAGTTATTCTCTTCTTCAGTTTCATTCAGCCCTTCGACTCCTTCGACAGAGTCATTATTTTCGGTCGGCGTTTCGACAGGCTCAACGACCTCAGTTCCATCGGGGGTCGGCCCTTCGACGGGCTCAGGGACCTCGCTTTCTTCGGGTTCATCCTCATGCTCCACCTTGGTGACGGCGGCAATCTCATCGGTGCCACGCAGGTCGATGAGCTTCACACCTTGGGTGGCGCGACCCATCACACGCAGCTTGCTAACGGCCATGCGGATGACGATGCCCGACTTGTTGATAATCATCAAATCTTCGTCGTCGGTCACAGCCTTGATAGCAATGAGGTCGCCCGTCTTGTCAGTGATGTTCAAGGTCTTCACGCCCTTCGCGCCACGGTTGGTGATGCGGTAGTCCTCGATGTCGGAACGCTTGCCGAAGCCCTTCTCTGAAACGACAAGCACCGTCTGTTGCGGGTCGTTGAAACACACCATGCCGATGACTTCGTCCTCAGGCGAACCTAATGTGATGGCTTTCACACCCGTAGCGGTACGGCCCATCGGGCGGACAGTCTGCTCGTTAAAGCGGACGGCCTTGCCCGAGCGCACGGCCATCAGCACCTCGTCATTGCCGCTGGTGAGGCAAGCCTCCAGCAGTTGGTCATCCTCGCGAATGTTGACGGCGATGATGCCGTTTTGGCGGATGTTCTTATAGGCAGCCAAGTTGGTCTTCTTAATGATACCCTTCTTGGTGCAAAGGATGATGTAGTTGTTTTCAAGGTAGTCCTCATCGCTCATGCTCTTCACATTGAGGTAGGCCATCACCTTGTTGTCCTTGTCGAGCGGCAACAGGTTCTGGATGGCACGACCCTTGCTGTTCTTACCCTCCTCAGGAATCTCGAAGGCTCTGAGTTTGTAGCACTTGCCTTGCTCAGTGAAGAAGAGCAGATGGTTGTGGTTGGTGGCCGTGAAGATGTGCTCAATGAAGTCGGCGTCACGGGTGGCGGAGCCTTTCGAGCCCTTGCCGCCACGGCTCTGCACGCGGTATTCGGTCAGCGGGGTGCGCTTGATGTAACCGAGGTGCGAGATAGTGATGACCACGGCATCGTCGGCGATGATGTCTTCCATGCGGAACTCACCGGCGGCGGGCACAATACTCGTGCGGCGGGCATCGCCATATTTTTCTTTGATGACGGTCAGTTCGTCCTTGATGATCTGGAACTGCAATTCCTCATTTTGTAGAATTTCGTGGAAATGCTTGATGCGTTCGTGGATTTCGTCCAACTCATCCAAAATCTTCTTGATTTCGAGACCAGCCAACTGACCGAGGCGGTAGGCCACGATGGCGCTGGCTTGCGGGTCGTCGAAGCCGAACTTGTCCATGATGGCTTGCTTGGCTTCAGGCGTTCCGCCCTTACAGGCGCGGATGGTGGCGATGATTTCGTCCACGATGTCTATGGCGCGAGCCAAACCTTCCAAGATATGGGCGCGGTCTTCGGCCTTCTTCAGCTCGAAGCGCGTGCGGCGCAGGATGATTTCGTGACGGTGAGCCACGAAATGTTCAATCAGCTGCTTGAGGTTCAAGGTATAAGGACGGCCGTTGACCAAAGCCACATTGTTCACATTGAACGAACTCTGCAACGGGGTCATCATAAACAGTTTGTTCAGCACCACATCAGGGTTGGCATCGCGCTTCAGCTCGTATACCACGCGGATGCCCTTGCGGTCGCTCTCGTCGCGGATGTCGGCCAAGCCTTCCAGCTTCTTCTCGTTAACGAGGTCAGCGGTCTTCTTGATCATCTCGGCCTTGTTGACCTGATAAGGTATGGAAGTGGCGATGATGCGCTCATGGCCGTTGTGTTCCTCGAAATGGGTCTCGCCACGGAGGACAATGCGTCCCCTACCCGTCTCAAACGCCTCGCGCACACCTTCGTAGCCGTAGATGACGCCAGCGGTCGGGAAATCGGGGGCCTTGATGTATTGCATCAGCTCTTGTGTGGTGATTTCGCGGTTGTCGATATAGGCAATGATGCCGTCAACACATTCGCTGAGGTTATGGGGAGCCATGTTGGTGGCCATACCCACGGCGATACCGTTGGTGCCGTTGACCAACAAGGTAGGAATCTGCGTAGGAAGCACAGTAGGCTCCTGCAACGAGTCATCGAAGTTATTCTGGAAGTCGACGGTGTCCTTGTCGAGGTCGTCGAGCATCTCTTCAGCAATCTTTTGGAGGCGTGCCTCAGTGTAACGCATGGCGGCAGGGCTGTCGCCGTCGACCGAGCCAAAGTTGCCTTGACCATCGACTAAAGGATAACGCAACGACCAGCTCTGGGCCATACGCACCATAGCGTCATAGACTGACGAGTCGCCATGCGGGTGATACTTACCGAGCACCTCACCGACGATACGGGCTGACTTTTTGTAGCCGCTACGTGAGGTGACGCCCAGTTCCTTCATGCCGTAAAGCACACGACGGTGCACGGGTTTCAAGCCGTCGCGCACATCGGGCAAAGCACGCGAGATGATGACGGACATCGAATAGTCGATGTAAGCCGACTTCATCTGGTTCTCAAGATTGACTTTGATTATTTTTTCTCCCGAGAGTTCTTCAGGCATTTCGTCCTGATTTTCAGGATTGTTGATATTGTTATCGTCCATTTTTGGGTTCTAATTTTCTCTTTTATAAATAGGGGTGCAAAGATAGGGAATTTTTAGATAGGTTTGACAAAACCATGGGAAAAACTCACATGAAGGTTTCCCATAAAAACAAAAAAGCACCACAAAGTCGACATTACTATCGGCTTTGTGGTGTTGTAGAGGAGCTATCATTACGTCTCCACAAGGTTCATCTCGTAACAGAGATCTTCTTCACGACAACACCATGTTCAGTTTCTATCCTGACGAGGTAAATCCCAGCCTTTTGTCCGCTGAAGTCGTATTCAAATACATCGTCTTCGACTTTGCCTTCGTAAATGACTTGGCCAAGTGTATTGCTTATACTAATATACTTAACACCCTCAGCTTCAATTTTCACTTGACCGTTGGTCGGATTGGGATAGGCCGAAACTGCGATGTTGTTTCCTTCACCAACCGCGTTGTTAACAACAAACATCGCCTTGACTAACACATCGAATGGCGGCATGGCAAAGCCATAGGCTGAACTACCGTTGCCGATGGGATAGACTGTTACAGTTTGTGATGGGTCGTTTACATTACTGACAATGAGCGAAGTCAACATCATGCCCTCATCGGGAGTTACGGTAAGTTGCACTTTTTCCGCTAAGTAGGCTGAACTGACAGAAGCACTTACATTTCCTCCACTCATATTGTCCTCGTCTATATTGACATTGTGAGGGCCACAATCTTCTTCAATGGAATTCACGCAGTTGGCCCAATCCGAGGCTTCGTATGCCTCTTTGCTGCCACAGCAGACGATGAGATCTGGATAAGTATACATATCAAGGTCGCCATAGGCAATCGTTGGTGGTGTCTCATTCATGGAAACCACAGTATTGAAATGGCATCCAGCAAAGGCACGGATTCCTATAGAATCCAACGCACTCCCTAAAACCAATGTGCCGTCGAAACCATCATTGCCTTGATTAAAAAAAGCAAAATTATCTATGACAATTACGGAATTAGGTATGATCAAATCCCCTGAAAGATTATAACAGTCCTTAAAGGCTTGCTTTCCAATTCTTGTCACGGAATTTCCGATTTCTATGGAAGTCAGGTCATGACAATTATAAAACGACATATCACCAATTCTTGTCACGGAGTTCC
This sequence comes from uncultured Bacteroidia bacterium, assembly GCA_902801625.1. GTDB lineage: Bacteria > Bacteroidota > Bacteroidia > Bacteroidales > F082 > Limimorpha. Next base: position 34,218 of record CADCJI010000018.1, on the reverse strand, counting down.
CGATTGACAGTTTCCCTGATAAACCAGAACCGCAAAAAGCCCAATCGCCAATTTCCAACACAGAATCAGGCATTTCAATGGATGTAAGGCCTAAAAAACCACGGAAAGCATAATCACCAATCTTTGTCACCGAATTTGGGATCACGGTGTTCTGGCATCCTTGTATCAAAATGTTGGTGTTGGTTTCGATGATGGCGTTGCTGTTGTCCCTTGAATCGTAAGCTGGATTGCCCGCTTTTACTGTAATTTGCTCAAGGCTGTTGCAACACTGAAAAACACCCTTTCCCAAAGAAACAACGTGATTTGGGATATCAACAGAGGTTAAATTATAACAACTACTATAAGCATAATCTTCTATTGTTGTCACGGAAACAGGAAGATTGACAGAAGTCAAGCCACATCCGCAAAATGCACCTGCACCGATAGTGGTCACGGTATTGGGGACAACCGTGTTTATGCAACCGGTAACCAAAGTGTTGGTTGTCGTCTCAATGATGGCGTTGCAGTTGTTTCTGGAGTCGTAAACCGGATTCCCTGATTCAACCGTGATTTGCTCGATGCCATCGCAAAACGAAAAAACATTACCTTCAAGCAAGGTTACGGAATTCGGGATGATTATGGAAGTCAGACCCCAACAGCCTGAGAAAGCTCCACTACCGATAGTGGCCACTGAGTTGCCGATAGTTAATCCCGTAAGACCCTCACACCAATCAAAAGCACCACCACCTATTGTAACAACAGAGTCGGGAATAGTCAAATATCCAGTGAATCCAGCACAACTTTCAAAAGCACCTTCTCCTATCGTAATCAAAGAGTTGGGAAGGATCAGGTTTCCAGTAAAACCGCACCAGGAAAAAGCATAGTCACCTATTGTCGTCACGAAATTGCCAATAACCAGGTTCCGGGTGAATCCCGCGCAAGATTCAAAAGCGCCTTCTCCTATCGTAACCACAGAGTTGGGAATCACCAAGTCACCAGATAACTGATTACATGAAGCAAAAGCATTAATCCCTATTGAAGTCACGGAATTGCCGATGGATAGCGAAGTGAAGCCACTACAGGCAGAAAAAGCCTCATCACCTATTGAGGTCACCGAATCGGGAATCACCAATGCACCAGTGAAATTGTAACAAAAGGCAAATGCTGAATTTGCTATGTTGATTACCGAATTTGGGATAGTCAGGCTGCCCGTGAAGCCGCTGCAATTATAAAAAGCTCCTTCGCCTATTGTAGTCACGGAATTGGGAATAGTCAGGCTACCCGTGAAGCCACAGCAATAATAAAAAGCTCCTTCGCCTATTGTAGTCACAGAATTTGGAATAGTCAGGCTGCCCGTGAAGCCGCATTGACAGAATGCGTTTTCGCCAACTGCGGTCACAGAATTGGGGATAGTCAAACTACCAGTCAGACCATAGCACTGCCAAAAAGCATGATCTCCAATTTCGGTAACGGCGTAGTCGACACCATTGTGATAAACAAATTCCGGCAAAATGATATTTCCGGATGGTTGAAGGTAACCGATCCAATACTCCCATCCCCAAGGGCCAAGATCGGGATTACCAGGATATGTCAATGCCACATGGTGGCTGGTGGCATCGATAATGTTGTAATACAAGGTTTGTCCAGATGGACAAACTGCCTCAAAGTCATACGAGGCATACGCTTTAGTCATCACCACTGCATTCAGCAGAAGAATGGAAAGGGCAATCATGACCCTTTTTGATTGTAATCGAATAGTTTTCATTTTCTCAGTATTTTTAATTCAACAAATTTTGTTTAATCGATTTTGACTTATAGAGACTATTGGGTCGTTTATTTAGTCTGAAAACTGCATTTTTTTACAATTGCTTTTATAACTTTATGATTGTTCAATAGTTTATGATGACAAAATTTGGTGTAGCTTTCGCTTTTCATGATAAAAAAACCGTTAAGCGTTGAAATAAGGCGGTTTTTGTTCATTTTTAAAGAATCTGACTTTGGCACTGGCGCGGCGCGGTTTTTGTTTGTACCTTTGCACTCTGAACGAATCAGACAAGCGAAAAGTAGGGTATATTATTAAAGTATTGATAACAAACGAATTATAACTATATGGATGCAAAATTCTCTCCCCGCGTTCGTGCCATTTTGTCACTTAGCCACCAAGAGGCACAACGTCTAGGGAACGCATACGTCGGGTTGGAGCACCTTTTTTTGGGCATGTTGAAGGAAGGCGGTAGCGCTGCCATCCGCATTTTGGAGAACCTCAACCTGAACATCGAAGTTTTCTCGAAGAAGCTGGAAGCCTCGGTGCGCACCGCCAACAGCAACCCAAACCCAGTTTTGGCTTTGCCGTTGACCAAACAGGCGGAGCGCGTACTGAAGTTCACTTATATCATCGCCAAGGAATTCCATTCGGAGATTGTCCGCTCGGAACACCTCATGCTGGCCATCTTGCACGAGAAGAACAACATCATCTCGCAAAACCTTGAGTTTGAAGGCATCAACTACGAAAACTTCAAGCAGGAGCTGCTGCGCTTTACTGCTGAAAACGCCGACCCACAGGAATCGGCTCCCGAAGAACAACAAGGCTATGCATCTAGCATTTTTGATGAGGAGGACGACGAGGAAGACGACTTGATGAACGACATCCGCCCGCAGCAGGAGAAGCCCAAGAAAACCAGCAACATCAAGAGCAAAACGCCCGTGTTGGACAACTTTGGTCGCGACCTCACCAAAGCCGCCGAAGAGAACCGTCTCGACCCCATTGTGGGCCGTGAGCGTGAGCTGGAACGCATCGCCCAAATCCTCAGCCGACGCAAGAAAAACAACCCCATTTTGATTGGCGAACCTGGCGTGGGCAAGTCGGCCATCGCCGAAGGCTTGGCCATCCGCATCGTGCAACACCGCGTGCCGCGCACCTTATTCAATAAGCGAGTGGTCATGCTCGACATCGGCTCCATCGTGGCCGGCACCAAATACCGTGGCCAGTTTGAGGAACGCATCAAGGCCATCCTCAACGAGTTGGAGAACAACCGTGACATCATCCTCTTCGTCGACGAGATCCACACTCTAGTCGGCGCAGGCAACGCCAATGGTTCGCTCGATGCCAGCAACATGTTTAAACCTGCCTTGGCACGTGGCGAGTTGCAGTGCATCGGTTCCACTACCCTCGATGAATATCGCCAGTACATCGAGAAAGACGGTGCCTTGGAACGCCGCTTCCAGAAGATCCTCGTCGAGCCTACCACGCCCGCCGAGACCATAGAAATCCTGAACAACATCAAACCGAGATATGAGGACCATCACCTGGTCACCTACACGCCTGAGGCCATCGAAGCCTGCGTGAAGCTCACCGACCGTTACCTCAGCGACCGTCACCTGCCCGACAAGGCCATCGACGCCTTGGATGAGGCTGGTGCGCGCGTCCACATCAAGAACATTGAAGTACCGAGCGAAATCACCGAACTGGAGAAACGCTTGGAAGAGGTCCGCAAGGACAAGAAAGCCGCCATCGCCGAGCAGAAGTTCGAGGAGGCGGGCATGTACCGCAACGAAGAGGTGAAGATTATGGCCAAACTCGAGGATGTCAAAAAGGCTTGGGAGGACAACGCCGTGGCACATCGCCAACCCGTGACAGAGCAGAATGTCGCCGAAGTCGTCGCCATGATGACCGGTGTGCCCGTGCAACGCATCGCCAAGAACGAAGGCGACCGCCTGATGCATATGGAGACTGAGTTGGCAGGCACCGTCATCGGTCAGGATGAGGCCATCAAGAAGGTGACCCGCGCCATCCGCCGCAACCGTGCCGGACTGAAAGACCCAAACAAGCCCATCGGCTCGTTCATCTTCCTCGGCCCCACGGGCGTAGGTAAGACCTACCTCGCCAAGGTGCTGGCCAAGTTCCTCTTCGACAGCGAAGACGCCCTCATCCGCATCGACATGAGCGAATACATGGAGAAGTTCGCCGTGTCGCGCCTCGTGGGAGCGCCTCCTGGATATGTGGGTTACGAAGAAGGCGGACAGCTTACCGAGAAAGTGCGCCGTAAGCCCTACTCCATCGTGCTTTTGGATGAAATCGAGAAGGCTCACCCTGATGTGTTCAACCTGTTGCTGCAAGTGCTCGACGACGGCCAGCTGACCGATAGCCTCGGTCGCAAAGTCGACTTCAAGAACACCATCATCATCATGACTTCCAACATCGGCTCGCGCCAATTGAAGGACTTCGGACAGGGTGTGGGCTTCGGCACACAGGCCAAGCTCAACACGAAGAACGAGTATTCACAGAGCGTCATCGACAACGCCTTGAAGCGCACCTTCGCGCCCGAGTTCCTCAACCGCGTCGACGATGTGGTGATGTTCAACGCCTTGGACAAGAAGGATATCCAGAAGATCATCGGCATCGAGATCCGTCAAGTGGTCAAGCGCGTCGAAGAGATGGGCTACAAGATCGAAATCACCGAGAAGGCTATGGACTTCCTCGCCGAGAAGGGCTGGGACGAGCAGTATGGTGCCCGTCCGCTGAAGCGTGCCGTCCAGAAGTACGTGGAAGACGTCTTGGCCGAAGCCATCATCTCCGCCAACCTCCATATCGGCGACACCATCAGCATCGACCTCGACGAAAAGGGCGAAGAGACCATTGTCAACATCATCCCGACCGAAAAGAAAGTCCTTGAAGAAGCCAAAGTCTGATGAACTACGACTTCAAGAAACATATCAGCAGCAAGATCTTTAAGGTGATTGCCTACGCCAGCGCGGAGTTGGGCTACAAGAGCTATGTCATCGGCGGCTATGTGCGCGACATCTTGTTGCGCCGCCCGTCGAATGACATCGACGTGGTCACCGTGGGCAGCGGCATCACCCTCGCAAAGAAGGTCGCCTCTCTCCTGCCCGGTCATAAGGAAGCCAAATACTACGGCGCCTTTGGCACGGCCATGATCCGTTTCGACGGCATGGAAGTGGAGTTTGTGGGCGCGAGGAAAGAGTCCTACGACCGCAACAGCCGCAAGCCCGTGGTGGAAAACGGCACTTTGGAAGACGACATCAGCCGCCGCGACTTCACCATCAACGCCATGGCCCTCAGCCTCAACGCCGAGGACTTCGGCTCGCTCATCGACCTCTATGGCGGCATGGCCGACATGGAAGAATTGCTGCTGAGGACACCCTTAGACCCCGACATCACCTATTCCGACGACCCACTCCGCATGATGCGTGCCATCAGGTTCGCCTCGCAACTCAAGTTCTACATCGAATCCGAGTCTTTCGAGGCCATCAAGCGCAATGCCGAACGCATCAAGATCGTGTCGATGGAGCGTGTCACCGAGGAACTGAACAAAATCATCCTCTCGCCGAAGCCTTCCATTGGCTTCAAGCTATTGGATGAAAGCGGCTTGTTGAAACTCATCTTCCCGCAACTCTGCCAATTGAAAGGCGTGGAAGTCGTGCAAGGTAGAGGCCACAAGGACAACTTCCTGCACACATTGCAAGTGCTTGACCAAGTGGCCGAGAAGAGCGATGACCTCTGGCTGCGCTGGGCTGCTTTATTGCACGACATCGCCAAGCCCCAGACCAAACGTTGGGAGGACGGCACGGGCTGGACCTTCCACGGCCACGAGTTCAAAGGCTCCAAGATGGTGCCCAAGATCTTCGCTGCCATGAAGTTGCCCTTGAACGAGAAGATGAAATATGTGGAGAAGCTCGTGCTCCTTCACCTCCGCCCCATCGTGTTGGCAGAAGACATCGTCACCGACAGCGCAGTGAGAAGACTTTTGTTTGATGCTGGCGACGACATAGACGACCTCATGCTGCTATGCCACGCCGACATCACCTCGAAGAACGAAGAGAAGGTGAAGAAATTCCACCATAACTTCGAGATTGTTCAGGAGAAGCTGAAAGAGATAGAGGCCAAGGACCACCTACGCAATTGGCAGCCGCCCATCGACGGCATCGCCATCATGGAGACCTTCGGCATTCCCGAGGGTCGCGAGGTCGGCGTCATCAAAAACGCCATCCGCGAGGCCATTCTTGACGGCATTATAGGGAACAACTTCAGCGAGGCGTATGCCTTTATGAAGGAAGAAGGACAAAAGCTAGGTCTCAGCGTGGTGAAGGAAATCCAAGAACCTATTGTGGTGGCTAATAACGGACTAGTGCCTAATAAAGTGTGAAATGGATAATGGCATAAACCATATAAATCGGCCCTTCGACGAGCTCAGGGACCTTAGCCTTATGAAAAGCGAAGAGTCCCTGAGCCTGTCGAAGGGCCCGTACCCTACTAATAAGAAAACCTTAGTCGTCATCGCTGGCCCCACCGCATCAGGCAAGACCGCTTTCGCCATCAAAGTGGCCAAGGCTTTGAACACCGTCATCCTCTCCGCCGATAGCCGGCAGTTCTATAAAGAAATGTGCATCGGCACGGCAGCACCCACCGACGATGAGCTGAGTCAAGCCAAGCATTACTTCGTGCACCACATCAGCATCGAGGACAAATACGACGTGGCCGACTATGAGCGCGATGTTCTACAATTGTTGGATGAGCTCTTCAAGACCCACGATGCCGTCATCATGACGGGCGGCTCCGGTCTTTTCATCGATGCGGTCTGCAATGGCATCGATGCTATGCCTGATGTGGAGCCCGAAATCAGGGAGAAAGTGCAAAGACTGTTGGACAATGGAGGCTTGAAAGTCCTCCAAGACGAAGTCCAGCGCCTCGACCCCGAGTATTATGCCACCGTCGACCAACAGAACCCTCGCCGCTTGCAAAGGGCTTTGGAGGTCTGTTACCAAACGGGACAGCCTTTCTCCTCCTTCCGCAGTGGCAACACCGTCCACCGCGACTTCGACATCAAGAAATACGCCCTGCTTTGGGACCGACAAGCCCTCATCGAGCGCATCGACCGCCGTGTCGACATGATGATGGAGCAAGGCCTTTTGGAAGAAGCCAAAGCCTTGTATCCCAAACGCCATTTAAATGCCTTAAACACCGTAGGCTACAAGGAACTCTTCACCTATTATGATGGGCAATGCACCCTTGAAGAGGCCGTTGAGCAAATCAAGATCCACACGCGGCAGTACGCCAAGCGGCAGATGACTTGGTTGAGGAAGGATAAGAGTTACACATGGATCACGTCTGATGAGTTGTGCTGCGACAGCCCGTGTCGGAGACACGACCTCCTATTTACCCCACACGATATCGTGTGGGGCTCGACACACCAGCCACAGTGACCTGCGTGCTGTAGGCACGCCACCTCACATGAGGATGTAGCGTGCCTCTTGGCTTCGCTCCCTCTCCCGCTTCGCGTCATTGACTACGTCGAATCAAAGATTTGCGAGGTACGAAGCAATCCATTGCAGACTCGCTTTGCGTCATTGCGAGGTACGAAGCAATCCAGATAATAAAGTTTCATATAATCCATTCACTTTAATTCCATACCTTTGCAAACAAAACCTCACACGACATGAACCCAGACAAAAAAGGCTTCGTCTACATCCTTTTCAACAATCGCAATGGAACACTATACACTGGTGTTACCTCTTTCTTGAAACGCCGTGTCTATGAGCATAAGACAAAGCTCCATCCCGAAAGTTTCACGGCGAAGTATTCTGTCGACAAGTTGGGCTATTACGAAGAGCACCTTTCCATCAAAGAGGCTATTGAAAGGGAGAAGCAGATAAAAGGAGGGTCGAGAGCTGCGAAGATTGCCTTGATTGAAGGAACGAATCCGAATTGGGATGACTTGTACTATTTATTGTAACGTGATTCCTAGATGGCGCCCGTCGTTCCTCCTTGCAATGACGCGAAACGACGAGGGTCCTAAACATTACATAGCTGGTAAACGACAGCATTTGCAGGTTGCGGCTTCCCTAGATTGCTTCGTCGTTCCTCCTCGCAATGACGCGAAGCGACGCGGCGCAAAGCGACAAAGAAACTATGCGACGCTCATTACTGGGCTTCGCACCCGGACCCGCTTTGCGTCATTGCGAGGTACGAAGCAATCCAGATAAAAAGCGACACTCCTAGATTGCTTCGTCGTCCCTCCTCGCAATGACGCGAAACGACGAGGGTTCTAAACATAACATAGCTGGTAAACGACAGCGTTTGCAGGTTGCGGCTTCCCTGGATTGCTTCGTCGTGCCTCCTCGCAATGACACGAAGCGACGCGGCGCAAAGCGGCTGAAAAGACGACACAAAAACAATGGAGACACGCCCAAATAGCATGTCTCCACAAAACTAACGCCCTTGACTTAGGTTCACTGTCAGCAGAGAGCACCCCACTCGCCACCTTTCAACATACGATGCGTGACCTTAAGTTCAGCGAAATAGCGAACACAAAGCCACGCGCTCCATTCGTAGGCACGGTAAAATGTGCCCTCACGGAACAGATGGATTACCGCACACTGCTCCAACGAGCCACGTTCTTTCTCCTTTTCAAGTATTTCTTTTAATTGTGACATATGATTTGTTTTTTTATTCCGAAAAAAGTTGCTGGACGGGGGCCTTCGTGCACGCTACCGCGTGCGCCCCCGCCCGATAACTTTTTCGCTCTTTGCCCGTCTTGCCCGTAACAAGGGTTAGTTCTGACGCGAAGAACAAACGGGCCGTACAGTGAACCCACGGTAGCGGTAGTCGTCGCTGCTCATACGGAAATCGTCCGAAACGAAGCAGAAGAACCACGCGCTGCCCGGGTAGACCGTGTTGAGCGAACTCGACCAGTAGCTGCCCCAACTGCCAGCATAGTCGAGACCGCTATAGTAGCGGCAGCCAGCGGCAGGCAGGAAGAGACTGTTGCCGTTCGAGGCGGTGAAGAGTCTTCCGTTCACGCCGTTCTGGGTCGTCCAAGTAACGGTTGTGTTGTTGTAGAGCTCCTGCCATTCCTCCTTGGTGGGCATGCGCCAGTCAGAGCCCCAGTTGGCCGTGGCCGCGTCGTCCTCGGGCAACAGGGTGGTCAGATCGTCGGTGAAGCCGTTGTAGCCATAGTCGGCATTGGTGCAGTACTTGGTGAGTTGCGGGTCTTGCCAAGAGGTGCCGTTTGCATACTGGTAGGTGCTCCAGTCGTAATATTCCTTCGGCTGTGTCTCGCCCCATGCAAAATAGTCACCGTAGTCCTCGGGGTTGTCGGCACCCACGTTGCAGGTGGCCCACAACAGGCCGCTCGGCAGGCCGAGGTCAACGTAGGCGTGGTCGCCTCCGCTGCCGCCGCCTGCCTCGGTGGTGAAGCTCTGCTCGTTGCCATAGGCCAAACCATGGTCAGAGACCGCGTAGGCACGCACATAATAGGTCGTGTTCGGGTTCAGGCCTTCCAGCGTGCTGCTGAAGCTGCCAATGCCAGTTTCCTCGGTGGTATGCTCGCCATCAATGTCGGGATTCGGCTCCGTACCCCAACACACGCCTCGCAGGAACACGTGCGAACCCTCAAGCACAGTCACCGTGCCGCCTACCGCCGCACTCGTGGCGGTGATGTCGGTCGGCATGGCAGTCGCCACGGAAGTGGATGAGGACTGCGCGAAGGAGAATTCTACCGTCTCGCTACGCGCAGAATAGTACATGTATCCCCAGCCAGGCATGAAGTGCGCTACGCCTCCCCTCCAGTTTCCGTTGTTATAGGAGGAAGAGGTGTACTGCGACTTGATAACGTCTCCATTCATAGGGACAAAGTCACCCAAAGCCGAGGCAATATCCATAACTTCAGCATTGGGATAGCTAATCCAGTTATTGCCTGGATACAATGTGATAGTAATCTCCTGTGCCGTAGCACTCAAGCTTGATGCCATCATCGCGAACAAACTCACCAATAAGATAAATACTCTTTTCATAACTGATAATTTTGGTTAATGATAAATAAGAAGTTGCAAAAATAATAAAAATCTCAGGTAGTCCCTCCTTGATAATACTTTATCAACCCTTCAGCAGGCGCTTGCATAATCTCACCCAAAGTGAGGCCATAATCGGAAAGGCTTTCTTTCAAGATGTCCTGAAAATAGAAAGCCACAGAGCCAATAAAACTAACTCTTAATGATTTACAACCTTCGTAACGAAGAACAAAGGCCTCAATGAAGGCTTTGAAACAGCCTTTCACCAAGCCTTGGATATAAGGATGTGACTGGTTTTCTCCTGCAAATCTGGCAAAGGAGGCTAAATACTTTGAAGGCTGGCCTTCGTGATACAGCCTCTGAATGAAATCCTTCAACACCAAATGATACTCCATATCGAATTTTATCCGCAATTCCTCAGGCATGAAGCCATAGAAATAGGCCCTCACCACTTCCCTGCCGATGTGCATGCCACTGCCTTCGTCACCGACAAGATAGCCCAACGACACCGCTTTTTCGAGGATGTCCTTGCCATCATAAAGACAAGAATTTGAACCCGTTCCAAGAATGCAAGCGATGCCTCTTTCATGGCCTAAGACGGCATGACAGGCGGCCATCAGATCATGGGTGACATGGATTTCCGCATCGGGAAATTGGTTTTGGAACACTTCTTTGATGGCTTGGCAATTCTGTTCGTTGCCACAGCCCGTGCCGTAATAATGGATGGAATGAATGTTGCCGTTGGGTAGAGACGCGCCGCGGCATATCTCTACAAGGTCTTGCATGGGAGAATAATTCGGGTTGAAGCCCTTGGTCACAAAATGTGCTTTAACCACAGGGCCATCCATGAGAATCCATCCCATTTTGGTGGAGCCGGCATCGATGATTAATCTCATTCGCTTATGATTATATTATAGGGAATGACAATTCTTCCACCTAAATCCCTCATTGCGGTTCCACATTCGTGGAATGAGGTGACCCGCAATCCCCAAACGTGAAAGACTCGTCTTCGCGCTTGAGGGATGGCGGATATTCCTCCGCCATGAGGGTAAAGGCTTATGATTGTCTTTCCCATATTATTTTGTGCAAAATTAGTCATAATACACAAATAACGCATCAACAATCGGTTTTTTTAATAGTTTTGCAGCCCAAAACCAATAAAACAAAGCGAAATGAGAAAATGGCGCATTGAAGACTCCGAAGACCTTTACAACGTGAAAGGCTGGGGCGGTAGTTATTTTTCCATCAACGAAAAAGGCCACATGGTCGTGACACCCAAGGAAGGCTGTGCCTCGGTCGACCTGCCAGAACTGGTTGACGAGCTGTCACTTAGGGACGTCTCAGCTCCTATGCTGTTACGTTTCCCCGACATCCTCGACGACCGCATCAACAAGATCGATTCCTGCTTCAAGGAGGCGGCCAAGGAATACGAATTCCACGGCCAAAACTTCGTGGTGATGCCCATCAAGGTGAACCAAATGCGCCCCGTGGTCGAGGAGATCGTCAGCCACGGCAAGAAGTGCAACATCGGTCTGGAAGCCGGCTCAAAGCCAGAGCTCCACGCCATCATCGCCCTCGGCACCGACTCCGACTCGCTCATTATTTGTAATGGCTACAAGGACGAAGAATTCATCGAACTCGCCTTGCTGGCCCAAAAGATGGGTCGTAAAATTATCATCGTCATTGAAAAGCTTAACGAACTGAAGATTACGGCCAAGATTGCCCGTCGACTGAAAGTCACGCCGAACCTCGGTGTGCGCATCAAGTTGGCCAGCTCCGGCGCAGGCAAATGGGAGGAATCGGGTGGCGACGGCAGCAAGTTCGGCCTCACCTCTTCCGAACTCCTCGAAGCCCTCGACTTCCTTGAAGAACACGACATGAAGGACTGCCTGAAATTGGTACACTACCACATCGGCAGCCAGGTCAGCAAGATCAAGAAAATCAATGTGGCCTTGCGTGAGGCGGCACAATTCTATGTGCAACTTTACAAGATGGGCTACCATATCGAATACGTCGACATGGGCGGTGGCCTCGGCGTCGACTACGACGGCACCAGCTCAAGTAGCGCCAGCTCGGTCAACTACAGCATCCAGGAATACGCCAACAACGCCATCTATACCATCGTGGATGCCTGTGACAAGAACGAACTCCCCCACCCCAACGTCATCTGCGAGTCGGGGCGCGCCCTAACAGCACATCACTCTGTGCTCATCTTCGAGGTGCTGGAAAAGACCTCTCTGCCTGAATGGGACGACGATGAGGAGCCTGAGGAAAACGACCACGAGCTCATCAAGGAACTTTATGATTCATGGGACGAGCTGACCAAGAGCTCTTCCTTGGAAATCTGGCACGATGCCCAAGAAATCCGTGAGGAAGCCCTCAACCTGTTCAGCCTCGGCCTGCTCGACCTCAAGTCGCGTGCCAAGATTGAACGCCTGTTTTGGAGCATTGCCCGCGAGGTGAACCACATCGCCAACAGCCTGAAACGCGTTCCCGAAGACTTCACTTCATTGCCGAAGCTCTTGGCCGACAAATACTTTTGCAACTTCTCGCTGTTCCAGTCGCTGCCCGACCTTTGGGCCATCGACCAGCTCTTCCCCATCATCCCCATCCAAAGACTTGATGAGAACCCAACCCACCTCGCCACCTTGCAGGACATCACTTGCGACAGCGACGGCAAAATCACCAACTTTGTCGCCAAGTCGACGCAACACACCATCCCGCTGCACTCCTTTGGCGAAAAGGAACACTATTATATTGGTGTTTTCCTCGTGGGTGCCTATCAGGAGATCTTGGGCGACCTCCACAACCTGTTTGGCGACACCAACGCGGTGCACATCTCGGTGGACGAAAAGGGCTACTACATCGACCAAGTCATCGATGGCGAGACCGTGGCTGATGTGCTGGAATATGTGCAATACAGCCCGAAGAAACTCGTCCGCACGGTGGAGACTTGGGTCACCAAGTGCGTGAAGGAAGGCAAGATTTCGGTTGAAGAAGGCAAGGAGTTCTTGTCGAACTACCGGTCAGGGCTATACGGATATACTTATTTGGAGTAAAATGAATTGCCTGACCTCTAATAGATTCCAATCGCACATTCCTTAACAGGAATGACATTAGAGGTCAGGCAATTCAAGTTTTTGCTCTACCGTGCATGTCATTCCAAGCAAGGGTATGCGGGAATGGAATCTATGCACGGTAGAACAAAAACTGCTAAGCGAACATCTTATCGATGACATCCTTATACTTCGCGGTAATGACTTTACGCTTGGCCTTGAGCGTCGGAGTGAGCATGCCATTGTTGATGCTCCACTCATCGGCAAGCAACACCTGCTTCTTGACCTTTTCGGTCTCGCCCAAACCCTTGTTCAGCTCGTTGATTTCGGCAGCATAACGCTTCAGCACTTCAGGTTTTTGGATCATCTCCTCGTTGGTCGTGTAAGGGATGTTCTCTTCGGCACACCAAGCCTTTAGGTCGGTAAAGCTCGGGATGATGAGGGCACCGGCAAACTTCTGGTTCTCACCTACCACCAAAATCTGCTCAATCAGTTTGGAGGAGGAGAACTTGGCTTCAATCATGTCAGGGTTGATGTATTTGCCGCCCGAAGTCTTGAAGAGGCTCTTGATACGACCTGTTATCTTCAGGCGGTTATATTGGTCAAACTCACCCATATCGCCCGTGTGGAACCAACCATCCTCATCAATCACTTCTTTGGTGAGCTCAGGCTGTTTATAGTAGCCCATCATCACATTGTGGCCACGACAAAGGATTTCGCCGTTTTCGGCAATCTTCACCTCGGTGCCTGGCAACGGCTGCCCCACATAACCTACTTCGCGCCCATGTGGATTGCGGTTACTGACGGCGATAACAGGAGAGGTTTCAGTCAAACCATAGCCTTCGAACACGGGCATCTTGATGGCCGAGAAGAATCCAGCGATCTTCTGTGAAATGGCAGCAGCACCCGACACGATGATGTCGAAATTGTCGGCGCCAATGCCCTGTCTGATTTTGGCGTATACTAACTTGTCGGCGATACCCAACTTCCAATCATAGAACCAATGGCGGCTGACCGCGTCAATCTTGTAACGCTCGCCAAGGCGCACTGCCCAGAAGAAGATGCGTTTCTTGATGCCCTTCTGCTTTTTGCCCGACTGCAGGATGGCGTCGTAGAATCGTTCAAGCACACGCGGCACAGCGCACATCATTGTGGGATGCACCTCGCGCATGTCGTTGGCAATGGTACCCAAACTCTCGGCATAGTAAATCGACATGCCGCGATACTGGTAGCAATAATTCAGTGCGCGCTCGTAGGCATGACACACGGGCAGGAAGCTGAAGGCCTTGTTCGAGGTGTCGCTGATGGTGTAGTGGAAGTTCGGGAACTGGTTCATCAAGTTGTGGTGAGAGAGCATCACACCTTTAGGCGTACCAGTGGTACCCGAAGTATAAATGATGGTGGCACACTCCATTTCATCGACAGCAGCCTTGCGGGCAGCCAACTCCTCAGCATGAGGATGTTCCTTACCAAGTTGAAGCAGCTGGTCGAAATAGGGATATTTCTCGCGGTCGACCATGGTATAGACCAATTTTACGTTGGGCGCATCAGGCAAGATGTTGGTCACCTTGTTCATCACGCTAAGGCCGTCGATGATGACCATCTTGGCATCGCAGTCGTGAAGGATGTAGCGGTAGTCCTCTTCGCTGATGGTGGGATAGACAGGAACCGTGACGGCACCCACTTGGCTGATAGCCATGTCAAGCATGTTCCATTCGGGACGGTTGGTCAAAATCATCGCCACCTTGTCGCCTTTCTCAATGCCCAACTCAATAAGGGCATAACTCAGCGTATCGGCATGTTCTTTATATGATGTAGAACTGTATTTCACCCATTGACCGTTCTTTTTTCCAGCAAGGGCTTCTTGTTGGTTGGGGTACTTCTCGACATAGTTGTCAAGAAGATCGAAGACTCTTTTTATTTCCATATCCAAGATAATTCATTTCCAATTTGAGGGGCAAATATAGAAAAAATCAACATAGGTTCCTTATTTTTAAAGAAAACTAGTTGATTTTTCAATGCAATTTAGAGTTTGTGTAGAGATGCAGCACGCCACATCTCAATAACAGCATCAATTCTTTCTATTGCGTTTCTTCAGCAGATAGGCACCGCCAAGACACCCCAACAATAGTATCTCTTCTCCGAGAGGCACATACTGGTCGGTTTGCTGACCTTGTATCGGCACAAGCAGAATCGAACTAGACTTTCCATTACGCAACGTGCCCTCAAACTCGTCATCATCAATGAAAATCTGTGCATTTGCAGCCATCGTCAACGACAGCAACAACAGCAACATTATGTTTCTCAAGACTTTCATCAGTTTTCCCCTTTCCATCTTGTTACCTCCTATTTACTATGATTTTCTGAATCTTTGTTTCTTGTCCATTGGTCAAGCGGAACAGATACATGCCGCTGGCCACATCAGGCAAATTCACCCTGCTTTGTCCACCGCTCACTCTCATCCGGCTCAGCACACGGCCTTGCAGGTCAATGAACTCAAGTTCACCATTGCCTGTCACCATCCATTGGGAGCCATCGAAGAAGGCAAAGCTGTGATTGATGTCTTCCTCATGCTCTTCCACATCAGTCACGTCAAAGGTAATGTAGAAGCGCGAAGGATAATCACCCACATGACCTTGGAATGAGTAGCTGTCATTCTCTGTCATATCATAACGTATTCCCGTCATGTTATCGACAAGATACATGCTATGGAAGACACCATTGGCGGTCTCCCACTTAATTGTGAAAACATCATCCTCCATGGGTTCAAACCACAGCGGCACACGCTCAGTACCCTTCTTGACGAAGAGCGCTGCATAGTGAGTGTCGTTGTGCTGGGCATAGAACAAGCCATTGCCCATGCGCAATTCCTTTATCTTGCGGGCTCCACCCCAATCGGGACGCTCAAACTCGACCACCGTCACATCATTACAACCATTCTCGCTGCTTAAATAGAGATTCACCAAAGGATATTTCGGTTTCCAACCTCGGAAGTGGCCGTCAAAATCTCCATCATCCGGATTGAGTGATTGTCGAGCAACGGTCATGTCTTCCGTAAACTGGAGAACACCTTCATCCCCAGCCAATACATAGAAGCCTTGATGAGGATGCAGGAACTGACCCGCGTAAGCACCTCCTTCCGAACCCGTCATCGGGTAGTAAACGTAAGCGTCAGTCTCATATCTATCAGCATCATAGATTACGTAGAATGCATTGCCATTCTGCTTGCTCAATACATTTCCATTCTTCATGGCCACTGCATTGAAATCGAGGTAGGCATGGTAGGGATTGCCCACCAAATTCCACCCTTTCAGATTGGCACCTCGCTTCGTGAGATAGATGCCTTGGTTGTCATTATTCAACTTACCATGGCTCTGCATGAACGTCGTGTCGCTAATGGCCATCATGTAGCCCCTTCCGGGAATTAGTATCTCCTCATTCACATTGGCTTGGAACCTGTCATCATTTTCGACGGGCTTGTAGTCGAGATGGTCGTGATGGTCTGTCAACGGGTTCACATCGCTGTGCCAGTGGTTCGGACCATTTCGTTTGAAGTTGATCCAGTGGTACAACGGCTCGGTCCAAGTGTAGAAATCCATGCCGTAGGGGAAGCAACCTATCTCGTCAGAATGTAGGTTCGAGTTTGTCTCGTCTATCCAGCCTTGACCGAACTCGAAGCCCGTCACGTTGCTGCCCACGCTCGAGACTCGGCTCGGGAAGTAACCGTCTACCCAATTGTTACCAGTTTCCTCCGTCTCGTGACCTTGTTGGCTCAAGCTGTTTTCCCAGCCTTTCATCCAATAGCGAATATTGCCAGTCTGATTGCCATTGAGCCAAGTAAACTCTTGTTCCATGCTTTCCCATGGGTTGTTGTAATGATCTGCATCGC
Source organism: uncultured Bacteroidia bacterium (assembly GCA_902801625.1). GTDB lineage: Bacteria > Bacteroidota > Bacteroidia > Bacteroidales > F082 > Limimorpha. The sequence continues at coordinate 17,487 of CADCJI010000018.1, read as the reverse complement.
TATGGTCTGAATTACTATAGGTATCTATATTATGGCCCTTATAGTCGAATCCCAAAGGAGCCTCTTGCAACGGCGAAGAGAACATGTGCCAGTCGCGTGGCAGCAGGAACGGGCCTTCGCCGTACAGGCCTTCGTTGATGCCTGGCGTGGAATAGGCTTGGCAGTATGAGTTGTCGAAAGTGACACCCACGTAGGTGTTTTCAAATTCTGACAAAGTACCAGGATGCTGAATTGCAGCGTCCTCATGAATGCTCACCTTGCCAATCTTACTAGCTGCCAAAGCCGACGTCAATTCTTGGGTAATGTCACCATATACATACAGGTAATCCTTGATGGTTTCTTGCTGTGTATCATTAAAGTTGCCCATCCGCTCCACCATGGCGTCAAGTTCATCGTCAGAACCATCGCGTATGGGGCCTCCATATTGCAGCACAACGTATGGGTTTTGTTCATCATTTTCGGGGAAGGCGCCCAACTGTGGATAACCACCTTTGTAAGTGGCCATGCTGCGGAAATCGCCCATACCTAACTTGCCATCGTCCTCGTTGTTCAAGAGCAACACGGGGAGGTCACCATTGATTTCAGCGATGGCAGGACGATACCAAGATGAATAATCACCACTATTAGTGGATCTCGCCACCCACTTGTTCAACAGCCTGAACATGGGTACTTTCTTATCACTAATAGTAACCACATTGTCAAAATACATATAGCCCAAGTTGTCCGCATCCATGATTGGACTGTACTTGTAGCAGTCGCTGAGGTTGGGGTCGCCACCACTGCCCATCACCCTTGTGAATGGGTAATCATATCCTTCGTAGGCATAGGAATATCTGATTTTACCACCGTTGTTAAGACCGGCCAACAAGGCAAAATTGGAGTTGTTTAGTCCTGCACCGTTGTTCTGCAAATGCAAATAGCAGTTCTCCATATCTGCACCATAATTGATGCCTATCAAGCCACCCACCGTAACCGAGGCATTGTTCGCCACATCAAATCTGACATTAGCAAACGAGTTGTTGATTTTAGGTTTCCTGACGCTTTCGCCTTGTCCGCCGCCGATGGTACGACCCACCAAGCCACCGATAGAATAATAGAGATTGGCATGGATGATAGGCATGGCCATAGAAGAATGGATTTCGCCATCCAACATATTACCCACCAAACCTCCTGTGGCATTCTCGGAATTCTCTTTGTCAGGACTGTAGATGTCAACCGAAGCCTCACTATTCGAAATCATGGCTGAGACACCCTCCATAGCACCCACCAAACCACCAATGTTGGCAGAGCCCACTGGGCAGATGTAACCACTGACTACAAATGTACGGTCGACGGCACCGCCATTCACACTACCAAACAGGCCATAATTAGCGCGTTCATACCTGCGGTCGCCCTCGCCAATATAAGCGATATCCAAATTCTCAATCAAATGTCCTTGTCCGTCATAGGTTCCGGCAAAGCTTGACGAGCCCGTCTTTTGTGCGCCAACAGGCACCCAAACATACATCTGCAGGTCAATATCATCCGTCTGCTTTATCGTCGTATTTGAAAAATCATTTGAAGGTGTTTGGCGATTGCTACCATTCACCAAACTTATAAGCCATGCCAAATCGTAAGGCGAATCGATGGCATCTAAGGCAAATTCTTGAGGAGCGCTTCTCACAACGTTGTTCCAAGTCCAGCCAAAGAACAAGGTCTTGGTCGGATCAAAATGGTTGATGTGCTGACTTTGGTCCGTCAATGGATAGGCATAGTCCGAAATGGATGTGGAATAATATGTGTACTTGGGTAAAGCGAAGCTCTCATTCGAGAAGAACCATTCCAAATCATCATGGAAATTATTACGGTTCCATGCAGATTCAGCTTGCGCCTGAGTCAAGGCCACCGCTACTGGCGAGAAGGTGTTGTGGACAAAATGAGGAGCAATATTCCTTATAGGGCTGGTAACGCCTATGCTCGTTGCCTCGTCAAGAGGCATCTCTCCTATTATATTAAGGTGTTTGTCGAATGTGGGCAAATAGACATTACTTTCGATGGCTTCGGCAGCATCAGTTCCAATTTGCAAGTTCTGCTTGTTACCGACAATAGTCACCACATTCTCAACATTTACTGTAGCCGTAGGATTCACATAGATACCACCGCCATGATGCGTGACTTCACCATTGTCGCTGTAATCGGCATTGGTGTACCACACATCAGCATTCGTATTGTTATAGCCACGCTCCAAGATGGTTCCAAACCTGGTGACACCTGTGCCGTTCATCGTTGAACCGTTCAAAGTCAGTTCCGAATTCGAGTGAGTCACAATCAATGGTTCCGACACTTCGTTTTGGTTAAAGACCGGCACACCAAGTGTAGAAGGGTCAATCGCTGGATCAGCCTCTGGATAAGGTTCCAATTCGGGGTCAGGATAGTAGGTTCCTGGTATCAAGAAATAGGCATCGTCTCCTTGGACATGACCATACAAACCGTCCATCTGCACGTTATCCAAAGCTATCGTTTCATCATCTTGAACCACAAGCATAGCACCATAGTTGGCTCCTGGACCCTCACTATTCGGATAGGTCAGACCTTCATTGGTCGAAGTGAGATTGAGCGTTCCATCGCCAAGATCATAATAGGGTTCATTACTATGTTGGCGTGACCAATTCAAGGGATGTCCACCAGGATAGCGATAGAGCTTCAACGGATAGGTCTGCGTCTCACCTTCCACTTCAATCGTTCCACCTTGAATCAAAGCACTTTCGTCTTCTGCCGACAAGGCACCCACCACATAGATGATATCGTTTTGGTAATCATAATTGTAGTCAATAAGACTTCCATCCGTGAAAATCTCAGAACAGATACCTCCAAAATTACCTGTCTGCGTACTTTGATCATAGGTCACAGCTCCCGAGACCGTCTTTTTAGGCATGTCAGGATAAAGTCCCCAACCGTCAGTCTTCGACATATCGTCTCTTCCCCAGCCTCTTGTGCCGTCAACATACCAGCGGCGACCTCTGAACTCACGAATCACCCATTCACGATAATCAATACGGTCACCTTTGAAGAATTGCAACACATTCGTATAAGGATGCTGATGGGTATTGGTGAACGATTCACCCAAGTCGACAAAGAAATTGTATGGCGTATTGTAGCTCAAGAAGCCACCATCCGCTGTATTTTCAGTATTGCCTTCTGAAATCTTAGGGCGTGCGTATGCGAAACTCTCAGTGCCCCATGGCTGGAACGGACTTCTCATACGGAAGAAGCCTTCCAATTCGCCATAGTATTGACCCAAGTCAACCCAACTGCCATCGTCTTGTTGTTCTCTGCGGTGATATCTTACCCAAAGCCTTGAATCACCCTTGAAGACCAGGACATTCTCTTGAGCGTAAGTCAAAGGCGTCGAAGTGTTGGAAACTGTATAGTACAAGTGTGCCGTTTCCTCTGAATCGCCTTTGATGCCAATCCACTCCCAATAGTCATAGGCATCATCGTCAAGCATGCCATAGAAAGGCACATCGTAAACAGAATAGGAGGATTGTTTCAGATGCACGCTGCGCACCTTGCGGATAGAATCCATATAAGCAGGGACGCTGGGTGAGCCCAACACAAAGCCACTAGCATTGGCCATATACAAGGTCGTATCAACCTTAAGCACGGCATATTGGCGTTTTCCATTACCACTTATGTCGTTCATACCGCTAAGATTAACATTGGAATGGTCAATCACCAGATTGCCGCACCGCTGGATAGTTTTCAAGGTTCGAGTGGCATGGGTGAGTTCGGTATTGGCTCCATCATCATCACGGTGACCGTAAGCCTTAAGCAGGATATGACGCCCTTCGGCTCCCGACTCGCAGTGGGTACTACTGCCAAACAAGCCTCCTAAAATCGTCATTTCAGTATTCGACCCTTGGTTTTGTGTATCGTATCCTGTTCCGTCAATATAAATGTTACTGTAACCCGACACAATGAAATCCGTCCAAGTGTTGGAGTTGGAATTATTGCCATAGAAGTCGGAGCCTCCGTACACAGAATTACCGATAATCAATTTGGTTGCTGCCGGTTCAATACCTTCGGGATTATACTGAGGTTCATCACCACCGCAATCCTTATAATAGAGATTGTATTCCTTATTAGGTGCATTGAGGATAGCGTCTTTACCAATATTGACGCAAACCGAGCCATTAACGGTGCAAGAATAGCCTGCGCCGAAAACGTTGCCGTCAATCTCGCCACCATTGATGTTGACAAAAGAGGTCCAATCTTTAGGATGGTCAACATCGCCGTCCAAAGCATTGTTGTTGCAGCCATAAACGTTGCCCATGACATGTCCGCCACGCATGTTTACCGTCTTCATGCCCAGCTGAACACGACCTTCGGGCAGGGCTTTACTACCGCCAAATACATTCACCTTCACCAGACCACCATTCACGTTAACCACTCGCTCCTCGCCCACCAGACTCATGTTGCCACCGCCATAGACGCTGTTGATAATGCTGCCGCCGTTGACATACACTCTAGTATGACCTTTGACAAGACCTGCCGTCGGGCTGGTCTCTCCATTGGGGTCAAGGTCGATGCCACGGCCACCGCCATAGACATTGCCCTTGAACGGATCGCCTTCGGTAACGCCGATGGTTCCACCATTGATGGTGACTTTCGTATTCTGGATCACATGACCGTCCTCACCTCCGCCAAAAACGCTACCCTTGACGATAGCATCGCCTTCAATCTTCACATCCGTATTGTGGACGCAGCCCAATTCCTTGAATTCGGCACCAGCCATACCACGTGAAGAACCAAACACATTTCCATGCATTCTTCCTTCATCGTTCTGGTTACCGATTTCGCCTCCCGTCATGTCGATTTGCGCCAAGCCTGTACCAGCAACGGGAATGGGATCGCCGTTGTCGTCCAAAACATACTGCGTATTGCCATTTTCATCCAAGATGGGGTTCCCTTCCCCGTCAAGCAAGATCTCATATTGGCCCACCGACGACATATTGCCACCACCATACACGTTACGGCAGATTTTACCTCCTGAAATAGTAACGTAAGCATTGCCGTATACATGACCAGAGGTTAGACAGTAACGCAATTTACCTTCTTCATCATAATATTGATCCCATCCGCGACCTCCACCATACACGTTTCCATGGAGTGAATTGCCGTCAGCGGTCAAATTATCAAGCTCAGTGCCACCCACCTGTCCAGCCATAATGTTGACATGGGTGTTGTCGAGGATGTGACCGTCCTCTGAGCCTCCGAATACAGAACCTCTAATGAAAGGAGCGTGACCATTCGCTTCAAAAATATTCACGGTAGTCTCTTTTGCATAGGCCATCTTTTCCGCTATTGAAGTGGGAGAAGGTGCCTCAACAATACCCTTGCAACCACCATACACATTGCCGCCGATATGGTCGGGAATACCAGAGCCTGCCAAACCATGTCCGATTTCGCCGCCACTGATATTGACGGTAATAAAGCCATGGTCGTCGCCTTCCTGCATGATGCCATAATGTTCTTCATCCTCCACAGGAGCAAAAAAGAAACCAACAGATCCACAACGTCCACCACCATACACAGAGCCTAACATTGTACCACCTGTGACATTGACTTCAATGTTGCCGCCAACGCTACCCGCAGTTAAGGCGATGGTGTTGCTGCCCAGACCACCTCCGAAAACGCAGCCGTCATATCCTGTGTAACCGAAGGTGCCAATACGGCCATTGGTGACATTCAAGAGTACATCGCCAAGCACATGGCCTTCCTCGCCACCACCAAACACGCTACCGTATATCCTACCACCATTAATGTTGACGACAGCCTTGTTAATATTAGTCCTCATATTGAAGGAGTAATCCAAGTTACCCTTGCCACCACCAAAAACATTGCCATATTGGACTGCAATGATTGAATCAACCGAACGCTCAATGCCTACCGAGCCTCCATTGATGGTGACGGTAGAGATGCCTGTGTCATCTACAGGAACACTCAACCCATTTTCGGTTGTTGTCGCCCCCACATTGCCATACTCCGAACCACCATATACACACCTAAGCACGTGACCTCCTTCCATGAGGACACTGGAATTGACACCCACACTGCCCGCGTTTTCGTCTTCAAACAAACCTCTACCGCCTCCAAACACATAACCAGAACCTACATAAGGAACATCATTTTCAGTAGCCACACCTATGGTGCCGTTATATATCACAACGTTGGAACTGCCTCCAGTAATAGCGACGTTACCGCCACCATAGACATTACTCACCAATATATCGTCATCACCGTCTACAGTGACCGTTGAGTTACCAAACACAGCGCTTTCGTTACCCCCACCGAAGGCTGCACCATCGTAGAATGTTTGAGCATTGCCACTGTCTAGTTCTTCGCGCACGCCATAGATTTTACTGTTACCATTGACATTGAGGATGGTATTGCCACCCACACTGCCAAGGTTGGTCATATCCTTCTCAGTATAACAATACCATTCCCCTTCGTATTGGAAAGCAGGATTATTAGTACTCGCGGTGACACCGTCAGGAAGGTCATGGATCCATTTGTAGTATCTGATTTCACCATCGTCTCTCACGTAATCCAACGAGCCGGCATGGTTGATGCTAGCCAAGTCGCGCCACGGGAACACAACAGACTCTTTGTCGTGAATGGGGAACGAGGGCACATCGCTTGAGTTGCCTCCACCATAGGCCGAACCCCAAATGGTGGTGTTAAGTAAAGTAGAAGTCACATTCCCCGTCACCTTACCGAGGTTACCGCCTCCGTAAAAGTCCTGTAATACCGTGCAATCGGTCAAGGCAGAATTAACCTCCCTTACCTCAGTGGCCGTAAACTGAGCCTCATGACGGTAGGTTCGCATCACAACATTATTAGCCGATCCGGAGCTCATGTCAATTAATTCAAACTCAAACTGGGCTTGGTAGCCTGCATCGCTACTAACATAACTAAGAGGAGTAAACTCATCGAATTTTCCTGCCCCTCTCCAATTGGCTTCCGTAATGAAACTAAGAGCTGCCTGACCATTGTTATATAGGCGGTTGCGGTTGAAGTTAGTACCACCGTTGCCACCGCCATAGAATTGTCCGAAGATGGTGTTGTTGGCCACAGTGGTCACCGTGGTACCTTCTAGCATGTCGCCTGTAAAGGGACCTCCACAATACTTACCCACAATGCTGTTATTGATGGTGACGTCAATACTCCCCGTGACAGGTCTTGCTGCATTGAGGCCGCCACCATAAAACTCACCAATCAGTGAATGGTCGACCTTGAAAGTGACATTGCCGTAAATGTCTTCCATGCCCGCACCTGACATGATGCCAAACTTTCCACCATTGGTGTAGCAATGAGGATTGTCGGGGGTACTATGTACATGATTGTTGACAAGAAAGACACCTGAAAGGCAGAAGCGTTCATATTCTCCACCCAAAACACTGACAGCGCAATGTCGGGTAGCTGCATTCAAGTCACCATGTTTTCCTGGCGTGAATTCTTTCATCCATACGTGGCCACCCAAAATGAAGTATTTAGTACGATTAAGGGGACCTAAAGTATTATTCCAACTATTCGAAGAAACGATTTGTTCAAACTCACCACCATTCAGAATCACGGGTGACTCTTCCTTACGATAGTTGTCACGTGTGTCATACTCAAACTGACCGGTATGCATAAATGCAGTTTCCGTAATCTCAAAATGGCCGCGTGGTACAAACGTGCCAATGGTCTGCAAGGCACCGTCCTTTCGAATGGCCATACCCAAGGTGGGAACCGGCAAGAAATCAAATCGTATGGGATGAAGATTCAAACGGATGGTATTAACGCAAAACTGCCATTCAAAACAATAGTCAGGCTCGTTGTCAAAGTCAAGGTCGACACTAGTGATGGTGAAAGGCCTGTTATGGGTTGCGAATTCTTCGTTTCCATTTCCATTTGTCCAACCAAGAATGTCAACCGTTCCGCTATTCCTATGCTGAACATTACCAACCAACACCAAGGCTTGGTCGTAAACCGTCACCACCGAAGCACCCGAACCCTCTAAAGCCATACCACTATTGATAGCGGTCTTGATATCCGCATACACTGGTTGTCCGTTAAATGTCGCAGGAAACTTGCCTGCTGGTGTAAAGTCGTTATCGCCCAAATTGACACGGTCGATGGAATGCTCTTTATTGTGCAAATACACGGCATTGCCCCAATAGGCTTCAATGGTGATAGCCGTAACACCTTCCGGAACATAGTAATAGCCACCTTGCGCGAAAACGCGACCACTAACAGCGTAAAGATCCTTGTCAGTGCAATAGCGGTCTGCAAAATTGTAACCACTCTCCCAATTCTCCACAAAAGTGCCTTGTGTGCCATCTGTCACTGAGTTAATCTTCCATCCTGTAACCACCTTATCTGTATAGTTGTTACCATATTTTTCGGCATGGGTAGTGGCATTAGCATTACCAAATTGCTCATTGTAATATGGTAACTGCACTTTAGCATAGCTGAAATCATGATGCAAAGTGTCCATGTCAAGAATAGGAAGCGTCAAAACCACATCCTGTGCACTACTATTGTGGGAACCAGCCTTAACCGTAACCGACAGTGTGCCCAACTTCTTACCTTGGAATGGCAAGGCGTTGTCACGACTCTTCCATGTCTGGCTTGCCTCATCCCACACCTGGTTTTGATCCACATTAATGTTTGAAGGATACTTACCCCAAGGTTTCAGAATGGGATAAGGCGCAATGCTCGGGTCGAGCACCCACTTGGCCATGAGATTAATGTCGTTGTCGGTCTGGTCGTCATACTGTTTTTGGGTAATCCACCATGTGCACAAACGACGGTTACTGTTGAGGATATTACGGAAATACTCGAAACGGGTCAAGAACCGCTCTTCGACAGGCCATGAGCAATTGTACTGATTGATATTGGTGAATTCGTCATCAAGAGTGGCGGAAACCATGAAATAGTTGTAATTGTTGATGCCGTTGGTGCTATTTTGCAAGCGTTTGTTGCCATAAACGGGAGCTTTGTTTGTTCCAGCAAGTACATCACCATAGAACATGCAGTTCACCACCACTGTTCTCAAATTATTGTACTTTCCGTTGGTGATTTGTGAAGTCGAGCCTCTCGAATTGTTTCCAACGATGCCTGCCGCATACTCACCTGCAGAGGTAATATCGGCATAGCTGTAGCAATTAATGACGCGAGTGGGCATGAAACCATCTGGGATAGTCTGGACCGAGGTGGCAGTGAGCAATCCCACAATACCGCCTGTGTCGCCAGTGCCTCCCACCGAACCACTGAGAATGCCGCAGTTGTAAATGCATGTGCCTTCGTTGATTTCGCAAGCAATGGCTCCGGTGTTACCTTCGTGATTTTCAATGTTTACGTCTTTCAACACTATATTATAAACCGTAGCATTATTTACTGTACCAAATAAAGGCTGTGTCAAGCCAGAAATGGTGTGGAACTGTCCATCAAATCTTCCAGTAAAACTATTGATTGTGGTATGGCTCGAAGCATCGTCAATGTCAGCGATGAGTTGATAAAAGCCATCGGTGTCGACAATCTCATCTAAGCTACTGATTTCTATAGCCACGCGGAAGTCAACCTCAATCGTGGCCACGTTGGTATAGACACCATCCCTATAGGCTACAGCTTTGACTACTTTTCTATACGGTCCTATGTTGACGGTTCCGCCAGGAGCAGCAAAACTGCTACTGGTGTTGTCGGGCGTGGAGCCATCCAAAGTGTAATATATGGTGACATCTAATTGGTCGTTATTGATAGTGACTTCTTTGTCGGCCTCATTTACCGTAAACGTAGGCATTTCCAAGACATCTTCCTCGAAACGCCAGCAGGATTTGGTATCAGTCGCACTGTTATAGACGCCAATCATACCAACATGCACATAATTACCGCCATTAGCATAATATTGATTGTAATTATTAGTGGCAGGATTCCAATAACGATTGCCTGTAGTAAGACTGAAGGGCCGGATATTGATATTACCTGTCAAGCTCCCCGTAATTTCAAACTTATTGTTGTCGCTAGGCGAGTCCGTCTCTTGCAGGTGCATTGACTTTCGATTCACCGCCGATTGATAGGGAGGCTCATACAGCACATATTTTCCAGACAATGCATGAATGATGTAATAATAACCATCTCCTGTTGATACAACATGCCAAATCAGATTTTCAGGCTCAGCATCTGTATCGTTACGATGGGTGGTCAGGAAAGGCTTCTCGGGGTCACCATAATGGTCACCAGTGTAATCGCCACTACCGTTGTTACTACAGTATTGATCATTGAAGTAGGCATCTGCATAATGAGCCACTTGAGGATCTTTAGCGGGAACCAAATAATAGTTGTTAACATTGCCAACAGAATAGCCATCGGCATTGGCAATAAACCAATAGCCAGTGAAATCGGTGCTTTGGGCATTTGCACCAAAAAAGGAAAATAAGAGCGAGACAAGCATGCTCAATCTAAAATTCAACCCTTTATTCATTGCGTTCAATTTTCTCATTTTTAAATAGTTACTAATAAAAATGCACTGCTAGAAAACCAACAAAAAAAACGGTGCAAAATTAGTAAAAAAAGCCATATAATTTCACCTATTATTTTGCAAGTTTTATACCAATATCAAAATAATGCAAAATAAAGATAATCAACTAATAATAATTGCTTAAATAGATGTCAAATGCACAAACACACTAGTGCCGCCAACACCATCAGCAAAGGGATAATCTTGCTGCGGATGTTTTGCTCCTTGAAGCCGAAAACGCCATAGACAAACGACACGACGAGACGCACACCGTAGAGGATGAGCGGGATAAGCACCACCACGGCTGCATCTTGTTTGAGGCCTGTGAGATAGATGACATCTGCCACGGTGACGAAGACCGCCATGGCCACAATGCCCCAACGCCATTCAAAGGGTTGATCTTTGCGTTTCGGCAGCCAGATGATGAGGAACAGCACGGCCATCATGAGAAAGTCATAAATGGTGTACCACGCCTGTATGGTAGAGGGTGAGATACTCTCCTTGCTGAGCAGGAACTTGTCATAGACCCCACTCAGAGCCACGAGAACAGCCGAGCCCAGCAGCATATAGACCCATTTGTTCGACTTGAATTGAATGCCTTCAAGTTTGCCCGATCGGTTCATAAAGTAGAACGAAATGATGGCCAAAACCACACCCGTGCCCTGCAACCATGTCAGGCTTTCATGAAAAACGCAAAACATCAAAATAACAGTGATGGCGGGGCGCAGCTGGTTGACAGGACCCACTACAGTAATGGGTAAGTGCTTCATCGCTGAATAACTGAACATCCACGAACAGAGAATAAGGGCTGTCTTACCCATGATGAGCAAATGCTGTCGTGCCGTTAGAGGTTCGATGTAAAGTTTCTGCATGAAATCGCCATCGAAAATGTAAGGCTTGAAATGCGACAGCAAGACGAAAGGCAAGAACATGAGCCCACTGATCATCGTGCTATAGAACAAAACGGGTATGATGGCGTTGTTGACGACGGTTTGTTTCTTGAAGATGTCGTAAAAGCCGAGCAGGACGGCTGAAATCAAAGATAAGACTACCCACATGGTGCTTGTTACTTTGGAATTGGCGGCAAAAGTAGGGATTTTTTTTGAATTGGAAACGAGATTCCCTACGGGAATGGAGTGTTGTCGTAGAATGAACCAGCGGCGGCTTGAAGTGTTTCCAAAGGTACAACCTCACTGCCGCCGCATTTATAAACAAAACTCAACTCCATTCCCTTGGGAATCTATGGGTATAACATCGAAAAAAATTGTATTTTTGCACTATCTAAACGATTTTGCCGATGAATTGGAACGACCTCCTCTCCAACAAACGTTATGCGCAGCCGCACAAGAGTCCCGACATCCGCAGCTCTTTCCAGCGCGACTACGATCGCATCATCTTCAGCAGCCCCTTCCGCCGCTTGGAAAACAAGACCCAAGTGTTCCCGTTGCCAGGTGCGCAAATGGTTCACAACCGCTTGACTCACAGTTTGGAAGTGGCCAGCGTAGGACGTTCCATAGCTTGCCGGACGATAGAGAAACTCGCCAAGAAGCACCCTGAGTTGAAAGAGCGTCAGTCCGATATTGAGACCATCGTGGCCTCAGCTTGTCTGGCCCACGACTTGGGCAACCCGCCCTTCGGCCATTCGGGCGAGGACACCATCAGCAGTTTCTTCAAAGACGGCAAAGGCAAAACGTTGCAAAGTCAAGTGCTGCCCGAGCAATGGAGCGACCTCATCGCCTTTGAGGGCAATGCCAACGCCTTCCGCCAACTGACCCACCAGTTCACGGGTCGGCGCGCAGGAGGCTTCTCTCTGACTTCGGCCACATTGGCCACTTTATTAAAATACCCCTACCCTTCCTTCGACAAAGGCAACCGCAAGAAATACAACGTCTTCTATTCTGAAATCGAGGCTTTCAAAGAGGTCGTCGAAGAATGCGGCATCCCGCGTTTGGACGACGAGCATTTGGTGTACGCCCGTCATCCCCTGTCCTATATGATGGAGGCCGCCGATGACATCTGTTACCTCGTCCTCGACATGGAAGACGCCCACAAACGCGGCATCGTCAGCACCGAGGCCATCGAGCGGTGTTTTCTGTCGTTCTTCAACCCTGAAGTCTCAAAGGACAAAGAAGTGTTCAAGCACAAGGATGAGGTTTATCGCGACGTGACCGATGTCAACGAGCGGATGGCGTTTTTGCGGGCCACCTTAATTAATAAGCTCGTCAACTGTGCCAGCGACATCTTTGTGAAACACTACGATGCCATCATGGAAGGTCGCTTCGAAAAGAGCCTGATTGCCCACCTGCCCGAGTTTGAGAAAAACGCTTTGGAAGTTTGCCGCGACGAATCGGTGAAGCATATCTACCGCCATCCCTCTGTGGTGAAAATCGAGTTGACAGGCTTCAACGTGATTGGCACACTTTTGGAGGACTTCACTGACGCCGTGTTGAATCCTAATACTCCATACAACAAAAAGCTCCTTTCGCTCATTCCCGAGCAGTTCAAGGTGGAAACCGACGACACTTACACCAAGTTGCAATCCGTCATCGACTTCATCTCCAACATGACCGACCTTTACGCCGTACAACTCTACAAAGACTTGAGAGGAATTGACTGATGAAGAGGGTTTTGACTATCGTTTTTTTCTTGCTGTCCGCGATGATTTCATTCGCGCAAGATTCATTAGGCCTTCCCGACATCACAAGAAGCACAAAGTCCTATCTGATCGCTGACGACAACCCGAAAGATACTGCCTACCTAAAAGGGAAATGCCGACAAGCTGGCTTGGACTTAGGCCTTCAAGTGTTGGTCAATCGCATCCCGACCGACAGCAAACTCGTCACACCCAAGCCTTCGAAACATCTATTGAAACAAGGGACATTACAGCTGCAACTCCCTATCAATAAGACCCAAACCGAGTTTGCTGTATATCATTCCGAACTCTTTTCCGTGCCAGCCACCATCAATGTCCTACAAATCGATGATGAGCTTGTCACATACCGCAGCACCGAGGAGGTCGGCAACATCCATCTGTTCTACGGCTGCGTGCGTGGTGCCTTTGGTACAAGGAGGTCAGCCCACACGAAAGACGCAACGGTTTACAAGCTTTGGGACACCCCAGAACGCGCCTTGCTCCCTGATCTTGAACTACAAGACCAAATGGCTCAAACCCAAGCCAAGAAACTGGCCAATACAACTTATGACCTTTTGATTTTCAATGATTTGAAAAGTTACGCCTACAATGATCAAGGCGAATCGGCCATTGGCCATTTCCTTGACACGATGCACAAATACAATCCCGACAAACTCTTGCAAGCCGACCTGCTCACACCAAATTCAAAGCGTTTTTTGAGCCGCATCAACGAAAACCAACTCTGGACCGCATCGATGCGCACCAAAATCGTGGAAACGCTGACCGAGAGACAGGAATTCTATCGCAACAACCAGATGCCGTGGATGATAGGAAATTTCCAAATCCATCTCGCTGACAAAAAACGGCAAGCGACCTCAATGGAGGAGTTGGAATGGTTCCTCTCCAAAGCTGCCGCTTTCGATGCCGGCTTCGGCCTCGACTTCAGCGTGGAAACCATGCGGAAACATGGTCTTTCCAATATCATGCTCAACACCATTCGAACTTGGGAGACCCTTCGCTTATCTCATGCTTTCAGTGACAAGATGAAGGAAGCACTTAAAGACCCTTACAGCGACTGGCACATCAAGAAAGATGGAGATGCTCTTCTCCTCTATCCCCAACACAACTCTCGTCGTTATTATTGCAATCTCACTGACGACCATTGGGAATGGAACTCCCCTTACACAAGCCCATTCGCACTCAGCATAGCCGTGGAAGGCAAAGGCAGCATAAGCAATCTGGCCATCAGGACACCAAATGGAGTTCTGCATTTCACATGTACCATAAAAGCCGGCCAATATCTCATTTATGATTTCGAAGGCAACGCCTGCATTACCGACTTGAACTACAACAAAGTTGGAGATGTGACCGCCGAAGGCGTGTCGGTCTTGGATGAAGGCATTTCCGAGGTATCATTCACTTGCGAAGTCAAAACGGAAGAGAGAAAAAAACCAGAAGTAACCCTACGTTATTATACCCACGGCGATGCAATAAGGTTGCAAAAAGGCTCATAGTTTGGTGCAAAACGCAACAAACAAGGTTACGCTCATCACAAATGAGGATGATATTTGGAAAAAAGTATCATAAATAAGGATAGGAGCGTATGCTTGGTCTTCGTATTTTTGCAACTTCAAACAGAATCCTTAGATGATAACCCTCGACAAAATAGAAATAGGACAATCCGCACGCATTCAGAAGGTGAACGGAGAAGGGCAACGCCGACAGCATTTCCTGGACATGGGCCTCATCCCCGATGCCATTGTCAAACTGGTGAAATACGCACCTTTGGGCGACCCGATGGAAATCATGGTACACGGCTATGCCTTGACGCTCCGTAAGGCCGATGCCGCCCTTATTGGAGTGGAGCCTTGCGACGGAACCCAAACCGAAGAAAAAGACAAAGATACCAGCATTGACCGCTTGTATATCACATCCCTCCCCGACCACAACGCCCACCCAGGCTTGGGTGAGGAAGGAATCTACCACGACAAGACCCACGAGAAACCACTACCCAGAGGCACTAAACTGACCTTCGCCCTCGCCGGTCAACAGAACTGCGGCAAGACCACCCTTTTCAACCAGTTGACGGGCGCCAACCAGCATGTGGGCAACTTCCCAGGCGTCACCGTCGACCGCAAGGACGGCACCATCAAAGGGCATCCCGACACCTCGGTCACCGACCTGCCGGGCATCTATTCCCTGTCGCCATACACCTCTGAGGAGATCGTATCACGTGAGTTCATCATGAAGGAGAAGCCCAAAGGCATCATTAACATTGTGGATGCCAACAACATCGAGCGCAACCTCTACCTCACCATGCAACTCATGGAATTGGGCGTACCTATGGTTTTGGCACTCAACATGATGGATGAGGTACGCAACAACGGGGGCAGCATCCTCGTCAACGAAATGGAGCAAATCCTCGGCCTGCCCGTGGTGCCCATCTCTGCCGCCAAGAACGAAGGCGTTTCCGAGCTTGTCGACCATGCCATACATATTGCAAAATACCAGGAAGCCCCTGTGCGTCAGGACTTCTGCGACAAGGACGACCATGGCGGCGCCGTACACCGCTGCCTCCACAGCATCATGCACCTCATCGAGGACCATGCCCAACGCGCCGACATCCCTGTCAGGTTTGCAGCTTCAAAGCTCGTGGAAGGCGACCCCATCGTGATGGAGGCTTTGCAGCTCTCCCAAAACGAGAAAGAGACCTTGGAGCATCTCATCGTGCAGATGGAAGAAGAACGCGGTCTCGACCGCGCTGCGGCCATGGCCGAGATGCGTTTCGCGTTCATCAAGAAGCTCTGCGACAAGACCGTAGTAAAACCCAAGGAAAGCAAGGAATACCAACGCAGTCGCCGCATCGACCGCATCCTGACGGGCAAATGGACTGCCATACCCATCTTTATCCTAGTCATGGTAGGCATCATCTATCTCTCCATCGACCTTCTTGGAGCACCTTTGCAGGATTGGCTCGACCAAGGCATCTCGTGGCTGGCCGAGCAATGCGGAACGGCTTTGGCCAACTGGAATGTCAGTCCCGCCGTGCAGTCGCTAGTTGTGGATGGCATCTTTGGTGGCGTAGGCAGCGTCTTGAGTTTCGTACCTATTATTATATTGCTGTTCTTCTTCCTCAGTCTGTTGGAGGACAGCGGTTATATGGCACGTGTGGCCTTCGTCAGCGATAGTTTTTTGAGAAAGCTTGGTCTCACCGGCCACAGCATTGTGCCTATGCTCATTGGTTTTGGTTGCACCGTACCTGCCGTGATGTCGACGCGCACCCTCCACTCCACCCACGACCGTTGGCGAACCATCTTGCTGACGCCTTTCATGAGCTGCTCGGCCAAGATTCCGATTTATGGCTTCTTCACGGCAGCCTTCTTCCCGGGACACGGCGGCCTGGTGCTGATTTGCCTTTATCTGTTGGGCATTATCGTAGGCATCATCACAGCTTTGTTCACCAAATGGTTCGGACACAAAGGTGATGTGGCGCCCTTCGTCATGGAGTTGCCCAACTACCGACTGCCTGGTCTCAAGAACGTGGCGCACCTTTTGTGGGACAAAACCAAAGACTTCCTGCAACGCGCCTTTACGGTTATTTTCTTGGCCACGTTGGTGATCTGGTTCCTTCAGACCTTCGACTTCCACTTCAACATGGTGGAGAATGGAGAAGGGAGCATGTTGGCCAGTGTAGCTGGTTGGATTGCACCCATCTTCCGTCCCATAGGTTTGGGCAACTGGCAGGTCGTCACAGCATTGATCAGCGGTTTCATGGCCAAGGAGAGCGTCGTGGCCACCCTTGAGGTCCTGAATGCCAAAGTACTTTTCACCACCGTCACCAGCATCTCCATGTTGGTCTTCTGCCTGCTTTACACGCCTTGCGTGGCGGCCATGGCTGCCATCCGTCGTGAGCTGGGCGCCAAATGGATGCTGTTCATTATTCTGTTCCAATGCGTCGTCGCTTGGGTCTGCGCTTGGATTGCCTATCTCATTGCCAACGCCGTCATCGCATGAATTTGCCTACCGTCATAGTGCTTTTGGTTGTCCTGGCGATGGTCATTGTCGCCATCCGCGCCATGCGTCTTGGCAAGGGCAATTGTTCTTGTAATGACAATGGCAAAAGCAAGGCTAATTCCAGTAAATGTACATCATGCTCAGCGGATTGTCCGCTGAAAAGTCGCTGATTAGGCACAAAAAAAAGCCCGTTTCGCAAATGATGTGACCCCCAGAAGTTGGACGGTTAAACATTAATTGTTTAGGTAAAGAGTTCGGTATTGTACCGGACTCTTTCCTTTTAGTCTCAACTTAATTC
>CADCJI010000017.1 GCA_902801625.1 uncultured Bacteroidia bacterium | reverse complement strand
TATCTCATCAAGGAAAACATCATCATGCAGGAAAACGATGACCCTCGTGGTTGGTTAAGGACTTCGGGGGCGATTGCACCTGGCTTCAGGGCTGAGGTTCCTGGCGTGGAGGCAGCGACGCGCTATACCGATGTGTCAAACAATCACTTTTATGATGAGAGCGACAACCTCATCACGGGTGTGTGCCTTGGCGTGGACACCTGTTTCTTCGACTTTTTCGGCCGTACCGTTCTGGTTGGCGACCCGATGCAGGCCTTGCAACGATGGAATGGCAATGTTGCGGTTAGCCGCAGTTTCGCGGAGAAGTTGGGCGGCACGAACGAAGCCATTGGCAAGCAAATCTACATCGAAGAGAGCCCGGAGACCAAACTGACAGTGGTGAGCGTGTTCGATGACTTTCCCAAGAATGGATCGGTGCAGTGCGACGTCGTGTTGAGTATTGGCTTTTGTGGGGAGAGGAGCAACAACAACTGGTTGGGCAATGACCGCTATAATAGTTATGTCAGGTTGGCACCAAATGTAGACCCTAACGATCTGAAGGATGCCATCCGAAAGATGCAGGAGGCGCACCAGCCTATGGATGAGTTGGAGCAAAACGGCTCGTCGATATGGTACACACTGGAACCTTTGGTCAACGTGCACCGTCAGGAGGAGAGCGTCAGGAATTTTGTGATGATCTTGTCGGTCATGGCTTTTCTGCTGATTTTGGTCTCGGTGTTGAACTACCTGCTGATGGCCGTATCTGATGTGGTGCGCCGCTCGAAGGAGATGGGTGTCAGGAAATGCTATGGTGCCAGTGCGGGCAGCATCTATGGGATGCTCATCAAGGAAACTGCCTTGAACCTGCTGGCTTCATTGGTGTTGGCTGCCTTGCTGATATGGGCGTTCAACGGGGTCATTGAGTCGCTGTTGGGCGTGCCGTTCGGAAGCCTCATGGTGCCACAAACCCGATGGACGCTCGTCGCCATTATCGCTTTCATTTTCTTGGTCTCTGCGCTCATCCCCGCGATGATGTTCGTCAGGATTCCGGTCTCGTCGGCCTTTAGCGGTTATAATGAGAGCAAGCGCCGCTGGAAACTCTCGCTGCTGATGGTGCAGATTGGCATCAACGCCATACTGTTGCCTTTGGTCATCGTGGCCGACCGCCAATACAATACGGCGCTGGGCACCGATTTGGGCTATGAATACGAGCAGTTGCTGTATTCGCCGCTAGAAGGTGCTGGTAAGGACAAACTGGCGCTGATTACCGAGAAATTAAGGCAGATCCCCGAGGTGGAGGCAGCAGAACTGGCTTATTGTCCCCCATTGGAAAAGTCTTCGGGGAACAACATATCTTTGCCTGACAATCCATCGAAAGAACTGTTCAATGTGTGCGATCAAGCAGGTGCGACGGAGGGCTTCTTCAACCTGATGGGTTTCCGCTTGCTTGAAGGAAGGGTACCGTCGAAGCCGAAAGATGTGGCGGTGAGCCGCAGTTTCGTGGAGAAGATGAACCGCTTTGAAGATTGGAGCGACGGTGCCGTGGGCAAGGACATCCTGATTTCGGAACATAGTGTCGATGACGACGATGTATATACCATCTGTGGCGTATACGAGGACTATATTATCGGTTCGGCCATCGGTAAGGATAATAGACCCAGCATCCGTTTCTGCTGGAACAAGGATTGGGATTATGGCTCTTATGATCGCTCGCAACTCATGGACAAACTGGTGGTGAAGGTGCGTGAGGTGAATCCCGAAGCTATGGCGAAGGTGAAGGCGGTCATCGAAGAGTGCTTGCCCGAGCGGAAAAACATAGAGATGACGCCTTATGCCGAATTGGTCAGGGACGAGTATTCCTACACCTACCAGATGCGGCGTGCTTTCACGATGGGAGCGTTGTTTGCCATGGCCATCGCACTGATCGGTCTGATAGGTTTTGTGCGCGACGAGGCCAACCGCCGCAGCAAGGAAGTGGCCATTCGCAAGGTGAATGGTGCGGTGGCGGGCGAAATCATCCGTATGTTCGTGGCGGATGTGCTGAAACTGGCTGTGATTGCCGCTTTGATTGGCGTGGCGATAGCCTATTTCCTCGCCGACAAATGGTTGGAGTTGTTCGCCATGCGCATTAGCCTCTCGCCACTCTATTTCGTCATCGGTGCGGTGACGGTCTTGCTTATCGTGACCGCCGTGGTCGTCATGAGCAGCAACCGCGTTGCCCGAATGAATCCTGTTAAGTCCTTGAAGAATAATTGATATGGAAACATTGTATATAGATTCCCTTCGGGAATGGAGGCTAGGAGTTGTTGTTAACTGCGGCGGCTATTGGCGCTACAAAAAGGCAACCAGTTCTTGCCGCCGCCAATATACAAACGGTATACACTCCATTCCCGAAGGGAAACTCAATCTTTAAATCTTAAATCTTTGAATATTAAATCTCTACGTTCTGGGGCGGGGCGTTGCTCCTCGTCTTCATCCTCTGGCTCATCTTCAGGGACGACTCGAAGAAACTCCGCATCGACGCGGACAACATCACCGTGAACACCGTCACCTCGGGCGAGTTCAACGACTACATCCGCATCAGCGGACAGGTCGCGCCGATGACGACCATCCAAATCAGCCCCTTGGAAGGCGGTGTGGTGCAACAAATCGTCACAGAGGAAGGCAGCCGTGTCAAGGCAGGCGATGTCATTCTTATCTTGAGCAATGAGAACCTCGACATGCAGATTCTCTCCTCCGAGGCCGACCTCGCCGAAAAGGAGAACATCCTGCGCAACACCATGATTCAGATGGAGCAACAGAAACTGAGCGTGGAGCAGGAGAAACTTCAGCTTCAGATGGAGGTGCAGCGCAACCGTCGCACCTACGAGGCTCAGAAGTCGCTCTACGACGACGGCCTCATCGCCCGCGAGGACTTCCTGAAGGCAGAAGTCGCTCTACGACGACGGCCTCATCGCCCGCGAGGACTTCCTGAAGGCCGAGGAGGACTTCACGCTCTCCAACAGCCGCCTGAAGTTGGTGGAGAACCGCGCCAAGCAGGACAGCCTTCACCGCTCGGTGGAAATCGACCGTATGCGTGAGAGCCTTGAGAATATGCGCATCAACATGATGATGATTCGCAAGCGCAAGGAAAACCTAACCATCAAGGCACCCATCGACGGCGAGTTGGGTCTCTTGGATGTGGTGTTGGGCCAGTCGGTGGGCGCAGGCTCCAAGATCGGGCAAATCAACAACCTCGACAGCTACAAGATCGAGGCCCAGATTGATGAGCATTACATCGACCGCATCACCCCTGGCTTGGAGGCCACCTTCGAGCGGCAGAGCGAGCGGTATCAGGCGCAGATCCGCAAGGTGTATCCCGAGGTGCGCGACGGCAAGTTCAAGGCCGACTTCAAGTTCATGGAGCAGCAGCCCGAGAACATCCGCAGTGGCCAGACCTATTACCTCAACCTGCAACTCGGCCAGCCTGTGGAGGCGGTGCTTATCCCGCGTGGCGCCTTCTATCAAAAGACTGGCGGCAAGTGGATTTATGTGCTCTCTTCCGACGGCAGCAAGGCCACAAAGCGCGACATCAAAATCGGGCGACAGAACCCACAGTATTACGAGGTTGTCGAAGGCCTTGAAGCTGGCGAGAAGGTGATTACTTCTTCGTATGACAACTTTGGGGAGAGTGAAGTGCTGGTGTTTTGATTATGGGACAATGGACCTATAGGACACGAGACACAGCCTCAAGCCGTCATTGCGGGCTTGACCCGCAATCTCCCGAGCAAGAGGGTGTTGTCTTCGCGCACGGGAGATGGCGGATGTTCCTCCGCCATGACGGTAAAAGGCGTTAGGGTCAAACAACAAATCAACAAAATAAAAGTTTAACCATTAAAGACTAAAAGCAATGATTAAAGTAGAAAATCTCAGGAAGGTCTTCCGCAGCGAGGACATTGAAATCGAAACCATCGCGTTGGACGGCGTTTCGTTCGAAATCAACGACGGCGAGTTTGTCGCCATCATGGGGCCTTCGGGCTGCGGCAAGTCTACCTTGCTCAACATCCTCGGCCTCTTGGACAACCCCACCGAGGGTCGTTACGAGCTCCTCGGCCATCAGGTCGGCGACCTCAAGGAGAAGGACCGCACCCAGTTCCGCAAGGGCAACATCGGCTTCGTGTTCCAGAGCTTCAACCTCATCGACGAACTCAATGTGTTTGAGAACATCGAGTTGCCGCTGCGTTACATGAACATCCCCGCTGCCGAGCGCAAGCACTCGCACTTCCCGCAGCAGCTGTCGGGCGGTCAGCAGCAAAGGGTGGCCATCGCCCGCGCCGTCGTCGCCAACCCCAAGCTCATCCTCGCCGACGAGCCTACGGGTAACCTCGACTCGAAGAACGGCAAGGAGGTGATGGACCTGCTCACCGACCTCCACAAGGAAGGCACCACCATCGTCATGGTGACCCACTCGCAGCGTGACGCCGGCTACGCCGACCGCATCATCAACCTGTTCGACGGTAAAATCGTGGAAGAGGTTTTGTCGCAACTGTAAAAAGACATGGGACACGAGGACGCAAAAAAGCATAACTCGTGTCCCTCGGTTTATTATAACAGCGGCGTCATATAAAGCGGAAGAAATACCAACCCGTCTTTGACTTCAACATCCTTGGAGTGAAGGACGTATGGCGTGGAAAGATAGTTTCGGTACTTTTCGATGCACTTTTTTATCGAGGTCAAGGTGTAGTTTGCGCTGCTCTTGACCTCGATTGGCGATATGTTGTGCCGCGAGGTGACGGTTTCTTTTTGGATCAAGAAATCAACCTCCATGCGGTTTTCGGCGTCTTCCTTGTCGTAATTGTTGTAGAAATAAAGTTTCTTATCCGTTGCTTTAAGCATTTGCGCTACAATGTTTTCAACCAACATCCCTTCGTTGATTTCCAATTTGTCGAACATCAGTTTTTGGTAAATCTCGTTGCTGACGATGCCTCGGGCATTGAAAGCCAAAGAGATGAGCAGTCCCGTGTCGCAGAAGTAGCATTTGAGTGCGGTACGGTCTTCGTTGAGTTGCAAACCGATGTTGGGCGCGGTGGTGTTGTAGCAGATGTTGGCGATTCGGGCATCATCGAGCCAAAAGAAAGCGCTGTCGTACTCGCGCATTCGGGCTTCGTCCTTCAGTGCCGAAAGGGTGAATTTCTTCTCATGCTTTTGGAGTTGTCCAGGAATGGCATCATAGATGGCCTCCACACGAGTCGTTGCTGAGCCAGCGTATTTCTTGATGTCGTTTTTGTAGAGGCGCAAAATCTGGCGTTTGATGGCATCCACTTTGTTGAAATCCTTCGTTTGCGCATATTCTGCCACGGCTTGCGGCATACCGCCCACAATCATGTATTGGCGGAAATAGTGCATCGCGTCACGGTGGAAGTCGCCCATAGGTTGCTGTTTTTCAAACTGTTTTTGGATGTATGGAAACAGCACTTCGTTTCCCATCGCCCAAAGGAATTCCTCGAAATCCATCGGATACATGTCGATGCCTTCTTCTTCGGAAGGAATGACGATGTCCTCGACGTTTTTCTTGATGGAAATGAGCGAGCCGGTTTCCAAGTAGTCGAAACGATGGTCGGCCACCAAAGTCTTGATGGCTTCGCGGGCGCGAGGGCATTTCTGCACTTCGTCGAAGATGATGAGCGACTTGCGCGGCGTGAGTGTTTTCTTGTAATGGAGTTGGATGTTTTGCAGCAGTGTGTCCACATCTTCCAGATAGTCATCAAACCACGACTTGACTCGGGCTGGTGCTTTGCTGAAGTCAATCAGGATATAGGATTCGTATTCGTTGCGGGCAAACTCCTCTGCGGTATAGCTTTTCCCGATGCGTCGTGCACCTTCGATAAGCAATGCGGTATCGCCATTCCGTTCTTGCTTCCATTTCAATAGTTTATCATATATTTTCCGTCTCATAAATCACATTTCCTAGATTTTTTAAATGGGTGTTTATACACATTTCCTAGATTTTTTCATGGGGCAAAATTACACATTTCCTAGATTTTTGAATGAAAAGCCCAAAAAAATTTTCTTCAAGACAATGCTCACTGTAAAGTTTCTTTACACCACTGTAAAGAAACTTTACACTTTTTGTAAAATGCTGTTTTTGTATTTTATTGGTTTTTAATTGTTTACAATTTTGGCACGGCGATTACCATGCTAAAAGGCAGTAAAATTATAAACCTGTAAAGCTATGGCAAAGAAATCATTTTTGACCGCACTGCTGGTAGTTTTGGCGGTGCTGGGCGCGAGGGCACAGAATTTCAACGGTAAAGTCGTTGATGAAACCAACCAATCAGTACCATTTGCGAATGTGGTGCAAACAAGTCAGGACTCGGCCTTTTTAAGCGGCTGTGTCACTGATGAAAACGGAACTTTCCAAATGGGGAAAGCGCAAAACGCGGCCTTGCTGAAAGTGTCCTTTATCGGCTACAAGGACAAATGGCTGCCGCTTTCGGGAACGCAAACCAACTTGGGCACTATCCAACTTGAAATGGATGCCGTCAGCCTCAACGAAGTGACGGTCAGCGCGGGTCTGCCCGATGTTTACATTAAAGGTGACGCGCAAGTGACCACCGTTGAGAACAGCATCCTTGCCGAGGTGGGTTCGGCTGACGATGTTTTAGGCAAAATTCCGGGTATTGCCAAGGGCGAAAACAAACTGACGGTGTTCGGCAAAGGTGAGCCGCTGGTTTACATCAACGGACGGCAAGTGCGTGACTTCAGCGAATTGGAGCAACTCAACTCCAAGGACATCCAGCGCGTGGAATTGGTCACCAATCCAGGGGCGCGGTACGATGCCACGGTCGGGGCGGTGGTGCGTATCGTCACCAAGAAAAACCCCAATGAGGGCTTGGGCGTGGATGTGCGCTCATCGGTTTATCAATCGGCGGCCAACACCGATTTGCGCGACATCGTGAGCCTCAATTACCGCAAGAACGGCTGGCAACTATTAGCCACCGTCGATTACCGCGACATGAAGTCCTTGCAGCACTCCAACATCATTCAGGAAAACAAGGTGGAAAACGACTGGCTCCAGCAAAACACTTTGAAGGAAGACACGCGGGATGCCCGTCTTTCCAGCGTGTTCGAGGCCAATTACTCCTTCAATCCCGACCACATCGTTGGCGTGCGCTATAGCCCTACTTTCTGGGCGGTGATGAACGATTCCATTCACATCAACAGTGCCGTCAAGATGGACGGAGCCTATTACGACCAATGGGAAAGCCGTCAACTGCTGAAGTACGATTACGACATGGGACATCGTGTCAATGCCTTCTATCTCGGTAAGGTTGGAAACACCTCCATCGACTTCAACACCGACTTTCTCAGCAATGGACACACCGTTTATAATAATGGCATTGAATACAGCAGCGAGTGGGACGACCGTGTCATCCAATCGGAAAACCCCGTCAAGAACAAACTTTTGGCTGGCAAACTGACCTTCAGCACGCCTCTTTGGGGTGGTGATATTTCGTATGGCAGTCAGGCTTCGTTCACCTCGCGCCGCGACGACTACATCAGTCATTCAGAGTATGCCGAAACTTCGTTCACACAGATTAAAGATAGAAATCTTGCCGCCTTTGTGGAATACAGCCGCATGGTGCCTTTCAGCGAAACGGTGATGGGTATGTTCAGCGTGGGCTGCCGCTACGAACACGCCGCTTACGACTATTACGAGCAAGACCAGCCCATCGACGGCCAAAGCCGCAAGTTCAATCATGTTTTCCCAAGTGCCTCGCTTTCGATGCAAATCGACAAGGTGCAACTTATGGCGAGTTATTCCGCGAAGACCAGCCGCCCGTCGTACCGCGACCTGCGCAACGCCATGGAATACATCAACCGATTCACGTTGCAGACGGGCAATCCGTTGTTGGAGCCTTGGCTGATCCATGACTTTTCGCTCATGGCCTCATGGAGGTTCATGCAGTTTTCTGCAGGTTTTCAGGATGCCCGCAATGCCATCATGGAATGGGCTGAACCTGTCGAAGGCTCGTCGTATGTCTCGCTGCTGAAGCCCCGAAACTTCGACCGCATCCCGCAAATGTGGGCGATGGTGTCAGCCAGCCCAACGATTGGCGTGTGGAATCCTAATTTGTCGGTCGGTTTCAGCAGGCAATGGTTTTCCGTTGAAAGCCAGGACGAAACCGTTCATTTCGACAAGATAATGCCTTTCGGCTCATTCACCAATGTTTTCGCCTTGCCCAAGGACTGGACCATCAATGCCGACCTAACCTACACGGGCAAAGGACATACAGGCATCACTTATTGCTTTAAGGATTCGTGGGTGTGCAACCTTTCTGTACAGAAGGCTTTCTTGAATAAAGCCCTGACGGTGACATTGGGCGTTAATGACTTGTTCAACCAGTCGAAATACTGTTTTGAGAGTTATTATTCGAGGCTGCGCATCACCAAAGACGGCACATACGATTCCCGCGAAATTTATTTTACCTTGCGCTACCGTCTGAAAGCCAAAACCAGCAAGTATCGCGGAAGTTTGGCGGGAGAGGAAGAACGGCAGAGGATGTAACATAATAGCCGCCCCATCCTGATTACATGCGTTTGGCGACGCGCTGGAGTTTGGGATGGGGATGGCTTTTTAGATTATCCGTCCCGCTTCCTCAAGCAAAAACGGAATGACACCCACATACATGATGCCGTCTTCATCGTTCCACGGCTTCGCGTTTCCGTCGAGAATGACAATCTTGCGGAAAAAATCGCCCGAGTTCTTCAACGAGAAAGTCTCTTGATTCTTTTTCACTTCCGTATCCACATTTAGCGCGGATTGGATATACACCTTCTCGCGACCTGTATTGACGACAAAGTCGATTTCATACTGTGACTGTTGCTTTTTGCCGTCCTTTACGAGGGTCATTTCCACCACACCTACATCCACGCTGTAGCCTCTGCGGATGAGCTCGACGAAGATCACGTTCTCCATCAGATGCGATTTCTCCTGCTGTCGAAAATTCAACTTGGCGTTCCGCAGTCCGATGTCCATCGAATAGTATTTCTGTGTGTTCTCGAAATACCGTTTCCCCTTCACATCGTATCGCTGTGCACCCAAAAACAGGTAGGCTTCCTCCAAATAATCCAGATAGTTCTTTATGGTATGGTCCGAGGTGTTGCGCTTCATCAGCGAGCCTGCTGCATTGGCCAGATTGTGCGGATTGGTTAGTGAACCAACAGCCGAAGACAATGCATCAATCAAGGCTTCAAGCACCTCGTCATCTTTCAGCTTGTATCGCTCTACAATATCCTTGATGTAAACCCTCTTATGGAGTCCTTTCAGGTATTTGCGCTTCTCCGTCTCGGTCTTTTCCAGCACTGCTAATGGCATACCGCCGTATGTAAGATATTCCTCCATTGCATCCACCTTCTCAAGTCCGGAAACGGGATAGAACTCCTTGAACGACAGCGGATAGACCTTTATCTCCGATCCGCGGTCTCGGAAATTGGTGACAATGTCTTTCGAAAGCATCTTGGAGTTCGAGCCAGTGACGTATATGTCCAAATTGCTTCGAGCCATCAAGTCGTTCAAGATGTCGTAGAATGTGACGTAGAGCATGTCGCGGTCTTCCTCGGGCACCAAATTCTCATCCACATCTTCGCTTTTTACCTTATAGGACATCTGGATTTCATCGATGAAAACATAGTAACGTTTTTCGGTATTTTGCGTTTTTCGAAGCACATATTCGTAGAGCTCGTTGGGATTCCTGTACTTCACGTGTGCCTTTTTGTCTAATGCTAGCTCCACGAAGCAGTCCTTTGCCACACCTTCGTTCAGCAGATAATTCTTATAGAGGGTGAAAAGCAGGAATGATTTGCCACAACGTCGTATTCCAGTGACAATCTTTACTTTCCCATTCCATTGTTTGCTTATTAACTCACTGATATACTGATCTCTTTGTATGACCATAGCATTTCTTTTTATGCATTTTACTGCAAAAATAGTCGCACTATTCGACCTTTTTTGCAGTACAAAGGTACGACTTTTCCATAAACCTCCAAACAAACAGAAAAAAAGATGAACAATTTCGATCCAAAAGTGGATTAGCCACTGTAAAGTTTCTTTACACCACTGTAAAGAAACTTTACACTTTTTGTAAAACGCTATTTTTGTATTTTATTGGTTTTTAATTGTTTACAATTTTGGCACAGCGATTGCCATGCTTATTGGCAGTAAAATTGTAAAACTGTAAAGCTATGGCAAAGAAATCATTTTTGACCGCACTGCTAATTGTTATGGCGGTGCTGTGCGCTGAGGCGCAAAACAACAAGGTATGGAAGACTGATACCGTTATCGATGGGAAAGGTAACAAAACCATTACCGTGTACATGCAAAAAAACGTTGTGGAAGGCAACGGCAACATCGTCATGCGCGACATCGATGTGGCGGCGTTCAAGGAAATCAGCATGATATTGCCCGCAACGGTAAACTACAAAGTGGCGGACAACTACTCCTGCCGCGTGACCCTCGACGAGAACCTTTTCGAGTGGGTCGACATTTATCAGAAAGGCGATTGCTTAAGGGTCGAGATGGTCAAGACGTTTCAGCAATCCGACGTGAAGCCGACGAAGTTCCTCATCGAGCTCACCGCCCCGACTTTGGAGGAAATCAGTATAATGGGTAGCGGTGACTTTAATTTCGTTACGCCGTATGAAGCCAAAGAGTTGAAAATCAAATTGACGGGTTCGGGCGATGTGGTTTTCGAGAAAACAGCAAACATCCATGATTTTGATGTGGATGTTGCGGGCTCGGGAAATGTGTTGAGTAAAGAGTTCCATGCTGACTACATGGATATAAGTATCGCTGGATCGGGGAAGATGGTTTGTGAGCACCTCCAAGCCGAACGCCTGCATTCAAGTGTCGCTGGCTCAGGCGATGTCATTATCAAGGATGGTAAGGTGAAAAAAGCGAACCTTACTGTGGCGGGTTCGGGCTCCATTGAGGCACACTGCCAGATGGAATTGATGAACTACAGCGTTGCGGGCACAGCGTTGCGGGCACGGGCAGTATCGCTTACCCAGGCGATGTCAAGGCGGTAGGCACCGTAGTAGGCGGCAAGATCAATAAAATCTGGGGAACAGAAAACTGCAAGAAATAAAGTAGTGATGAAAAACCGTAATAAAACAAAAATCAACCAAACGCTTTTCGAAAAATTGGTAAAGTTCTTCGGACTTGAAAAAGCGGAGAAAATATACAAAAGACTTGTTCGTTTAGACAACAATTAAACAATTCAACAATCAACAATTCAACATCATGAGAATCTATAAAAAAGGCAAGACCTCCCTCGTGTCTTCCATCCTGAACATCTTGGGCTTGACGGCAGCCTTCGCCGCGCTCTATATCATTCTCGTGCAGGTACACCACGACCTCACCTACAACAAGGCGCTCAAAGACAGCGACCAGATTTATGTCCTTACAAAGAAAGAAATCAATCAAAGTGAATACTCCTCTTATATGAACCGTCCTATGGGAGAGTATGTCATTAGCGCTTCTCCCGATATTGAAGCTGGCGGATGTGGTAAAATCACGGGCAATCCTATCGCGGTTCGGGTAAGCGATGATCAATCCCCTGTGTCCATCTCGATATCTGCCATGAACAAAGGCGCTCGCGATGTGTTCGGTTTCGAACTGGTGGCTGGCAACTGGGATGATCTGACAGGCACTGGCTTCGCCCTTTCGGAATCAGCGGCAAAACGCCTTGGAGTCCAAGTGGGTGATGTGATGAAGTATTATGATGGATCTGCGTGGCAGGGAATATCCATCGTGGCCATCTATAAAGACATGCCGAAGCACAGCGACCTTTCCTCTTTCGAAATGCTTGCCGATATGGGTGATAATAGCCTCGACGACTGGAAGGAGTTTTCGTTCAACTATTTTATGAAACTTCGTAAAGGTGCTGACCCCAAGGCGATTACCGAAGTGGCAATGCCGGTGGTCAAACAGTTTTTCAGTGAGGTGAATGGTGGCACTGAGGTTACGGATGATGATGTCAAGTTCGGGCTTTACCCCGTGCGGCTGACCGATATGTACTTCGACAGCAATTCCTATTATGCCCCTGGAAAGGCGGGCAACAGAACCACAACAATCACTTTGCTCGTCATCGCCATTTTTGTAGTACTCATCGCTTTCATCAACTACATCAATTTCTTCTTCGCCATGGTGCCGTTGCGCCTGCGGAGCATCAACACACGCAAGATATTGGGCAGCAGTCGTTTCCAGTTGGTGATGTCGTCGGTGGGCGAATCGGTGCTGATGGTGGTCATTGCCTTGGGTTTGGCGGTGGCTGTAGTCACCTTGTTCAGGCAATCCACCTTGGCCTCGATGATTGACACTTCTCTCGATTTCGGCCAAAACTGGGGTGTCGTGGCTTTGACCATTGGTTTGGCGTTGCTTATCTCGGTGGTCGCCAGCCTCTATCCAGCCTTGTTCGCCACCTCGTTCAACCCCGCTTTTGCCTTGAAAGGCACCCTCGGCACTACACAGAAGGGCAAGGCATTCCGCATCGGCTTGATTGGTTTGCAGTTCACCGTTTCCATCGTCTTGATTATCTGCGCGATATTCGTCTCCGAGCAACGTCGTTTCATGATGAATCACGAAATGGGTTTCAACCAAGAATGTCTTTTGCAGTCGCAGGTGTCGTGGGACCTTGCCACCAACCGCCAAGTCGTTGAGAGTCAGTTGTTGGCCGATGCGGCCATCAAGGACATCGCATGGGGTGATGGGCCTTTCGTAAATGATTATCGGATGCAATGGGGCCGCACAGTGCGGGGCGAGGATGCCGGTTGGGACGTCTATCCCGTTTCGTGGAACTTCCTCCGTTTCATGGGCATCGACATCGTGGAAGGTCGCGATTTCACGGAAGCCGATGAGCATTCTACGGGTACTTATATCTTCAACGAAACTGCACGGGACGTATATCAAATCACCCTCGAAGACCAGATTGGAGGGCATGATAGCCAAGTCGCTGAGATTGCCGGTTTCTGTAAGGACTTCAACTTTGCTTCGTTGCGTCAAGACATTAGACCTTTTGCATTCTATGTTTATGGCAAAGATCCGTGGCATATTTGCAGTAGGCTGTATATCCGTACCGAGGCTGGTGTGGATGTCCCCGCCCTGATGGAGCGCATAAGGAATACCCTCAACGACCTTGACCCCAATATGGGCAACGAAATATCATACGAGGTGTGGCCTTTCTCAGAATCGATTGAGAACCAATACAAAAAGGAGCAAAACCTTTCGAAGTTGGTCACTCTGTTCACGATTTTGGCCATCGTCATCTCGCTGATGGGTGTGTTCGGCTTGGTGATGTTCGAGACGGAGCACCGCCGTAAGGAAATCGGCATCCGTCGTGTGCATGGTGCCACGGTGGGGCAGGTTTTGGCGATGTTCAACTCGCGCTTCGTGAAGATTGTGCTGGTGTGTTTCGTGGTTGCCGTGCCGGTGAGCATTGTCATCATGCGGCGTTATTTGGAAGGCTTTGCCTATCAGGTGCCGCTGCATGTCTGGGTGTTTGTCTTGGCGCTGTTGGCGGTTTTGGCGGTTACAATTGCGGTGGTCACCTTGCGCAGTTTGCGGGCCGCTACGGTGAATCCAGTGAAATCCTTACGTAATGAATGATCTTGTAGGAACGCATAATGCGTCCCTACAATTAAACAATTCAACAATCAACAATTCAACAACACATGGCTCGAATCTATAAAAAAGGCAAGACCTCCCTTGTGTCTTCCATCCTGAATATCTTGGGCTTGACGGCAGCCTTCGCCGCACTCTACATCATCCTTGTGCAGGTGCACCACGACTTCACCTACAACAAGGCGCTCAAAGACAGCGACAGGATTTATGTCCTTACCATGCCTGACCGGTTTTCAAACAATGTTTATTCGACATACGTCAATCGTCAGATGTCGGAAGCGGTCATTGCTGCTGTCCCTAGCGTTGAGGCGGGCGGCTGCGCTGCCAATTTAGGGAGCAACGAAGTTTCCGTACGCTTGGGCGAAGAACAGTCGTCGGTCGAATTGAGAGTCACCAGTTTCTCCAAGCCCGCCATCGAAGTGTTTGGGTTTGAACTTGTTGCCGGCAATTTGGATAATTGGATTAGTTACACGGATGCGGTTATGTCCGAGTCAGCGGCCAAACGCTTGGGCTTGCAGGTGGGCGACCATTTCCAATATGGCTCCTGGAACTGGACAGATGCCACGGTAGCGGCCATCTACAAGGATATGCCTGTCAACAGCGACCTTTCCTCCATCGACTTTATTCTGAATCTGGGTGATGCAGGTATGAGCGATTGGACCCAATGGGGCTGGAATTATTTCATAAAACTCGCTGAAGGTGCTGACCCAAAAGAGTTCGATGAAATTGCACACCAAGTCGCCTTTGACCTTTTTAAGACAAAACTCGACATTGACGAAAGCGATTTGACCGAAGAAAAAGCAGCGGATATTGAGGAATATAAAAAAATGATGTCACCTCATCTTATGAAGTTGACGGACAATTATTTTGCCGATAATGTCGGGCATCCGGGCAAGTCGGGCAATCGCACCACGACCATCACCTTGCTTGTCATCGCCATTTTCGTGATGCTCATCGCCTTCATCAACTACATCAACTTTTTCTTCGCCATGGTGCCGCTGCGCCTAAAGAGCATCAACACCCGCAAGATATTGGGCAGCAGTCGTTTCCAGTTGGTAATGTCATCGGTAGGCGAGTCGGTGCTGATGGTGGTCATTGCCTTGGGTCTGGCGGCGGCTGTGGTTACACTGTTCAGGCAATCCACCTTGGCTGCACTGATTGAAACACCGTTGAACTTCGGCCAAAACTTGGGTATTGCCGCTTTGACCGTCGGTATCGCCTTGCTCATTTCGGTGTTGGCCAGCCTCTATCCGGCCTTGTTCTCCACCTCGTTCAATCCCGCTTTTGCCTTGAAAGGCACACTCGGCACCACGCAGAAAGGCAAGGCTTTCCGCATCGGCTTGATAGGCTTGGGCTTGCAGTTCACCGTGAGCATCGTGCTGATTATCTGTGCAGTTTTTGTTCATCAGCAACGCGATTTCATGATGAATCACGACATGGGTTTCAATCAAGAAAACCTGCTTCAGTCGCATGTGACATGGGAACTCGCCAACAACCGTGAAACTGTCGAGAATCAGTTGAAAACAGATGCTGACATCAAGGACATCGCATGGGGCGACGGCCCGTTTGTGGCCAACAGCCGTATGGCGTGGAGCCGCGAGTTCAAAAGTGATTCTGAGGGTCTGTCATGGCAGGTCTATCCAGTTTCTTGGAACTTCCTGCGTTTTATGGGTATTGACATTGTGGAAGGCCGCGACTTTACTCCCGCCGACGAGCAATCGGAAAACGGAGTCTATGTCATCAACGAGACGGCTCAGAAAATGTACGGCATCACCACTGAAGACAGAATCTGGGGTCATAAAGATGCCCCTGCCGAGATTGCAGGTGTTTGTAGGGACTTCAATTTCTCTCCTTTGCGCGAAAAGATTGGGCCGTTTGCCTTTTATGTGTATGGCAAGGAGCCATGGAGTCCGTGCATGAGGCTGTTTATCCGTACCGAATCCGGCGTTGATACCCAAGCGTTGATTGAACGCTCAATAAAAACTCTCAACGACCTCGACCCGACATTAGGCGACGGTTTTTCGGTTTGGATGAGACCGTTTGAACAAGCAATTGAGAACCAATACAAAAAGGAGCAAAACCTCTCGAAGTTGGTCACGCTGTTCACCATTTTGGCCATCGTCATCTCGCTGATGGGCGTGTTCGGCTTGGTGATGTTCGAGACGGAGCACCGCCGCAAGGAAATCGGCATCCGTCGTGTGCATGGCGCCACGGTGGGGCAGATTTTGGCGATGTTCAACTCGCGCTTCGTGAAGATTGTGCTGGTGTGCTTCGTGATTGCCGTGCCCGTGAGCATCGTCATCATGCGGCGTTATTTGGAGGGCTTCGCCTATCAGGTGCCGCTGCATGTTTGGGTGTTCGCCTTGGCGCTGTTGGCTGTCTTGGGCGTAACAATTGCGGTGGTCACCTTGCGCAGTTTGCGAGCGGCTACGGTGAATCCTGTGAAATCTTTGCGAAATGAATAATTATTATGGGATTGCCTACGGCAAGAAATCTTTCAAAATCGAAATGAAAATCTATCAAAAATATAAGAAAATGATTTTGAATGATTTTTGAAATAGATTTTTGGATGATTTCTTGCGAAGCAACCCCAACAAATTATGATTTTTGCTGAATTATCAGAAAATAGTTGTATCTTTGCAACTGCTAAAATATAATCATTTAGTGGTTAAAAATGGATATAACTAATAATATATTATCGTTTGATATTGTCTCACCAGAAGGCAAGGCCATGGCTTTGGCGGAACGGGTGAAAGCACGCCGTTTGGAGATGAACCTGACGCAGGAAGGTCTTTCTGTGCGCTCGGGATTGCCTTTGGCGACCTACCGCCGCTTTGAGCGGACGGGAATGATTTCCTTGGATGGACTGCTCCATGTAGCCTACGCTTTGGATGCCTTGAACGACTTCGACCGTTTGTTTGAGTCACACAAATACGCCACTTTGGATGAGGCTCTTGATGCCACCACAACAAACAGAAAGCGAGGGAAACGCAATGAGTGAAAAGATAGTTGAAGTAACGCTAGGCTCCCGTAAAGTCGGGCGGATAGCTATGGACAGAGACGGTCGCGCTTTGTTCGAATACGACGCGGACTGGATCAGGAACGGCTTTTCCATCTCACCGTTTCACTTGCCTTTGGAGTCGAGGTTGTTCACCGCCGATGCGAAACCTTTTGACGGCAACTTCGGCGTGTTCGACGACAGCCTGCCTGACGGCTGGAGTGCATTGGTGCTCGACCGTTATCTGAGGTCGCAAGGCAAGTCATTGGCTTCGTTGGATTTGTTGGAGCAACTGATGTTTGTCGGTAGCCGTGGTCGTGGTGCCTTGGAATACCATCCCAACCTAAGCACCGTTGACGAACAGGTCATCATCGACCTCGACCACATGGCGGAAGAGTCGCAGCGGGTATTGAGTACCGACTATTCAGATGACCTCGACAAGGCTTGGCGGCGCGGCGGCTCCTCGGGCGGCACGAGACCCAAAGTGTTTGTGCATCACGACGGCGCCGAGTGGTTGGTGAAGTTCCGCGACCGCACCGACCCGCCCAATGTGGGCAGAATCGAATATGAGACCTCCCTGCTGGCTCGCGAATGTGGCATTGAGATGGCCGAGACCCGACTTTTCGAAGGAAAATACTTCGGCTCAAAGCGCTTCGACCGTACCGATGACGGCGGCAAACTACACGTTATCAGTCTCTCCGCCCTGATGAACCTCGATTATCATCTGCCCACCGCCGATTACGGTCATCTGTTCTGGGCTTGCAGCCAGCTCACACATTCCGTCAAGGAACTGTGGAAGGTGTTCCGCCTGATGGCGTTCAACCTCATCATCGGCAACTGCGACGACCATGTGAAGAACTTTGCTTTCATTCGTCGCAATGATGTTTGGCAGTTGGCTCCTGCCTACGATGTGCTACCTTGCGAAGGCTTGGGTGGCTTCCACAGCCTTTCCGTGAATGGCAACTACAAAGATCCCGAGAAAACGGACGCTGTTCTGCTTGCCGTAAAGTTCGGGCTGCGAAAGGATGAGGCCGAAGAAGTGTTTGAAGAAATCGCTTCTATGGTTAAGGGGAACCCAGTGATGGCGTTGAAGAAGGAATGAAAATTGGTAAAATACCGCAGTCTAAACTTTCTAAATTGGTAAAATACCGCAGTCTAAATCTTTGAAATTGGTAAAATATCGCAATTTAATCAACCAGTTTATGATTGGTGTCTTGAATTGAAACTATAAAAAGACCCATGAAGTCCCGACTGTAAAGTTTCTTTACACTCACTGTAAAGAAACTTTACACTTTTACAAAAGCGAAAATCATATCTTGTTGATTAATATTGTTTTACAAATTTGGCACGGATTATGCCATACGACATACAACAATTAAACAATTAAACAGTTAAACAATCAACAATTAAACGGTAATGAGCAGTTACATCAAATTTCTCTCCCGAAACAAACTCTACAGCATCATCGAGGCCATTGGCCTGACGGTGAGCCTCGCCTTCGTGGTCATCATCTTCTGCTATGTGACACAACATATCGCCATCACGCGTGAAAACCCACATAGAAAGGAGATATATTGTGTGGCTTTGAATGACATAACCCTGTTCGAATACGGGATGAAGAAGAGCATAGGGGAGAGCATCCCTGAAATTGAAGCAGTCACCGAGTGTGGATTCATCTATGGCACAGAGATGAAAGCGGATGAGTTAACGCTAATGCCAAGCGTGTTGGGCTGCGACCGTGACTTTTTCAATTTTTTTCCTGTCCAGTTATCAGAAGGCAAACCCGAACAAATTGACGATGTTTTGACGGCTTTCATATCGGAAAAACTGGCGCAAGCCCTATCGGAAAACGGCGAGGTCGTGGGACGGACCATCCATCTTTTGGCACATGACTTCACCGTAGCGGGTGTGTTCACTGACTTGGGCACCTCGCTTTTCGATGTTATGCCCGACGTGATTGTCAATGTGGACCTCACCTATGACAGATCGTTCCTCGGTGGATTCAACAGTCCGATGCGACCCGCCAACATGTTTGAAAACGTGTGGGTCTTTGTGAAATCGCATCCCAATGCCGACCGAGAGGTGCTGCGGGAGAAGATGGTTGTAGCTTGTCAGACATTCTATACGACAATATTGGGCAGCGATTTTTCCATCGAGTCTAAGGACCTGACGTTGATTCGACTGGATGAATTACTCTATAGCGATGCCAGCACCAACCTGAAGAAAGGCGACAAGACCATGATGCGCAGCCTGTTGGCGGTAGGTTTGTTGCTGCTGATTTCCTCGATATTCAACTACATCAACCTCAATGTGGCTTTGACGAGCAAACGTGCCAAGGAGATGGCCACACGGCGATTGCACGGAGCCACCAAAGGCCGAATCATCGGGAAATACCTGCTTGAGTCGTTGGCGTTTACTACGGTGTGCATGGTGCTGGGCATCTTGCTGGCTGAGGCACTCGCACCGCTAGTCAACCGCCTACTGGGTGGTGATATTGGTGTAAAGGTTTTGCTTTCACCATCCTATTTGCTTGCCTATCTGCTGATGGTGGTCGTGGTGGCGCTGTTAGCAGGCATTATCCCTGCTGCGGTGGTGTCGCGAGCCAAGCCTATCGATGTGGTGACTGGCGCCTTCCGCTTTCGCAACAAGATGGTGCTCTCGAAGGTGTTCATCGTCTTGCAGAATGTCATTGCCATCGTGCTAATTGCCTTGGTGATCACGATGGAGGTGCAGATGCGCCACATGGAGCGAAGGCCTGTCGGGTGCCGTACCGAAAACCTGTTTTTCATCGAGTCCATCTTATCGGGCGACGAGGCCTTTGAGAACGACCTGCTGGCCTTGCCTTGCGTGAAGCGGATGGGCCATTCCTACGGTTATCCGGGAGGTGCCCGTATGGGTTCAAGTTGGAAACGTCTCAACGATCCTGACAATTGGATTCAAGTGAGATACCTGATGTGCGATACAACGGCTTTCGATATGTTTGGCTTTGACATCAAGGCGATGTATGGCCAGCTGGATGAACGTCAATGGTTGTTGACGCAGGGTCTGTTGGAAAGCCAGTTGGGGATTCCGATGGAGGACTTCAACCCTGACTCGCTTGGCGCTTGGTACAAGCGGAATGTCGGTTATGACCTGTGCGGTGTGGTGGTGGATTTTGCCATTACTGACGCGGCGCATGTGGTGGACGAGACCTTCGGTGCGGTACAGATAGTGGGGAAGGAACCGATGTTTAGAGGCGTAACGTATTCTCCTGTGCTGGAGGTTGTGGGTGATCATGCAGAGGCGCGTAAGGCCATTATGGGGGTGTATGATAAGCACATGAGTAAGAAATCCGTTTATTGGGAAGCCTCTGCCGACTTTATCGACAATATGCTGCTGCAAGATTTGCAGGGAACCAAAAACAAAATGCGCCTTGTGGACTTGTTTATGGCAGTGGCAGTGTTGCTGTCGCTGCTGGGACTGGTGGCCATGAGCACGCATTTCGCCTCCGAGCGCGAGAAGACCATCGCCGTCCGCAAGGTGTTTGGCGGCACGATGCAAAGCGAGATACGCCGTAACCTGAAGGAATACGTCATCATGATTCTTATCGCCAATGTCATCGCCATCCCCATAGCAGTTTGGGTCTGCGGGCGTTATTTGGAGGACTTCGTCTATCGCATCGACCTGTATCCGTGGATCTTCGTGGTGACGGTGGTGTTGTCGTTCGTCATCGCCATCGGCTCAGTGCTGTGGCAAATCGTTTCCGTGGCTCGGGTGAATCCGGTGATGGCGTTGAAGAAGGAATAATCTTGGAAAAGTGTCATAAAAAGGCAATATTTCCTTGGAAAAGTGTCAAAAATCGGACAAAAATCCTTGGAAAAGTGTCAAAAAGATATGCTTTTTGTCTTGGATAATGTAAAAATTGTTATCTTTGCGCACTGAAATACAAGTTTTTATGATAAATAGGAAAGCATATCAATTTTTGAGAGAGTTTTTTACTAACGAAAAACGGGCATTGTTGGTCACTGGAGCGCGACAAGTGGGCAAGACTTTTGCCGTCCGTAAAATCGGAAAAGAAGTCTTTGAACAAGTGGTTGAAATCAATTTCATTGAGCAACCCGATGCGGTGGAACTGTTCAGCCATCCTAAAAGTGCAGCGGAATTGCTGATGCGCATTTCAGCATTCACTCGCAAGAAACTAGTGCCGGGCAAAACCCTTATCTTTTTTGACGAGGTCCAGGAATGTGACGAGATGGTGACGGCCATCAAATTTCTCGTGGACGAGGGTAGTTACCGCTATGTCATGAGCGGCTCACTCTTGGGCGTTGAGCTGAAAGACCTTCGCAGCGTCCCCGTGGGTTATATGGGTGAATTGGAGATGTATCCGCTTGACTTGGAAGAGTTTGCTAAAGCTTTGGGTGTTGGTGAAGAGGTGATGGGGCATTTAAAGGAATGCTATGAAAACCAATCCCCTGTTGATGAGTTCATCCACAAAAAGATGTTGGAACTGGTCACGCTTTATATGATTGTCGGTGGAATGCCATCGGCAGTGCAGAAATACTTGGACACCAACAATCTTCGCAGTGTACTCAACGAGCAGCGCGACATCATCCGCACTTACAAACGCGACATTACCAAGTATGAAAAAGAACGCAAACTTCAGATTGAGGAGATATACAACCTGATTCCAGCTGAACTGAATGCCAAAAACAAGCGTTTTGTTTTGAAGGAGTTGAGCGAAAAAGCCCGTTTTGCCAGATATGAGAGCGGTTTCCTATGGCTGAAAGATGCTGGCGTTGCTATTCCGACCTATAATGTTGAAGCACCAATAATTCCTTTACTTTTGAACAAGCAACGCAACCTCTTCAAACTGTTTCTGAATGATGTGGGGCTATTGGCTGCCATGTACGGTGGCGACATCCAAGTCCGTTTGTTGAGCAGCCTAAATGTCAACTATGGTGCGGCTTTTGAAAATCTGGTTGCACAAGAACTATATGTCCATGACTTCGCAACCGATCACGACCTTTTCTACTTCAACAGCAAGAGACAAGGCGAACTCGACTTTGTCGTGGAATATCAAGGTGAAGTGCTGCCCATCGAGGTGAAGTCGGGGAAGGCTTATGAGCGGCATCGGGCATTGAGCAACATCATGGACAACGAAGAATATGCCATCCCAAAAGCTTTTGTTTTCTGCCAAGAAAACATCCAAATCAAAAATCGCCTGGTTTATCTGCCCATTTATATGTTGATGTTTCTCCAGCACGAACAAAACAACGAGCTTACATATCAATTTGACCTTACTGGATTGAAATAAGAACTGTAAAGTTTCTTTACACCCACTGTAAAGAAACTTTACACTTTTACAATAGGATAAAAGTGTATCTTGTTGATTCGTATTGTTTTATGATTTTGGCACGGATTATGCCATACGACACACAACAATTAAACAGTTCAACAATCAACAATTCAACAATCCAACAAAATGAGCAGTTACATCAAATTCCTATCAAGAAACAAACTCTACACCGTCATCGAGGCCATCGGTCTCATCGTTTCCATTGCCTTCGTCATCTTGATTGGCAATTATGTGTATCAACAGTATTCCGTGGCCTACGGCAACCCTTATCGAAATAGGGTTTATGCCGTTGGAAACCAAGATTATATGTCGTTATCGTGGTGGGATAAAGCCGTTTTTGAGGACAAACTTCCCGAAGCCGAAACTGTGGCCCGCATTTCTGGCTCTGACTATGACGGCTATATCACCTTCGGCGACGAACAGCCTGTCAGTGCCGTCATCACCGAGGCCGACCCCGAAATTTTTGATCTTTTCCCAAGCCTGACCTTGCTCGAAGGCAGCATGGACGAGTACCGTCTCAAAGGGCATTGTCTCGTGTCTGAGTCACTTGCCAACCGCGCCTTCAACGGCGACGCCGTCGGCAAACCGCTCAAAATCAAATATCTAACACAAGACAAAATCGAAAGCACAGTCTGCGGCGTCTTCAAGGACTCCAAAAACTCGATGATGCCTCGCACCGAGGTGATGCTTAACCCCGAGTTCGACGATATGTATGTCTCTCAACAGCCATTCAGTTCCATCGGGCAGTATATGACCTTGATGAAAGTCAGCGAAGGCACTGACCGTGAGCAGTTTGCGAAGAAAGTCGAGGAGGTTGGATTGCCCAATTATGGTGGCGGTTTTGTGAAGGCTATGCCGATTTACAACTTGCCGGAACTCTATTTCAATGACGACGTTTCGGCCATTTTCAACTACATCAACCTCAACATGGCCCTTTCGGGAAAACGCGCCAAGGAGATGGCCACAAGGCGGCTTCACGGTGCCACGAAAGGCGAAATCGTGATGAAGTATATCGCTGAATTCGTGTCGTTTACGGCGGTGTGCTTCGTGCTGGCGTTTCTGCTGGCCTACGCCTTGCTCCCGATGATGAACGACCTGTTGAGAGGCGTTTCGGGCGGTACAGCCGGCTCGCTTGAGCAATTTGTGTCCATTCGTTTCGAGTGGTCGGTGGGCATTGTGGCGGCCTATGTCTTGACCGTCGTCGTTTTGGGCGTGTTGTCGGGCATCGCGCCTGCTGCCATTGCCTCGCGTTTTGAACCGATTGACGTGGTGCGTGGCACCTATCGGCTTCAAACCAAAAGAGTGTTCAGCAAGATTTTCATTGTGTTCCAAAACACCATCACCATCGTCTTGATTGCCATGGCGATTCTGATGGAGGTACAGATGCGTCACATGATGAACCGTCCCACCAACATGCGTTCAGAGGGATTGTATTCGCTGCAATGCTGGGTAAAAGATTATTCTGATATTGCGCCTCTCATCGACCGTTTGGAAAAGATCCCGAATGTGAATGCGGTGGGCTACGGTCGCGGTTTTGCAGGGCAGATGAATATGGGTACCACTGTAACCACGCCCGAAGGCGAAAGGGTGAACATGCAACTTATCTTATGTGACGAAACATATTTCAATATGCTTGATTTGCAGGTCGTTGAAGATTTCGGACTGCGTACCAATTCGGTATGGATGTCAAGGACTTTGGCTGAAAAACTCGCTTTGAGCGACTCAACGGCACATTATTACACACGCAACATGCATATCAACGGCAGCAACCCCGAGACCGTAGGCGGAATCTATGAGGACATCCCGACGCGCTCAGCGGCATCTTCTGAACCCAACCAGTTTTCGGCGGTCATCATTGCACGTGCGGAAGACTTGATTTGGGGTAATGGCGTAATGATTGATGTTTCAGGTGATTACAAAGAGACCGAAAAAGCCATTATGCAAGCCTACGCCGACTATTCCGAGGAAAAGAACGGCACCTACGTGGAACCAGCGCAAAACGGCTATGTGAAAGACCTTAACAATTTGTTGCTGCAACCTGCAAAAATGGCCATGCGCCTGCTGGAACTGTTCATGTTGCTTTCTGTGCTAATTTCCTTGCTCGGCCTCGTGGCCATAAGCACCTATTACAGCGAGCAAAGTACCAAGAGCATTGCCGTACGCAAGGTGTTTGGCAGCAACGTCCAGCGTGAGTTGTGGCGCACGGTGAAGGACTACATGGTTTTGGTTGGTATCGCGGCACTTATCGGCATCCCGCTTGCCGTTTGGTTCTGTGGCCGCTATTTGGATCGTTTCGCCTATCGCATTGAGCATTACGGTTGGATCATCGCTGTGGCTGCCATCCTCGGCATGTTGATGGCCTTCCTCTCGGTGCTTTGGCAGACCTTGAAGGCGGCACGAACGAATCCAGCGGAGGCGTTGAAGAAGGAATAAGTATTAATCACAAAACCCACAAAACAATGCAAAACTTCAATAATGAACGGATGCGGCTTGGCAACTGCCTCGCCGCCGGAAAGGAGCCAGTTGGCGACTTTCCCTGTGGAAAAAAGGTTTTGACGGTTTTGCAAGTTTTGTTTCAAAAACAATTCAACAGTTAAACAATTCAACAATTCAACAATATGTCAAGTTACATCAAATTCCTCTCAAGAAACAAACTTTACACCATCATCGAGGCCATCGGCCTTGCCGTCAGCCTCGCCTTTGTCATCATCATCGGCAGTTATGCGTGGCAGCAGTACAGCATCACGCGCGAAAGCCCTGACCGAAAGAACATCTACTGCTTCGGTATGCCAGGTTATCTCGGCTTGACGTATGCATTCGTAAATGAGGTAACGGACCGGGTGCCCGAAGTGGAACTCGCTGTGCGGTATTGCATCGAGGCCAATCCTCCGTCAATCATGTTTGGCAATGAAGAGGTTGAAGCCGAAATGACTGCTGTCAGCAAGGATTTCTTCACGATGTTTCCTTATCTCAAGTTTATTGAAGGCGGCCCTGAAGGTATCGAAGTACCAGGGAATGTCATTGTCAGCGAGAGCTTTGCACGGAAGCATGGTATCAAAGTCGGTCAGACCTTAGATTTTATCATCAATAAATATATGGTTGTCGGAATTATTGAAGACTTCCGTAACACGGTGTTCGCTCCTACGGATGTGATTGTCAATGAACACGACTTTCTCAATAAGTCCACATGGGATGAACCTTACGACCGTTATGGCTCAACCATACCTTTTGTCAAATTTACAAAAGGTTCCGACCCCAAGGTGATTTACGATAAAGTGGAGCAGTTGTGCAAAGAGATTTATCCCGATATGTACGGTCAGGCTTTCTTCGAACGCTTGGACATGACCCGCTTCGACCACCTGTTTTTCAAGGATTTTGGGGGGCCGAATGACCAATTAAAACATGGCGACCTCAATACACTGAAACTCTTGGCCCTCGTCGGGCTGTTGTTGTTGCTTTCGGCGGTGTTCAACTATATCAACCTTTCGTTTGCCCTCACGGGAAAGCGCGCCAAGGAGATGGCCACCCGCCGTTTGCTCGGAGCGCAGAAAGGCGAAATCATTTGGAAGTATATCGCTGAATCATTGGTATTTACGGCAGTTTGTTTTGGCTTTGGCTTGTTGTTAGCATACTTGTTGGCACCGTCAGTCAACGCCTTGCTCAACAGCCCTGATGTGCCGATTGCCATTCAGATGAAACCTATGTACCTTGCGGCTTATTTAGGCGTTGTTGTGGTTGTTGGCGTGCTCAATGGCATTATTCCTGCCGTGTTTGCCAGTCGCGTGCAGCCGATGGATGTGGTGAAAGGTACCTACCGCCGCAATACGAAAATGGTGTTCAATAAGGTATTCATCGTCATCCAAAGCACTTTAGCGGTTTTTCTCGTTGCAATGGCCATTGTGATGGAGGCGCAATACCGCACCTCGCTGAACCGCCCGAAAAACTGCAATACCCAAGACAAATACTATTTGGTGGTGTTCGCCTCCGAACCGCAATCCGATTTGTTTGACAAACTTGAAGAATTGCCTTGTGTGAAGCGGATTGGCCGAAGTAGGGGCGTGCCGGGGTGTATGATTGGTGGACAATACAGCCTCACTCGTGACGGACAGAATATCTTGTATCGGCATTTGATGATGGATACCGTTGCTTTCCAAATGCTTGACTTTGAAATTCTTAAAGATTATCAGACTCCGCTTTACAATACTGTGTGGTTTGGCGAGCGGGCCTTTGCCGCCACAGGACTTACCGATGAGAATCACGAAATCAATGTTTTAAGGGAAAGGACGACCAACTGCGACCAAGTGGCTGGTGTGATTCGTGATTTCCCAGTGACAACAAGCAATGTGGGTGACGAAGATTATCAGATTATCAGTATTATGAAAGCCGATGACATCAAATATGGCGGTTTTGTGATGGAAATTATAGGTGATCATGCGGAAGCGAGAAAAGCCATCCACGAGGTGGTCGATGAATGGCGCAATGGTGAATTTGTGGATCCTTTTGTCGATGGTTTCATTGACGATTTCTACCGCGATGCGCTCAAGCCCGCCAAGAATAATATGCGTCTTTTGGAGATTTTTATGCTGCTTGCCGTGCTGATCTCTCTGCTTGGCCTTATCGCCATGAGCACCTATTACGCAGGCGAGAACGCCAAGAACATTGCTGTGCACAAGGTGTTTGGCGGTACCGTCGAGAGCGAGACGTGGCGCACCGTGAAGGAATATATGGTTTTGGTGGCTATGGCTTGCGTCATCGCCGTCCCGTTAGCGGTGTGGGCGGCGCAACGCTATCTTGAAGGCTTCATCGTCAAACTCGAAAACTACGGCTGGATTTTCGTCGTCGCCGTGGCCATTTCCCTCGCGATGGCCTTCCTCTCGGTGCTTTGGCAGACCTTGAAGGCCGCGCGAACGAATCCTGCGGAGGCATTGAAAAAGGAATGAAACTGCAAATTATGTTTTTTCGGTAATAGAAAAATACATTTTTTTACTTCGCAAAATCAAAAAAGTTGTATTTTTGCGAAATAGAAATGTGTAAAGTTATGGTTAACATAAAGTTAATAGAAAGAGATAATTACCTTGAACAGTTGGAGGATACGAAAAACACTCCAGACATAAAGGTTATTACAGGAGTTCGAAGAAGTGGAAAATCGAAACTGCTTGAGATGTTTGCCAAAAAGATAGAATCGGTAGAAAACAACGTCAATATCATTCATGTTGATTTCAACCTGCTGAAGTTCGAACCATTGCTGGAATACCATAATCTTCATGATTTCATTGAAGAGTCCTATCAGGAAGGGAAAGACAATTATGTTATGATTGACGA
The DNA here is from genome assembly GCA_902801625.1 of uncultured Bacteroidia bacterium. Classification (GTDB taxonomy): domain Bacteria; phylum Bacteroidota; class Bacteroidia; order Bacteroidales; family F082; genus Limimorpha. The sequence continues at coordinate 55,997 of CADCJI010000017.1, read as the reverse complement.
AATCCAGATGTGTGAGAGTTTTGAGAAAGCGGTCAACAGCCTGCATGCTTCCGAAAAATACAATATCTTTGTTACTGGCTCCAACGCTTTTCTGTTAAGCAGCGATTTGGCGACTTTGTTTACCGGAAGAACTTTCGAGTTGAAACTCTTTCCATTTTCATTTAATGAATATGTAAGGTATTATCAATCTACAGATTACAACTCTGCATTTGATTCATATCTTGAGGAAGGAGGCATGCCTGGCTCTTATCTTTACACGACCACCAAGGAGAAATACTCTTATATCAACGATGAGGTATTCAATGCCCTTATTGTCCGTGACATTATCAGAAGATATAAAATTAGGAATGTGAACTTGCTCAATAAACTCGTTGATTTTCTGATGGATAATATCGGCAACATCACATCGGTTAGGAAAATATCCGACACTTTGACTTCAAATAAAATCAAGACGAACGACAAGACTGTCGGGAAATACATTGATTATCTCTGCAATGCTTTTGCCTTTTATCGTATCCGCCGTTACGACATCAGTGGGAAAAGGTATCTCACAACCGATGACAAGTACTATCTTTCGGATCATTCATTTAAATATGCAAGACTCGGAACCAAGAACCTCAACATTGGTCGAGTCATTGAGAATATAGTGGCTGTGGAACTTTTACGACGTGGTTATGAGGTTTATGTTGGGACTTTGTACAACGGTGAGATAGATTTTGTTGCCATGAAACAAAACGAGAAAATCTATTTTCAGGTGGCGGACGATATAACAAATGAAGAAACGTTTAAACGCGAAGTCTCGGCGCTTTTAAAAATCAAAGATGCCTATCCAAAAATACTCCTGGCAAGAACCCGTCAGAAGGAATTCCAATACGAGGGTATCCGAATCATCAATTTGGCCGACTGGCTTGTTTCATTATAAAGTATAATAGCTATGTCCAAACTCAAATCCAAAATCCTAGTCGTCGACGACAACGCCGGCATCCGGTCGGCACTGAAGATATTGCTGCCCATGCGCTTCGCCGAGGTGGAACTCATCGCCTCTCCCAAGGTGCTGATGGAGACCATGCGAACCTTCAAGCCTGACGTGGTGCTGCTCGATATGAACTTCGAGACCGACATCAACACGGGCAACGAAGGCCTCTTTTGGCTCTCCGAACTGAAGCGCGACTTCCCCGAGGTGGAGGTGGTGCTGTTCACGGCCTACGCCGACATCGCCCTCGCCGTGGAAGGCATGAAACGGGGTGCCTTCGACTTCGTGGTGAAACCTTGGGACAATGCCAAACTACTCGCCACACTCGAAGAGGCTTGCAAGAAACATCGTGTAGGAACACATCGCATGCGTCCACCCTACACGAATGCCACGCCGACAATGCGTTGGGGTGAGAGCGAAGCAATGCGGCAATTGCGCGCGATGGTGGAGAAAGTGGCTCCCACCGATGCCACCGTGCTCATCACGGGCGAGAACGGCACGGGTAAGGATGTGCTGGCCAATGAGATACACCGACTTTCCAATCGCGCCACCAAGCCGATGGTGGGCGTGGATATTGGTGCCATCACGGATACCTTGTTTGAGAGCGAGATGTTCGGCCACGTGAAAGGTGCCTTCACCGACGCCCATGCCGACCATATCGGCAAGTTTGAGCAGGCCAACGGCACCACACTGTTTCTTGACGAGATCGGCAATGTGCCGCTGGCACAGCAAGCCAAACTGTTGCGAGTCATCCAAAACCGCAGCATCACCAAGGTGGGCGACACGAAATCCATCCCCATCAACATCCGCCTGATTTGTGCCACCAACATGGACTTGGCTAGGATGGTCAAGGAAGGGCGCTTCCGCGAAGACTTGTTCTACCGCATCAACACGGTCACGCTGCACCTGCCGCCTTTGCGCGAGCGTCCCGACGAAATCGTCACCTTGGCAGAGATGTTTGTCAAGCAATATGCCGAGAAATACCACCGTAAGGCACAAGGCCTTTCCGACGAGGCAATGAATCTCTTGAAACGCTGCCGCTGGAGCGGCAACATCCGAGAGCTGCAAGGCTGCATCGAGAAGGCGGTTATCTATTCCGAAGCGGAACTCATCCGCGCCGTCGACCTCCAACTCCGAGCCTCTGAACTGATGGATGAAACAGCTCCAAAACCGCAAAACCAAACCCTCGAAAGCGCTGAAGAACAGGTCATCCGCAACGCGATGAAGACCTACAATGGTAACCTGACCCTAGTGGCCAAGGCATTGAAAATCAGCCGTCCGACCTTATACCGCCGCCTAAAGGAATACGGAATATGAGTGTCTGGATTGGGATATTGGTTGTAGTGGTGGCCGTCGTCGCAGCGATTGTGGTGACGATACTTATCGTGCGTAGGAACGATGCCCGAAAGGTGGGCTTCATGATGGACGCCTTGGAAGACGGCGAGTTGAACTTCCACTTCAAGGAGAAGTCGGCACTTAATCGTGCCCTCAACCGCATTAAGGGCATCTTCGAGCGGCGCGACGCAGCCAACGAGGAGTCTTCGCAAAACAAGTTGTTTCGCGTGATGACACACGAAATCATGAACACCGTCGCGCCCATCGCTTCTTTGAGCGATGCTTTGCTCACCGAGGAAGGCGTTGACGTGAAGGCGGGCTTGGAGACCATTTCGGCCTCGTCGAAGGACTTGATCCGCTTTGTGGAGTCGTACCGCAGCATGACACAGGCCCAGCCGCCCGTCCGCAAGGCGGTGATGGTGGACGAACTGATGGACCGTGTGTTGCTCCTCAACAAGGCCAAAATTGCCGAACAAGGTGCCACTTTAACCTATCAAGCCAATACGCCCGACCTGCTCATCTATGCAGACGAAGGTCAAATCATGATGGTGTTCAACAACTTGATTAAGAACGCTGTACAGGCAGGTGCCACCTCCATCCGCATCACCGCCGACCTGAACTCGGAGGACCAAACAGTCATCCGTGTGGCCAACAACGGAAAAGCCATACCGTTACGCCAGACCGAGGAAATCTTCATTCCGTTCTACACCACCAAACCGAATGGAACGGGCATCGGCTTGAGTTTGTCGAAACAAATCATGGTGAAACACAACGGGACATTGCTCCTTGAGCAAAGTGATTCAAATGTCACGATTTTTGCCTTGATTTTCAAGTAAGCGACAACCTGCCAGAAAATCAATTCAGCACAATCTCCTTAACCATCTCCTTCCCTACCATCTCGTTCAAGTTTTTCATCAACAACGACTTGGAATAACTTAGTTCGCTACGCAAGGCATCGCTATCGACACGAACAAACAGCACATGGTTTTTGATGGAAAGGTCGATGGTATGCGAGGCAATGAAAGGCCCAACCACCTTGGGCCAGGATTCGATGACCTTGACTTCATCCAAATACGCTGCACCACGATGTTGTTCGTAGAATTCCTTAATGAGGGCGCCAAGTGGCTTCACATCAAAGTACACCATCGTCACCTCCTATCTCCTTGACTTGGCCTTTGACCACCTCGAAAATCTTGTGGTCGATATTGGTGTTTTCAAACAACTTCTCCACCCTACCCTGCTGTGTGTCAGTGATAAACACCTGACCGAAATGCTCATCGCCAACGAGGCGGACAAGTTTCATCACGCGCTGGTCATCGAGCTTATCGAAGATGTCATCCAACAAAAGTATGGGTTTATAGCCAATCTTTTGATAGTTGAACTCAAACTGCGCCAAACGAATGGAAACCACAAACGACTTCTGCTGTCCCTGTGAGCCAAAACGCTTCAACGGATGACCGTCAAGAGTAAACTCCAAGTCGTCCTTGTGGATGCCCACATTGGTGTAGCCTGAATAGCGGTCCTGCTGCAAACTCTCTTCCAACAGTTCATACAAGGGTTTCTCATCCAGTCGCGACTGGTACAAGACATTCACCTTCTCCGTACCGCCCGAGACGATTTCATAATAATGCTGAAAAATCGGCAGGAATTCCTCCAAAAACTGCTTGCGCTTGCCATGAATGTCATCAGCAAATTGAGACAATTGGTCCTCCCAAAGACGGAGCAACTCTCGGTCGAAATGGCGACTTTCGGCAAATTGCTTCAACTGCATATTGCGTTGCAGCAAGGCTCGATTGTATTTCAGCAAGGCGTTGAGATACAAGGGGTCGAACTGTGAGATGACGCCATCGATGAACTTTCGGCGCAGGTCGCTACCTTCATTAATAAGGTCGCGGTCATAGGGCGAAATCATCACCAAAGGGAACTTGCCGATGTGGTCACTGAGTCGGTCGTATTCCTTCTTGTTGAAACGGAACGACTTCTTCTGGTCGCGTTTCTGCACACACGACACCAACTCGTCATCTTTCCCATCGTGCGAATACACGCCATGGATGGCGAAGAAATCCTGCTCATGCCGGATGTTCTGCTTGTCGGAGGCACTGAAGAAACTCTTGCAAAACGAAAGGTAATAAATGGAATCGAGGATGTTGGTCTTCCCTGCCCCGTTCAGGCCCACGAAACAATTGACATTCTCCGACAGCTGCAAATCCGCCGACTCGCAGTTCTTGAAGTTGGTCAGTTTGAGTTCGTGGAGATACATGACAATTGATTCTGGCCCTTCGACAAGCTCAGGAACCCGCGGTCGTTGAGCCTGTCGAAACGCCGCATTAGAATTTACTTAAATCTACACGGAGTGTCAGGAAGTTGGGCGAGCCAACGATGTTGTTCCTTGAGCGTGCATAGTCGATTTGGAAGGCCTTGATTCTTATGCCGAAGCCAGCCGAGAAGCCCACCAAACTACGTGCCTCGGGCACACCCATCTCGCGATGCGTCTCATAGTTGTAGGAAGCCCTCAGGAACAGGTTCTTACCGATGGCCATCTCGCCTCCAATCAACAGATGGCAGCCCAAGTTGGTGAAAAAGCGCGAAGCCTTGGAGGGGGTGGCATATTCTCCTGTGATAGGGTCATACGTGTCATACAGATGCAACGGGTCGTCAAAGAGTTTATTCCAATGCTGGATGTCCTTGTAGCCCAAGATGATGGTCAGCGGCAGGTGGTCGAGTTTCTTGGAGGCCATGAAATCGAGCGAGAACGGCAGCCATTTGTTGTCAAGATACATCTCCTGGCAGTACAGCTGTCGTCCGATATTGCGTGCGGCGAGGGTAAAGGCCCAGTTGGAATACGACCAATAGGTGGCCGCCACGTCAACGCCCAAGGCTCCCGCGCGACCGCTTTCATATTGCAGTCCGGCATATTTCAAGTTGGCACCGATGCTCCATTTGTCGGTCAGCTCACGGCCCCAGCCGAGGGTAACGGCATAGTCGGAGACATTAAAGGTGCTGCCATCGGTTTGGCCACTCTCGGAGGCATATTGCATCGTGCCGTAGTTGTAATATTGCACCGATGTCGCAAAGCTGCCTAGTTTCTCGAAGGTGTGGCTGTATTGCGCCGTGGCGAAATTGGTACCTAAGTTGAAATCACCGACATACGACAAGGTCAACTGGTTGTTCATCTCAGGCGAGATGGCCGAAGGATTGAACACGGCCGTCTGCAAGTCGCCGTCATGCACGGGCAAAGGCAGTCCACCCAAAGCCACCACACGGGCCGAATTGGCGTCGGTCAAAGCACGATACAAACCATTGCTCACTTGCGCTTGAGCTTGCAAAGTGATGATTGACAGTGCCAAAGAGCATATAATGTAGATTGTTCGTTTCATAGTTCCATATTTTGAGGATAACGGCACCTATTTCATTATTATTGCGCTGATGAGCAATTATTTGTCTACCAGTCCCAAGCCCGTCTTCACCAACCTGCCCTGCTCTTTCAGTTCGGTCGAGAGGCGGTCGAGCATGCCGTTGACAAAACGACGGCTCTCTGGCGTGCTGTAGAACTTGGAGATTTCGATGTATTCGTTAATAGTGACCTTAACAGGGATGGAATGGAACTCGACAAACTCCGTCAAAGCCATGAAAATCAATATCTTGTCCATCAATGCCAGACGGTCATAATCCCAATTGGAGATGTTCGCCTTCACCATTTCCATGTACTCATCGGCATGAAGGATGGTCTTCTCGAACAGTTTGACTACAAACTCTTTGTCCTCTGCTTCGGTCTTGTAAACAGGAGGCAACATGCTGGAAGCATCGAAACTGGCAGGCATCTCGCTGATAAACTTCCAAAGCAAATAGATGGCCAACTGATAGTCGCTGTTGAACGAGAGATCGCGATCGGAATAGAAATCATAAAGCAAGCCATCCTCAGGCATGTAAGTGTCAATCACAGTGGTCAGGAAATGCTTGTCATCACTGAAACTGTCCTTGCCGTTATTCATATACTCCTGATATTCGGGAGTCTCCGTCAGTTTCACGAACATATTACGAATGAAGTCCTCACGAGAGTCGGCCCAGTTGATTTTGTACTGTTCCACAAGTTTGATCAAATGTTTGTTATCATCCAAAGCCTTGAGAATCCTATTGTTGACAAACTTCATGTTGGGATTCAGGTCCTCCTCGGTCGGGAAATGCTTTTGCTTGTTCTCCTCGATGCGACGCTCGGCAAACTGCTTGATCTCGACCCAGAAAGAAAGCTGATACACAAAGAGTTTATAAAGGTTGTCAACCCCTTCAAGCAGCTGACGCTCAGCTTGCGACAAGTTGGAACTCTCAGACTGGTGATAGGCGTATATAGACTGCAACGCCTTGACTCTCAAAAATCTTCTATTCAACATATTGTTGGGATGTTTAGCTTGAAAACAAAATGCAAAAATAGGAAAAAAATGCTTGCAAGTCCATACAAAGAATATTTTTCGTCATCGATAGCACAATGAAAGAAAATATATATCTTTGCATTTGCAATTTTTGTAAAACTAACTCAACAAATAAGAACAAATATGAAGAAAAAATTCATCTGCCCCATCTGTGGGTATGTACACGAAGGTGAGGAAGCCCCTGAGCGCTGCCCTCAATGCAAGCAAATCGTCGAATGGAAAGTCGTTGACGAGAGCGCTGCCCTGAACTTTGTCACCGAGCATGTCGTCGGTATCGCCAAAGGCACGGGCGACGACATGATCAAGGACCTCAACGCACACTTCATGGGAGAGGCCACAGAAGTCGGCATGTATCTGGCCATGAGCCGTCAAGCCGACCGCGAAGGCTATCCCGAAATTGCCGAGGCTTTCAAACGCTATGCCTTCGAAGAGGCCGAGCACTGCGCCAAGTTCGCCGAACTGCTGGGTGACGTGGTGTGGGACACCAAGACCAACCTCTACAAGCGCATGATTGCAGAATGCGGTGCCTGCGAAGACAAGATGCGCATCGCCCGCGTGGCCAAGGAGCGCAACCTCGATGCCATCCACGACACCGTCCACGAGATGGCAAAAGACGAAGCCCGCCATGGCAAAGGCTTTGAAGGACTGTACAAACGCTACTTTGAATAAATATGAATTAGGAATGCGGAATGCAGAATGCGGAATGGCCTCCGGTAGGTACATTCAGCATTCCTAATTCCTCATTCCGCATTAAAAAATTAACACTATGATTAGCAAAAAATTAGCAAAGGCCATCAACGACCAGATCAACGCTGAAATGTGGTCGGCCTATCTCTATCTGAGCATGTCGCAAGACATCTATGCCAAAGGTTTCCATGGCATCGCCCATTGGTACAAGGTGCAGTTCCTCGAGGAACAAGCCCACGCCGCCATTATGATCAACTACCTGCACGCACAAGACGAGAAAGTCGTCCTGGCCCCCATCGCCAAGGTGCAGACCAGTTGGAAGAGCGTCCTAGCCACCTTTGAAGACACCCTCGCCCACGAGAAGAAAGTGACCGCCATGATTAACAACCTCTGCGACATCGCCGACGAAGACAAGGACCGCGCTGCCGCCAACTTCCTCGCCTGGTTCATCGACGAGCAAGTGGAAGAGGAAGAAAATGCCCGTGACCTCGTACGTCAAGCCACAATGATTGGCGACCATATCGGTGGCATGATCATGCTTGACAAGGAGCTTGGTGCCCGTGAATATCACACGCCCAGCCCATTGAAATAATTAATGTTGTAGAGACGGTGCATGCACCGTCTCTACCAATCGACAATAAAAACTCCGCTGCTCATCGAACAGCTGAGTTTTTTCATATAATTCTGCGGATTCTGCGTGAAAAAAAATCACAATTCCCCTGCCTGTTTCTTCACCCAATACTCCTTGAAGACCTTGTAGTTCTTCTCAAGCAGCGTCGGCGTGTCGAGGCCATAAGGGCATTTCTCGTGGCAGGCGTTGCAATGCTTGCACTTCTCGATTTGCTTCATCTTCTCGGCCCATTCCTCGGTGAGGTAGACACTATATGGTGCACGCTTCAAGAAGAGGCTCATACGAGCGCAGTTATTGATCTCGATGCCCGCCGGGCAAGGCATGCAATAACCGCAGCCACGGCAGAACTCACCTGAGATCTCACCGCGTTCCTTCTCAATCTTGCGCCACGATGCAGAAGACAGTTCAGGCTCGTGGTCTTGATACGAAAGGAATTCGTCCAACTCACTTTCGCGCTGTATGCCCCAGATAGGCAAAGCATGGTCAAACTGGTTGAGGAAGGCGTATGCCAAGGCGGAGTCGTTGATGAGACCGCCTGCCAAGGCTTTCATACAGATGAAGCCCATATTGTGCTTGAAGCATGCCTCCACAATCTTCTGATCGTCCTCCGAAGAGAGATAGGAGAACGGATATTGCAGCGTGTCGTAACAATCGCGCTCGATAGCTTCCAAAGCCACATTCTGGCGGTGGTTGCTGATGCCTATGAAGCGCACCTTACCTTGGCGCTTGGCCACCTTCATGGCATCATACAAGCCTTCCTTGTCACCTGGGCGGGGGCAATAATCGGGATTATGGAACTGGTAAATGTCCAGATAATCGGTCTTCAGGTTTTTCAAAGTGGTATGAAGGTCTTTCCAAAAATCTTCGATGGTGGTGGCAGCCGTCTTGGAAGCGATGATGACTTTTTTCCTTCTGTCGGCAAACGCCGCGCCGATTTTCTCCTCACTGTCGGTGTAGAACCGCGCCGTGTCATAGAAGTTAATGCCATTATCGTATGCCTTATGCAGCAAATACACGGCTTCCTTTTCACTGATTCTCTGAATGGGAAGGGCTCCAAAGCCATTCTTGTTCACCTTCAAGTTGGTCTTGCCTAATGTAATGATCTTCATAACTACCTGATTTTGCCACAAAAATACAAAAAGAATTGAAATACACCAAATTTCATGGAGAAAAAATCATTTCTGGGAGGCTTGCTTCTATGCCCAAAGCAACAATCCTCCGCAAATGATCAATCCCGTGACGAACAAGTCGATGATGCAGAAGCCCATGATATCCTTAGCGTTGAGCTTGGCGATGGCCAAGGCCGGCAAAGCCCAGAAAGGCTGGATGAGATTGGTCCAGGCATCGCCCCACGAAATAGCCATACCCGTCAAGCCAGGAGCCACGCCCAAGGCGGCACCTGCCGTGAACATAATGGGTGCTTGAATTGCCCAGTGACCACCACCAGAAGGCACGAACATGTTCAAAATGGCTGCACAGAAAAAGGTGAACAACGGATAGGTCTTTGGCGTGGAAATGGCCACACAAGCATTACTCACCACCTCGCCCAAACAGATGCCCGACTCCCCTACTCCCGTGATGATACCCATGATACCCGCATAAAAGGGGAATTGCAGCAATATCCCTGCCGCACCACCCACCGATTTACCGAAGGCCTTGACATAAGCCAACGGGGTGCCATGCAAGATGACACCCAAAAAAAGGAACAGCATGATGACCGCACCGAGGTCGAAAGTGCCACCTTTGACAAACAACTTGATGACCAGATAAGTCAAGCCCAACAGTGAGATGATCCAAGACAGAATGCGGCTGTTCTCCAACTTTTCGGCTGGCGTGGTGGCTTTTGGCAGAGGTTTGGGTTCCTCCTCAAACAGCAGTGAAGGCTCGATGGTCACCACATGCTCGCCTTTGGGGTGCATTAGTGCGTTGACCACCACGATAGCCACGATGACCACCGCCACTATGATGAGGTTCTGATAGGCCAAGATGGTCTCACTAACAGGTATGGGTTGTGTGAGTGTGCCGTTGGTAACTTTCTCAAGATTAGATTCTTTCGAGGCCATTGTGAGCGGAATGGAGCCCGAAAGACCCGCATGCCACACCACAAATCCACTATAAGCCGAAGCGATGAGCAGGCGGTAGTCTACACCACGCAACTTCTTAGCGATTTCCTTGGCAAAGATGACGCCCACGATGAGGCCAAAGCCCCAGTTGAGCCAGCAGGCCAAGGCCGAGATGCCAGTCACCAAAGCAATAGCGCCAGCAGGCGTCTTGGGCAAGCCCGCCAAGGCACTGATGCCTTTCTTAATCGAAGGTGCCGCAGCCAAGGCAGAGCCCGTCACAAGCACCAATGCCATCTGCATGGCAAAGGCCAACAACGACCACACGCCATTGCCCCAATGCTCGACCACCTCAAGTGGCGTCTGCTTACACACGGGCATGGCGATGATGAAGGCCAACAGGGTCAGCACTACGGCAAAGATGAAAGGCTCAGGGAGATATTTCTGAACGAGTTTTACGCAAAAACGGATGATTTTTTGGAACATGGTTGGGATTTAAGATTTAAGGATTCAAAGATTCGAGATTTAAAATTCAAAATTCAAAATTCAAAATTTAAGATTTAAGATTCAAGATTTAAGATTCAAGATTTAAAGAGATTCCCCTGCGGGGAATGGCGGTTTAAGTTTTTGTTGACCTGCGGCGGTTGAAGAACTTACAAATTGAAAACCGTTTCCTCCGCCGCATTCAGACCTGATGTTCTTTCCATTCCCCGGAGGGGAATCCATTTGACGGTATTCCACTTCTTCAAGGAACAACGCATGCGCAGGCACCGAAGTGCCGGCTTCGCAGCGGTCCTTGCGCTCGATGACGGCGCGGAACTCTTCCAAGGTCATACGCCCCTTCCCTATCTCCAACAAGGTGCCGACGATGGCACGCACCATGTTACGCAAGAAACGGTCGGCCTTGATACGGAACACCAGCAAACCGTCCTGCTCAAACCAGCAAGCCTCCATGATCTTGCAGTTGTTGGTCTTCACCTGAGTATGGACCTTCGAGAAACTCGTAAAGTCCTCGTATTCAAATAGGATATTGGCGGCTTCCTGCATCCTGGCAATGTCCAAGTCACCATAAAGGAAATAGGCATCATCGGTATGGAAAGGGTTCTTCGTGCGCGTGATATAATAATGATAGGTGCGCGACACGGCATCGAAACGGGCATGCATTTCGGGCGCGACCTGCCAAATCCGATAGATGACAATGTCCTCGGGAAGAAAGGCGTTCATCTGATGCGCCAAGGATTCCGCGTCAGCGATTTCATTGTCCAGGTCGAAATGGGCATAATAATTCCTTGCGTGGACACCCGTATCCGTCCTGCCACAGCCCGTGATGGAAACCGTCTGCCCCAACTTGAGGCTCAGGCATTGCTCCACCGTTGCCTGCACGCTGTCGGAGTGCGGCTGAATCTGGTAACCGTGGTAGCGGCTGCCGTTGTAGGCCATATGGATGAAATAACGAGGCATCTATCTGTTAAATCGTGCAAAAATACGGAAATTTAATGTACGGCTGCCATAATATGACAGCCCTCCAAAGCAAAATTTCCTATTTTTGCGCCTCGATTTCACCGATATGAACATTTTGTACCAACTCAACGACGACGACTGCTTTTTTCCGCCTGCCGACCGTGCTAACAAGGACGGCTTGCTGGCCTTTGGCGGCGACCTCTCGCCCCAGCGTCTTGTGGTGGCCTACGCCAATGGCATCTTCCCTTGGTACAACGAAGACGAGCCCTTGCTTTGGTGGTCGCTCGACCCACGCCTCATCATTCGTCCCGGCGAAATGAGAGTGAGCAAATCGTTACGACGCACTTTGCGGTCGGGAAAGTTCGAGGTGAGGATGGACACCAACTTCCGCGAGGTGATGCTGCATTGCGCAGAAACCCCACGCAAGGACCAAGACGGTACCTGGATCCAAGATGAGATGGTGGATGCCTACTGCGAACTGCACGACTTGGGCATCGCCCATTCCTTTGAGAGTTATCAAGACGGCGAGCTAGTAGGAGGATTGTATGGCATCGCCATCGGCAAGGCGTTTTTCGGCGAGTCGATGTTTCATACGGTCACAGACGCATCGAAAGTGGCATTTTATCATTTACATCAGTTTTTGCAGGCACACGACTTTAAACTCATTGACTGCCAACAGGAAACAGAGCATCTGATGAGTCTCGGGGCCTACTCCATTTCCCGCAAGGACTTCCTCAACGAACTCAAAACATTGACCCAAGAAACCTCGTTGGTTGGAAAATGGGGCACGGAAGATTGCGAGGAACTATACCTCAACATCAAACAGCCTGAGAAGTTGCAATTCAGGGCCTACAACATGGATGAAGATGTTGCCCTATCCAATGATTGACAGCAGATTGTAAGCTGACAGACAGAAATCCGACCTGTTTTTCATCTTTTTTCTTTGGCCTTTCCGAGATTTTCCCTATTTTTGCACCCATCTTTGGAGCAAGTGGCTAAGCCCTGCTCTTATTGTTTCACCAAAACGGTTTTTATGGATTCACAAGAAGGAATCAAAGTCAGTGTCAACTCAGAAATTGGAAAACTCCAACATGTTCTAGTACATACTCCAGGCCCGGAACTGGAAAAAGTAACCCCGGAAAACGCGCACACCTTCCTGTTCAGCGACATCTTGAACATGCAAGTGGCGCAAAAAGAATACAGCTATTTCAAGAGAGTGTTGCAAAAAGTGGCCGAAGTCCACGAGATTGGTGACTTATTGACCGACATCCTGCAAATGGATAGTGTCAAGAACGCCATGGTCGACCGTGTGTGCAAAACCGAAGACAAAGGTTTCCTCGCGCCTTACCTGAAAACGCTTCCTGCCGAAGAGCTCTCACGCCAGCTGATTGAAGGCGTCCGTTTGGAGGATGTCACCTTCATCAACAAGGATCCGTACGCCCTGCTGCCAATTCCGAACCTGTTCTTCATGCGCGATGCGTCGTTCACCATGTTCGACAACATCATGATCAGCAACATGGCCACGACGGTGCGTTCACGCGAGTGCCTGATCCTGAACAGCATTTACAACCTGCATCCATTGTTCGACACCAAGGTGGTCAACCCCGTGTTGAGCTACGACATCCACGGCGAAGGTACGGTGGAAGGCGGCGATGTGCAAATCATCCGCGACGATGTGGTGATCTGCGGCTTAGGCTCGCGCACCAACATGCACGGCGTGGAAGCCTTGGTCGAGCATCTGAAGACCAAGCCCGGTGTGAAGCACCTCATCTTCCAGGAACTGCCTTTGGAGCCCGAGTCGTTCATCCATCTCGACATGGTGTTCACCATGCTCGATGTCGACCGTTGCATGATCTACGAGCCCGTCATCATGAACAGCAAGTACAAGACCTTCCATATCACCGTCGACGGACAGAAAGCCATCGGCAAGGAGGTCACAGACCTGTTGGCTGGCTTGAAAGAAATCGGCATCGACTTGGAACCTGTGTATTGCGGAAACCGCAACAATGACTGGGCTGCCCGTGAGCAATGGCACAGCGGCTGCAACTTCTTCTGCCTCGAACCCGGCAAGTTCATCGGCTATGGCCGTAACCAACACACCTTGGAGGCCTTGAACAAAGCGGGCTTCAACATCGTCACGGCTGCCGATGTGGCCAACAACAGAGTCAACCTTGACAATGTGAAGAAGTGCATCGTCGCCTTCGAGGGCAACGAGCTCTCGCGCGGTGGCGGTGGTGCCCGATGCATGACCATGCCGGTGCAACGCATGGCTGTGGAGTGGTAAGAGAGACAACATCTCACAAGAAGAAAAGTGCCGAAAATACTATAAAAAGCAAAGGAGTTACGATGGTTCGCAACTCCTTTTATTGTCAATTTAGCTTATAATAATATGAAGAATCTGACTACACGCTGGATGCTCGCCGCCATCCTTATTCTCTGCGGTGTTATGACATCGTGCAAAAAGGAGACGAACAACCCCGAGAATGAGACAATAAAACTACAATGTGAGAAACCCTCCTATCTGATGGAGGGCGACACGGTGGCACTTATCTCACCATCGTACTTTACCCCAATGGAAAATGTTGAGCGCACCGCGGAAGTGTTACGCAGTTGGGGACTGACACCTATAATTGGTCCCAATGTGGGCAAGATATACCAAGGCAAATATGCCGGCACCGTCGAGGAGCGCGTCAGCGACCTGCGTTGGGCTCTCAACCGACACGGCATTAAAGCCATCATCTGCAACCGTGGCGGATATGGTACTATTCAACTCATCAACCAGTTGACCTACAACGATTTCAAGGCAAATCCAAAATGGCTTGTGGGCTTTAGCGACATCACCACGCTGCACGGTTTAGAAAGCCGTGCCGGAGTGATGAGCATACACGGAACGATGAGCTCGTTTCTTGCCGCTGGTGGTACGGATGCTACCAGCACCCAGATGCGCGACTTGCTAATGGGCCAAGTGCCGCGTTATGAACTACCAGCACACCCGCAGAACATCATTGGACAGGCCAAAGGCGTGTTAGTTGGCGGCAACCTTTGTACCTTCGCTCCTAACCTCGGCACTCAAGCCGATGCCACCCAAGCTGAAGACATCATTCTTTTTATCGAGGAGGTAGGAGAATCGATGCACAACATCGACCGGCAGTTCAACATCCTTGCCATGAACGGCGTACTCGACCGTTGCAATGGGGTCATCCTTGGATCGTTTGTCAGCTGCGGCGACGAATTCGAATACGAAAGCGTCGAAGCAATGCTCCATTCCTATCTTACGGCTTACAACATTCCCGTCATGTGCGGCTTTCCAGCTGGACATGATGACATCAACTTGCCCCTCGTGATGGGTGCACCAGTTACCATGGACGTACGCGCCGACGGTGCTACACTTCAGTTCGACATCGATGGTCAACAAACCGAAGTCCACACTTCCAATCTTTCCACGGCAAAGACTCCTCTTGAGTCACGCCTTCAACGCTCAGGGAAGACCATTTTTTAGTCACTGGCCTGTGCGGCGGCGGGCATCTATGGCTGCGGCCATTTATTTTCGCCCTTTCTTCTTGATAAGAAGGGGCCAATTTTGCGCAAGCCGAACGCAGAGCCGAGCTTGTTCGGGCTATGCTGAGGCAAAGCAAAATCAGCGAAGCTAAAGAATCAAGGCCGACATCATCGGTCCCCACCCACAAAGCGGGCGCTTCCCCGCCATGTCGGCCGGGCCTGCGCACCCAACCCGGTTGGTCTTAGGCGTTCCCATTCTCTCATAGCCAAGCAGCCATGTCATGCCCACGCTGGCTTGTGCGACGGCGGGCATCTATGGCTGCGGCATACTGGAATTCGCCTGCCTCAATATAAAGACCCGACATTGCATATCGGGGTGTGGTAGGATTGTCCTTTCAGGACTCAAAAAAGCATTGGGATTTGTCAACTTGAATGACATTGAAGATTAGCCCACCTCGGAAAAAACCAAACCTAAACCGACGATAAAACATCTATTTTCTTGAATACTCTCACACTTAATTCTTCACAATAAAACCTTCTTGATCGTATCCCCTATGGTAGCGATGAATACACGACAAAACAGAAGCAATTCTCTGGTCTTGGATTTTCATTTTTCCATATTGAGGCAATTGTTTGTCGTAACGTTCTCTATTTCCTGAAGATATACGTTCTTCATAATCTTCTGGAATTAAGAAAGACGAGCGTTCTCCCAAATGCCTATAAAACTCGTTTTGATAAATGGCTATGCCCGCTAAATCAAGATCACCGAAATGGACATAATTATTTGGAATAGACCGAAGCCATCGGACCAAATCACCATTCTGCGGATAACGAGACACAAACAAAACTTTCTCGAATGCGGCAAACAGTTGTTTTTGACATCTGATATGGCGAAAATTCTCCGCATTTTCAATTCCTATAATCACAACATTTTCTGCTACAGAAAAATGTTGATAGTCAGAAACAAAAACAAAACTTCCTTCTGGCGGACATATCGTGATGGGTTGTCCATTAAGTATCGCATCGACGGGCTGATAACTATTTACAAGGAAGCCACTGAATGAACGTTGCCGAAAGAATTTTGAATCTCCTACCACATTTACTTGCAATGCCCTATTAGGATTTTCTTCTGAAAGCATTTCAAAGGTCTGCTCCAAATCGCGAATATCATACTGGCTACCAAGGAAATGCCTAAAAGTATCTGCATTTGCGACGCGGAAACTTTTGCGGCTTCCATGAGTAATGGACACAAGTATTCCCTCTGCCAGCATTTGTTCAAACCATTCGCCTTTCAAACTGCTGGAAGGCAGGGCTTCTCCATTCGCAAGCCGAATCAATTTTTCTATTAGTCCAGCGGTCTTCTTCATCTGATTGTCAATAAGGCTTTTACTACAGTATTATTCTGCTCGTCCTTGCTTAACGAGTAAGTATATTTATAGGCTTGAGCATTGTATGTCGTGGGTGAACTGTTGATCAGATATATGTTACGCACATTGGCAAACTTCAGTATGCCTTCCACATTGTTAGGGTGCAACTTGCCTATCTCATCCATCATGCAATGCAACTTGAAATCGCCAAATTTACGGGAAATCTTCCTCTTAAACACGTTGATAAGCATAATGTTCACCATAGCCTTCACCAAAACATCCGTTCCGTCGGAACCCACATTGCTGAGTTTTTCCACCCAATCGGTGTCATTGTCGTTTTCTTTGACCTTGAACTCCAATTTGAAAGTGTCTGACAATGTGATGCTTTCTCGTTTTTGTTCAGCATCCATCATGTCGACGAGGGTCATCAATAAATTCACAGCTTTTTCGTTTGTGTGATTTAAATTGTCTTCTGCCGAAAACAGGTTCAATTGTCCGATGTCGTAGCCATGTTCATCATCAAAATGCTTGATGTTCAATAGTTGTTGCATCAGTCGGTCATTGCTTTCCACGGCACGCAACTCTATCTCCTTGATAACCCCTGCAAAGTTGTTTTCCCGGAAATCGCGGTTGATTTCGTTGATGGTGGAACGAATATCGGCCTTGTGACGATCCAAGTCACTCACATCATGGGCAATACGCTTAATAATCGTGGCATATTGTTGACTTGTACGCACACGGTATTGCTCAATCTTGGCATTGCTCAAAAACTCGTTCAACTCAGCGGCAAATTCCGTATAGTCTGCATCAGAATTGAATTCAGTTCGAAAATGGAAAGTGTTTTGTGGTGAGAAATTGCTCTTGAATGTAACAACTGCCTGCTTGAAATCTTCCATTTTACGTTGCTGACCACTGATATTGTCACGCAATTCGTCCATGATGTCACCTAATGGCTTTATGGTTTCTATCTTTTCAACATTCATCAACTCAGCAGGACACGAAGGGGTGTTCATAAACGCCTGAACGCGGCTGATTCCTTCTTTCAGTCGTTTTTGCTCGTCCTGCAATAATCGAAGGTCTTTTGACAACTCGGCAATTTTGTTTTCGTAGTTCTGCTTGCGTTTCTTGAATTTCTCTTGCAAATCGTCGATTTTCTGTTGTAACTGCTTTCGTTCATCCTTCTTTTTCTGCTCTACATTAAAATAGTCGCGAGTATCGTTCTGCCATGAGATATAGTCAGGGCGATGGTCTTCAATAAACCGTAACTCATCATTCACGGTCTGAAGTTGTCGGCGTATTTCCGCCAACTGATCGACATCCACGCCCATTCCTTTCAATTCCGCATCCATTTGAGCCTGAAGTTCACTTTTGCGACGAGATGTTTCTTGTTCTTTCTTTTCAATCTCAGATTTCACGGATGCCTTTTGTTGACCAAAAGCAGCTTCTGTTTCTTTCTTCTGTTTGTCAAATAACCTCCGTGCATTTTCCAAATCTTTGTCGCGTTGTGCTACAAGAAATTGCCTCTGTTTTCTAATGGCTTCGATGGATTTTTCCACCTCACCCAATTTCTGCTGCAATTTGTCAAGTTCAGAATTACGCCAATTACTCAACTTTTCTTCCGCGTCCGTCTTTTCTTTCTTAATTTTATCAATACGCAAGGGTATCTGGTTGCACTCGGCATCGACATTCATTTTCTCAATCCTCAATTGCTTCAGTCGGGCATTAGGCTTGCGCTCCAATTCAGTAATATTTGCCTCTAATAGCCGTTGCTCATCCATTATCTGTTTTCGCAACGACTCCGCTTGACGTTCCAACTCTGCTTTCTGTGAATTAATTTCATCAGGAGTTTTGACGGTCTTTTCTATGTTTTCAATATCTATCTCAACCCCATAAATCGTGTCCGATGAATCTTTGAGTCGAGGGTTAAGCGTTGTGTTGTAAAGCACAGCATCCTCATCAAGGACTTTACCGATGTTTTCCTCCCAACCAGTCATATTTTCACCCAACCATTCCACCAATGAGCCTTTCTGTCGGCGCAACATGTCATCCAACTTCCCTATTTCGGCAGAAAGTTGATCAATACTATTTTGCAACGAAACGATTGCCTTATCACTAGAAGTTTCCAAATCCTTACGTTTCATGGCAACCTCATTGATAATTCGGTCGATTTCCGACTGTTTATTAGAAGAATCACGATAGAGTTGGTTGCTAAGTTCCTGCAAATCCGTCATCTTTCTATCTTGCTCATCCATCATTTCCTGATAGGGATTTGCTTGTCTTACACGCTGTTCCTGAAGTTTGAAGTTATTCTTCTCTTCCTTTGCATCATCCAATTGTTTTTGGTTTCCTTCCAATTTCAACTGGCATTGGCTCCTAATCTCTTCCTTCTGATCATTCAGTTCCGATTGCAAACGGGCCAAGGCATCCATACGTTGATGCTCAATCTCATTGAGTTGTTGCCCAGATTGCAACTTGTATTCCCGCAACTGATTATCAGCCTCTTGTTGCAACGCATCATATTTTGACTTAATGCTCTGGTTCTTGCTCGTCAATGTTTCTTCCTGATGATGAAGGCTTTGCTGTTGAATTTTGAGTTCACCCTCCTTTCCTATTCTTTCAATTATTCGCTCTATGCCAATGTCTTCATAGTGCTTCCGTTTGGTTTTCGCCTGATCAAGAAATGCTTTCAAGGCACCATCTTCTTGATTCAGTTTATCACGTTCATCGTTGTACTTTCCTTCCTCCTCTCCGAGCAATCTCTTTTGGCGCGACAGTTCTTGACTGCACTTCGACTCTTCCTCCGCCAATTGGGGCAACCGTTTGGCATCGCGCTCAAGAGAATAATTCAGATGAGCGCACAATTCATTGATAATCTTTCGGGTGTACTCATATTGGGTGTATTTCTCGATGACAGCATCCGCTTCAACCTTGACCTTGACCCGTCCGTTTTTCTCTGTTTTATACCATTTCCAAATATCGTCATATTGTTGGCGGAAGTTCTTCACTTCTTCCCGATACAGGTTCAAGTCAATATTATCTCCTGCAAAGTCCATCGAATCGATAATGGTGTCCTTGATAACCCGCGACTCCAAACTCTGGTTCAAGAAAATGTTTTGGATGGTCAACGGAACTTGCCGATACTTTGGACTTTCCAATAATGAAAATCGGAGCAGTTTTTTGTCAACAATTTGACTTTGGTTATTGCCATATAGAATGTCACGAAATTCCTCATAGCCGCGAATGATGTTGCTTTTGAATATCTTCGTGCCTATTTGTTCACTGATACGCCCCCATTCATAGCGGACATTGTTGTCTTCTTGCACAAAAAAGTGCTTATCATACGCACAATCCACAATACGAAAAGCCGTTCGCCCGCTCGAAATGAATGTCATCACGAAGAAATTGCCCGTCTCACGACACACCTCATAAATGATATACGAATTGGGATAAGGCAGATAAAACTCATCGTAACTCTTCTGTCCAAATTGAGTGCGGATGCCAAGTTTGTTTTTCTCCACATTATAGAAAAACAAGATTGCCCTCAACAAAGTGGATTTTCCAACACCTTGCGTTCCAATAAAATGTACATTGCCATCCAATTTGATTTCAGCGTATGGTACATGCGCACTGTTGATAAAAACAATTTTATTCAGGTATCTCATCTTTCACCTCCTCATTAATATTAATGCACATGATGATTTGCTCTATGTAATGGAAAGCCGACGTCACTTGGTACAATCCCTCCATCTCATTGACCTGTTCCGCAAATCCCATATTCACTAAAGTTTGTGCCAATGCTTCAATTTTGTCGCGGTTGGATGATTTGTCGACAAACATTTGTGACAGTTTTTCTTTCAACTCCAAATCAGTAGAAAGACGGATTTCTAACTGTGCAAGGTTGAATTGTGTGCCTGCGCCAAAAGTCGTGTCGTAAGTCTTCAAGAAATCAAGATAATCTATCCAGGAGAATAGTGATTGCAACTTGTTCTCCACTATTACCTTAGACTCTTTTCGACTGAAATAATAGAATCCTTCGCCTGCTGACAATTGAAAATCAATCTGATAAAAATATTCCTCATACTGCTGCTGATTGTCTTCAATATCGTTGTATATAGCACGCGTCTCAGCATCAATGCTATTGCTGGAAATAAATTGCCCTCGGCTAAGGCGTTGAAAAACTTCACTTGTATATTTCATCGCGGATAAATGATAGGATATTCAACATTGTTCATTATCTTAAAATCAGAGGTATATTGCAGATTATCATTGTATTGAGAGGCCAATTGCAAGAAAAGCACTAATCGCATTTCTTGGTCGGTCTCGTTTTCAAATTGATAATTCCACACATAATAGAAAAGGTCTGAACTTTGGGCCAAAAAACCATTGATGATTTCTTGATGGTTAAACATCCGAGTGGTTTCCTGTTGTTCTTTAAGATACTTTTCGTCGATTTTCTCGGAGAGTCTGGACTTGATTGTTACTTTCTTGGAAAGCCGTTTGCGAATATTGCAAAGAATTTCGAGAGCGGCATCATCATTGCGCAAAAAGTCCAACGAAACTTTGGTCAAATACTTTGGTTGTTTCTCCATCCAAACATCATTGACCTTTGAAAGAAGTTCTTTGACATCAGTGCTTTCTTCTATCATAAACTGGTCTTTCAAGTATTTCAACTGACGAGTTTTCTTGACAAGTTTGCTTTGATACTCGATGCGATTCAGATAATCAATAATCTGAGCAGAAATGGCAATCAGTCCGTGAGCGGATTCTTTCAAACTCACCCTGATTTCAGTAAGGGTTTGTTTCATTCCAATATCCGTTGCATTGGCAAAGAATATCGTTTGTTCCTCCAAGACCTTTTCCGTTTGCCTGATTAACTCTCCAATCTGTTTCGCTTTTTCGTCAAAATCCTTCAGTCTTAACTCTTTAATCTTGAAATTGGGTTCTTGCTTATATGTATCATCAACATTGCGCTTCAGGTCGACAACATTCCTTCGCGTAGCGTTCTCTATGCTTTTGAAAGTATGCCGTATTTCTCTCAAAAACTGCGCTTTTCTACTATTATTCTCGGCAGCCAAATAAGAGTCAATTCCTAATTTCAATTTGCCAATAAAAGTTTGGACTGAAGCTATGTTTATGTCCTCATTGACAGCCAAGACCTCCTCGAAAAACCTTTGATAGTTATCATCCAACTCCAAGAAATCACCAGTTTGGACAATTACACCAAAGTTGATAAGATGCTTTAGTTTATTCTCATCTCCATCCAAGGTTTCAAGAGCATCATCATACTTAATGGCAACCGTCTTTCTCTTCAAAAACATATCATTCAGCAATTTTGCGCCCTGCTGTAGTCCTCTCGTCAATTCTTTTATGGATTGATAGGTTGCCATTATATTTTGTTATTAAACAAGAAAATATTATGATAATCAATATCTTACGGCAACAACTGCAATTTCCCGACCAACCATTCAACTTCCTCCTTGCTTAACTTCATTCCTCTCACATGCCAATAGGCTTCTTCGGCCCGATGCCATTTGTTGGTCTTAATTGGCTCTGGAGACCTGCCATCTGAAACAAAATCTGAAAAGTCAGGCTTCGTTGGCCAACCAACGACTGTTCCATCAGCTTCTATAGCCAATTCGATGTAGTCGCCATAGCCGTTTTCATATGGTGGTATGAGTTTGTTCGGGACATAACCACGGATTTGCCATATTGGTTTCTTTTCGGAGTCCAACAATGTATATGTGCCACCGTCGCACACTTTTGCCCACATTCTTAAGTATCCTCCTTCATAGTTCCAATTTAGCATCTTACCTTCTTTCAAATCAATGACAAATTCCAACAACTGATTCTCTGCATTAAGCATTGGAGGTGTAAATTCCTCATCACATTCCAATTCGGTCATCACACCGTCGTCAAAGCGTATCAAATCGTCTTCCTTATCGTATGGGATAGAGATTTGAAGATAACGGCTATCTTGTTTCAGTTTGTTATTAAGATTGTTGTCCATATTAGTCTGATTGTTTATGGTAATTAATTGATTACAAATAACCCCCAAACTACTCCACCACCACTTCATCCACCATAATCCAAGCCTTCTGGCCATTATAGGGATGCCAGTCAGGCAAGACGCCTTGGTTCTCCACCTTCACGCGGACATATTTCCATTGCTTGCCATCGGTGCGAAGGCGGGCTTCGATTCGACCAAAGCCTTTCATCTTGTCGGGACGGTCGAAAACGGGTAATTCGGCCATCTGCCAGTCGGTGAACTCCTGGCCATCTTTCGAGAAACTGACCCAAACCGACTTAGGCCACAATACCCAGTCATTAGGTTCATGGCACAGGCCGACCTTCACCATGTTGATTTTGGTAGGTACAGCCAACTCAATGCTGGCTTCCATGTCGATACCTTCAAAGCCTAGCCAGTCGTTTTGCCAATCGCCTGAAGCGCCTTTCTTGCCGTCCATCAGGGCGATGTCGGCATCCTTGCCATAACGCTCCGCAGGCGGGTTGACAAAGGTCGTGCTCTTGATGTTCAAGCGGTTGAGCTGACGCAAAGCAACAAACGAGGGCACGCTTCCTTTCTTGAAAGCCTTGGCCTTGATGGTAGTGGTCTTGAGAATAACGAAAGGTGACTTGTAGACCGAAGATTTTATCGTTGGCTCACTGCCGTCAGTGGTATAATGGATCTCTGCCTTGGGGTCGGCACAAGTCATGGAAATGGTCAGCGGGCGGTTGAACATGCGGAAGTCCTCCTTCCCTGCCATAGTTGCCTTAATCTCAGGCATTGGAACCATCAAAGAATCCACATTCGGCAGTTGGAAACGGGTCAATTCAATCGGGTCTTGCGACTTGTCAAAAGCACGAAGCATCATAGTATATTCATATACTTGGTTGCCCAGCACATATTTCTCATCTACGCCTGGGCCGCAAGTGGCCGTGCCAATAGGAGCCTGTTTATAATCCACATTCACCGTCAAGAAATCCTTGGGCTCCAATTGGTTGATGCGTCGGGCAGCGGTGAGGTTGTCGTCAGTGTAGTTGTACAAACTGAAATTGAAAGGTTCCTGCATGGTCACGAACATTCCAATATTGCTCTTGTCACTTGACAAAGCCAACCATCGCGTTTCGGAATGGTTGCCATTGTCCTGTGGCACAACGTGTTGTTCAAACAAACTCAAAGCATCGGTTTGATACAAGCCCATTTTTCCCGAGGCGTTTCTGTCGGGATAGTTTTCTGTATCCTTGCCGAAATAGGTCAAATCCCTATAATCCAATGGCAAAGTGAACTGCATACCCACTTTAGGTAAAGAAGTCACCGTTTCCATCGGCTCCACGCGATTGGTGATGATGATGTTGCCTTCACCATCGATGAGATACACCTTGTTTACAACAATTTGCAACTGACCCATGCCATCATAATATTCCACAGTGGCATTAATCGAAACCATGTTGTCATCAAGCCGTTCGAAATGCAGGCCACCTGTCTTGGCAGTCAGGTGTTGCAAACCAACTTTCTTCCAACGCGGCAAAGCCCAGCCGTCCACCTCATCGTTTAAGGTAGGCGCACGCCAGAAATTATCTTTCAACTCGCCTTTCAAGAGTTCTTGTCCTTTAACGACATAGGTCTTAATAGCACCCGTAGCCTTATCGAAAGTCACCGAGAAATCATCATTATAAACCGAGGCACTGCCCGAATTAATCTGCACTAGTTTCTCTTTAACCAAAGACTCCAAAGGTGCCGAAGGCCAATCCAACTTGAACTCATCATAGGCAATCTCAGTACCAGCAGGCATAAAGGGCTGGTCCTCTTTGGTCTTCACCGAAAAACGGATGAAAAACTCCTCACCAGGATTGCCATAGATGCGTAAACGTTCAATATTAATCTCCTGCGTTTCAAATGGTTCTATATCCAATTCACCTTTGCCTTTCATCAAGGTCTTTTCGGCCGAGAAAATCTCAAAATCGCAATCGAATGCTGAGGCGTTGGTGAACGAGAGCCAGTTTTTGGCCTCGAACTTTCCCCAAGTCAAATCCTTGGCGGTGAACTTGATGGGCTGGTACACCTTCCTCACCTCTGCAGCGTGATGGTGCGGTCTTCTGTCTGAACTTACAACGCCGTTGGCGCAAAAAGCATCGTCATCACCCACGCCGTATGCATGACCGAAGTCTCCACCAACAGCCAACCAATCCACATCCTTTTCCTTATCATGTTGGATAAAACTCTGGTCCACCCAGTCCCAAATGCAGCCACCTTGCAGTTGTTCGTTGGCTTCAATCACATCCCAATAGTCCTGCAAGCCGCCCATGCTGTTGCCCATCGCGTGGCAGTATTCCACCATGATGAAAGGTCTTCCTTCCTTGTCAAGACCTTCATCCACAAACTTTTGCAGATATTTCGGGCTGGCATACATCAGGCCAATAACATCGGTATTGCGGTCGTAAATGGCTCTTTCGTAGGTCACAGGGCGGGTTTTATCGCGGTTCTTCATCCAGTCGTAGGTGTACTCGAAGTTGACACCATTGCCGCATTCATTGCCCATCGACCACATAATCACCGAAGGATGGTTCTTGTCGCGCTCGAGCATGTTGCGGTTGCGCTGCCACACCATTTCCTTGTATTGCGGGTCTTTAGCAAGGCTCTTTTCGCCGTAGCCTTGGGCATGGGATTCACAGTTAGCCTCATCCCAAACATAGAGGCCGTATTTATCGCAGAGTTCGTACCAGTACGGGTCATCGGGATAATGGCAGGTGCGTACCGTATTGATATTCATTTGCTTCATCAATGCGATATCGCGTTCCATCGACTCACGCGAAATCACATGGCCCGTGTAGGGGTCATGCTCGTGGCGGTTCACACCTTTTATTAATACATACTGCCCATTGACCAAAAGTTTGCCATCCTTGATTTCCACAGTGCGGAAACCAATATGGTTTTCAAGTCGCTCAATCTCTTTTCCTTTTTTATCCAAAACTTTGATCTCCAATCGATATAGATTCGGATGTTCTGCCGACCACGGCTTGATATCTGCTAAATCACGACCAGCATCTATAAAGAACCATCCATTCATTCCGGCCAAGTCTCGTTCTAATTTTAGAATCTCGTTTTCACCGTCTTTGATTGTCACTTCTACCTTTTCTTTCTTCAAATCTTTGCCAGTTTGATTCTGAAGAGTTATACAAATTAGAAATCTGCCTTTTTTGTATGTACTATCCAAATCTGCACAAACCTCATAATCAGCGATATTCAGTTTTGGCTTGGAATAAACCACGACATCACGCTCAATGCCGCTCAAGCGCCAAAAGTCCTGGCATTCGAAGTAGGAGCCGTTGGAGAAACGATAGACCTTGACGGCCAACGTGTTCTTCCCCACCTTGACGTATGGCGTCAGGTCAAACTCGGCATTGGTCTTGGCATCTTCGGAATAGCCCACAAACTGGCCGTTCACCCAAACATAGTAGGCCGACTTCACCGCGCCGAAATTGATGAAGGTCAAGCGGTCTTTCCATGTTTCTGGGATGTTGAATTCCGTCAAGTAGCAGCCTACAGGATTATCCACCGTCGGGGTAAAAGGCGGCTCGTTCGGGCGGAATTCGTTGTCCACATTGACATAGATGGGCGTGCCGTAGCCTTTCAATTCCCAGTTGGCCGGCACCTTAATCGTGCCCCAATCGGAAGCATCGTAGCCTACCTTATAGAAGTCGGCGGGGGCTTTTGAAGGCGAGTCCACCCAATGGAACTTCCAGTCACCATTGAGGCATTGCGACCATTGCTCACCCACGGGGATGACATTCGTCCGAGGATACAGGCGGTTGATTTCATAGATGTTGACATTGTTCCAAGCGTTGAGTTCGACTTCGGTTTGGGCTTGGAGGCTGGTCATCAGCAGACACAGCAGGAGGGAGAGGATTGTTCTTTTCATAGTTGTTGACTTTAGGCCCCCACACTGCGCTGCGCTGGTGTAGGGTTAATAGAATATCGTGTCTTCGACAGGGGGTTAGTCGGCATGCATCATTTTTTCCCTGTCGGCATCGGGTATCCGCTCCGATTGGTTCGTTTCTCGATTAAAATACACCACCACGGCGTGGCACAAGGTCTTGACTTCGCCCGTTTCAGCATCTTTAAGGCACTGCTCCATCTTGAAGCTGGAGTTGCCTATCTCGAGGACGCGACTTTCACAAACAATGGGGTCGTGGAACAACAAGGGATGACGAAAGTCCAAGTCCACATGGACGAGGACATACTTAAAGGTCAGCCAGTCGATTTTGGCTTGGAAGACATGCTCGAAGTATCGGCTTCGACCCATATCGAAGTAGTTGCACTGCGACCCGTTGTTGACGTGGTTGTATGGGTCGAGGTCGCTCATGCGGATTTGTATGGGACAAGAGAACATAAGCTTCTTATTTCATCTCAAAATGCGGTATCGGCTGCAGTTTGAAGAGATTGGTGATGTGCTTGTGATCAATCAAGGCCTTGGTTTTGGGGTCATTGCAAACGCCAGTGCGGATATAGTTGTCCAACACAGCGTAAGTGAATCCCAAGTTATCCTCGTCGCTCTTGTTGGTGAGGCCATCAGAAGGCGTCTTCTCCACTAACTCAATGGGCAAGCCCAACTCCTTCCCTATCGCCTTGACTTCTTGCACGGTGAGACCACCCAAAGGGGCGAAATCACCAGCAGCATCACCATAGCGCGTCGAATAGCCCACCCAGTCCTCGGAGAGGTTACAGGTGTTGGCCACACGACCGTTCATCGACTGCGAAACGGCATACAAAGTGCTCATACGCAGGCGTGGAGGCAGGTTAATCGTGGTCTGACGGCTGACTTCGGCATCCAAAGTGCCGAGTTGTTCTTTAACGGCAGCTATCAGCGTATTATAGGTGTCGCCGATGTTGACACAACAATGACGGATGCCCAGGTGGTTGATGAGCTTCATACTGTCGTCGATGTCGGGTTGCACGCCATTGGGCATGGTCACGCCGATGACGCGATCCTTGCCGAGGGCTTCGGCACAAAGGCCTGCTACGACGCTGCTATCCTTGCCGCCCGAGATACCGATGACGGCATTGCAGCCTTTTCCGTTCACTTCAAACCAGTCGCGAATCCATTGGACGACTTGGTCTTTTACTTGTTTTGCGTTAAATTCCATATTCAAGATTCAAAATTTAAAATTCAAGATTACATGAAACTGCTGCCGCCGATGAACTGGCGCAGCATGGATGTAGCCGGAATCTCCTTGTCGGAGACGGGCGTGAAATAATGCAGGAAACGCAAGAGACGATGCGCCTCGGTGTATTCGGGACAATTGTTCGGCACGGTGGCCAAGATGCTCTCGGCATGGTTGCGCATGACAGCAAACTCCAAGAGATAGGCAGAGTTGAACATCACATCGGCATTCTCCTGATAAGGATTGATCCATTTCTCCTCAGCTGCACGCACACTGGCCCATTGGCTGATGGTCTGACGAGCCGAGAAAGCACCTTTGTTGTAGTCGCGCACGATACGGCGCAACAGGCGGTTGTCATCTGTCGGGATGGCGTTGTGGTCATCCAGCGCAGTACTGGTCAAGGTGGAGATAAAGATGCGGAACTTGGTCGATTCGGGAATTTGGTCCGTCAGCATGGGGTTCAAGGCATGGATGCCTTCCAACAGCAAAACAGTTCCTTCTTTCAGCTGTAGTTTCTTGCCATTGTATTCGCGCATACCCGTGACGAAATTGTACTCCGGCACTTCTATCTCCTCACCCTTCAGCAAAGCAATCAAGTCGCGTTCGAGGGCGGCATGGTCAACGGTATCAAAATTGTCGAAGTCGTATGTGCCGTCAGGAAGTTTGGGCGTGTCCACACGGTTGACGAAATAGTCATCCGTCGAGAAAGAGATGGGCTTCAGTCCACAAGCTTTCAACTGGATGCTGACACGACTGCAGAAGGTGGTCTTGCCACTGCTGCTTGGTCCTGTAATCAGCACCAAACGAACAGGATTCTCGCTGTGATAACGACGATTGATCTCCTCGGCAATCTGCACAATCTTCTTTTCCTGCAATGCCTCGGCCACTTGCACCAACTCCCTCGCCATACCATTCTGGCAGGCATGGTTGACATCGCCGACCGTACTCAAGCCCATGATGTCGTTCCATTTCAGGCTTTCGGAAAACACCTCGAAGGTCTTTGGTTGGTCTTGCATCTCGGCCAAGCGGTCAGGATGGTCGCGGTCGGGAATGCGCACCAAGATACCATCACGATAAGCTTCGATATCCCAAATGCCAAGGTAACCCGTAGAAGGCACCAAGCGACCATAATAATAGTCAGGGGTTTCGTCTAAGGTATAGTAATCGGTATAGGCTTTTCCGCTGGTTTCAAACAACTTCACCTTATCCTCCTGCCCTAGTTTGCCAAACATTTTGATGGCATCCTCAATGCGAGCCTCATGACGATGGAACTGAATGTCCTCGGCTACGATATTCCTCATTCGCAATCTGAGTGCGGCGATGTCGTTGCCATCGAGTATCTTGCCATCGTTTTTCTTGATACGACAATAAAAGCCTTTGGAGATGGGATGCTCCATATTCAGTTTGCTGTCTGGAAACAGGTCCTGTGCGGCCTTGAAAAGCAGGAAACCTAACGATCTAAAATATACAAGACGCGCCGTGTGGTGGGTAAGGTCGAGGAACTCAACATCGCGGCTGTTGTAGACGCGGAACTTCAGACCTTGCGAAACATTGTTGACCTTGGCCGAGACAATGGGATAAGGCCTGTCGAACTCAAACTCGGGCAGCATCTCTAGCAAAGTCATGCCTTCCGGGAATTCTTTCGTCGTCTTGTTGTTGATGCAATAAACTTGGATCATGGTTACATGCTGGTTGTTAGAAGATTATTCTTTTTCTTGGTTTTGAACACGGTTAAGCGCATCGACGGCTAACTTGTAGTCAGGTTGGGTCTTCAGCACATCCTTGTAAATCTCGGTGGCTTGCGAATAGTCGCCCATCTGCTCCAGCACACGACCTTTGTTGTATTTGGCATCGATGTATGCGGGATTGATGGTCAAAGCACGATTGAAGTATTCCAAGGCAGCTTCGTTGTCCATGAGGTAGACATAATTGACATAGCCCTTGTTGAACAGCACGATATAGTTATAGGGATACTTCATTAGGATAGTGTCGTAATGTGCCAAAGCTTCCTCAGGCTCGCCATGGCTTTGGAGATACATAGCCAACTCATAACGCGGTGTTGGTATGTCAGGGAACTGCTGCTGTGCCTTGCGAAGGTAGTCCATCGCATAAGGCGGCTGCTGAACGGCATAAATACGACTGATCTGTTCGACAGGATCATAAAAACTATCGTCCTGCTCGGCTGCCAATTGGAAGTTCTTCAGCGCGTTGACCGTGTCCTGCTTCGAAGCCATATAGCACATGCCCTTCACGAAATAGGCCTTGGGGTTGTATGTCGTAAGACCCAAAGCCTTGTCGACATAAGCAAAAGCGAGGTTGAAATTCTGTTGCAAGAGGTTGAGTTCGGCCAATTTCACCAGCGGACGAGCATCCAAGGAATTGATTTCCACAGCCTTGTTCAATGTTGAGGCAATATTGTCCTGGTCGCCTAAGGCATAATACACATCGGCCAGCAAAAGATAGGTCTCCAAATTGTTCGGATTGAGTTGCAAAGCCTTGTTGATGTCGACCATGGCCTGCCCGACTTGCTCATTGGCAAAATAAGCCTTTGCGCGATGCAAATAGAGATTCGCATTGGTGCTGTCCATGACGATGGAGTCGGAAATCAGTTGGATAGCATCGTTCACCGTGATGGTAGCCGTAGGTTCCTTGGTTGTGTTGTCTGGTTCTGGTTTAGGCGTGTTGTCGCAAGCAAAGAGGGCGAGCAGCAGGCCGAGAAATAGGATGTTTTTTTTCATTGTTTCAGTTTTTGCAAGGGTTTGTTTTACTCCCCCTTGCCCCCTCCCAGAGGGGGAACAGCTCAGTAAAAGCAGTCCCCCCTTTAAAGGGGGCTAGGGGGATTAAACATCACTCATTACCTTACTCTTCGCTCTTCTCCAACGCCTCGAAGATCTTGGCAGCGAGTTCGTCGGCGAGTTCGGGGTTATCTTCAATGAGTTTCTTAACCGAGTCGCGGCCTTGGGCGAGCTTGGAGTCGCCGTAGCTGAACCACGAGCCGCTCTTCTTGATGATGCCCATCTCCACGCCGAGGTCGACGATTTCGCCCGAACGAGAGATGCCTTCACCATAGAGGATGTCGAATTCGGCCTTGCGGAAGGGCGGGGCCACCTTGTTCTTGACGACCTTCACCTTCACGCGGCTGCCCAAAACATTCTCACCGTCCTTGATCTGGCTGATCTTGCGGATGTCAATACGCACAGAGCTATAGAACTTCAAGGCATTACCGCCCGTGGTGGTCTCGGGGTTGCCGAACATCACGCCGATCTTCTCGCGTAATTGGTTGATGAAGATGCAGACGCAGCCCGTCTTGTTGATGGTGGCGGTGAGCTTACGCATGGCTTGGCTCATCAAGCGGGCTTGAAGACCCATCTTGCTGTCGCCCATCTCGCCTTCGATTTCGCTCTTGGGCGTCAAAGCGGCAACGGAGTCGACGACAATGACATCGATGGCACCAGAACGGATGAGGTTCTCAGCGATTTCGAGGGCTTGTTCGCCGTAGTCGGGCTGTGAGATGAGGAGGTTCTCCACATCCACGCCGAGTTTGGCGGCATAGAAACGGTCGAAGGCATGCTCCGCATCGATGAAGGCGGCGATGCCACCCTTCTTCTGTGCCTCGGCAATCACGTGGAGTGCCAGCGTGGTCTTACCCGAGCTCTCGGGGCCGTAAATCTCGATGATACGGCCTTTTGGCAGACCGCCCACGCCGAGGGCATAGTCCAGACCGATGGAGCCAGTGGAGATGCTCTCCATCTTCTCGGCCTCGGCGCCCAGGCGCATGATGCTTCCCTTGCCAAAGCTCTTCTCGATGTTACCTAATGTGGCTTCCAAAGCCTTCAGTTTCTCCTGCCTCAGTTTTGCAGCTTCTTCTTGTGTTTTTTCTGTAGTCATGATTGTGGGGTTTTAATTAGTTAGTATTTAAAGATTTAAGATTTAAAGATTCAAAATTCAAAATTCAAGATTCATTGTATTAATGCGAGCCCTTCGACGAGCTCAGGGGCCGCTTTGCGCGATGCATTTATAAAGGGACAAAGATAGTAATTTTTGACATGATGGAGTTTTTTTGTGTTGATTTTTCAGAACTAGGCTTGCGTATTTGAAAAAAGTTGTATTTTTGCAGATAGTTGGTCGCGGAAACGGATAGAAAAACAGCGGACTATCAAGACGTAAGGGACAGGCTTCGGCATGACACCCTCCGCGATAACACTTTAAAGCCTCCTATTCGGGGGCTTTTCTTTTTCTGAGGGATTGAAAAGCCAGGCTCTTGTTCCTTCCTCTTCTTATCTCTTCCACATAAACGTATTGATTACCAATCTTCTTTTCGTAAATGAAGACTCTGTTCTTATGAATTCTTGTCAAAGACGGAGAAATGATCACTGCATCTCGGTTTTTGATAATGTAAGGAATAAGGAAATAATCCTCCACAGTCAAAGGCGCCCTATCTTTACTATTCTCCCCGTGTCTGTGTTGCGAGTGACTAGTCCCGCTTGTTTCAATCACATGCTTGTAGCCTGTCAAATCTAATCCTTCCTTTTTGGCCAAAAGCATCAATTCTTCATCAACCTCGTTGTCGATGATGGCAAACTTGTAGTCACATTTTTGATCAATCAGTTCCACTAATTCCGAAAACGGGATCTTGATTGACTGTTCTTTGTCGAATGGTTTCTTGTCCGTCATAGCATTTTCGATTTTGATGTTGCAAAGAAACAGCGTTTGTCAAGAGAAAGCCGTTGATTAAACGTTTGTAGTCGACAGTAGTCGTTTGTTGTCGTTTGCTGTCGGGTATATTATTGGTTTACAACAAATAACAAAATATCATAAATCTTTGTCAAAAATACAGTTTTTCTTCGTTTTTGGATTTTTTGTATCTTTGACGCAGAAAAACTCATCCAATTATGAGAAAGTTTGTCGTTTTAGTCACATTGCTATTGGGCATGGCATTGGTCTCCCTAGGGCAAAACAAACAGTTGCAAATCATGAGTTACAATGTGCGCCATTGTGCGGGCATGGACCTGGTGGTGGACTATGACCGCACAGCCACAGTGATTTCCCAACAACAGCCTGATGTGGTGGCCCTTCAGGAACTAGACAGCATGACAGGTCGAAGCGGACATCGTGACCAACTGGACGAGTTGGCTAGCCGAACAGGTTACCATCCGATCTTTGGGGCTGCCATAGATTTTGACGGAGGCCAATATGGCGTGGGCATTCTTTCTCATGAAATCCCACTGAGCATTAGACGCATCCCTTTGCCAGGTGAAGAGCCTCGTGTGCTTTTAGTGGTGGAGCTGGAAGATTATGTGATTGCCTGCACCCACCTCGACCTTGAAGAGGCGCAACGCATGGTATCGGTTCCGCTCATCGTGGAAGAGGCCCAACGGTGGCAGAAGCCTTTCCTTCTTGCCGGCGACTGGAATGATGAGCCTGGCTCGGAATTGCTCGAGTTGATGACGCAGTATTTCACCGTCCTCTCTGGCGAAGAGGCCACCTACCCTGCCGACGAGCCGGCGGTGTGCATCGACTATGTCGCCGCCTTCAACGGCCGCGCCGAAGCCATTGAATCGCATGTCATCGATGAGCCAGAGGCCTCCGACCATCGGCCTTTGGTGGTATGGGTGCGGTTGCGGTGAGTTGTTATCTTGCGGAGGTTGAAGCCGTCCGATGGGTCGTCCTTTTTTCTGCTTACCTGAGACCTTTTTTGGTCGCGGAGGTTGAAACCTCCGATGTGTTAGGGTCGTCCTTTCAGGACTCGGATTTAAGCCAGAAAACGAGAAAAAACTTTTTCCAAAGTAAAACACACAATTCAAAGAGTTTTCCTACTTTTGTGCTCTGGAGTCAGTGCAGAGTCCTGAAATCTATGATTCGACGGAGTCAAAGGACGACCCGACTTCTACGGGGATTTCAATCCCCTTGACCACACAAACTCAGCCATCATGGGAAGCTCACTCGCAAGAAACGACATCCATATTGTCTTCCACATCAAGTATCATAGCATGGAGATACGCGACAAAGACCTCGGGCAGGTGTTCGCCTATATCGGCGGTGTCATCCGCAACATGGATGGCATACCCGTCGAAATCGGTGGTATCGGCAATCATGTTCACATCCTCACCTCGTTGCCCAAGACCATCTCCTTGTCCGACTTCGTGAAGCGCATCAAGGCCTACAGCAGCAAGTGGATCAAGACCTTGGACGAACAATATTACGAAGGCTTCTGCTGGCAGGCAGGCTATGGAGCCTTTTCGGTAAGCTACAACGCCCTTGACAATGTGGTTCGATACATCCGCAACCAAGCGGCACACCACCACCGCACCGACTGGAGAGACGAATACAAGCAGCTCTTGGATGAGGCTGGCGTGGAGTATGACGAGCGGTGGGCGTTTGAGACGGATTGAGGCTATCATCGGAGGTTGAAACCTTCCGATATGTTAGGGCCGTCCTTTCAGGACTATGACGTTTATTTCAAAAACCATAGGAAAGGCAGTAAACACGAAGTAGCAAATGTTATTTCACTCTATCCCGATTGATTAATCACACTCTTCGACGGTATCGTCCATCCACCAATATTTGTTTTCATCCAAATAATAATAGTAGTAGGTTAGACCATAGAATTGTCCTGGCTCGCTATACTCTCGTATATGTGCTGCAAACCAATGAAATTCTTCAACGTCATTTTTTGTCTTTTAACAAGCAATACCAATGAGGAATCTGTGGCATTGTTTTGGCAAAATTCCACTCATGTGTTACGACAAACTGATGTACTCTTTCCAAATCCTCAGATGATTCCAATCGACTTTCCATGATTAAGCCAAATAATTTGCTTTGACATAGTCTTTAAAGCCTTGTACATCTGTTAGATATGTATAGCCACAACGATTTGCTGCTGCACATACCTCATCTGATTCATTCAACAGTAATGCCAAAGGTTTGCTCAAACCTACTTGAACTCCATCAGGCCAAGCGAGATCTAAAATGACTTCTGTGTCATTGTCATTAACCATATAATTTCGCTGGCCAGACGAAAGGCCTTGCTCTTCCATCCAATGAGCAACTTCAGCAATCTGATTTTCTTCTTCTTCATCCTGCACATTCGGTGCAAGTCTGTCCGTAAAGTTCTCTATGATAACCTTCTCCACATCATCCTCGTATAACGATTGCAAGAACTCATTAGCTCCAACTGCCAACATCTCACGACGCTTCTGCAAGAAAACTTCATAATTCTCAACCTTCCACAACTCCGGGTCCATCGGAATCCAATGCGACTCTAACGCTCCTGGCTGTTTCTTGGAATACACTGGCATGTAGTTTTCCGGCTTTTCATTGGAAATTTCCAAATTCGTTTCCTTGGTTAGAAAAGCATAATTGGCAAGAGAATTAACCATAGCTTTTGACTTGCCAGCTTTGTAAAGCACATCCTTCGGGAAAATGTGATGTACTTCAAGCGTGGAGTTTTTACCCAAAAGGCTATGAGTAAGTTCAATGCCGCTACTGAAATCTCTGGCATGGTTTACCCTAGTCAGAAGATATAGTAATGGATAAAAACGTGCTCCCGTACTCCATCCCCAGAAATCATCGGCCTTTAACACTAAGTCGCCACGTTGTAGAAGCATCAAGCGCAACAGGCCTTCAACCCCCTCTCCTTCTGAAATAACATTCAAGTCTTGCGCCATTACACTTTCTGTTGAACCAGCATACCTGCCCCAAAGGAATGTATGCACATACCAATACATCAACCTGTTCCATTGGGAGTTGTCAAGCTCAGAGGCGGGATGCAACCGCAAGAAACCTATCATGGTTGCAATAGCAAATTTACTTGGCAATACTCTATCGTGGTCAAGGCCGAGTCGGGAGGCAATATGGTCAAGGCACAAGCCAATCAATTGTTTTGTTTTGATCAATGCGCACTTAAAGTCATCCACAGAAACTTTACCTAATTCAGAGAAATATGGACGACCTGTCATATAGACAGTAATACATCTTAACAACCATTCAATAGAGAAATCGTAACCTGCCTTTTGCAATTGGGCAAGATAATCCTTCATCTCATTACGGGCATCTGGCCACAAACTGCAAATCTTGGCCAAAGCCAAATCGCCTTTGCTCAATTTTGTTCCGCCTGTGTTCACATTGTTGAATATCTCTACAACAACATCTATGGTCTTATCTTCGCCAGTAACATTGGAAACGTGCAAATCAACGTCTTTTATGTTGTTCAAACGATTCAGCACATCAAGATAATTGAACAAATACATCTTACGTTCGGCATCAGCCTCACCAATATAATTACTCGCTCCTTTCTGAAGCAATTCCGTAACACTAATCCAGTCAGGGTTGTCTTTCATTTTGGTAGCCATATAGAACTCGAAAACCTCTTCCTTTATGTTGAAATACAAGCCTGTAAAAGAGTTCGCATTTCCGTCAAAGAATCTAGGAGCATGTCCACGAATAATACCATAAAGTGACGTTATACGCTGTTGTCCATCAAGTATCAAATTCACGACACCTGGAGTCAGTTGTCCGTCTCCTCTTGTAATGCTTGGGTCTGTCTTCGTCACCCAAATAAGCAGTCCTCCGATCGGATACCCCTTATAAAGTGACATTATCAGTTTTTTGACCTGGTCACGATTCCAAACATATCCTCTTTGAAACTCTGGCAAGGCATAACTGCCAATGTCAATTTGGTTTAGTATTTCCTGGATTTTCATATTGGCCATTTTAGATTAAACTTAAAGTGAAAACTTCGTGCAAAAGTAATGCTTTTTTTCAACCCGTAACAAACTCGAATAACTTCTCCACCAACTCATCCACCACTTCCACTGCCTTAGCCTTAATATGCTGGAATCCAACTGGTAGGCCACCTTTCAGGTCTTTCGGATCAATCAGGAACTTGGGTATCTCACTTGGGGCATAATCGACCAATCCTGCCGCTGGATAAACCACCAGTGAAGTGCCGACGACCACAAAGATATCGGCTTGTTGCACCCAATACTCTGCCAATTCCATACCATCGACATACTCGCCAAACCATACAATATAAGGCCGCAGTTGCGAACCATCGGCGGCTTTGTCACCTAATCGAATGGGGACATCAAGCGGATAGTCCTTGATGCAATTGGGATCGAGGCGGTTGCGCGATGAGGTCACCTTGCACAACTCGCCGTGAAGATGCAGCACCTTACTACTTCCTGCCCTTTCATGAAGATTATCCACATTCTGGGTGATGATGGTTACATCGTATTGTTTTTCCAAGTCTGCTAATACACGATGGGCATGGTTCGGCTCCACCTCCAACAGGTTTTTCCGACGGGCATTGTAGAAATCGAGCACCGCCTGTGGGTCTTCCTCAAAACCCTCCACACTGGCCAACTTCATGGCATCATACTTGCCCCACATCCCGTTTTTGTCGCGAAAAGTGGGGATTCCGCTTTCGGCGCTGATGCCTGCGCCGGTGAAGACTACAAGTTTTTGTCGCATAATAGTAAAATAAGGTCTGATTAGATTCTGCAAAGATACATAAACATGCTAAATCGCACTCTTTCTCATTAAGCAAAGTCCCGAAGGGACGGCCCTACTACATCGGAGGTTTCAACCTCCGCCCTCTCCCAAGCATCGCATCACACATAGTCCCGAAGGGACGACCCTATCACATCGGAGGTTTCAACCTCCGCAAAACAACCTCAAATCCGCTTCCTCCCCCAGTCCGCCTTCCAAATATACACCAGCGAAATCAGGCCGATGGAGATGTTGTAGACCCACTCGGCGGTCCACACGCCAGCGATGGTGGAGGTCTTCGACATCAGGAAGACATAGATGATGTAGATGATGAGAATGCCGAACTCCAAGGCCATGGCCGCCGTAGTGTTGCCCGTGCCCGAGACGGCCTCGAAGAAGGTCATGGAGAAGGCACCCAACAAAGTGGCGGCACAGATTACATACACCGATGGGATGGCCGCCTGCGCCAAAGTCAAATCTTCGGTGTAAATCTGAAGAACCAGTTGCGGAATGATGGCCACAACAACAACCAACACCAAAGAGCATAAGAAGCTGTTCTTCACCACTTTCCAGACACTCGACATCACCTCGTTGCTCTTGCCCTCACCAATGATGCGGCTCGTCAGGGTGTTCGCCGTCGAGGCAAAGGCGATGCCCGGGATGATGAGAATCATATAGGTGCTGCGGACCACCGACGAAACGCCGATGGCGGTCTCTCCCATCTTCTCGATCATAACGAAGAAGATGAACCAGGCACCGAATGAGAACAGACGCTGGATCATGCTTGGGAAGGCCACCTTGAGGATGTCGCCCATCAAGGCGGGCTGCCACTTGTGCCAACGGAACATGCCATATTCCTCATGCGGTATCTTGATGTAGGTGTAAATCCAGAAAAAGAAGAACGCCGTGATTTCAGCCAACAGCGAAGCCAAAGCCGCGCCGCCGATGCCCATCTCTGGCAAACCCACATGGCCGAAGATCAAAGCCCAGTCGAAGAAAATGTTGACCACCGCCATAATGATGGTCGAGAAGGTGATCACCTTGGTGGTGCTGATGCCGACATAGAAAGAGCGGAACAGGAAGTTGAACACCACGAACATAATGCCGAACTGCCTAAATCTCAGGTATTCGTTGGCCGCTCCATAGATGTTTTCCGACTCGATGATGACATGCAACAGCCGATGACTGAAGAAGAACAAGATGCTGAACAGCAAAAGTCCCAAACCCAGCACAAACAAGGCTCCATGCTGAAACACTACGCCGATTTTGCTAAAGTTGCCTTCACCATACCTCCGCGCGATGAAGATCTGTATGCCCACGGCAAAACCCATCGCCAAGGTGGTGAAAACAAAATAATACAAGCCCGCCATCATGGAGGCACTCAACTCGATGGTGCCAAGGTGACCCAAGAATGCGGTGTCAGTAAAGGTGATGATGGTCTGCGCAAGATTACCCAGCATGATGGGGTACGCGATACGCCAGATCTCTCGGTTCGAAACGGTGGTTTTAATCATAGACTAGCTAACAATGAATGGCAAAAATACACAATCCCAAGAATACTTTTCCAGTTTTTTCAATCCGCCTCTTGTAAAATTCATTTTTTTATCTATTTTTGCCGCTGTCAAAATGTTGAAAAAAAGAACTTTGCGAAATGAAAAGAAAAAGAACACTATTCCTGATTACCATACTACTGGGCTTTCTATTTTCAGGGAAACTGCACGCCCAACTTATTGTGACAGAAGCCTCAGACCTGAATGGCTGGACAGCGGATTCATTGGTCAGAAACATCCTATTGGACAATGGCGTCACCATATCCAATGCCAAATTCAACGGTTCCGAAAGAATCATTTATTGCAACCTCATTGGTAAGTTCGAGACAGGTAGTACACCAACCAACATCGGTATGGAGTCTGGTCTCATCTTGGCCACTGGAGGAGTGAGTGTCGCTGTCGGCCCAAACGACTCAGATGAAACAATGGTTCCTTCAACATGTGACGCGTATTACGATGATGATTTAGCCTCCATTGCCTCTGGAACAACACAAAATGTCGCAGTGCTTGAGTTTGATTTTATCCCTTGGGATAATACGTTGACTTTCAGTTTTGTGTTCGGCTCTGAAGAATATATGGAATGGGTCGGCGGGGATTACAACGACGTATTTGGCTTTTTTGTGGAAGGAATCAATCCTGCCGGCGGATATTACGACCATCAGAACATGGCCTTGATACCTGGAACGACAGATGTCGTCAGCATCGACAATGTGAACCTCAACCACAATTCAGCGTATTACATCGACAACACAGGAGGCTCTACCATTCAATTTGACGGTTTCACAACCTTGATCGAAGTAAGTTTCAACGTGGTTCCCATGTCGAATTACCATATCAAAATGGCCATTTGTGACGTAGGTGACGAGTTTGCTGATTCAGGCGTTTTCCTTAAGGCACATAGTTTTTCTACCAACTTCAATTACACCATGACAATTGACGGCTGGGATTATTCGGAAATCCCTGAAGACCATTATTTCTGCACCAATCAAGCCTTGGAATTCAATACGGAAACCAACTGGCACTATGATGACGTGACATGGTATTTTGGCGATGGCACTTCAGCGCAAGGCGAACAAGTTACCCACACTTATAGCACTGACGGTTTCTACACTGTAACCAATGTGCTTCATAACCCTCACAGAACAATGGATTCGCTCTATCTTACCAAAACGATAAATGTCAGGACCTTGATTTCAGAAGAGTATGCAACTGCATGCGACAGCTATGATTGGCGAGGGAATACTTATACTGAAAGCGGCACATACACCCAGATTGTCCATACACCTGGAACCTGCGACAGCACTTTGATACTTCACCTGACCATCAACCCTATTGACACGACTTACCTTGAGGCCACGGCTTGTAATGAATACGAATGGTATAACACGACCTACACCGAATCTGGAGTATACACCCATCTGGCGCAGAGCATTGATGGATGCGACAGCCTTTTGCTCTTGAACCTTGTCATCAGTGGAAGCTATAATTCAGAGGAAAATGTAACAGCATGCAACAACTACCATTGGCGTGGAACCAACTTTACGAATAGCGGCACATACGTAAATATTATTCAAGAACCCGGAACTTGTGACAGCACCTTTGTGCTACACCTTACCCTTGACCATGATTTCCAAGGTGACACAACGGCAGTCGCATGCAACGCGTTCACCTGGCACGGTGCCACCTATACGGAATCGGGTGATTACGCGTATTCGTCACAAACGGCTCTTGGCTGCGACAGTACAATTACGCTGCATCTTACGATAGATCATGAGCGAATCCATCCAACTGAAAGAGTGAAAACATGCGAAAACTCGTTCACATGGCGTAATCACGAGTACTTCCATGATGGTGTTTATTACGACACTATTACCGATTCTATTGGATGCGACGATATCTATATACTAGACCTTACCATCAAGAAAGGTTATGAAGCTAGCTTGGTGGAAACGGTGTGCGACAGGTATCCGTGGAAGGCAGCCCCAGATGGCTATCTTACGGAGTCAGGTCATTATCAGTATGAAGGTCTGACTAGAGATGGCTGTGATAGCATTATTGATTTGAACCTTACCGTGAATTACGAACCTAATCCAGTTTTGGAGTGCATCACGCCAACCATCGAGTCAGCGCATTATCCTATCACAGCGACAGAGTTCAATGTGAAATGCTATACCTTCCAAGCTATCGACTCTCTTTCCGATTTCACATGGATTGACAGCCTATGCGAATGGAGCATTTCAAAACCTAGCTGGCGCATCGTCCCTTCCGACGACAATCGCACTTGCATCTTGTATCCGATGGATTGGGTGGAGGATACCGTTTGGCTTACCTTCAAAGCGGTGAGCCCTTGTTCGAAAGAGGAAGATATAGTGCGTTATTGGCTTATACCATCATTTTATGGCATCAACGAACAGGATGATCCAAGGAGCACCTTCGATATCATCCCCAACCCCAACAATGGAGAAATGGAACTATGTTTTGAAGACATGGAGGGTAAAGTTGTGGTCAAAGTGTATGATATGATGGGAGGTTTGATTGATGTTATACAAACCTTTAACGCCTCATGCACCAAAGAATTGGAGTACAGTATGAAAAGACGCGCAAAAGGGATATATTTCTTCGTGGTTACTGGAAAAGAGGGCACCTTGACCAAAAAGGTGGTCGTCAGATAGTTTCTTTACTCAACATACTCTTTTCACTCGAATCGACACATACATATTTATCACGCAGAATCCGCAAAATTATGGGAATCGCAATGCGATGATTGGTTTGCGTCCGGCAGGTTCAGCGTGTTTTGCGCATTCTGCGTGAGGCAATCGTGTCCGGCAGGTTCTGCGAGTTCTGCGGATTCTGCGTGGGAAAAAACTACTTAGCGTGAAGCGCAGTGTATGCCTTCCCAATATGCTCCGTGATATCAGAAGCTATCAAAGCCTCCTGCCCTATCTCGTCGGCGGCGAGGTCGCCTGCGAGGCCGTGGAGATAGACACCCAACACAGCAGCTTCCTCAGGCGAATAGCGTTGCGCCAAGAGCGAGAGGATGATGCCTGTCAGCACATCACCGCTGCCCGCCGTGGCCATGCCAGGATTGCCTGTGGTGTTGAAGAAAACGGTGCCGTTGGGCATCGCAACGGTAGTATGTGCACCTTTCACGATAACGACAAGGTTGTATTTGGTGGCCAGTTCCCTTTGTTTCTCAAGCCGTTCAAACGAGGTCGAGGTCTTGCCTACCAAGCGTTCAAACTCCTTGGGATGCGGTGTCAGTATCGTCTTGGCGGGCAGGAACGGCAGCCAAGTCGGGTTGTCGGAGAGGATGTTCAAGGCATCGGCATCCATGACGAGCGGCACTTGCACCTCTTGGATCAGGCGTTTCAAAGCGCGGACGGTGTCGTCAGCCTTGCCCAAGCCTGGACCTACGCCCACAGCGGTATAGGCATCCAAATATCCAAATGTTGAGAAGCAGGTTTCGGATTCATCGCCATCTATCATTGCCTCGGGGATGGCGGTCTGCAAAGGCAATTGGGCTACCTTAGGCAGGTGTACGCTCAACAAACCCACACCCGTGCGCAGACAGGCTTTCGCGCCAAGTAAAGCCGCGCCTGTCTTACCTTCGGAGCCAGCAATCAGCAGGGCGTGACCGTATGTGCCTTTATGGGAGTATTTCGTTCGGTTGTGCAGTATCGGCTTCACCATCGCCTTGACGGTCAACAGGTTGTTGGTCTCCACCTCTTCCAGATAGCGCGGGTGCAGGCCGATGTCCAAGACCTCGAAGCGGCCCACATACGGGTCATTCTCGGGCAGCAGGAAAGCCAACTTGGGGTTTTGGAAGGTCAGCGTGTAGTCAGCCTTGAAGATGAAGCCCAAGGCACTGGGCTGGTCGGCGAAGAGGCCCGAAGGGATGTCGATGGCCACGCGAATGGCCTTGCTTTGGTTGAGGTAGGCAATCAGGTCGGCAGTCATGCCCTGCGGCGGACGGTTGAGACCAGAGCCAAAGATGGCGTCGACCGCCACATCGTTGGCATCGACTTTCGGGAAGTCGTCCTCGGTGAGGATGTCGAACATCGGCACCTTGGTCTCGTTCACGAGGCGGTAGTAGTTCACCTCGCAGTCGTGGCTCATCTTATCTGAGTAGCGCACCATAA
This sequence comes from uncultured Bacteroidia bacterium, assembly GCA_902801625.1. Lineage (GTDB taxonomy): Bacteria > Bacteroidota > Bacteroidia > Bacteroidales > F082 > Limimorpha. Next base: position 13,217 of record CADCJI010000017.1, on the reverse strand, counting down.
ACACCTGCGGGACAATCTCTTGCTCATTGAGCAGTCGGGCCACCACGAGGCCGTCGCCGCCGTTGTTGCCCATGCCGCAGAAGATCTTGATGGTCTTGTCGCGCGGCGCACGACGATAGAGCCACTCAAAGACTTTCGTGGCCGCCCGTTCCATCAGGTCGACGGACTCAATGGTTTCGTTCTCTATCGTGTATTTGTCCGCTTCGCGGATTTGATTGACTGAGAGGATTTTCATATTCTTTTATTTTGGTATTGCCTTCGGCCAGAAATCGTTCAAAAATCTATTTCAAAATCTTATAAAATACCTCGATTCATCAGTATTTTGACAACACAATACACGCTAAACCAAAGAATAGCAATTATAGGAAATAAAATTGCTCCTAAATTTTTCTTTCCCGTCCATTCTTCCTTGTGTTTGGATACAATCCTTGAACTTTTACCAAAATATACTAATGTAAAATCGAAAACTAGAATCAGGATAACGATAGAAACTATTAAAAAGCCGACAATCCAACGACTATCCCAGTTAATTCCAAAGAGGCAATCAAGTGTAATAGCAACATCAACTAGATAAAGGGTAAAAACAAACGATAATAAGAGTACGGCAGAAGTGCTAGCGTTTTGCTTTGACCCAAGTTTAATGCCCAAATTGTAATACTTAAAAAAAAGATATTCTAGGAAACGCATAATGCTGATGATTTTTTGCAAAATTACAAACAAAAACCGGATAAAACAACAAATCGATTATCCATCTGGAAAAAAGTTGCAAAAACAGTGTTGAAATAGTGGAAAAAAGTTGTAAAAAAACAATCTAACAAAGTGTTTATCAACAATTTATTAGCATCACAAATTATTCAATACTTCCTCCAATTTGCTTTTTGTCTCAAATTGTATTCCCTTAATTCCCAAGGCACTCGCCGCCGCCACATTATTCGGGTTATCATCAATAAACACCGTCTCCTCGGCCTTGATGCCGAAGCGTTGTAAGGCAAGTTGGAAAATTCTCGGGTCTGGCTTCATCACCCGCTCGATACCCGAAATCACCATGTCCTCCATAAGGTTAAGAACAGGATAGGTCGGCCTCACCAAGGCGAAAGTCTCCTCCGACCAGTTGGACAATCCAAACACACGGAAGCCTTTGGCTTTTAATTCCTTGACATACTCCTCCATGCCTGATATCTGTCCGCCCATCATCTTCATGAAGTCACCGTAATACAGCTCGATTTCCTTCTTCCATTCGGGATGCTCGGCAATGAGTTCCGCAACGCCTTCCGCAATGGGTTTGCCGTTATCGTGCTGGGCGTTCCACTCGTAGGTGCAGATGTGGGTGAGGAACCACTCGGCCTTCTCCACATCGCCGAAATAAGGGTCATAAAGATAATGCGGGTTCCAGTCGAGGAGCACACCGCCGTAGTCGAAGATTAGGTTTTTGATCATATCACTTCAAGGATTGGAACCACGACTGCAATTGTTCGTACAAGTCAGGCAATAACATGAGCACCACCACAACGAGAAGCACCAACATCGCTATGCCGATCAGCGTACCAAGACAGCCCCATTTGCGACCTTGGGTTTCCAACTTGGGCGTACAAAGCGTCACGATGAGACCGATAATGGGCGAGGTCACCACCGAAAGCAAGAAGGCCCATCCAAAACCGATGCGCCGGCGCGAGCCAATCAAACCGACGATGACTGCCAACAGACAGCCCGCCAACAAACCGAAAAGAAAGACTAATACAGGCATGATGTTAAATATTTGCCGCAAAGATAATGAAAAACAATAATCCAATATGGATTTTCTTCCAAAAAACAATATCCTAGTATTGAAATTGAAACGAATAACAATATTCAAATATGGAAAACGAAAAACATGCTTTATTTCACAAAGAAAAGTGTATTTTTGTAGCATTAATTTTGTGGGATAAATAAAAAACGAGGTCACAAAAACAATAATTACTATTTTTGCAACAAAATTTAATCATTTGTAATTTACAAATTTGTAAAAATGAGATTCTACGATAGAGAAAAGGAAATCAAAGAGTTGCAAAGGATTGACGAATTGTCTGTCCAATCGGCCCAGTTTACCGTGTTGATAGGCCGTAGGCGCACGGGCAAGACGACTCTAATGACGGAAGCCTTGAAAGGCCGTTCTTATCTGTATTTTTTCATTGGAAAAAAGGCAGAGCAAATTCAATGTGTTGATTTCCAAAAACAAGTTGAAACAGTTCTGGGTCTTCATATCCATGGCCAAGTTACTTCCTTTGCCGCCCTCTTGGAGGAAATCCTTGTCTTCAGCAAAACACGAAAAGCGACGGTCATCATCGATGAATTTCAGCGTTTGGCCGACATTGGAGAGGGCATCATAAGCGATATTCAACAGGTTTGGGACAAGCATCATGCCGAAGCCCATATCCATCTCATCGCTTGCGGCAGCATTTATAACATGATGAAAAGGATATTCGAAGACCGCAAGGAGCCACTTTTTGGACGCAAGACTGCCCGAATCGACCTCAAGCCTTTTTCGACCTCGGTGCTGAAACAGATTCTTCAAGACCACAACCCCAGCTACACGCCAGAGGACTTGCTGATGCTTTACGCCATCACAGGAGGCGTGGCCAAATATGTGGCGCAACTGATGGATGACGGGTGCAAGACATGGGGGGACATGATCCGTGATGTTTGCCGCCCATCAAGCATCTTCTTGGAAGAAGGCACCGAATTGTTGGTTGGTGAGTTTGGGCGCAAATTCCAAATCTACTATAGCATCCTGCAACTCATTGCATCAGGGATGACAAGCCAATCGGAGATTGACAGCATCGTTGAAAAAAACACAGGGCGCTATCTCGATACTTTGGAAACAGAGTATTCCCTGGTCAACAAACTCCGTCCTATGTGGGCCAAGCCCAACAGCCATGGCGTGAAATACTATATCGATGACTGTTTCCTGATGTTTTGGTTCAGGTTCATCGAGAGCAACCGAACACTCGTCGAACTGGAGAAATTCGATCTCCTTGAAGAGTTCATCCGCAAAGATTACACGCAATACAGTGGCTTTGTGCTGGAAAAATATTTCAGGCAACTCTATGGCGAGAAAGAACGAGTCACGGAAGTATCGCATTGGTGGGACAATCAAGGGAAAAACGAAATCGACCTCATCGCCTTGGAGCGCCTTGACCACCATGCCATCGTTGCCGAAGTCAAGCGGAATCCAGAAAGGTTCAAGCCCAAAGAATTAGAAGAAAAGTACCAAAACATAAAAAAGCTTTTGAATGGATACAAGGTTGATCTGATTGGGCTTTCGATGAAGGACATGTAACTCTAAACAAGTACTAAACAGAATTTTCACTACCTTTGCAACCATAATAATATAAAATATATGAAATACGATGTCTTCATCAGTTACTCGCGCAAGGACACAGCCATTGCCGACCAGATTTGCGCGGCGTTCGACAAAGCTGGGATTAGTTATTTTATTGATAGGCAAGGAATAGGTGGCGGGATGGAGTTTCCGAAGGTGCTGGCTCCTGCAATCAGAGAAAGCGAAGTATTCTTACTTTTAGCCAGTCAAAACGCATACGATTCCGCATATACTGACCGAGAAATCACCTTTGCTTTTAATAAGAAACATGGAGCGAAAATGTTACCATACATCATCGATGAGGCACCGCTTCCCGAACATCTGGAATTGATTTTTTCATCCAATAATTGGAGAATGATGACAGTTCATCCAATTGAAACAGTTTTGGTGGAAGATGTTCGTCAATTACTAAGACAAACAAAGCAAGAGTCGACATCCATTAACGAAACAGAAACAAAAGACGAAGAAGCACAAAGTTCAATTCCCTCCTATAACGAAACAGACTTCCCAAAACCATACTTAAAAGATGATAAATATGGATATGTTGATTCTGAAGTAAACACTATCATTCCTTTTATTTACGACTTTGCAGAGGATTTTTCCGAAGGTTTGGCTTCTGTTGCAATCAATGAAAAATATGGCTTCATTGACCCAAAAGGAAATGTTGTCATCCCATTAATATATGACTATTCTGGCGATTTTTCCGAAGGACTCGCATCTGTGGAGAAAAACGAAAAATGGGGTTTTATCAACAGGCAGGGGAAGACCGTCATACCTTTTGAATATGATGATACAAGTGATTTCTCCGAAGGTCTCGCATCTGTGGAGAAAAACGAAAAATGGGGTTTTATCAACAGGCAGGGGAAGACTGTCATACCTTTTGAATATGATGACACAGGGACTTTCTTCGAAGATCTTGCATCTGTGGAGAAATACGGGAAATGGGGGTTTATCAACAAACAGGGGAAGATCGTCATACCTTTTGAATATGATGACACAGGGGATTTCTCCGAAGATATCTCTATTGTGGTGAAAAACAGAAAATGGGGAGCCATCGAAAAACTCGGCAACATTGTCATCCCTTTTGAGTATGATGAAATTAAAGAATTTGCCGAAGGTGTTGCTGTGGCTAAGAAAAGCGGAAAACTGGGAATCATCGACACACTCGGCAACACTGTCATTCCTTTCGAATATGAGGATATTATTAGATTTACAAAGGCCCTCGTTGCAGCAAAGAAAAACGAAAAATGGCTATTTCTTAATATGCGAGGCAACATCGCCTATGATGAGACAGAATACACTGACATTCTTCTAAATGTTGATTTAATCAGAGTTATGAAAAACGGGAAATGGGGTTATATCAACAAACAAGGAGACATCGTAATCCCATGTGAATATGAATATGCTTTTTATTTCACTGATGGCAAGGCTAAGGTTAGAAAAAGAGGGTTCCTGGAAAGTAAAACTATACAATTTGACAAACAAGGCAATAGAATAGATTAACCATGCATAACACCATAGATTTCGCCACTCAAATCGCGCAAGAACTCAACCTGGCCGCGCACCATGTGGCCAATGTCATTCGCCTCTTCGACGAAGGCGCCACCATCCCCTTCATCGCCCGCTACCGCAAGGAAATGACAGGCACTATGAATGAAGAGAATGTGGCCGCCGTTCAGAAGCGCCTGGAGCAACTCACCGAACTGCAAAAGCGCAAAGAAAGCGTTATCGCCTCCGTCCGCGAGCAGGAGAAACTCACGCCCGAACTGGAGCAAAAGATACTGAACGCCAAGACCTTGCAAGAGGTGGAAGACTTTTATCTCCCCTACAAGCCCAAACGCCGCACCCGCGCCGCCATCGCCCGCGAAAAGGGTTTGGAGCCACTGGCCGCACAAATCATGGCGCAGAATGTAGACATGGTGGACCGCCTCGCTGCACGCTATGTCAACGCAGGCAAGGGCGTCAACGACATCGAGGAAGCCCTGCAAGGTGCCAAGGACATCATGGCCGAGTGGGTTTCGGAAAATATCAATGGACGCAACCGCATCCGCAAGATCTTCCACATGCAGGGCGACATCAGCTCCGCCGTGGTCAAAGGCAAGGAAGAGGAAGGTAAGACCTACCAACAGTATTTCGATTTCTGCGAGCCGATTTCGGAGGCGCCCTCGCATCGCCTCCTCGCCCTGTTCCGTGCTGAGGAAGAAGGCATGGTGAAGCTGAAAATCAAAGTCGATGACGACTTCGTGCTGAACTCTTTGGAGAGCATCTTCCTGAAGAACGACAACGAATCATCGGAACTCGTACGCGAGGCCATTGCCGACTCATGGAAACGCCTCTTGGAGCCGAGCATCGAGACCGAGATCCGCAATTATTATAAGGAAAAGGCAGATGAAACCGCCATCAAGGTCTTCGCGGAGAACCTCAAGCAACTGCTCCTCGCCGCTCCTATGGGCCAAAAGCGCGTCCTTGCCATCGACCCGGGTTTCCGCACAGGTTGCAAGGTGGTGGTCTTGAGCGAAACAGGCGCTTTACTCCACAACGAAACCATCTATCCCCACCCGCCCAAGTCGGACACAGTGGGTGCCATGCGCAAGATCAAGAGCCTCGTGGACGCTTATCGCATCAAGGTCATCGCCATCGGCAACGGCACGGCGGGACGCGAGACCGAGGACTTCATCCGCTCCATCAAGTTCGACCGCGACCTGATGGCCGTGATGGTGAGCGAGAGCGGCGCATCGGTCTATTCCGCCTCCAAGATTGCCCGCGACGAGTTCCCCGACTACGACATCACCGTGCGAGGCGCGGTCAGCATCGGGCGCCGACTGATGGACCCACTGGCCGAGTTGGTGAAGATCGACCCAAAGAGCATCGGCGTGGGACAGTATCAGCACGATGTAGACCAGAAGAAACTTGGCGAGAGCCTCGACCAGACGGTGGAGAGTTGCGTGAACGCCGTCGGCGTGGAGCTCAACACTGCCAGCCAACAGCTGCTGTCGTATGTCAGCGGCGTCGGCCCTGCCTTGGCTTCTAACATCATCCAATATCGTGAGGAACAAGGCGGTTTCAAGAGTCGCAAGCAACTCAAAGAGGTGCCGCGCCTCGGCGACAAGGCTTTCGAGCAATGCGCCGGCTTCCTGCGCATTCATAACGGCGACAACCCCTTGGACCAGAGTGCCGTCCACCCCGAGAGCTATCACATCGTGGAGAAGATTGCCAAGACACTGAATGTGAAGGTGAAAGACCTCATCGGCAACAAGGAACTCATTGCGAAAATCAACCCGAAGGAGTTTGTGGAGAAGGACTTCGGCTTGGAAACCATCAACGACATCCTCACCGAATTGGACAAGCCCGGCCGCGACCCGCGTAAGACCTTCGAGGCCTTCGAGTTCGATAAGAACATCCGGGAAGTCAAGGATTTGCGTGCGGGCATGACCCTCAACGGCATCGTGACCAACATCACCGCCTTCGGTGCCTTTGTCGACATCGGTGTCCACCAAGACGGCCTCGTTCACATCAGCCAAATGGCCGACCACTACATCAAAGACCCGAACGAGGTGGTACACCTTAATCAAAAGGTTCGCGTGAAGGTTTTGGAAGTCGATGTCAACAGAAACCGTATCAGTTTGACGATGAAATTGTAATCACTTTTTTTGAAACATAATATAACAAGTATATGAAATACAAAACTTTACTAATCACTGCTTTATCCGCATTACTACTGATTGGATGTGGCAATAAGAAAGCACAAAAGCAAACTTTCGACCCCATCATTCCCGTTGAGATTAGCGTTATCGAGCAATCCAACGACAACAATTTACGCAATTATGTAGGGACAACCAAGAGCGAGATGGAACTTCCAGTTTCATTTCCTTTGGGCGGCAAATTGACGGGTATCTATGTCAAAAATGGGCAACATGTCAAAAAAGGCACTGTCATTGCCCGCGTTGACGCAACTTCAGCCAAAAGCATCCACGATGCCGCCCTGGCCACCCTCAACCAAGCTGAGGATGGCTATAACCGCCTGAAGCAAGTGCACGATGAAGGTGGTATCCCGGATGTGCGATGGGTACAGATGGAAACCGACCTCGAAAAAGCCAGACAAACCGAAATAACCGCCCGCAAGCACCTGAATGAATGCACTTTGATTGCACCACAAGAAGGCTTCATCAGCATGGACAAGCATACTACGGGAGAAAACATGCTCCCCACCACCCCATTCTGCCGCATCATCGACATGAACAAGATGATTGTTGAGTTTTCCGTCCCAGAAAAAGAAATCGGCATTATCCAGATAGGCGACAAGGCGGAAGCCAGTTTCCCAGGCTTGAACAACTTGACCAAGACCATCGAAATCATCGACAAGTCGTTCGTCTCCAACCCCATGGGACACACCTATACCATCAAAGCCAAAGTGCCTGTCGAGAATAAGGACATTCTTCCCGGCATGGTAGCCAAAATCAAGCTCTCACTTTCGGAGGCATCGGGCATCGTGGTGCCTTCTTCATGTGTTCTGACCATGCCTGAAGGTGCCGATGTGTGGACCGTCAAGAACGGCAAAGCTTACCGCCGCAACATCAAGGTGGGAGGCTTTGTGAAGAACGGCGTGGTGGTCGAAAGCGGCCTTGAAAACGGCGACACCATCATCACGGTGGGCTACCAAAAACTTTACAACGGAGCCAAAATTTCGTTTTAACTATTTGGAAATGAAAAATCTATTGTTGTGTAAGAGCAATTTGGCCGTCAGCCTTCAGCTATCAGCTTTCAGCCACTTTACAAGTGAGCTGATGGCTGACTGCTGATGGCTGATAGCTAATGAATAAAAGTCACAAATCTGATAAAAACGGAAACTATGGCTCAAAAAAGAAATATAATAGAAGGAGCGATGAGGAACTACAAACTCGTGTTCTTCTTCATGGCCATCATTGTCGTGTTTGGCTTCATCTCCTTGCCCAAACTCAAGAAAAACGAGTTCCCCGATGTGACCATCCGCATCGGTGTGGTGGCCGTTGTCTATCCAGGTGCCACCGCCGATGAAATCGAACAACGCGTGGCCAAGCCCGTCGAGCAATACTTGTTCACCTTCAGCGATGTGGACAAGCAAAAGACCTATTCGCAATCCAAGGACGGTGTGCTTCTTGTCTTCGTCTCGTTGGTCAACGACACCAAAGACCCCAAGATGACCTGGTCGCGCATCCGCCAAGGACTTGTCCTTTTCCAAAGAACTGACCTGCCTCAAGGTGTGTTAGCCACAACCGTCATCGACGACTTCGGCAACGCTTCTTCCCTGCTCCTAGCCATTGAGAGCGACCAACGCTCACCTCGCGAGCTACGCGACTTCGCCGACCGCCTCTCGGAACGCCTGCGCAACATCGAGACCATGGGCAACATCAAAATCGTGGGCGAGCAAAAGGAAGAAATCGCCATCTACATGGACCCCACGCGCATGACCCAATATGCAGTGTCGCCCTCTATGATTACGGCAGAATTGGCTGCCCACAGTCTCCGAACCATCACAGGCAAGGCCGATAACGCTGACGGCTCTGCGGTCATCCATGTGAATGTCCCCTACAGCGACATCTACGAGCTCTCGGAACTGATTGTCTTCTCCGACCCCGTCACTGGGCAGATTATCCGCCTGCGCGATGTGGCTCGACTTGAACGCCGCTACCAAGAGTCCTCGCAATACATCCAATACTCTGACAGCATCGTCGACGGCAACCAATGCCTCATCTTCTCCATGGAGATGCGACCTGGACACAATGTGGTGGCCTTCGGCGATGAAGTCAACAAAGAGATCGAGACCTTCCTTGCCACGGCGCCGCCCGACATCAAAGTGCACCGCATCACCGACCAGCCCGTGGTGGTCAACAAGTCGGTGCGTTCCTTCCTGAAAGACCTCATCGAGGCTGTCATCATCGTCATTCTGGTGATGCTCTTCCTCTTCCCTTTGCGTACCGCTTTGGTCTCTTCGACTTCGGTGCCTGTCTGCATCGCGGCGGCATGGGCCATCATGTACCTGTTAGGCATCGAATTAAACACCGTCACCTTGGCGGCACTCATCGTTGTGCTCGGCATGATTGTAGACGACTCCGTCGTAGTCATCGACGGTTATACCGACATGCTCAATTCGGGGCGTTCCCGTTGGTATTCCGCCGCCGTCTCCACAAAGAGCCTGATGACCTCCATGCTCATCGCCACCTGCTCCATCTCCTTCATGTTCTTCCCCATGCTGTCGTTGATGAAAGGCACCAACATGGGTGATTTCATCGGGATGTTCCCTTGGGCCATCTTCATCACCTTGTCGTGCAGTTTCCTCTATGCCATCTGGGTGATTCCCTACCTTTCGGCTAGAATCATCGGGCCTTCGAATCCCAACAAACGCTCGAAGTTGGAGAAAATCCAAGCCAAATTCTTCGACGCGCTTCAAAAATCCTACAAGAAGCTCCTCGACCTCTGTTTCCGTCACAAATGGGGCACCATCATCGTATCTGTCATATCCGTGGCCATCGGCGTGATTTTCCTCACTCGCATCAATATCCAGATGCTGCCCAAAGCCGAGCGCGACAGCTTTGCTGTGGAGGTACATCTTGCTGCCGGCAGTTCGCTTGATGAAACCGCTAAAGTGTCCGACTCACTAACGAAAATCCTATTGGCCGACAAGCGCGTGAAATCCGTCACCACATTCCTCGGCATGGCATCGCCGCGTTTCCACATAACCTATGCTCCCGAGCCCATGCCCACCTCGGCCTATTCCCAATTCATTGTCATCACCGAATCGGAGAAAGCCACCAAAGAGATGATGAAAGAGTACTCGCAGAAATACGAGAACCATTTCCCCTCCGCACAGATCCGTTTCAAGCAGATGGACTATCAAGTGGTGAATGCGCCCGTGGAATACTACCTCATGGGCGACAGCTACGACAAGCTTGAGCCCATCAAGGACTCACTCGTTGCCTGCTTGAAACAAAATCCTGACCTGTTTTTCGTCCATTCCGACTACGACGACACCGAAGAAATCGTGGAAGTGGACCTGAACATCGACGAGGCCAACCGCCTTGGCGTGACGCAAGCCGTGCTTTCGGTCTACCTCTCGAGTGCACTTTCGGGCAACAAGATGGTCTCCATGTGGGAAAACGGCTACAACCTGCCCACGACCATCTACACCGAAGGCCTGCACGACATCGACTATGAGGGGATCGGCAACATGCTGGTGCCCACCTCGCTTCCTGGTGTTTGGGTGCCTTTGCGCCAAGTGGCCGATATCCATCCCCGTTTCCAACACGACAACCTGACCCACCGCAATGGCCGCCGCTGCATCACCGTGATGGCTGATGTCATGCCTGGATGCGGACAATTGGCGCAGTACAAGAAGACACAAGAATATCTCAACACACTCAACTTACCCGAAGATGTGGTCATCGAAGAAGGCGGATCCATGTTGCTCACCAAAGAGACCATGCCTTCGCTGCTCATGTCCATCTTGGCAGCCGTGGTGGTGATGTTCATCGTCTTGATCATCCACTACAAGCGCATCGGCATTTCCTTCCTTTCGATTTCCGTATCGCTGCTTTGTGTCTTTGGGGCCATGTTCGGCCTGTGGCTGTTTGGCCTCGACCTGTCGGTCACCGCCATGCTGGGTGTCATCTCGCTCATCGGCATCATCGTGCGCAATGCCATTATCATGTACGACTATGCAGGCGAATTGCAGGCAAAAGAGAAAATCGCCGTGCACGATGCCGCCTACGAAGCTGGACTGCGCCGCATGAGGCCTATCTTCCTCACCTCGGCCACCACAGCCTTGGGCGTCATCCCGATGATATTAGCCAAGACCCTGCTTTGGGAGCCCATGGGGGTGGTCATCTGCTTCGGCACCATCTTCACCTTCCCCTTGGTCGTCACCGTGCTGCCCGTAGCCTATTGCCTGGCCTTTGATGCGGGAGAACGCGACCAGAAACGCTTGAAGAAAGCCAACCAACGCTTCCTCGACCGCCTCGACGAACGCGACAAGCGCAACGAGGAAAAGAACAAAAACGAAGAAAACAACACACAGCCATGAAAAAAAGACATATCTTATCCATAATCTTTGCCGTGCTTTGCATCAGCGTCAATGCTCAAACCTCTGTACTGACGCTCGACTCTTGCTTCGCCTTAGCCAAAGTCAACAATGTGCAGTTGCAGACCAACCAGTTGGAAATCGAAAAGGCGCAACAGGTCAAAGCACAGGTGTTCACCAAGTATTTTCCACAGGTGTCGATTTCATATTTGGCCTATTTTGCCGCCAGACCCATTATTGAATACGGTATCAACGACATTCAGGACGATGATTTGGGGGCTTTCCTTTCAGCGCTCATCACTACATTGAACGACCCTGAAGGTGCCAATATAGGACTGCCGACCGAGATCAACCTGATGAAGAAAGGCCACGGCGTGAATGCCACGGCCATGATGCCTGTTTATGCTGGGGGACGCATCAAGAACGGCAACCAGTTGGCCAACCTCGGCATTGAGGCTGCCCGACTGAAAGCCGAAGTCTCGGAGCGCGACATGCTCGAAAACATCGAATCGACCTATTACCTTGTAGCGGGCTTGCAGGACAAGGTCCGCACCGTGGAGTCAGCCTTGGCACTCACCGACAGCCTCGAACACATCGTAAATGTTGCCTTAAAAGCAGGCCTTATCACTAAAAGCGACAAACTTCGTCTTGCTTTGAAGCAAAATGAGTTGAAAGCCAAACAGATGCAACTCGGCAATGGCATTGTTTTGGCTTCACAACTGCTTTGTCAGCAAATTGGCATTGAATATCCCGAAGCGGGTCTGACCTTGGATACTGCTAGTTTCTCAACGAAGAGCATTCCCGTTGCTACAGTTCAGGAAAACTACATCCGTCCAGAGCACCAACTGCTTCAACTCCAAGTAGATGCAGAGAATCTTCGGAGAAAACTGACTTTAGGGGAAGCCTTGCCTCAGGTCGGCATCGGCGGCAGTGCGGTTTATGGTAATCTCGTGAGAAAGTACAAATTCAACGCCATTGCCCTTGCCCAAGTGTCGATCCCGTTGACGCAATGGTGGGAGACCGCGCACAAGCTGAAAGAGCACGACATCGTCATCCGAGAAGCGGAGCTGATGCAGAAAGACCTGACAGAGAAGATGAGTTTGCAGTTGAAACAGGCGTATAACCAGATGGTGGAAGCCGATGCCTTGATGCAATCCGACAAGGCCGCCTTGGACATGGCCAAGGAAAACTACCGCCTCGCCGAGCTCAACTACCGCGCTGGCATGAACACCATCACCGATGTGCTTGAGGCTCATGCACTATTGCTGCAGGCCAAAAACGCCATCACCGACCGACAAATCACCTACCTCACTGCCCGCCGTCGATACCAAGATTTGAGCGGACAATAATCATGAGACTCAAAAACCATCCAAATCGAACCATTGTTTGTTCTTTGGACGGTTTCTAGTTTCATGGATACGCGAAGCAATTAATCTTTTTTGCATAAATACTTGCTTTTTTAAAATAAAGCACCTATTTTTGCACCCGAAACACCTTTTAAGATGAATAAACTGACCAATATTCTTTCACTTATCGTTGCTGTTTTCGGGATGCATCACACATTAACTGCTCATCCCGTCGACCTGCCAACATCGCAATCCATCGCCGTCAAGTTCATGGGAGCAAGCGATGCGCAACTGGTCTCCACTTATCGAACAGACAAGAGCACTGCCGCATTCTATGTCTTTAACACCGAGGACGGCTTCATCATCGTTTCGGCTGACGATTGCGAGACACCTATCATCGGCTATTCCCATGAAGGTCGTTTCGACCCAAACGAAGTTCCAGTGCAGTTGGAAGCCTATT
>CADCJI010000016.1 GCA_902801625.1 uncultured Bacteroidia bacterium | reverse complement strand
GCGGGGGCGCACCTCTTCCCATTCCGAACAGAGAAGTTAAGCCCCGCCGCGACGATGATACTGCGGGAGACCGTGGGAAAGTAGTTCGCCGCCCACCCACAACGGATAGCCCGTCAGCAGCAGCTGGCGGGCTTGTCTGTTTTTAGTAAGTCCTTGTCCCGTTGCAGAAAAATCCGCGTTGTCGTTTGCCGAAACCGATTTATTGCTACCTTTGCAGGTCATTGGACGGAGTCCCGTCCAAATCAACAAACACGAGTATGAAGAAACGATTGCTAATTCTCTTGTTGGCATCTGTCGTATGCCAAGGGCTTAGGGCTCAGGACATGGGTGGGTCGAGATACCTGAACCTCGTCCTCCCCGACAATTCATTGGTCAGCTATGAACTGGCAAATGGCGTTGACATCCAATTCCAGGATTCTATAATAGTAGTGAATGACTTGAGCTTTTATATGGAAAATATAGTCAAGTACTATTTCTCCAGAGGGCATGCAAGCACCTATAATATCACTGTCGCTGCCAATCCTATTGATGGAGGTTCCGTTAGCCAAAGTGGAGATGGCAATTATACCTATGGCGATACTTGCACTCTGACTGCTACGGCCAATCAGGGTTACAATTTTGTCAATTGGACCAAGAACGACACTGCGGTCTCTGTCAGTCCTACTTATACATTCACCGTGACAGAAAGCGCCTCGTTTGTTGCTAATTTTATTCAGGATCAAGGCGAAATTACTCAGGTCGCCAATTTCTCTCAAGGCTACAACTGGTGGTCGAGCTATATTGAGTTGGACAACATTAATGGACTAGACACGTTGCAGGAAGCCTTGGGCGACAATGGCATTTCCATTTTTTCGCAGACTGATGGCTACACTGACTATTATCCTGACTATGGTTGGTTCGGCTCACTTACGGATATCAACAACGAGTCGTCGTACAGAGTGATAACTAGCGAGCCTTGCGCTGTTACCATGACTGGCAATGCTGCTTTGCCCTCACAGCATCCTATTACCCTTAACCCAGGTTGGACATGGATTGGCTATGTGCCTTCTTTCGCCATGGATGTAGATGCTGCGATGGCCGGCATTACTCCAGCATCTGGTGATAGGTTGAAGTCGCAACATTGCTTTGCGGACTACTATTTGGATTACGGTTGGTATGGCTCTCTTAATACGATTGAGCCAGGTATGGGCCTAATGTATTATTCAGCCAACAGCGAGACGGTTACCTTTACCTATCCTGATAACGGCAGTGGAGGCGAACTGAAAGCCAACCTTACCGCTGAGGATAATCACTGGTTGCCGAATACCTTTGCCTATCCTGATAACATGAATTTGACTGCCGTAGTCGAACTCAATGATGTGGAACTCAGTTCAGAGGACTATGAGTTGGCTGCCTTTGCCAACGGTGATTGTCGAGGTAGTGTACGACTTGTATACGTTGAACCCATCCATCGTTATCTCGCTTTCTTGACTATTTCAGGAGATGACATTTCCGAGCTTCGTTTCAGCCTCTACAATACCGAAACGGGCGAGGAAATCCACAATGCCGAAGAACAAGCAAATTTCATCGCCAACGCTATTGTGGGCAGCGTAGATGAACCTTACACCATCCATTTCCGTGGTGAGATGGGGGTAGATGAGTTGCCCGACAGTCCTGTCATAGGTGACAAATTGTATGTCAGAAGTCCTAATAAAGATGGATTCGTTATCATTTCGGATTTGATGGGAAGAGTTGTGTACAACAAAAAAATTGGGGAGACGTGCGTTATTGACCTGTCATGGCTTGTGCCAAACACCTTATACGTTATCAAAGTTAACAACCAATCCATTAAATTCGTAAGAAGATGAAAAAAGCTGTACTAATCATAGTTTTTTTGTTCATTGGGCTTTTTGGCTTCTGCCAAAACGTGAGGCACTATGTCATCAGGTACCAAACTCAGGGCGATATCATTTATCACAATACCCAATCCGTCAGTAGCATTCACATTGATACCCTTGGGCAAGAGTTGATTCATAGTGATGGAATGGAATGGTCGCCTTTGGCGGAGATGGATACTGTGTATATTTTTAGGTTAACCTTGATTACTCAGTCCGTAACCAATATCACCCAAACTACTGCTACATGCGGAGGTAGCATTATAGCAGCTGACTATGTGGATGTGACAGAACGCGGCATCTGCTGGAACACAGATGGCATGCCAACCTTTGCAGACAACCACGCCAGCGATGGCTCTGGCATAGGTAGCTTCAACTGCAATATGACAGGTTTGTCGGCCAACACCACTTACCATGTGCGGGCTTATGTGCATCTTGGCAATGAGTATATCTATGGCAATGAAACTAGCTTCACAACTGAGCCGTTGCCAAGCTATACCGTGACCGTATCCTCCAACCCACCGGAAGGCGGCATGGTGACTGGAGGTGGAACATACGAGCAAGGCCAGAGCTGCATGTTACAAGCTACAGCCAACACTGGATACATCTTTTTCAATTGGACGGAGAACGGAAATGTGGTTTCCAACAATCCCACCTATAGCTTCACGGTGACGACAGATGCGTCATTTGTTGCCAACTTCGTGCAGGACAGTTACACAATTACGGCTACAGCAAACCCGCCTGAGGGTGGTAGCGTCAATGGCGCTGGCACATACAACTACGGCGAGACAGCTACTTTAAGTGCCACGGCAAATGAGGGCTTCGTCTTTAACAAATGGACCAAGAACGGCATACAGGTCTCTACCAATCCAACTTACAGTTTCTCTGTGACCGAAAGTGCTAGTTATGTTGCTGTCTTTACAACCAGCGGCTTTGAAATCATTGCTGTGTCAAATCCTGCTGATGGAGGTACTATTACTGGCACAGGCATTTACAATAATGGTGAATCATGCACTTTGACCGCTGTGGCAAGTGAATTTTATACCTTTGTCAATTGGACGGAGAATGGCACGCAGGTTTCCACTAGCGCGAACTATACCTTTACTGTGACGAACAACCGAACCTTGGTTGCAAATTTTGTTTCCAGCAATGATGACCATGCCTACGTTGACCTCGGTCTGCCGAGCGGTCTTTTGTGGGCTACCTGCAACATAGGTGCAGATGCTCCAGAGGATTACGGCGAATACTTTGCTTGGGGCGAGACCACGCCAAAGAGTGTCTACAACTGGGGAACCTATCAGCTCTACGATGGTAGTAACGTGACTAGATACACAGGAAGCGATGGCCTGACTACGCTACTACCTGAGGATGATGCAGCCGTAGCCAACTGGGGAGGTGGTTGGCGCATGCCTACCATAGAAGAATGGCAGGAACTTGTTCAAAACACGACCGTAACATGGGATACAGTCAATGATGTGAATGGTAGATTGTTCACTGCCAGCAATGGCAATAGTCTCTTCATACCTGCTGCGGGCTACTACTACGCAAGCACTCTTGAACTCGCAGCCTGGCGTGGCCTTTATTGGTCGAGTTCGCTATATATGAATAATACAGATGGCGCATGCAACTTCTATTTCAATTCGGAAGGATATCTCTTGTTCAATTTCGGCCGTTGCCTTGGTCAGTCTGTCCGACCAGTGCGTTCCGCGCCGTAGAACTATCCTCTGATTTGTAATTCGAGTTTTTTATGTAAGTTTGCAAATCATTTGTGATGTCATGAAAGAGCTACTGATTCGTTCGATTTCAGGTCTGCTGATGGGCATTGTGCTCCTCACATGTGTTTTCATCTCATCTTGGACTTGGTTCGCATTGTTACTGTTTATCATTGCTGTAGGCACTTTCGAAATGTCGCGACTCCAGCAAATGAATTCAATAACTGGCATCATCATTGGCGAAGCACTTTCCATCAGCTTTTTTGCTTTGCCTGCCTTGGTAGCACTACAAGTCATCACCTCTCGTTGGCTTCTTCTCGAGATGCTTATTGCAATGATGCCTTTCCTTTACGCCTTGTTCTCCGTAAAGCATAACGCCAAGCCTATATTCACCTACCTTTATGCCACACTCACTTTCTTAAGCTTGCCCGCTTCATTGATGCTTTTCATGTATCGCGAAGACCTTTTTGGCATGCTCGCAGGACCAAAGCTTATTATTTTGGTGTTCTGCTTGCTGTGGGTCAATGACATCTTTGCTTACCTTACTGGCAAACTCCTTGGTCGGCATAAACTCTTCCCCCGCATCTCTCCTGGTAAAACCATTGAAGGCAGTATTGGAGGACTTGTTTTCACTATGGTTTCGCTTATCGTCTTCTGTCATTATTCCCAGTGGTTCCCCATCCCTCATGCCGTCGGATTGGCTGCCATCGCTGTCGTTTTCGGTACCTTGGGTGACCTGTGCGAATCGATGCTCAAACGTCAAGCAGGGGTGAAGGATTCTGGTAAACTGATACCAGGCCATGGCGGAATTTTGGACCGTTTCGACTCTATTATGTTCAGCGTACCGTTTATTTTCGTTTATTTGCTGTTGCTATGAAGATTCATAAAAGGTTACACGAAGAAGGAACGGTCGCCATTCTCATCACTCTTGCCGTCATTGCGGTAACGGTTTTTTGGGTCAACTGGCTTTGGCCTTCGCAAACGGTATGGCATTATCTTTTGTATGCGTTTGAACTTGTGGTTTTGGTCTTGACCGTACGCTTTTTCCGTGTCCCGATATGGCGGAAAACGACTATTGCGGAAAATGCCGTGCTATCGCCTGCCGACGGTATTGTGGCGGCCAACGAGGAGGTGCTGGAAGATGAGTACTTCCATGAAAAACGCCGTCAACTTTCCATCTTCATGTCGATTTATGATGTCCACATCAATTTCTTCCCGTTCGACGGTGAGGTGACCTACTACAAATACCATCCCGGCAAGTTCTTACTGGCATTCAACCCAAAGTCGTCGACGGATAACGAGCACAATACGATTATCCTGAAGGACACCAAAGGCCGTGAGATATTGGTACGACAGATTGCCGGTTTTGTGGCGCGCCGCATCGTTTGTGCTTTGGAGCCTGGCGACCAAGCCGTAGTAGGAGAGGAGCTGGGCATGATTCGCTTTGGTTCACGCGTTGATGTCTTCCTGCCTTTGGATGCCGAGATCAAAGTGAAAATCGGTGACAAAACGACGGGTAAGGAAACGGTTTTGGCCACAATGAAATAAGCTTGTCTTATCCTAATTCCTTATATTCCAACCTTCCCATTTTTTCGACTTCCAACGATGGTTGCCCAAATTCCTCGGTAACTTTGCCCAAAAGCAAATACACACCGTCGCCTTGAAAAGGCCACGCTTTGAGTGTTTGCGGAAAATGCACCGTGTCGAAAGCCTCACCCGTGACATCGACAAAGGTGCCCAGCGCCATTGTGTCGCCTTTGCAGGTACGCACATATTTCACTGTGACCAATTTGCCCAGCATCCTGTAATGACTCCCTACGAAATGTAGCATCTGAGAGGCCATCAACTCACCACGGAACTTGGTCTTCAACAAGTCGAACCAAGTCAAGGAGACAGGGAAACCGTAAAGTTCAATCTCATCATAAGCGTTCTGCAAAGCATTGACCGAAAAACTCGGGAACTCAAAGTGTTGGTTCTCAAGTTCAAAAAGTGTTTCAGGCTGTTCTTTTTTGCCTTCGCTTTTGTTGAGATGCGCCTGCCATAGAAGTTCAGCTTTCGTTTTTTTCGTGAAACTGAACGCACCGCCACGAATGAGCAACACGAGTTGTTCCAATGAAAACGGCACACGCGCAATGAAATTTTCCAAACTAATGAAAGGCCCGTGAGCCTTGCGCTCGGCAACGAATCGTTCAACAAATTGTTGCTCAATGCCTTGCAAATGCACAAAACCCATAAAAATTGTCCTGCCATTCAACGAGGTGAGGTAACTGCTGCGATTGACGCAAGGCAGATGGATCTTTGCCCCCATGCGCCGCGCCTCGTTGAAGTAGAACCAAGTCTGGTAAAATCCGCCGAAATTGTTGATCACAGCCACCTGAAACTCAAGCGGATAATGACTTTTCAGATAGAGGCTTTGGTAACTTTCCACCGCGTATGAGGCTGAGTGCGCTTTGGAGAAAGAATACCCCGAAAACGACTCAATCTGTCGCCAAAGCTCACGCACCAAGTCATCAGGATAACCTTTGGCCTTGCAGTTGTCGAAGAAGCGTTTTGTAACCTCTTCAAATTCAGTCTTATCACGCATCTTGTGACCCATCATGCGGCGCAACACATCGGCCTCTGCCAAGTCTAAGCCTGCAAAATAATGCCCGACCTTCAAAACATCTTCCTGGTAAATCATCACACCGTAAGTCTCTGCCAAAAGTTCTTTCAAAACGGGATGCTTATAGTCTACAGTTTCAGGATGATGGAAGCGGTTGATGTATTCGCGCATCATGCCCGATTTGGCCACACCTGGCCTGATGATGGAACTGGCTGCGACCAAAGTTTTGTAGTCGCTGCAGCGCAACTTGCGCAATAATCCGCGCATAGCCGGACTCTCGATGTAAAAACAGCCGCAGGTCTCGGCTTTAAGCAACTGTCGGCGAATCAGTTCATCTTGTTTCAGCGCGTTAATTTGGTGAATGTCAATGCGCAATCCTCGACTGCGTTCCACCATCTCCACGGCATCTCGAATATGGGCGATGCCGCGCTGACTGAGGATGTCAATTTTGATAAGTCCAACTTTTTCGGCGGAATACATGTCGTATTGCGTGGTTGGAAAGCCCTTGGGTGGCAGGTCGAGTGCGGCATAGTTGGTAATCGGTTCTTCCGTAATCAACACGCCACCAGCGTGGATGGAACGCTGCCGCGGAAAGTCGCGGAGGCGTTCGGCGATGGCCAAAATCTGCTGCCCAATTTCGCTCTGTCGGGCGAAAGCCTCGGGGTTGCGTTCCATCAGGTCGATTTCGCCTTTGGGCAGGCCAAACACTTTGCCCAATTCGCGGCAAAGCGAATTGCTCTGGAAGGTGACCGTCGCGCCGAGCAATGCCACATATTCCTTGCCGTATTTATTGAAAATGTAGGCGATGACTTGGTCCCTATCCTTCCACGAAAAATCAAGGTCAAAATCGGGCGGGCTGCTCCGCTTGGGATTGAGGAAACGCTCAAAGTACAAGTCCAGTTCGATTGGATCCACATCGGTGATTTTCAGGCAATAAGCTACTACACTATTGGCTCCGCTGCCCCGCCCAACATGGTAGAAGCCCTGTTTCATGGCAAAGTGCACGATGTCCCACGCGATAAGAAAATAAGCGCAAAAGCCCATCTTCTCAATGATGTCGAGTTCCTTCTCGATACGGCGGTAGGCATTCTTGCTTCTTGTCCCATAACGATAAATCATTCCTTCAAAGGCTTTTTGGCGCAACAGTTCCCTATCATCAAAGACATTGTCCGTATATGTGTGTTTGTTTTTCACATCTGCATCCAAGTTAATTTCGCATTCATTCAGGATATGCTCTGCATTTTCAATAAGTTGCGGATAGAGTGCGAAAGTCGTTCTCAGCCTTTCGATAGGTAGCAAAATTTCATCGGGAGCGGCACAGGCGGTAGAGTCAAGGCGCGAAATCAGTACATTTTCATCAATGGCCCTCATGCACTGATGCAATTGAAAATCACCATCTTCGGCAAAGGTGACAGGTTGCATGGCGACCAGCTTCTCAAAGGATTCGCAGTTGTACAATTTGGTCAATTGTGAGAAACGAATACCAAGGAATTCATTCTCTTTCAGTAAGTTCTGCTTTCGTTTCCCGAAGGGATAAATGACAAAGACCTGTTCCCAATCGGGTGCGGTTTCAGGATAGGATTGTTTGCTGAGGTTGTGTCGTGTCAAGAAACGGTTCAGTTCGGCGAAGCCTGCGTTGTTTTTGGCCAAGGCCACATAGAGCAGTTCGTTGCCATTGCGCACCTCCACGCCTACGACGGGCCGAATGCCTTTTCTTTGGCATTCCACCACGAAGTCGGCGGCACCCATCGTCGTGTTGATGTCGGTCAAAGGCAAGACGGCATAGCCCATCGCAGCGGCCTTCGTGACCAAGTCCGCAATCGGCATCGTGCCGTAGCACAGGCTGTTATATGAATGTACATTAAGTAGCAATTCAGTTATTTAGTTATATAGTTATTCAGTTGGCCTATGGCTGATGGCCTATAGCTGCCACTATGTAAAGGCAAGCCATTGGCCATAGGCCATAGTCATCACCCCGCAGCCCGATGTATGATTTGCTCCCCAAACCGCATTTTGATTTTGTCCATGGCGGAATAGAGGTTTGTCAGCTCGGCGTTATCGTCAAACAAGGCCAGTTGCGGTGCCCCGCTGACTAGTTCGCTGAGGCGTACACCTACAAGCCGTATCATCATCCTTCGGTTGTAGAGGCGGTCGAAGATGCCGTTCACTGTTTCGCGCAGCACATGGTCGAAGGCAGTGTAGGGGATGCGCTGCTGCATATCGTGTGTGTCAAAGTTGGAGTAGCGGATTTTCACCGTCACGCAGCCCGTCAGCTTGTGTTGCGAGCGCAGGTCGAAACCGAGGCTTTCCACCATGCGCGCAAGGCATTGCTTGATGGTTGTCACATCAATGGTGTCTTGTTCGAAAGTGCGTTCCTTGCTGATGGATTTCCGTTCTTGGTAAGGGCACACGGGCGTGCTGTCTTGCCCGTTGGCCTTCTTCCAGATTTCGAGACCGTGCTTGCCCATGGCGCGTTCCATAGCCAAAGGCGGCAGTCGGCGCAAGGTGCCAATTTTCTCCACACCCATCGAGCGGAGTAGGGCATAGGTCTTTTCGCCCACCATAGGAATCTTTTGCACCGAAAGCGGGTCGAGGAACATATTAATATAAGGTGTAGGCACCTCTAGCTCGCCGTTGGGCTTGGCCTGTCCCGTGGCAATCTTCGACACAGTTTTGTTCTCTGATAGTCCAAACGAAATCGGGAGGCCTGTCTCCTTGATGATCTTTTGCCGCAGTTCGTGCGACCACAGCTGGCAGTTGTGGAAGCGGTCCATTCCCGTCAGGTCTAAGTAATGCTCATCGATGGACATCTTCTCATACACGGGCGCGCTGTCGGCGATAATGTTGGTCACGAGACGCGAATAGCGGCTGTAGAGTTCCATGTCGCCACGGATGAACACGGCCTGCCCGCAAAGCTGTCGTGCCATGCGCATGGGCATGGCCGAGTGTACGCCAAACTTTCTAGCCTCATAGCTGCAGGTCGACACCACGCCACGGTCCGACATGCCGCCCACAATGACGGGCTTGCCTTCCAGCGATGGGTTCACCAACCGTTCCACCGAAACGAAAAAGGTGTCCAAATCCAAATGCAAAATCGTCCTTTCCATAAAATTTCCTCCTTTTTTTGCTCAAAAAGCTTGCATATTCCAAAAAAGTCGTACTTTTGACGAGTTTTTAATCAAACATTTCGCCGTAAATTTAATCATTTTATTCTGATAGGATGCAACAAAAAAAATATTTTTTTCAAATGCCTCGAATTCGAGGCAAATGAGATTTGTTGGAAGATTCCCTTCGGGAAAGGAGGTCAGTTAGAGCTATAATGCGGCGGCTTGTGATGTTCAAATGTTGGAAGGTGTTTTCTGCCGCCGCTTTTCAAACCAAACGTAGCACTCCATTTCCCGAAGGGGGAATCTCGATAATTAAACAATTAAACAGTTAAACAATCAACACTTCAACAATATGTACTTCAATTCGAACATAAAATTTTTGCGCAAACACCGCCATCACACCCAAGATGACATCGCTTTTGCCCTCGGAATGAAACGCTCCACGCTGAGTGGCTATGAAAATGGTGTGTCTGAGCCCAACCTTGAAGCCTTGGTCGCTTTCTCAAAATATTTCGGCATCGCCATTGATACTTTGGTGAAAGTCGATTTGAGCACGATTAGTCCGAGCCAACTTTCGCAACTTGAGCGCGGATACGATGTGCACCTGAAAGGCAGCAACTTGCGTGTGTTGGCCACTACGGTCAACAACGACAACGATGAGAACATCGAACTCGTGACCGAGAAGGCCAAGGCAGGTTATGCCACGGGCTTTGCCGACCCCGAATACATCAAGGTGCTGCCGACATTCACCATGCCCTTCCTCTCGCGTGACCGCAAATACCGCACCTTCCAAATCAGCGGCGACTCGATGCTGCCTATCCCTGACGGTTCCTATGTCACGGGCGAATATGTCCTCGATTGGACCTATATTCGCAGTGGACAGCCCTACATTGTGCTCACGCAGGATGACGGAATCGTATTCAAGATTGTGGACAACAAACTCGAACATGAGAGCAAACTCACGCTCAGTTCTTTGAACCCGCTTTATCACCCATACGACTTGCCAGCTGCCGACATCAAAGAGGTGTGGAAGTTTGTGCATTATATCAGCGCAGAGATGCCCGAACAACGTGAAAACCGTTTTCGTGAGGAAGAACTTATCCAAACCGTTCAGGAACTGAAACGGCAGGTGGAGGAGATACAGCTGAAGCTGAATATTTAATCCGGTTGGCTGTAGGGCTGTCACATCGTGGCAGCCGTTGCAGAATTCCAATAACGGCAGCCGTAATACGACAGTCCCACAGCCATTAGGCACAATTTTTGCGGTTATTATTCGTTATGTAATAAAGACAACACTAAAACCCAAAATTGTCATGAGAAAAGTATTTTTAAGTTTGATGCTCCTCTGTGGCTTGGCCATGATCAGCACTAGTTGCAAAGACAACAACAGCAACAACAACAATGTGACACCCGAAGTTCAAGCTGGTGCCATGACGGTAGGCAATAACACCGATAACATCGTTACTGCCAAGACCATTAAGTATGGGCAAAAGAACGCCATTGTCCTCGCTTCCAAGGAGATGACCGCTGCCGACAATGAAGGTATTGCCATCATCTTCAACGGCAACATCGTCCCCGGTACCTACACGATGGGCAATAACACGAAGGATCCCGTCCCCACTGTGGTCGGCTTCCACGAGTTCAACCTTGGTGAGCTGCCTTTTATCATGGGTGCCGACACCTTGTTCTATGGCGACACCTACTACTGGATGAACGGCTTGCTGTCAGTCACCGAAAGCAATGGCACCTACACGGTCGTTTTGTCACAAAGTATGGGCACCAATGCCAACGGTCAAACCATGCAGTTGGCCTTGAACTTCAGCGGTACGCTGCCGCCCTATACCTTTGATGCCAATAACAAGTTTAAAATTAAGAACACCGAAAGCCCCATTGGATTGGCTGGTATCACTGCACTCAATGGACTGAGTTCGCTTGGTCTCGATGTGAAGTCGATGCTGTTCATGTCGTCCGACCGCAAGCGGTTCTTTATAGTCAGCTATCTGGGCGGTCAGGTCGTTGATGGCGAGTATAACCTCGGCTATATTGGCACACCTTATCTGCCAGTCTTCCCATGCGTCCATGTGGCTCTCGACGGTGACTTCTGGACCTTCCAGCCCCAGACAGGCTATATCGCCAAGAGTGGCACCTTGAAGGTCACCACCAACGACGACGGCACCAAGACCGTCATCATGGAGAACCTGAAGCTGAAGAATGTGGAGCACGACAGCGAGTTTTTCTTCCCCATCCTCGATGGTTCGCTGCAATACACTGGCTATATGTATGAGCTGAGTTTGTAAGGATTAAGATTCCCTTCGGGAATGGAGTATCGCTATTAATTGAACAGCGGCGGTTTGTGGCAGCTTATGGTTTGTAAGCTCTACATGCCGCCGCATGTCATATAGGTGAATTTGTTCCATTCCCGAAGGGAATCTCATAAAAATGTGTACTTTTGCGTCCCAAAACTCTCAATCAGTGATCTACCCAACAAACTTCGAACAAAAAATCGGCTTCTCCAGCGTCCGTCAGATGCTTTCTGACCATTGTATCAGCCAGATGGGACTGGAGAAGGTGGAGACTATGAATTTTTCGACAGACAAAGGCTATATCCTCAAGAGTCTGGAGCAAACCGAAGAGTTTATCCACCTATTGCAGACAGGAGTACCTTTTCCTGTGCGCGATTTCCACGATCTGCGCGAGGCCTTCCACCGCATCCAGATAGACGGTACTTGCCTCAGTGTGGAAGATTTGTTTGCGCTGAAGCCTTCGCTCAATGTTTTAGAAGCTATTTTGCGCTATGGCCACTCTGAAAGTGCCGATGCTACACCACGAATCAAGTCGCTGATTGAGAATATTTTTGTCGAACGGAGTATCTTCACTGAGGTCAACCGCCTTGTCGATGATAAAGGCGAAATCCCTGATAATGCCTCTACTGAACTGCTTGAAATCCGTCAGAGCATCCGTCGCAAGCAAGGCGGCATCGAGAAGCGCATCCGTCAAATCATGAGTGACACCAAAACCGCTGGATGGGTCGACCAAAAATCAGAGCTTACCGTCCGCGATGGGAGGTTGGTCATCCCGGTGAAGGCAGGTGACAAGCGCGCCATAAGAGGTTTCATCCACGATGAGTCGGCCACGGGACAGACTGTCTACATCGAGCCTGCCGAAATCTTCGACACCTCCAACGAAATCAAGGAGCTGGAATATGCTGAACGGCGTGAGATACATCGTATCCTGATGGCTTTCACCCGATTGTTGCGTCCTTACCTCTCCGAACTTCGTAAGGCTTGGAACCTACTCGGTGAACTCGACTTCATTCGAGCCAAGGCTTTGCTGGCTAACGAAATCGGAGGCGTGAAGCCCGAATTACTGGATGCACCTTGTATCAATTGGCAGCAAGCACGACACCCGCTCTTGGAACACAAATTGAAAGCTCAAGGCAAGCAGGTTGTCCCGCTGGATTTGAAGTTGGATGAAACCGACCGAATTTTAGTCATCAGCGGCCCCAATGCGGGTGGCAAGTCAGTTTGCCTAAAGACCACGGGCTTACTGCAATACATGTTGCAATGTGGTCTTATGCTACCCATGCGTGTCGATTCGCAGTGTGGCTTGTTTGAAAGCCTCTTCATCGATATCGGCGATGAGCAGTCCATTTTGGATGACCTATCGACTTATAGTTCACACCTTATCAATATGAAGGCGCTATTGGAGCAAGCCGATGGAAGAACCTTGTTCCTCATCGATGAGTTTGGCACGGGCACAGAACCTCAGTTGGGTGGCGCCATAGCTGAAGCCATCCTTTTGGAACTCAACAAAAAGCAGGCTTTTGGCATGGTTACCACACACTATGCCAATCTCAAACTTTTGGCCGACAACCATGAGGGCATCGTTAACGGTGCCATGCTGTTCGACACGAGGTTCATGCAGCCCATGTATATCATGATGACGGGCAAGCCGGGTTCTTCCTTCGCTTTTGAGATTGCCAAGAAAATTGGCTTCCCAAAACAGATTCTTGATGACGCGGCCAACATCACTGGCGACCAACACCTCAAGTTTGAGAAACAATTGCAACAACTTGAAGTCGACAAGAAAGCCATCCGCAAGAAGGAACAAGACCTGCGTATTGCCGACCAACTATTGACTGAGGTGGTGGAGAAATACAAAGGCTTGCTTGCTGAACTTGAAGGCAAGAAGAAACAATATCTCCGCGATGCCGCCGCCGAGGCCCAGGAACTGATCCGGAAAGCCAACAGCCAAATCGAGCGCACCATCAAGGAAATCAAAGAGGCACAGGCTGAAAAGACCAAGACCAAGGAAATCCGTCAGAACCTTGAAAAGACCAAGCAGGAGATTGCCCAAAAAGCCAAGGAAGTAGTAGAAGAGAAAAAGAAAGAAGAGGCTGAGGTGGTGCTCAAGGTGGGTGACACCGTCTGCATCGAGGAGATGCAGGTGGTGGGTGAGATTTTGGCCATCAGCGACACCGATGCCACCATTCTTTTTGACAATATCCGTCTGCGTACCAGTCCCGACAAGCTCCGCAAGGTGAGCCGCGCCGAAGCCCGCAAGACCCAGCGTCGTTGGCAGAACGGCATCGCTGAGGACCTCAGCGAGAAAGCTGAGCATTTTGAACTCACTCTTGATGTGCGCGGCAAGCGAGCCGAAGAAGCCTTGGATATCGTGGATAAGTATTTGGATGAAGCCAAACTGTTGAGCATCAAGGAAGTGAGTATCCTTCACGGCAAGGGCAACGGCATCCTGCGCAAGCTCATCCGTGAAAAACTCAGCCACAACCGTGAAGTGGAACACTTCTGCGATGCATCGCTGGAGACGGGTGGGACAGGTATCACAAGGGTTTATTTCAGATGACAAAAAACGGAGCCAGAATGGTCTGACTCCGTTACTTTTACTCAAGCATTCTCTTATTTTCTCTTGAACAGGGAAAGTATAAGGAGTAACACGACGGCACCCGCTGTTCCGACCAGCAACTGACCCCAGAAGGTGTCGCTAACTGTCAGACCGAGCTCTCTGAAAATCCAGCTGCCTAGGACACCGCCGACCAGACCTACGATGATGTTTACCAAAAGGCCGTGGCCTCTTTTCATGATTTTACCGGCAATGAAACCTGCCAGTGCTCCGATGAAGATAGATACAATGATTCCCCACATAGTGATTTTAGATTAAAGGGTTTAGTATTTAAAGATTTAAGTTGGTCAGCGTTTGTTCATCAAATCAGCGATCTCGTTGTTTTGCTGCTCAATGTAATCGAGAACTTCATCTCGACCTGTCTTCTTCTCCGCTGAAGTGATAAAGATGGGAGGCAGCTCTTCCCACTCTTCCAAAAGTTTCGCCTTGAAGGCTTCCACATTCCTTTCAAGCTCGGCTTTCGAGACCTTGTCAGCTTTGGTGAACACAATGCAGAAAGGCACTTGGTTTTCACCTAACCATTCTACAAAGCCCAAATCGTTGTTTTGCGGCTCGATGCGCGAGTCGACCAAAACGAAAGTACACACCAAATTGCGGCGGCGACTGATGTAGTTGTTGATCATCACGCGCCATTGCTCGCGAGTCTTCTTCGAGTGCTGTGCATAACCATAGCCCGGCAAGTCGACAAGATACCAAGCGTCATTGACAATGAAATGGTTGATGGCCACCGTTTTTCCTGGCACCGATGAAGTTTTGGCTAGACCCTTGCGTTGCACCAACATGTTGATTAGCGATGATTTGCCCACGTTGGAGCGGCCAATGAAGGCATATTCGGGAATGTTGTCGTTCGGCAAGAACTCAAAGCGAGTGTTGCTCATTAGGAATTCGGCTTTTTTGATGTCCATAAGTGCGGTGTTTTTCTCAACTATTTTGCAAAAGTAACAAAAAAAGCCGAAATCCATTGTTTTTGTTGAAAAATATTGCTTTGAACTCTAAAAAATTAACAAGATTTCAACAAGATATAAACAAAGTTATGAACAAATTTTGTTGATAACTTGTTTTTAATTTGTGTAGAAAAGTGTTTGTAAGTGGGAAAAAGTGTATATCTTTGCAGCTGGAAAAATGATGACAAACGACAATGAGTTACTTGGTAGGACATTATAACTGCAAATTGGATTCGAAAGGCCGTCTTTTGGTGCCTAGCGAATTCAAGGAGCAATTGGGAAGTCAAGTGGAAGAAGGCTTTGTCCTTCGTCCTGGTCTTCATGCCACCTGCCTTGAACTCTACACGAGAAAAGACTGGGATGAGGTGCAAGACCAGCTGCGTGCTGCATTCAGTCAATTCAAGGCGAAGCAGGAGGCGGTGCTGCGCAAATACAATGCTGGAGCCCGTTTCGTGCGACTCGACGGCAGCGGCCGACTGCAGATTCCCAAGGACCTCATCGAAAAAGGTGCGCTCGTGAAAGACCTGGTCATCACTTCGGTCACGACGAAGATGGAAATCTGGGACAAGAACCTCTACGAACAGTCCATCGACGAGCTTGACGACGAGGAGTTCTTCAACCTGCTTGGCGAAAACATCAAATAGGGAGGATAAACATGTATCACAATCCGGTCATGTTGAAAGAGTGCATCGAGGGCTTGAACATCAACCCCGAGGGCATCTACGTCGACGTTACCTTTGGCGGTGGTGGCCATTCGCGCGCCATCCTTGAAAGGTTGACGACGGGTCACCTCTATGCTTTCGACCAGGACGAGGATGCCGAAGCCAATGCCTTTGATGATGAACGCTTCACCTTCATTCCCCAAAACTTCAAGTACTTCAAGAACTTTATTCAGCTTTATAACGGCGGCCGTCAGATTGACGGCGTCATCGCCGACTTGGGTGTTTCTTCGCACCAATTCGACACACCTGAGAAAGGCTTCTCGACACGCTTCGACGGACCTTTGGACATGCGTATGAGCCAGATGACCCCCAACGACGCCGCCACCGTGGTGAATACCTACGACCATGCCGACCTGACGCGCATCTTTCGACTCTACGGCGAGATGCAACAGCCCCAGCTCATGGCCTCCGACATCATCATGGCGCGCGAGACTGAGCCTATTGAGACCACGGAACAGCTGAAAGCAGCGGTGCAGCGTCGCCTCCCACGCGGCAAGGAAAACAAGGTGCTCGCCCAGCTCTTCCAAGCCTTGCGCATTGAGGTGAACCAAGAGCTTGAAGCCCTCAGTGCTTTCCTCGCACACTGCCCAGATGTTTTGAAGCAGGGTGGCCGTCTTGTGGTGATGTCGTACCATTCGTTGGAAGACCGTCTTGTGAAGAACTTCATGAAGACTGGCAATGCCGAAGGCAAGGAGGAAAAAGACTTCTATGGCAACCTGCTGACACCTTATACTATTATTACGCGCAAGCCTATCGTTCCCTCCGACGAGGAGATGGAAAACAACAACAGGGCTCGCAGCGCCAAACTCAGAATCGCGGAAAGGAAATAACGACATGAAAGAACAGAAAGAGTCAAAGAAAAAGAAGAGCAGTAAGAGAGTGATGTCGGTTCTGGGCGGCACTTTCCTCGTGAGGGAGAAATTCACCAAGCAGTTTCTCTTCCTTGCGTATGTCACCATCTTGTTGATGGTCATCATCACCAATACCTATATCGCCGAGGAGAAAAACCGTGAGTTAGTCAAGGCCAACAAGCACCTTAACGACTTGCAGGTGGAATACATACAGGTGAAATCGGCCATTATGGAGGCTTCAAAACAGTCTGTGCTGGTCAAAAGGCTGCAAGGCACAGGGCTGAAGGAAGCCACCGAGCCCCTGAAGCGCATCAACATGAATGTCGAACCTGAAAAGAAAGAGGAGCCATGATTGATCCGAAAACCGATACGCTTTGGAAAACCTACTTGGTTTATTTCCTCGTCCTTGTCTTTGGCATCGCCATCATCGCGAAGATCATCGTGGTGCAGACCAAGGACAATAAGGAGTTGGTGAAGCTCGCCGAACAGCGTGAATACCGTGTCGACACTTTGGAAGCATCGCGCGGCAACATCTTTTCTTCAGACGGGCAACTGATGGCAACCACCATCCCGCTCTATGATGTCTTTTTCGATTACAAGGCAGTTGACTCGGTTGTTTTGGCCGAAAACATCGATTCGCTTTGCGTACAGATGGCAGAGTTGCTTCCTAAGCGTAATGCTGCCCAATGGAAGGCTTTCTTCGCCGAAGGCAAGGCCAAAAAGAACCGCCATTACAAGATAGCACTGAATATCACCCAAGCGGAACTGCGCAAGATGCAGAGTTTTGTCATCTTCAACCGTGGCATCTACAAGGGTGGCATCATCGTTGAAAAGAAGATCAGGCGTGAACATCCCTATAAGAACCTGGCTAGCCTTATGCTTGGCATGGCCAACGAGAAGAAGGGCTACTTTTTCGGTCTTGAGGGCGCTTACAATGACTATCTCAGAGGACAAAACGGCAGACAATTGGTGCGTAGGATCCACCATGGTGGTTGGATTCCCGTCGACTCAGAAGACAACACCGATGCCCAAAATGGCGACGATGTCATCACCACCTTCGACATCAAGTTGCAGGATATTGTGGAGAGTGCGCTCAACAATACGTTGACCGTCAACAAGGCGGAACAAGGTTGCGCCATCCTGATGGATGTGGAGACGGGCTATGTCAAGGCCTTGGCCAACTTGAGCCTCAACCATGAGACGGGTAAATATGAGGAGCTGTACAATGTGGCTTTGACTGAGCGCTACGAGCCGGGATCAGTATTCAAGATTGCTTCGATGGTCGTGCTGCTCAACAACAACGAAAACATGAGCCTCAGCGATAAGGTGAACATCGGCACGGGCCCCATCAAGTTCTCGAATCGTACGATGAAGGACGACCATAGCTTTGCCAAAGGTGGCATCTGCACCGTTCAGGAGGTTATTGAGCAGTCGTCGAACAAAGGCACTGCGGTGTTGGTTACGAAAAACTTCGCCGCACATCCCGAGAGATATGTCGATGGTTTGTATGCCTTGGGCCTGAACAAGAAGATCGGCACAGGCATCTCGGGTGAGGCCCAGCCAGTCATCAAGCACCCGAACGATAAGACTAAGGATGGTCGTAAGCTTTGGTCGAATGTGTCCTTGCCGTGGATGTCAATCGGCTATGAGGTGAATGTCACCCCGATGCAGCTCTTGATGCTTTATAATGCCATCGCCAATGGGGGTCGCATGATGAAGCCCCAATTTGTCACTGAGATTCGTCGTGGCGAACAGACCGTGGAGAAATTTGAGCCTATTGTGCTCAATGAGCATATCGCTTCGCCAGAGGCCATAAAGAAAATACAGACCATGCTGGAGGGTGTGGTAATTAGAGGCACGGCCAAGCGTCAGTTTGCCGACTGTGTTGTTGGAGTGGCGGGCAAGACGGGCACTGCACAGTATTACGACAAGGTTCAAGGCTATGCCTACCACGAACCGGGCATTGGAAGAAAGTTGTACAACACCACTTTTGTGGGTTATTTCCCCACCGACAAGCCGCGCTACAGCTGCATCATCATGGTGAGCCGCGCCCGTGGCGCCAAATGGGCTGCTGGTGGCGTGTCGGCGCCAGGTTTCAGGGAGATTGCCGAAAAGGTGTATGCCGCGCGTATTGGAATCATGGAAGATGACAGCGTCGTGATGAAAGCGGATAAAGCTAAGGGACCTGTCATTGTGCGTCACGATAAGGAGTCGCAGTACCTTAAAGGCATTGCCAGAAACTACAGTGACTATGCCATCAACGGCGACTGGGTGACGGTGGAGAGCAATGAGAATGGCCAAATCACCATGCGCGAGGCCAAACTTTCCAATAGCGTTGTGCCTGATGTGGTCGGTATGGACATCACGGATGCCATTTATCTTCTTGAGAATATGGGCATCAGTACGGAATTCACGGGTCAAGGTGTTGTCAAAGAGCAGTCGCTGCACGCTGGCGATACCGTCAAAGCCAATAGCACAATGCACTTAAAACTTGAAAAATGATGAAACTCAAAGACATATTGACGAATTGCAACCTTTTGGAGATCGTTGGAGAGAAAGACGTCGATGTTGCCGACATCACTTTCGATTCCCGTAAGGTAAGCCAAGGCACCTTGTTTTTTGCCGTCAAAGGTACGCAGGTCGATGGCCACGACTACATTGACGGTGCCATCGAAAAAGGCGCTTCGGTGATTGTGTGTGAGAAACTGCCCCGTAAAAAAGCTGAAAATGTCACCTACGTGAAAGTAGATAACTCAGCATACGTATTGGGTGTTGGCGCTTCCAATTTCTTCGGCAATCCTTCGGAGAAGTTGAAGTTGGTGGGCGTGACAGGTACCAATGGCAAGACCACCATCGCCACCTTATTATATAGGCTTTTCACTGAAGCGGGCTATAGTTGCGGTTTGCTCTCGACGATTGAGAACATCGTCAACCGTGAGGTTGTTCCTTCAACGCACACGACTCCTGATCCTATCGAGCTGAACACCTTGTTGCAGCAGATGGTTGACAAGGGCTGTGAATTCGCTTTTATGGAGGTGAGCTCCCACAGTGTTGCGCAAGACCGCATCGCGGGATTGCATTTCGCTGGTGGCATCTTCACTAACTTGACGCACGACCACCTCGACTACCATAAGACCATGGCCAACTATCGCAACGCCAAGAAGAAGTTCTTCGACGGTTTGCCGCAGTCCGCATTCGCATTGACCAACTTGGATGACAAGAACGGCGCGTTTATGCTGCAAAACACGCAGGCCCGCAAGTTGAGCTATGCCTTGAAACACGATGCCGACTTCAAAGGTGTCATAATGGAAAGCCATTTCGCTGGTATGTTGCTTAAGGTGAATGGTACAGAGATGTTCACTCAGCTCGTCGGTGGCTTCAATGCGAGTAATCTGTTGGCTATTTATGGCGCGGCTACTGCTTTGGGTTTTGATAAGGATGAATTGTTAGTCGAAATCAGCAAGTTGCGTGGTGCTAATGGTCGTTTCGACATGGTGCATTCTGAGCAGGGTATTGTCGGTATTGTTGACTATGCCCACACGCCTGACGCATTGGAGAATGTGTTGGTGACCATCAATGAGGTGCGTTGCCACAAGGAGACGCTCATCACAGTGGTGGGTTGTGGCGGCAACCGTGACACCACAAAGCGTCCCGAGATGGCTGCCGTTGCAGTGAAGCTCAGTGACCGCGTCATCCTCACCAGCGACAATCCTCGCAACGAAGACCCTGATGAGATTATTCGTCAGATGAAAGCTGGTGTGGCCGAAGAAGACCGTGGCAAGGTGTTGAGCATTACCAACCGTCGCGAGGCAATTCGTACTGCTGTGGCCTTGGCTAAACGGGGTGACATCATCCTTTTGGCAGGCAAAGGTCATGAGAACTATCAGGAAATCAACGGAGTAAAGAACCATTTCGACGACAAGGAAGTGTTGTCGGAAGCATTGAAGGAGGCATAAGCCATGTTGTACTATCTGTTCAATTATCTGCAACAATGCGATTTTCCGGGTGCGGGTGTGTTCAACTACGTCACCTTCCGGGCTGCCGTTGCCATCATCCTCTCATTGGTTGTGGCCGTGTGGTTTGGCAATTGGTTCATCAAGATGTTGAAGCGTAAGAAAATCGTTGAGACCCAGCGTGATGAGTCCATTGATCCATATAACACCAAGAAAGTTGGTGTACCCACTATGGGTGGCGTAATCATTATTGCCGCCATTTTGATCCCAGTGCTTTTGGTGTGCAAGCTTCATAGTGTTTACACCCTATTGATGATTGCCACTACGTTGATTCTTGGTATTTTAGGATTTGCCGATGACTTTGTGAAGACCTTTAGGGGCAAGAAAGACGGACTGAAGCCTGCAGTAAAGTTAGGCGGACAGATTCTGCTCGGTCTGCTTGTCGGCTTGACCTTGCGTTTCAGCCCTGCGGTGCAAATCAACGAGACTGTCCAGTTGAAGATTGAGGACAACAAGGAAATCGTGGTGAAGAGTCCCGACGTGAAGTCGACAAGGACTACTATCCCGTTCCTGAAAAACCACAACCTCAACTATGCCGACTTGTTCAAGTGGGCTGGTCCCAAGTGGATGTACAACCTTGCATGGATTTTCTTTGTGCTGCTTACTGTCTTTGTCGTGGCAGCTGTCAGCAACGGCTCCAATCTCAACGATGGTATGGATGGTATGGCTTCGGGCAATTCGGCCATCATAGGAATCACATTGGTCATTTTGGCTTATATCTCCAGTAATGCGGTCACAGCTAGCCATTTCGATGTGATGTATATCCCAGGAAGTGAGGAACTTGTCGTGTTTATGGCTGCTTTTGTAGGTGCCCTTGTCGGCTTCTTGTGGTTTAACTCTTTCCCAGCTCAGATTTTCATGGGTGACACAGGTAGCCTGACCATCGGTGGCATCATCGCTGTGTCGGCTATCATTATGCACAAGGAGTTGCTGTTGCCTTTGCTTTGCGGCGTGTTCCTGTTTGAGATTCTTTCCGACTTGGATGTGAAGCGCTTTGTCAAGACAGGCAAGAAGCACCGCATATGGAAGAAAGGCCCCTTGCATGACCACTTCAGAACGAGCTATAGTGACTTCAAGAAAGCATGGCCTAACTCCACCGTCACTTTCAAGGGGCGTGGTGAGGGCTTCAATACCGTCCATCATGAGGTGAAGATCACCATTCGGTTTTGGATCGTCACCATATTGCTGGCTGCATTCACCCTTATTACATTTAAAATCAGATAGATTAAAGATTCAAAGATTCAAAATTCAAAATTCAAAATTCAAGAATCGCACTTTTTAACTGAACAACTCTAAACTCTCAACTGACTCTAAACTCTAAACTCTGAACTCTAAACTCTAAACCAAAAATGACATACTACGAAGAATTAACCAACACCAGATTAAAATGTCCCACCACTATGGTAGACGGCATATCGTCAAAGGTTTTGCAAATTAGGAAAGAGAACATTAAGCTGAGCCTCAGTGACTTGAATACTGTCGACCATCGTCAGGAGTATATTGCCACCGTTGACGGCGTGATGTATTACGACGACTCGCGTGCCGAAAATGTCAACGCCACTTGGTTCACCTTCCAGAACATCGTCAAGCCTGTCGTTTGGATTGTGGGTGGTGACGACAGTATGGCTGATTTCAAGGACTTGAAAAAGGTCGTGAAGCAAAAGGTGAGAGCCATGGTTTGTGTTGGTGAGGGCAATGCCAAGTTGAAGAAGGCTTTTCATAAAGACATAACGGATTTGTTTGAAGTTGAGAGCATCGATGAAGCGGTCAATTTGGCATCTTTGCTTGCCCAGGACAACGACATTGTGCTGTTTTCGCCTGCCTGCAAATCGGCGATAGGGGAGACCTATACCGATCGCGGCAACCAATTCACGGAAACTGTAAGGAGAATGGAGCATGAACGTCATCAATAAAATAATGAAGGGTGACAAGGTGATTTGGATTGTCGCCTTGATTTTGAGCATCATCTCGCTGATTGTGGTGTATAGCGCCACCAGCGTCTTGGCAGTCTCAAAATACGATGGCAACACGGGTCGCCTGATGATGAAGCATCTGGGTATGCTGGTTTTCGGCATTCTGATGATGATTGGTGCCTCGCGAATCAACTACAAGCGCTATGCGAAACTAGCCTTGCTGTTGATGATTCCCAGTTTGGCCTTGTTGCTCTACACTTTGGTGTTCGGGCGCAACATCAACGATGCCAGCCGCTCCATCAACCTTGGAGGATTTTCGTTCCAGCCCAGTGAGATGGCCAAAATCATCCTTATCACCTATTTGTCGCGCCAAATCATCATGATGGAAGGCTCGGTTTATCTTTTCAAAGACTTCCTGATTAAACTGGCCGCGCCCATCCTGTTGACAGCCGCCTTGATTTTCTCCGAGAACCTTTCTACCGCTCTCATTTTAGTGCTGGTTTGCATGGTACTGCTTTTCATCGGTAGGGTAAAGATCCTGCACATCTTGGCACTTATCGGGATTTGTATTGTCGGCATGGCCGCTTATTTGGGCTTCGATGCTGCCAAGACCAGCATCCTGAACAATCGTGGCGTGAAGGCTCAGCAGGAAGCTTTGGCTAAGGGCGAGGTGAGTGTTGAATACAAGGCAAAGCAGAATCGAATCCAGACTTGGACCAACCGCCTGAAGTCGATGGGAGAGGACAAGGAGAAAGTCGATCCTTTTGATGACAAGCACTTGCAACGCACCTATGCCGACATAGCTGTGGCATCGAGTTCGGTCTTCGGAAAAGGTCCCGGAAAGAGTGAGCAGCGAAACTTCTTGCCGCACCCTTATTCCGATTTCATCTATGCCATCATTGTAGAGGAATATGGGCTCATTGGTGGTATTGTCGTGTTACTGCTCTATGTGATTCTCTTCACTCGGGTGTTGCGCATCGTCATCAAGCGTCCGCTCAGTTTTGGCGCGCTGATGGCCTTCGGATTGGGATTCTTGGTCATTTTGCAGGCGATGATTAACATGGGTGTTTCCATAGGATTGCTGCCGGTCACGGGACAGCCCTTACCTATGGTAAGCATGGGCGGTACCTCGTTGATGGCCACGGGTCTTATCTTGGGCATGATATTGAGCGTTACGCGGAGCATGGAAGACGAGGAAATGAATAAAGAACAAGAGATACAAGCACTTACAGAAACTACTGAAGATGAAAGAGAACCTGAAAGTCGTGATTAGTGGTGGTGGCACAGGCGGTCACATCTTTCCCGCCATTGCCATTGCAGATGCCTTGAAACGGAGGTTTCCCGAGGCCGACATCCTCTTTATCGGTGCAAAAGGCCGCATGGAGATGGAAAGAGTGCCTAAGGCCGGCTATCGTATTGAGGGACTGTGGATTAGTGGAATGACCAGAGATATCAAGTCGCTTTTGCTTCCCTTAAAGCTAACGAGTAGTATCAACCATGCCATTGCTATCCTGAAGCGCTTCAAGCCCGATGTGGTGATTGGCGTTGGTGGGTTTGCCAGCGGACCTACCTTGATGGCTGCCAATTACCTTGGCATCCCAACTGTCATTCAGGAACAGAACTCCTATCCGGGCAAGACTAACCGCAATGTAGGAAAGAAGGCAAGAACCATTTGTGTGGCCTACGACCATCTCGACCAATGGTTTCCTGCCGAGAAGATACATTTCACGGGCAACCCCTTGAGGGCCAACATCACCCTCAATGGCACTCGTGAAGAAGCGGCTGAGTTTTTCAAACTCGACCCGACAAAGCCTGTCGCCTTGCTTGTGGGTGGCAGTCAAGGTGCCTTAGGCATCAACAAGGGCATCAGTGCGCAACTTGCAGCTTTCAAGGACAGCGATTTGCAGCTTATCTGGCAGACTGGCAAGACTTACATTAGTCAGGCTCAAGCTGAAGTGAAAGCTTTGGGTTTGGAAAACCAGGTGAAGCCTACCGTCTTCATCGACCGCATGGATTTGGCATACGGTCTTGCCGATGTGGTCATCTCGCGTGCAGGTGCTATGTCGATCTCGGAATTGGCCTTGGTGCAAAAGCCTGTCATCTTCGTGCCCCTGCCCACGGCAGCCGAAGATCATCAGACCAAGAATGCCCAGCAACTCGTCGATGCGGAAGCCGCCCTTATGGTGCGCAACGCTGATGCGGAGAAAGAACTCGTCCCAGCTTTGTTCCGACTGAAAGACGATCATGAGTTGCAGGCTAAATTAAGTAAAAACATCGGCAAGTTCGCCCGACCGAATGCTGCCGAAGATATTGTAGATCAAATTGTTAATGTTATTGTTTGATATTTAAGTGTTAATAGTTATGTGAACCTTCGGCAAGCTCGGGGACTTCGGTCCCTGAGCCTGTCGAACCCCTGAAAAGAAAGAATGATGAAACACGGAGAAGGACATACGATTTATTTTTTAGGCATTGGCGGCATCGGAATGAGCGCCTTGGCTCGGTATTACCGTAGCCTGGGCTACACAGTGGCAGGTTACGACCGCACGCCTTCTCCGCTGACTCGGCAATTGGAAAATGAGGGCGTGGCAATCCATTATGAAGATAACAACAACTTATTGCCCGCCCTCATTGAGTCGGTCATCTACACTCCTGCAGTGCCGTACGACCTCAAAGAGTTTGAGACTCTCAGACAGCGCAATCTACCGATTTTGAAACGCGCTGAAGCTTTGGGCAAAATCACGGAAGGTCACTTCACCATCGCGGTGGCTGGCACACATGGTAAGACCACGACTACTGCTATGGTTGCTCATATTATGCATCAATGCAAAGTGAACACCACCGCCTTCATCGGCGGCATTGCCAATAACTTCAATAGCAACCTACTTTTGGGTGAAGGCACGGATAGCACTTTGGTTGTGGAGGCCGATGAGTTTGACCATTCCTTCCTGCGACTCCATCCTAACATTAGCATCATCAACTCCATCGATGCCGACCACTTGGACATCTATGGCGATCGAAAGCATTTGGTGCAGAGTTTCAACGACTTCGCGCATCTCACAAAGGATAAAGTCATCGTCAAAGAGGGCTTGGACATCGAAGTGGAGAACTGCATTCGTTTCGGCTTTGGTGAAACTTGTGACTACCGTGCCGAAGTCGTCAAGTCAGAAAAAGGTGTCACGGATTTCGTGATTGAAGGCAAAGGCCAAAAGACTGAGGTTAGGTTGCCTATGGCGGGTGACCACAATGTGCTGAATGCCACGGCTGCCTTCATTGCAACTCGTCAAGTGGGATTGCCTGCACAGGCCATTGCCGAGGCTTTGTCGAGCTTCAAAGGTGTGAAGCGTCGTTTCGATATTCGTGTCAACAATGAAAAACATTGCTATATAGATGATTACGCGCATCATCCTGAGGAAATTCGTTCCTGCTTGACTGCCGTGAGAGCTTCATATCTTGGAAAACGCATCACATTGGTTTTCCAACCCCATTTGTTCAGCCGTACCCGCGATTTCATGGACGAATTTGCATCGGTTTTGGCCTTGGCCGACGAACTTATTCTCTTGGACATCTATCCTGCCCGTGAGCAGCCTATTGAAGGCATCACCTCTTCCGCCTTGTTGGAAAAGGTTCCGATGGCTAACAAGAGAGTCTGCTCAAAGTCGGAGCTTATCGGCTTGATTGACAGCGAAAAGCCTGAGTTGCTGATTACGATGGGTGCTGGCGACATCGACCGTTTTGTTGAACCCCTTGAAGAACTGATAAAGACATGGTAAAGAAGATATTGAGCATATTATTGTGGGTTGCCACAGCCGCTGGACTGGTGGTTTTGTTCGTCTTCGCGAGAGAGAACTACTTGACCACGCCTTTGAAGTCAATCCAGCTGATTCCAGCTGCTGATACGGGCTTTGTCAGGAAGACGGCATTGCACGACGAAATTGGACGGATTTGTGGCAAGTCGAACATCGGCACTGTCAATATGATTGCTATCCAGAAGCTGATGGAAAACAATTCGTGGATTGAGAATAGCACCTCTTATGTTGACCTTGACGGAACCCTTAAAGTCAGTTTCAAGGAGTATGAGCCTTGGTTTAGGGTGTTTGGCAAGGACGGACATTCTGTCTATGTCACTCGCGAAGGTTTCGTTATCCCTTCGAGCCGTACCTATACACCCTATGTGTTGGTGGCCAGCGGCAATTTTGAGCTTAGGCATGACACGGTCAACTATCAACTCACCGACACTCTTGGCAGCGATAGGAACTTGCTCAATGCCTTGCATTGGTGTGAAGCCATTGAGGGAAACGACTTTGTGAGACAATGCGTTGGGCAGCTGTATTGTAACAAAAGAAACCAGTTTGAGCTCACCGTGAAGGGCTTTGAAGGTAGGGTGATTGTGGGCGACACTTGCGATGCCGCCGACAAGCTGAGACGATTGGAGAACTTCATGAAGCAGCGCATCGAGAGCCCTGAGACCAAGACCTTGAAAAGCATCAATCTGAATTATAAAAATCAAATAGTCTGTACAAAACGATAATGTTATGAGCGAAGGAAAAATCATCGTCGGATTGGACATCGGCACTACCAAAGTGGCTTGTATCGTGGGCCGGAAGTCCGACAAAGGAAAAATTGAAATCTTGGGGTACGGCAAGACCGTATCCACAGGTGTGCGGCGTGGTGTGGTCACCAATATCTTCGACACCGTTGAGGCCATCAAGACGGCGGTCAAGCAAGCCTCCGACCAGTCGGGCGTCGAAATCAACCGTGTCAGTGTAGGCATCGCAGGTCAGCACATCAAGAGTTTGCAGCACCGTGGCGTTTTGATGCGCGACAACCACGAGACCGAAATCTCGGAGGCAGAGCTTGAGCGTTTGCGCAACGACACCTTTAAGATCAACATGACGCCTGGCGAGGAAATCATCGATGTCATTCGTCAGGACACCTATGTCGATGGCGAGTTGGCCACCAACCCTGTGGGAATGTTGGGGAATAAGATTGAAGCCAACTTCCATGTCATCATCGGACAGACCTCGGCGGCCAAGAACATCATCCATTGCATCCAAAACGCTGGTTTGGACATGGATTACATGATCCTTGAGCCTATTGCCTCGGCACAGGCTGTTCTTGATGAGGAAGAAAAGGACGCGGGTGTTGTGCTCGTTGACATTGGCGGTGGTACCACCGATATAGCCATCTTCAAGGACAAGAAAATCCAACATACCGCTGTGATTCCGTTTGGCGGCAACATCATCACGGAGGACATTTGCACAGGTTGTTCAATCATCAAGCATTACGCTGAAGAGGTGAAGGTGAAGTTTGGTTCTGCCTTGGCTAGTGAAAACCGCGACGATGAGGTGGTTTCCATCCCTGGCATCCGTGGTAGAGAGCCCAAGGAAATCTCTTTCAAGAACTTGGCTCATATCATCCAGGCTCGTTTGGAGGAAATCTTTGAACTGGTCAACTACGAAATCCAAAAGGCCAAGACTGACAACCAGCTTATCGCCGGCATCGTGCTGACTGGTGGTGGCGCAATGATGAAGCACATCCAGCAACTCGCTGAGTTCAAGACGGGTTTGGAGGTGCGTATCGGCTATCCTAACGAACATCTCAACCAGACCGAGATGAAGGAAATGTCGAGCCCAATGTACTCGACAGGTATCGGTATTGTCATCGAGACCATCGCCCGCATGGAACACGATGAGTATCTGAAAGCCTCAAAAGCCGCTGAGGCATCTCGTCTCGAAGCCCAGCAAAAAGTGGAAGTCCCTGCCGTGAATCCTGAAGAGGAGGATGTCGAGGATACCAAAGACGAAAACGATAGCAAGAAAAAGCCAAAGAAAAAAGGCTTCGATGTAAAAGGGATTATTGCTTCCCTCACTGATTTCTTCACACCCGACAACATTGAATAACCCATCAAAACTACAGCACTATGGCAGAAGACTACATGACTAACCCAAACGCCCAAAACGAGTTGTTCAAGCCCGTTGATGTGGAGAAACCCAACTATATCAAAGTCATCGGCGTCGGTGGTGGCGGCGGCAATGCCGTCAATCACATGATGGAGGAAGGCATCCAAGGCGTCGACTTCGTACTTTGCAATACTGACCATCAAGCTTTGCTGAAGAGTAAGGTCAAGACCACCGTTCACCTTGGCAAACGCGAGTTGGGTGCCGGCAACGACCCCAACATCGGTCGCGAAGCCGCCGAAATGAGCCGTGACGAGCTTGAGGCTTTGATGGACGATGATACCAAAATGCTGTTTGTCACCGCTGGTATGGGTGGTGGTACGGGCACTGGTGCTGCTCCTGTCGTGGCCAAGATGGCCAAGGAAAAAGGCATCCTTACCGTGGGCATTGTCACCATGCCTATGGAACGCGAAGGTCGTCGCCGCAAGCTGCAAGCCTTGGCGGGCATTGATGAGCTGAAGAAGTGTGTTGACACGCTCATACTCATTAGCACCGACAAACTGCGTGACCAATACGGCAACATGAAGCTTTCCGAAGCTTTCAAGAAGGCTGACGATGTGTTGGCTACGGCAGCCCGAGGCATCGCTGAAATCATCACCGTGCCTGGTTATGTCAATGTCGACTTCGAGGATGTGAAGACTGTCATGAAAGACAGTGGCAAGGCCATCATGGGCTCGGGTGTCGCCGAAGGCGAGAACCGCGCCGAGAAGGCTATCAAAGACGCCATCCATTCGCCATTGCTTAACGACTCGAACATTGAGGGCGCGAAGAACATCCTACTTTATATCACCTCGGGTACTGATGAAGTTTCCTTGGACGAAGTGGACGAGATTCTCGAAATTGCACAGAACGCTTGTGGCAACAATTCCGATGTCATTTGGGGTAATGGCACTGACGAAAGCCTCGGTGAGGCTCTAAGTGTCACCTTGATTGCCACGGGCTTCAACCACGATGCCAAGCCTTACAGTGCCGTTATTGCCGAAAAGCAGAACCCTGTCAATCCTGCCGGTCCTGTCCAGCCGAAGAAGGTTTACGACTTGAGTGGCAAGGTGAAAGGCGAGACAACTGAGACCCCTGAGGTTCCTGAGCAGAGCCGAAAGGTCGAAGGACCTGCCCAGCTGGCAAATCTGGCTGTGGGCTCAGTTGCAGCTACCGAGGTTGAGAAGATGTTCCCTAAGGAAGAACAGCCCGTTGAAAAACATGAAGAAAAGACGGTCCATTCCTTGTTCACTCCAGTTACCGAGGTCCCTGAGCCTGTCGAGCCAAAGGTCCCTGAGCCTGTCGAAGGGCCGACCAATATCACCGAAAAACCTAAGGCCGTTGAGCCTGTCGAACCTAAGGCCCCTGAGCCCGTCGAAGGGCCGACCCAATCTACAGAAGACGACACACCGCTCTTCGAGCCAACCATTGAACCAACACCAGCTCCTGTTCCAGAAACACCTCGCACGGTCCATTATGAAGAGGAAAAACCAGTGGTGAGGGTGTTCGACAATCCCTTCCGCTCAAGCAGCAGTAACGATGATGACGGTTTCGAAATCACCTCGCGCATCATGACTCAGGAAGAGGTTCAAGCCAAGGCCGAGCAGGAAATCGCCGTGTTGGAGGCCAAGAAAGCCAAGCAAGCCGACCCGAAAGAGCAGCTGAAGAAGCAGCGTCTGCGTGCCTTGAGCATGAATTTCAGGACGGCAAGGGGATTGGAGGAACTGGAAAACCAACCCGCCTATTTACGCCGCAATGTGGAAATCAACCAAGCCGATGAGGAATTGTCGGATTATTC
Source organism: uncultured Bacteroidia bacterium (assembly GCA_902801625.1). Lineage (GTDB taxonomy): Bacteria > Bacteroidota > Bacteroidia > Bacteroidales > F082 > Limimorpha. The sequence continues at coordinate 30,723 of CADCJI010000016.1, read as the reverse complement.
GGCTTCCCAATACGGCATTAGCGGGGAGAACTCGTATCTTCATAAACGCGTGGACTAATTTATAACTTATCGTTACAGACTATTTGAGATCCGACGAGGCAAACGGGCTTCCTTTTGGGAGTCCGTTTGTTGTTATTTTACGCCAATTATTCTTTCCAAGTGCATTCGAACGGCAAAAAAGTCTTATTTTTGCGCAAAATACATTCGAGAAATGAAAAAAGGATTGCTGTTTCTTGTCATCTGTCTGGCATCCATCAACTTGCTTGCACAGAAATGGGTGGGCTGTCCCCAACAGACTCCCATCGCTCCCAAGGTCAAAATGATTTCTGACACAGAGCAGAAAACAGAATTGAATTTTGCCTTGGGTGGTTTCTTTAAGGAAGAAGTCAACACACCAAAAGGCTTGCAATACATCATCAAGGTGCCTAAGATGGCTTCGATGCTCGAGGAAGGCTCGCCCGACCTTCCACTTTATGCCATCCCCGTGCTCATCGACGACTTGGCTGCGATGGAAGTCCAGGTTAAGGAGGCTAAATACCAAGACTTTGAAGGCATCGAGATCGCACCGTCCAAAGGCAATCTCAGCCGCGAGATCAATCCCGATGAAGTGCCGTTCCGCTATGGCGATGCATATTCCCAGAACCGCTTCTTCCCCGGTTTTCAGGCGCAATTAGACCAACCATATATCCTTCGTGACTTCCGTGGGCAGAATATTTTGATTTATCCTTTTGCATACAATCCTGTCACAAAAAAGCTTAGGGTCTACACTAAATTGACGTTGGAAATGCGCAAGACAGGCGAAAACGGTAGCAATCCTAAACTAAGCCGCAAGTCAAGCCAAGCGAGAGTGACTCCTGAAGCCAACGCCATGTACCAGCAACGTTTCGTTAACTATAAGGTGCGGGCGGCAAAATACAACTTCATCCCTGACGAGGGGGAGATGATGGTCATTTGTCCTCCCGAGTTTCTTGACGCCATGCGGCCTTTTGTGGCTTGGAAAAACGAGTCGGGTCGTCCAACAACCTTGGTCAACCTTTCAGACATAGGCGGTAACAATACGGATCAGATCAAGTCTTTCATCCTCAGCCATTACAACAATCCCAACGAGAATCTTTGCTATGTGCTTTTGGTGGGTGACTACAATCAAATCACGCCAAGAGCCATGAACGACGGTGCTTCCGATATTTGGTTTGGGCAATTGGAAGGCAATGACTATTATCCAGAGGTTTTTGTTGGCCGTTTTTCGGCAGAGAACGTAACCCATGTTCAGAATCAAGTGGCTAAAGTGATTTACTATGAGCGCGACATCACCGCTGATGCCGACTGGTTGGGTAAAGGCATAGGTATAGGTTCTATTGAAGGCGCAGGCAATGGACATAATGGTGGCGAGGCTGATTACCAACATGTTGATTTTATCCGTGACACGTTGATGCATTACACTTATTCTGAAGTTTCGCAACATTATCATGGTGTAGGTGCAGGCACCAATTCATCCATGATAAGTCAAAACTTCAATGAGGGTGTGGGCATTTGCAATTATTGCAATCATGGTTCCACAACGGGTTGGTCTGTCGGCGGTTTTGGCACTTTTCACGTGAATAGGCTGACCAACGACTATAAATTGCCATTCATCTGGTCAACGGCATGCTACAATGGTCAGTTTGATGTGAATTGTTTTGCTGAGGCATGGTTGCGCGCCACCAACAATGTGACGGGTGTACCTACGGGTGCCATTGGTGGCATGTTCAGTTGGACCTCCCAACCTTGGCAACCGCCCATGACGGGTCAGGATGAGATGGTGGACATTCTTTGTGAATGGCGCTCGACTGACCGGTTTCACCATACCTTTGGCGGTGCCTCGCTTAATGGCAATATGAGAATCCTTGACATGCATCCTTCCGACCAAGGCAAGACCCACAATACTTGGATTCTATTTGGCGACCCAAGCCTGTTGCTGCGCACAAAAGCTCCTACTGACCTTAATGTCAGCTGCCAGCCAGATGTTGTCTTCCTTGGACAAACCGAACTCTTCGTTACCGTTGATGCAGACTATGCCATTGCCACCCTTTCTAATAATGGGGAAGTGCTTGCTTGCACTCCTATTGTCAACGGAGAAGGCACGCTTAGTTTCGTCAGTCCAACTGAAGTTGGTAATTTGCAACTTGTGGTTACCGCTTATAACAGAGTTACAGAAGTTCGCGATATAGCAGTTATTCCTAGCAACGGAGCTTATCTTACCTACGATAGTTTCCTCGTCAATGACGAAGACAGCCAAGCTGACTATGGGGATACGGTTGGCATTAACGTGACCATCAAAAACATTGGAAACGCTGATGCCTCAAATGTACAGGCCATGCTCAGTACCGATTCTCCCTTGGTGGAAGTCGTTCATGGTAATGCTAGCATTCCATATGTTGCCTCTTTGGAGCATTATACTATTGCCAATGCATTCGAAATCGCGGTAAACGAAGCAATTTCTGATGGTAGCCAAGCTGAATTTGTAATCACTTGCACTGATGGTACCGATATCTGGAGCAGCCGTTTCCGTGTGACTTTGCATGCGCCATCTCTCGTCGTTTCAGAGTTTAGGCCCATGAATACCCCCTATCCTGGTGAAGTTGGAAATCTTGTAATCGGAGTCAGAAATACAGGCTCTTCAGCTGCACGTAATGTTAAGATAGAGTTGTATAGCAGCTCAACTGAATTGGTTTTCAATCCTATTGCTCACGAATTTGGAGAGATCTTATCAGGAGGAGATGCGACTGTGTTGGCCTCATTCAACTGTTCCTCGAATGTTCCCAATGGATCGAATTTTGAGGTGTTTTACGCTCTAGACGCTACGCCATATTCATACAGCGGCACTAAGTTCCTAAACATTGGCACTATCAATGAATCTTTTGAGACAGGAGATTTCAGTGCTTTTGAGTGGGAAAGTCTTGGCAGCTCATCATGGTATGTCGATAGTAGTACTGCTCATTCGGGAACCTATAGTGCACGCTCGGGAGCCATCAGTGATAACAATCTCAGTTCGCTCCAAGTGAAGGTGATAGTCGTCGAAGACGGCGAAATCAGTTTCTTCTTAAAAACCAGCTCCGAAGGTGACAAGGACAAGCTGACTTTCTATATTGACAATGAGACCAAGGATGTTTGGTCAGGCGAGACGGATTGGAGTCATGCATCTTTCCCAGTGTCCGCTGGAGTGCACAGGTTTAGGTGGATTTATATGAAGAATGGCAGTGGTAGTTATGGTGATGACTGCTGTTGGATTGACGATGTACAATTCCCTGCATCCCATACATTCTCGATGTTACCGGCATTTGAGTTGGAAGCCCAAGTGGTTGAAAACGAAGTGACTTTAACTTGGCCGACACAAAACCCGACAGATGACTACCTCATTAGGCGTAATGGAACGCCCATTGCGATGCAACATGAAACAACGTTTTCAGAATGGCTTAATCTGGGCTCATACACTTATAGCGTTACGACTATCAGCAGTGAGGGCTTGCAATCTATACCAGCCTTTGCCACGGTGGAGATCACTATGCTTGGAATTGATAGCGTTGAGAATACGCTGCGCCTGTATCCTAATCCTGTGCGTGACTATTTGAACATCAGCTACGAACAGCCGTTTAGCTATATGCTTTTCAACAGTGTTGGGCATCAAATATGGTTCGGTGAAAGTGAAGGCAACACCCAGATAGATTGTCGTGCATTGCCGCAAGGTGTGTATATCTTGTTCGTTGCCACGGAGACAAAAGTTTATACTAAGAAAATCATCGTTCAATAACTTGGCAGGACATGGCCTATTTGAAATCCAACGATTTGTTTGGAGAACTTGCTCCTGAAAAACTATATGATCAAGTGCCGCATCCTGTCCTAATAGCAGACCATTTGCTGACACCTGACAATATGGGTGCTTTGATACGTTTGGCCGATAATATTGGTGCCAACGAAGTTTGTTTTTTGGGTAGGGAAGAAGAACATCGTCTTGGCAAAGTGCGTCGTGCTGCTGCTTCAAGCCGTGATAACATTCATTGGTACTTCAGTGAAGAGAGCGATTTGCGCAAAATCGTTCCGGAAGATAAGGCCATCGTCGCCATCGAGACTGCCGATAATGCCACTTGCATTTATGATACTAAACTTCCTGAGAATGTAGCTTTTATTGTTGGAAGCGAGACCCATGGACTAAGTGAAGATTTGCTTAGTCAATGTGACATGGTGATCTATATTCCCGTGCCTGGTCCAACCCGTTCGCTCAACGTCAGCCATGCCGCTGCGGTGGCATTGTTTGAATGGCAACGGCAAATGCGAGAAAGATGAAGCATTACAAACATATTTTCTTTGACCTCGACCGTACGTTGTGGGATTTTGATGCTGCTGCCGAAGTGGCCTTTGAACGCATCTATGAGAAGTATAACTTGAAAAACCTTGGCATTCCAAGTGCGCATGAGTTTCATGAAGTGTATCATCCACTGAATGAGCGTCTTTGGGAACTTTACCGTGAGGATAAAATTACAAAAGAGGATTTGAATCGCACCCGCTTCGTATTGCCTTTGGAACATTATGGCATTAACGACACTGATTTGGCCGATCATCTCAGTGAGGACTATGTGTATTGGTCACCACGCATCGTCAGGTTGGTTCCAGGCACAATGGAATTGCTGGAGTATTTGAAGCCAAACTACCATTTGCATCTGATTACCAATGGTTTCCAAGAAGTTCAGCACACCAAGTTGAACGGTTCAGGCTTGGAGCCTTTTTTTGAGACTTTGACCGTTTCGGAGGAAGTCGGGGTGAAAAAGCCCAATCCAGAGATTTTCCATTATGCTTTGCGCAAGGCTCATGCCAGTGTTGGAGAGAGTCTCATGATTGGTGATGAGATGGCCGTCGACATAGATGGCGCTCGCGCAATTGGTATGGATACGGTTTTCTTGAACCTAAAAAACGAGAAAGTAGAGGGGGAATCTACTTTTGAAGTTCACGATTTGTTGAAAATAAAAGAGTTACTTTGATTTAGTTTTGTATTTTTGCACAAATTTTATCGGAATTAAAATGCATCGAAGATTAGTATTGTTATTGATTTGCCTTTTTAGCTTGGTAATCAACTTGTTTGCTCAACAAAAAGGTCAAGTTGTTGGCGTTATAAAGGATGCCGAGACCAATGGGACTTTGATTGGCGTTTCCATTTATGAGGAAAAATTACAAGTGGGTACAACGACCGACGAAAAAGGCCATTATGAATTGGATTTGCCTGTAGGAGAGCATTCTTTGCGCATTTCCTACATCGGCTATACTACACTTTACAAAAATGTAAACATAGGAGCTAAGCCTATTACTGTCAATATCAAGTTGCAACCCGAATCGGAAAAGCTATCTGAGGTGCAAGTCACCAGTGAGCGCAAGGATCGCAACGTGACGGCCATGTCGATGAGTGTCCAGACCCTCGACATGATTACCATCAAGAAGATTCCTGCTTTGATGGGTGAGGTGGACGTCATCAAGTCCATCACATTGTTGCCAGGCGTGCAATCGGCATCCGAAGGATCGTCAGGCTTCAGTGTGCGTGGCGGTGCCACCGACCAAAACCTTATTCTTCTTGATGGTGCCCCGATTTACAATGCTTCGCATTTTCTTGGTTTCTTTTCGGTGTTCAACAACGATGTGGTGAAAGATGCCACATTATACAAAGGTGATATTCCCGCTTATTTTGGTGGCCGTCTGTCCTCTGTTCTCGATGTTTCAGTGAAAGATGAGATGCCGAAACGTTTTGGAATCCAGGGTGGTGTTGGATTGGTGACGAGCCATTTGATGCTCGAATCCCCGCTTTTTGATCATAAGACCTCAGTGATGTTGGCGGGTCGTAGGACATATGCAGGTCTTGTCCTCCCATTCTTGGGTGAAGACCTCAACAAATCGAAGATTAATTTTTATGATATAAATGCCAAGGTGACGCAGACGCTAGGCAAGAACGACCGTCTTTTCCTTTCCTTATATAATGGCCACGATCAGTTTTCGATGCAGCAAATGATAGGCTTGGGATATGGAAACAGCAGCGCTACCCTTAGGTGGAGTCATATCTTTTCCGACCGTCTTGTCTCCAATCTTTCCTTGATTGGTTCACGATATCGCTATGACATTGACATGAATTACAGCCCATACGACTTTGCTATCAAGGCAGGCACTGATGCGGTCAGCCTCAACTATGACTTCGCTATGCATTGGAATGACAGGCATAATTCGAAGTTTGGCCTTACCACAGGTATACAATCTTATCTACAAGGCGAAATCGATGACAGAGGTGGCGCGCTTTCACAATATCTCCAAATTGATCAGTCGAAGTCGGTGGCACGTAAAGGATTGGAACATGCTTTGTATTTCACCCATGATTACACGCCTACACCACGACTTTCTTTCCGAGCAGGCATGAGATTGTCGTGTTTCCAGAATATTGGTGAAGAAGAATTGTTTGTCTTTGATGATGTCGTCTATCTTGTTACTGATACTTTGTATTATGGTAAGGGCGAGGTGTTTAACACGGTTATCAATCCTGAACCACGCTTTGCAGCTAAGTATCAGTTGGACGAGCATTCGTCGGTCAAAGCTTCCTATTCGCGCACGGTGCAATATGCCCAGGTGGCTTCGTCAGCAACGGGTGGATTGCCTTTCGATGTGTGGTTCCCGACAGGTCCCAATGTAAAGCCTCAGAAATGTGACCAATTTGCCCTTGGCTACTTCCGAAATTTCGATAACGATGCCATAGAGACCTCGGTTGAGTTGTATTATAAGAACATGAAGAATGTCATCGACTTCAAGGACAATGCCATCACTTACGGCTATCTTCTGATTGATGGTGAGTTGCGTGTCGGTAAAGGTCGCTCGTATGGTGCTGAGTTTCTCGTCAGGAAAAACGTAGGCAAGTTTACGGGGTGGATTTCTTACACCTATTCACGCACGTTCCGCACTATCAAAGGAATCAGTAAGGGATTGGAATATCGCTCCCCATACGACCGCCCTCACAATATCGTTATCGTGGGTAGCTACGAACTTAATCCGCGTATTACTTTGGCCGCCAACTGGATTTACAATACTGGGCAGCCAGTGACTTTCCCATACGGTCAATACACCCTCAATGGCATGACTTACGCCGTATATAACGGCAAACGCAACGAAAGCCGCTATCCTGATTACCATCGTCTCGACTTGTCGTTCACTTGCAAGTTGGGCAAGCTCGACAATCGCCGCTGGCAACATGAGATCAATGTTTCGGTATACAATGCGTATGCCCGTCATAATACATGGGCAATTACTTTCGAACAAGGCAAAAACGGTAGCATCGAGACGAAGAACATGTATCTGTTTTCAGCCGTGCCTTCCATTTCGTACAACTTCAAATATTGATTGTGATGAAAAGGCTGTATGGTATTTTGGCACTTTTCGCTTTCGTGATATTTTCCTCGTGTAAGGAAGATATTGTGATTGATGTGGAGAAAGGCGAACCCATGATAGGTGTGGAGGCTTATTTTACAGACCAACTGAAGCATCATGAGGCCATATTAAGCTATACGTCAGAGTTTTACCATGGGAATGAATTAAGAATGGTGAGTGGTGCTACTGTGTATGTTACCGATGGCGTAGACACATCCTATTATTATGAGGATGCGGAGCAAATCGGCCATTATTTCACTGATTCGGTTGCAGGAAAAAAGAACACTATGTATCGTCTTTGTGTTGATATTCCCGAACCTGATGGAACTGTTCAACAGGTTTTTGCAGAAAGCATCATACCCGAAAATGTGGAAAGTATCGACAGTTTGGTGGTGAAGCATTTCAACGGGGTGGACGATACAATGCCCTCAACGTTTTTCATGGATACCATAGAGTGGCTTTATCCTTATTTCCAAAGCCTTCCTGATCCCAATATCATTTATATGCCTATGGTCTCGAAGAATGACACTTCTTTAACTGACAGTTTGAAAATGCGCATGATGATTGCACAAGGCGGATTCGCTGGCTATTATGTGAATGGTCCTGAAATGCTCCAATCCAACAAAGAAATCCCCATCGCCTATTTCCGTCGGTCGCAGCTGAGGGACGGAGATAGGATTCATGCAGATTTGTATAGTATCACTCCAGAGTATTATTATTATTTCTATAGTCTTTTGATTTCGTCGGGTAGCAATCCCTTGTTGGGTGCGCCAGCCAATGTGAGCACCAATATCCAGCCTGAAGGTAAGGGTGTTGGATGGTTTTTTACGGCATCTGTCGTGTCTTCAGAAACGGTTTTTCACAAATAATTGAGAATTATGGTAAATAGGAAATTATATATTGGTTTGATGGTTGTCCTCGGCTTGATTACGGCATCTTGCACTGAGGATATCATGATGGATTTGCCTGAAGGAAGAAAAGTGCCAGTGGTGGAAGGCTCCATTACGAATGAATGTAAGCGTCATGAGGTAATACTCAGCTATTCTTCGGAATTGTATAGCACGGATAGTAAAGAGATGATTACTGGTGCAGAAGTGTATATGACGAGCAATGATGATACCATTTGGTTTTACGAGCAGGATAATAAGCAGGGTCATTATCTCTCTGATTCGTTGGCTGGGATTAAGAATAGATGGTATCATTTGGAAATCAATGCTGAAGACAACACGCTTTTTGCGGCACCTATCCATATATATGCAGACACAAAAATGTCCAATAATGCTTCTGGCATTGACTCAGTGGGTTTGCTGCCTTTGCGAAATGAAGAAGGCTTGCCTTTTGTCGATGAGAATGCAGCAGTGTGTGTGTGCCCCTATTTTCAGACCCTTTCTAATGAGAATATCATCTATCAAGTGGAATTATATCTGAATGGTAGGCTTTTCAAGAACAGACCATCCAGATTGTTCAATCTGTTTTCCATGGAAGGCTATGCTGGTTATTATTTTAATGGCCCTGAGATGTTGAAAAACAATGCAGAGGTTCCAGTTGGCATAATGAACAAGTCGTATTTGCACGAGGGTGATGTGATAGGGGTGAAGCTTTACAGCATCTCAAAGGATTACATGTATTTCTTGGCGGGTCAAAAGCTGGCTATAGGAGTCAATCCTATCATGGGGGCCTTCCCGGCTGTGTTCTCCAACCTTTTTTCCAATTGCAATGCCATAGGATGGTTCAATGCCACTTCGGTCATTGAAGGTGAGAGCATTTATCATGAGAATATGTTTGAATAGTAGTTTATGAACTATGCTAAATGAGAGAGGCGACCTCGTCAAACGAGGCCGCCTCTCATGTTTAAGATCTGTGTGCTATTACTTCACCACAACCTTTTCCACAAGCACTTGTGTGCCAGAGGTGATGTGGAGGAAGTAGATGCCCTTGGTCATGCCTTCTACACTGATTTGTTCAGTGCCTTTGGCATTGCCGTTGGCAACCACCTGACCCATGCTGTTGTACATTGCATAGCTGTACTCGGCATTGCCACCGTTGATGTATAACGTATTGTTGACTGGGTTGGGGTAGATGGCAAACTCTGTCTCGTACTCGTCAATACCAAGCTCGGATTTAATCATAATGCACTCAGGAATGCTGAAGCCATCGGCATATTCAGCAACGATGCAATAGGTATAATGGAGCTCGGTGAAGACTTCGTCTGTATATTCGGGCTCTCTCGTCTGACCGATTTCAATGCCGTTGCGTTTGACGATGTAGTTGACAGCACCTTCAGGCGCATCCCATGTGAGCTTGATGGCTCCCATGTCCATTTCGGCAGTAAGGTTTTCGACTGGGTCGTAGGTGTTGGTAGTCTGTCCACCAGCGCAGTTGCAGTCGAATTCGAACGAGTATGAGCTGCTGGGGCTTGAAGCTTCGCAGATGATATCACCACCCTCATAGCGAACGACAAATGAACACTCGGAAGACCATTGTCCCATGGTCCAGCCTAAAGTGACATGGACGCCGTTGCCAATCTCAATAATATAGTTGTCGTTGAAACCATCTTGGATGGTCAAGTGTTGTGCGGGCGTGCCGTCGCTAAAGCTGACGTTTAAGTAGTTGCCATTCCAACCGTCACCGTAAGAGTCGGTGAGTGCGAATACGACGTTGCAGGAATTTCTCAGGGTGAGGTCGCCTTCTGCTGATAGGTCACCATCGGCTTGCATCATAAAGCTCACAGGAATCAGTTCGGTTTCTGGGCAGCTCTCATCGATTTGAATGGTGAACACGCAAGTGCCGATGCCTTCTGGGTCGAGGGTGCCTAACTCAACGCTAGGATTGAGAAGGGTGACATATTCGCTTTCACAGGCGATGGTGGCAACAGCATTGGTAGCCATGTAATGTCCAACGTTCTTGAAATTGGTCACGATGGTTACTGTCTCACCTGGCACGAAGCTGCCTGCCCATTCAGAGTCGGCATATTCAAGGACGGCCTGTCCAGCAGTGACGAAGACTCTTCCGCTCCAGGCTTGTCTACCATCGGTCATGTTGACATCGATCAGGAAGCGGGTTTCGTCCTCAACACCTTCGGAAATGATGAAGCTAAAGGCATTTTGTAAGGTGATAGTTTCATCGGCGTTCAACACATCGAATGCCTCTGTACCATCGATGATGCTCAAACGAGGATCGTTGCAAGTTAAGCTGACATTGGTGGTGCCTGCAGTGGGATCGACCCCCACGTTCTTGAAGCTAAGAGTGAGGCTCGTCTCCACATTGACTGGGGCGAAATTAGGTGTGTATTCCGTCACAGTGACATAGGGACCCTCAGCAGGAAGGATTTCCATGGCTTGGACTTCGGTCACCTTGTTATATCCTATAACGGTGAGGGTTGCCGTGCCGACCGTGCTCAACGGTGGGAAGCTGAGGCTGCAAACACCGTCAAAGATGGAACCTGTAGCAATTACTTCTCCGTCCATCATCAAAGTGACGATACCATAAGCGGTGTTTTCAGCAGAGACTTCCAGCTCGCTCATGCCAAGCATCAGTACCGATGGTGTGCAGGTGACGTTCATGCTGACAGGATTGTCGGTGCGAACCATTAGGCTCGGGTCGCCGAAAAGAATCCATGTGTTGTGTGTGTCGCCATTGTCGCTTGGGTGCATGTCAAGCATGTACATGCTGCCATTCAGCGAAGCACCACCGAAAGTGTGGCAATACTTGTCTTCATGCTTCCATTCAGTGAGGATGTCCACCATCTCATCCTGACCTGTCATTGGAGGCACCCAAGGTTGAGAAATCCAGCTGAACATACCACCAACAGCGCCGGTAGGACGTCCAGTGGTATTGTTGGTTGCTCTCAGCCAAGCTTCTCCGAAGCAGTTGCCATTAAACTCACCATTATTGCATGCAACGGACCAAATAAAAGGCCATTTGTCGTCGTTCACCAACGCGTTAACATTGCTATTGCTATAGTTGGCAACAGCCCAGCTTGTTTGGGAACCGTGGTTGCAATAGTTGCAGATGCTCTTACCTGCATTGAAATCGGCACTGATGGCAGTGGCACTGGTGCCGCCACCTACGCCGCTATACTGTTGCGTGACATTCTCGTAGGTGTAGTGCATCAAAGTGTCGCGGATGTAATTGATGTGCACATAGTCGGCTTCGCCGCCATTGTGACCATTACCAGCGCCTTCGTTGGCGCCGATACCGATGCCTTGGTTGAGCCAAGTAAGGCCTTCAGGCATGTCGCGCTCGTAATACAACACCTTTTCGATATGGGTTTCCACATCGTTGATGCTTTGCACCGAGAAACGGCCAGTGAGGACTTCAAGGTAGTAGTCATTACCTTCCAATTGACCAAACCAGTTGTCGGAACGGCCTCCGCTCATCGAATGAGGTGTGAGGTCGGCATAGTCGCCGACAAGGAGGATGAACTCAAGGTTGTGTGCCGGGTCATCGTAGATGTTTCGGATGTAATTCTTGATTTGGTTGTCGTTGTTGCCACCCACTTCTGAGAGGCTTACGATAGTGGTGGGTCGGCCTGATTGGTTCTTCCATTCGACGAAAGGTTGCATGCTTTCCATGTACTGGTCGGGGCAAATGACAAGCATCTCGCCACGGTCCTGAATGAAGTTGTACTTGGAAGTGCTTTCCGTGTAGTTGATGAAACGATGATTGTAGGCTTCCTCCATTTCAGGGGTAATCTTTTGGATGGCCTTGCGGCTCAGCTTCTGGTTTACACCATTGTTGCTCACTTTGCGCATCTCAATAGTCATGTTGTGATACACGCGAAGGGTCTTCGTTATCGGATTGTAGGCGAAGGGGCGAACCATGATGTTTTGACCACGGAAGTCGCGGAGGATGTAAGGCGTTTCAAGATAGGCTTGAGCGGCAGGATAGAAAGCATTCTGGTTGTACATCTCGCCGTAGGTGTAAGGAACGTTTTCAGGGTCGATTTGACGGCTGAAATTGCCTTTCGAGGGGGCGATTACAACATTTTGATAATCCGTAAAGTCGCTCTTGGTGACATTAACTTCCATCTCAGCCAGGTCACCTATGATGGTAGGAACTGGAAATTGTGGAAGATCGGGAGCTGCAGCTTCAAGCATAGAGGCCATCTTTGGGACGGACACAACTTGCTGGACGCCGTTTGGAGTGTTCACCCTGGTCAAATAGAAACCTCCCAATGAGAAGTCGATAACGATTTGACGTTCGCTGCTCGATACCAACTTAACCTCAGGTTTGGAAGGAGTGCTCTTGCCAAGGCTCGTCCATTGTTGGGCAAATGTCATTGCTGACAAAGCCACAAACACGAGAGAAAAAAGTACTCTTTTCATGTGTGATGAAATTAAAATTGTTGATTGACTTTAAAAGCGCAAAAATACAAATCTTTTTCTGAGGCGGCTGTTTTTCTGAGGAATTATTTTTCACCTATAGGTGCTGTTTTTTGTGTACCTTTGCCGCCTGATTAAAATACTAGCTATATTTCGGTAAAATCAATAACCATGGGATTCTTTTTGAAACTGATTTTGACAGGATTGGGATGGTCGTTTGGCGGTCCGTTGGGAGGTATCATCGGTTATGCGATTGGTAGCCTTTTCTCCGGAGGGAGTCCGCGTGTCATCCGTTCCGAAGTGACGGATACTTTTGGCAATACCGAGGAAAAGCGCGATTTCAATGTGACTTTGCTTGTGCTTTCAGCAGCAGTTATGAAGGCCGATGGCAATGTGAAGCGCTCTGAACTGGATTATGTGAAACGTTTCTTTTTGCAGAATTTTGGGCAGCAACGCGCCGAGAACTACATCAAGATGCTCCGCGAGATATTGCAAAAGGATTACAATATCTATGAAGTGAGCCAACAGGTGGGACGTTACATGGACTATTCCACGCGTCTCCAGCTGCTTCATTATTTATTTGGTATTGCTGAATCGGATGGGGTGGTGTCGCCTCAAGAGTTGAGTGTAATCAATACGATTTCGGACTATATGGGCATCACCAACAGCGATTTCGCTTCCGTGAAAGCCATGTTCATCAAGGAAACAGACAGTGCCTATAAGATTCTTGGCATTGAGCCTTCCGCTACTGACGAGGAGGTGAAGAAAGCCTACCGCGAAATGGCCAAGAAGAATCACCCCGACTTGGTGAGCAGCCTGGGCGACGAGGTGCGGCAAGCGGCCGAGAAGAAGTTCCAGGAAATCAATGCAGCATACGAGGCAATAAAGAAACAACGAGGTATATAAATGAAAAAAAGCCGCTTTCGAGCGGCTTTTTTCATTTGTGAAACTTAGTCTTTATTCCACGACGACCTTTTCCATGCGCACTTGCGTACCCGTGGTGAGGCGGAGGAAGTAGATGCCCTTAGTCATGTCGTTGACATTGATTTGCGTGTTGCCCGTGGCATTGCCGCTGGCGACTTTTTGTCCCATGCCATTGAACATCTCGTAGCTGAAATCGGTGTTGCCGCTACTCACATACAAGGTGTTGTTGACGGGGTTGGGATAAATGGCAAATTCTGCTTCGTTTTCGATGATGGCATCGAGGAATTCAACGATGACGCAATCAGGCACCGAGGCACCTTCAGCATATTCGGCCACAATGCAATAGGTGTAGAAGCCGTCTTTGCTGATAATGTTGTCAGTGTAAGTGGTCTCAGTCGTTTGGGCGATTTCGATGCCGTTACGGTAAATGATGTAATTGATGGCACCCTCAGGAGCGTTCCAAGCCAAGGTGACGCCTGTCTCGGTGGCTTCAGCTTGCAGGTCCTCTACGGGGTCGAAATTGCCAACAGGAGCGCCAACAGCGCAGTTGCAGTCAAATTCGAACGAGTAAGTACCGTTGGGGCTTGATGCTTGGCAAATCACGTCGCCATCCTCATAACGAACAACGAAGGAACACTCGGTAGGCCATTGGCCCATGGTCCAGCTCAGAGTGACATGAACGCCATTGCCGATTTCGATGACATAATTGGCCGAGGCACCGTCTTGAATGGTCAGACTCTGTGCGGGCGTGCCATCGCTGAAGCTGACATTGAGGTAGTTGCCATTCCAACCGTCACCGTAAGAGTCGGTGAGTTCGAAGACGACATTGCAGGCGTTCTTTATAACACCAGTGCCCTCAGCCATGAGATCGCCATCTGCATTCAGAGTGAAAGTCAAAGGCAGTTGCTCGGTCGTGGGACAGTTGGCATCGATGGTGACGTTGAATACACATGTGGCGATTCCCGTTGGGTCAAGTGTTCCAACTTCAAAGGTGTCGTTTTCAAAGCTGACGTAATCACTCGTTGAGGCGATGTGAGCGATGGCATTGGTGGCTTTGTAATGTCCAGTATTCTTGAATGAGGCGGTGATTGAGATGGTTTCGCCAGGGACGAAACCGCCAGGAGTGGTCAAGCCGTTAAATTCAAGCACTGCTTCGCCAGCAGTAATGACGGTTCTACCTTCCCAAGTATCGTTGCCACAAACAGCAGTGGTGTTGATGGTGAAGCGAGTGCCGTCAGGGACGCCTTCGGCGATGCTGTATCTGAAGCCGCTAATTTGAACAGTAGCTTCGGGTTCAAGGCTTTCGAAAGAACCAGTACCTTCGATAATGGTGAGGTGTTCATCATTACAACTCAGAGACACCGTTGTAGTGCCATTGGTGGCAGAAGAACCAACGTTCTTGAAGGTAATGCTCATTGATGACTCGTCGCCAACATGAACATTGGCAGGCGTGTAGCTGTCAACGGAGACATAAGGACCTTCCAAGGCGGCGGCAGGAACAGTGGCGATATAAGGAATCTTGTCGAGACCAGTCACACAAATGGTGACATCACCACTGGAAGTGACGGGATCAACCTCAACTTCGATAACACCACTTTCATCAACTAAACCGACACCGTGGAGTACGCCGTCTTTGCTGATGGCGACGTATGAACCTGGGTCAGCGCTCACTTCGTATGTAGGCATGCCGATAGGGAAGATGGCCATGTGGCTGACATTGTTGGAGGTAGGAATCACGCGGAAAGGCATGACAGAACCGTCGCCGAGAGCGTGGTAGGCTTGCCAGTAATACTTGTCGGAAACACTGCCTTGGTAACCGTTGGCATGGCTATAGCATACAGCGAGGTTGCCGATGACTGGGATGGCAGAGACGCAATTGTATTCATCATCGTTCCAAATGGCATCATAGCAACCGTATGCAGTCTCTTCGTATGTGGGCATTCGGTTGGTCACGTTGGTGGCACCCACGCCAAAGTAATAGTCCTCCCACCAATAGGTGCTGGGGCAGGAACCAATGTAAGCGTAAGCAGCGGCCATATTATTGCGGATCATGGCTTCGCCGAAGCAGGTGCCACTGATGCCCCAGTCGGCAGCCTCGCAGCAGTTACCCATTGCCAAGAAAGGCATGCCTTCATTGGTCAGGCCATTCACGTTGCTAACAGTGAATTGCGGGTCAGCCCAACAGTCATTGCCACCATGAGCTGTGTAGTTCACGAAACCGACACCGGTGTTCAAAGGAGCGTAGCAGCCCGTGTAGGGTTGTTGAAGCCAGTTGTAAACGTTGTTGAATCCGTGTTCGGCGTTATAGTAGTACTCCATGGCATACTGGATGGTGGGTTTGCCGACGCGGGGGTTCCAAGAGCCGTCCCAGCCAGCAATGAGTAACACGTTGCCGAGATAGCTGATGTCGCGCATAGGAGTTTCGAATTGTAGCTTTTCGTACCAAAGCGTCTTGGTGATGATGTTCGTCATTTGTTGGACATTTTCAGCACACATACGGCTGTGGTAGATGTCCGGGAAATCATCGTTGTCAACACTCATGTATTGCAAGTCGGTGACGCAGTGGGTCTCGCTACCCGTACCGCTAGCGGCTACTTGGTTCTTGTCACCGAAGATGATGACGAAGGTAGGAGCGTCTTCGGCATATTTGTCTTGGATGAAGCTGCGGATAGCAGAGGCGGTAGTGCCAATTTGGTCGGTGTAGTTCACGTCCAAATAGAAGCCCTTCATGGTCTTCCATGCAATCCAATCTTGCATGCATTCTTCGAACATACGGTCAGCGATGACGAGCATCTTCACAGGAGCTTGCCAAAGGTCAGGATGTTGGTCGTACACATCGTCGCGCCAGTTGAACATGGCCTTGTAAACGGAGGCGAAATAGGGGCTGAATGTGCGGGCAAATTCGTTGTAGGCAGCGGATTTGTCGTAGTCGTCGTAGCGCACTTCAATCTCTATGTTGTTGAATACACGAATGCTGTTAGTGGAGGGGTTGTACTGCACAGGGTTGATGGTCAGTGAACCGACTTGGATGCCGCGCATGGTACCATTAATCTCCATGGTGGCGATGGGACGCTCGTTGAACGATTTGGCAGCGTAAGCTTTCTCGTTGTAAACGAACTTCACATCCTCTGGCTTCTGATTCTTGCGAACAGAAGGTTGCTGAGGCATGACAGTTTTAATGTTGTAGTCAGCGAGGCTGTAGGTAGTAGTGCTGTAGCTCTTTACTTCCAAAGAGGCAATCTTTGCACCGTAAGGAACAGAAATCAGTTGGTGAGCGGCAGGAAGCGAAGGGTCGCCTACATTGCCGGAGGGATAGGTACCTTCGATGGTGATGTTGGAGAAAACACCTTTTTCGGTGGTGACTTCAGTGGCATCGATGCTGCTGAAGGAGAAAGAGGCTGTGAAGCCTTCGTCAGTCACGTTGGCACAACTCTGTGCCGACTTGGCCACGCCGAGTTCAATGTGCTGAGCCATTGCTTGCGTGCCAAACAACAATCCAATCATCAGGAATGCTGCGGTGAGTAAACCAAATTTCTTCATTGTTTGGATTTAATTAGTTGATATTTAATTAGTTGATCAATTCCTACAAAAAGGAAGTTTCGAAACGACAAAATTAGGAATAATTCCGTAGAAATCGTACGGAAATACCTCAAAAAAGTTACAGACGCTTCAAAAAAAGTTGAATTGGCCTATTTGCCTTTTAAGATGCGTTTGTATTCCTTTTCATTGCCAAGTACTTCCATGGCTTTCTTTATGCCTGGATCAGTTGAGGCCATCACTTGATAATATTGCTGTGTCTCCCAAACATTACGGGCAATCAATGCCTTCATCTGCAGGAGGAGGAATTTTTCGGAATGGGCAAACTGCTCGTCGTTCCATTCAACCTTGGCTTCTTCAGCTGCTTTCTTCAATCCATCGATGAGGTCACTGCCAATAATGAACGACTTGTTGAAGTGTTCAAAATCACCATATTGAGCCTTGATTTCATCGCGGTGTTTCAGACCATAGTCGGTGGTGAAACGGTTCAAGGCACCCTTGCGGACGAGGTTGGTGTAGAGCTTGCTGTTATAAGCCGTGTCGGCAGGGATGAAGAGGTCGGGCATGATGCCTCCGCCACCATAAACTGTGCGCCCGCCATCGGTCTTGTATTTCAGCGAGTCGGGGAAGTGGATGCTGTCGGCATGGAAATATTCGCCGTGCTTAAGGCGCTTTTCCATTTCTTTGGCATAGTCTTCAACACCTTTTTCGTATGGGCGTTGGATGCAGCGTCCCGAAGGTGTGTGGTAACGCGAAGTTGTGAGACGGATTTGCGAGCCATCAGGCAGATTGAAAGGTCTTTGAACCAAACCTTTGCCAAATGAACGCCTACCAATCACGATGCCACGGTCATGATCTTGGATGGCTCCTGAGAGGATTTCGCTGGCCGAGGCAGAGCCTTCGTCGATGAGGACGACCAACTTGCCTGTGGTATAGAGTCCTTTTTTGGTACAGCGCCATTCCTGATAGGGTGAATGGATGCCTTCGGTGAATACGACGAGTTGGTTTTCGGTAAGGAATTGATCTACCAAGTCAATAGCGGTGTTGAGGTAGCCACCCGTGTTGCCCCGCAGGTCGAAGATGAGTGATTCCATACCTTGGGCTTGTAGCTTGGTGAAGGCTTCCTTGAACTCTTGTGTCGACTCTTGTGCGAAACGGTCAAGTTTGATATAGCCGACATGCTTGTCGAGCATATAAGCTGCGTTGATACTGTTCAATGGGATCTTGTCGCGGATGATTTCAAAATCAAGGAGTTCTTTGTCATTTCCGCGTTTCACGCTTACAGTGACTTTGGTGCCCTTCTTGCCGCGCAATCGCTTTTGAACATATTCATTGTCGACCTTTTTGCCAAAGGCATCTTCGCCGTCAATCTTGATGAACTGGTCTCCAGCCATGATGCCCACTTTCTCGGATGGACCACCTGCCGTTGGACTAATGACGGTAATGGTGTCGCGGATGAGTTGGTAGGTTACGCCGATGCCCTCGAAGCTGCCCACGAGGGGCTCGTTGGCTTTCTCCACATCTTTTTTAGAGATGTAGGCAGAGTGGGGGTCGAGTTCCTTCAGTGCAGCGACGATGGCGTTTTCCGTCACTTTGTCTAAATTAGTTGTGTCGACATAGAAGTTCTCGATGAGGTAAAGTGTCGTGGCCAGTTTTTGTGAGTTCATCTGCCCTTTTGATTGGGGCTGTTGTGGTTGGTTTTGGGCTGTTGCTGCCATCGCTAAAAGGCAAAGGGCAGCCAAGAAAAACAATTTCAGTGATTTCATGTGTAATGATGGGGTTTTAGGGTCGCAAAGTTACATTTTTTTTCGGGATATTAGTCATGACAAAAATAGTTCTAACCGATATCAATGCTTATGCTTTTTTCGTAATTGCCATCTTCAAAGATTTCGAAGTCAATAGTGTAGCACTCTTTGCCGATGCTATATTTGATTTGCCCTTTGCCGACAAAAAGTCTGGAAGCGGCCACCTTGCTCGGGTAAACACCGTACCCAGTAGCAAAACAATACGACAAGAGAATCTTGGCACTTCTGTTTCCTTTCAGGGTGGCTTGTGTCAGGCAGTCGATGCCTTCTTTGTTGAAATTCGTTGTGTTGCTGCCAAACAGCAGTTGAAAACCTCGTTGATACAGCGAGTCGGCCTCTGTCTTGATTTTTTCTTGGCCCAATGGTTCGATGATGGCAATCTTTTTTGAAGCAGTTTCTGGCATTTGGATTTGGTTGAGCAGGTCGGCGTTATCAATGAGACTGCGTTGCTCGTTGGCTTTGTCTTGCCAGAATCTAGCCATTTCGTGGTCTTGTTCTATTCCCAGCCCATAAAAATAACTTGTGCTCAACGCAGTTTGAGCTTCCATCAGGCCTTGGTCAGCGGATTTCTTCAACCATTGTATGGATAGGTTGTAATCGCGCGGTACAATGACTCCGTCCCTGTATGCGAGGCCTAACATTAACTGGGCTGGGGCGTTCCCGTGGTAAGCGGCCTGTTGGAAATGTTGCATCGCCAATGGTTCGTTATGTTCTACGATATCGCCTTGATGGTATAGGTTCCCGATTTCGAAATCGGCTTGGGCGATATTATGTTTGGCAGCTTGCTCAAACCAATGGATTGACTTTTGCGAGTCGAAGCATTCAAGAAGTTGATCCTTGTAAAGATAACCTAAAGTGAGTGCGGCATTGCCATTGCCTTTTTCAGCTGCTTTGGTATAGTTTTCAATGGCTTTTGCCACATCTTGTTTTGTGCCGATACCGTTAACATAACAAATCCCTAGGTTGTGGTACGCGTGAATGTAATCTTGTTCGGCGGACTTCTGAAACCATTCGAAGGCTTCTTCAAATTCCTGATTTTCGAAATAATAGCCACCCAAATCGTTTTGTGCTTCCTTGTTCCCACTTTTTGCTGCTTCCTTTAGTGATGCTAAATAATCGTCTTGTGGGAGAGAATGGCAGGATGACAAAAGGCAAATGAATAACAGTTGGAGCAAGCGTGTTGTGATACTGTTTCGCGACATTTTGGAAAATTTTTTCAAGAGAATCTACTATTTTCTTTACGGGTTATTGCCTCAAAATCTCAAAAGTGTTGTCTTCGTTCAGCTTGATAATCGTCGAACTTTTGGGCTTGCAGAAGCTGTCGTGGTAGAGTTGCACCACATAATCGACCGAGTTCTTGATTTCATCGCAGATGTCGTTGAAAATCATCGAAGAAGGTTGCCCGGTTAGATTGGCTGAGGTGGAAGTGATGGGCTTGCCGAGGCGACGGATGACTTCCTTGCAGAACTCGTTGTCAACCACGCGGATGCAGATGCTCTTGTCATCGGAAACGGCCTTGGCCAAGTTCTTGCTTTCGGGATAGATGATGCTCAGCGGACTTTTGGCACCCTTGATGAGGTCGTAGGCGATGGCTGGCACGCTAACTACATAATCTTGAAGCCTATCCACCGAATCGACAAGGATAATAAGGCTCTTGTTGAGCGGCCTCTGCTTGACGGCGTACACGCGCAGGCAGGCCTTGTTATTGGTGGCGTCGCAGCCTACGCCCCAGATGGTGTCGGTAGGGTAGAGGATGGTCTTTCCGGCTTTCAGCGCCGCTACCGTGCGTTCCACTTCTTGTTCAAATGCTTCTTCCATAATGGTTGTTTTTTATTTGGGTATCACATTTCCCTTAGTCGTCATTGCGGGCTTGACCCGCAATCTCCCAATCGCAGGGTTTCATCTTCGCAGTTGGGAGATGGCGGATCCTTGTCCGCCATGACGATTAAAGGCTCTGTTCTCGTTCTCCCATTATTGTTTCTCTTTGATTTTCTTTCTTAATAGATTGTATTTATGCCTATTGGCCTGCATCATCGTGCGGCAGATGCTGAAGCCCGTCTTGCCGTAGAGGAAGCCGCCTTTTATAATATAGGTGCGGATAAAGTTAATGCACGGGCTGAAGATCCAAGGTAGAATGCCTGTCTTCTTGCCGCGTTCGTAGTATGACTGTGCACCCAGTTCGGCAAAATGGAACTGCTGTTTGCGGAAGGCCTCAGGAGTGTCCCAGGAATAGTGAAGCAGGTCTCCGCTTAACAGGGTTTTCTTCGGCGTTTCCTTGAAGTTCAGCCACTCGTGTATGATGCCTTCCCACTCGGCGAAGCCGCGCCGCCAGATGCGGATCTTGGTCTCAGGATAAAGCCCGCAGCCTTTCACCCACTGACCGCAATAGTTGTTGAGGCGGTTCATGGCGAAGACCTCGTTTTCGGTGATTTCCTTGTTTTTCAGCGCTTTGATGGATTGCTTGAGTTCGTCGGAGAGCGCTTCATCGGCGTCGATGCTGAAGATGAGGTCGCAGGTGGCGAGGTCGTCGGCGAGGTTTTTCTGGTCGGAGTAGCCGAGCCAGTCTTGTGAGAAGAACTTCGCGCCGTAGCGGTCGCAGATGGCTTCGGTCGTATCGGTGGAATGCGAGTCAACGACGATGATCTCGTCTGCAATATCCTTAATGGAGTCAAGGCATTGCGCGATTTTCTGCTCCTCGTTGAAGGTGATGATGACGACCGAAATGCTGTTCATGGACGCAAATTTTGCGCAAAAGTAATGTTTTCTTCGGTTATGGGGATTTGCTTCGCAAAGAAATCTGTAGAAAATCACAACAAAACTCCTATCTTTGTGCCTTTATAAGAGTAATCGATGAACATCGGATTCTTTGCCGTAAAATGTAGTATAATTATGGCATTGAAAATAAGTGTAATTGACAGTAGCATTTCTTGGGAGAAAAGCGTATCGAAAAGGCAAGCGATAAAAGAAGTGGCTGATATAGACGGGTTATTTCGTCAGATGTTTTTGAAATGAAAATGTATCTATAGACGAAGAAGTCGGAGAGGTAAGAAAGATTTGGAGATTTTTTCTTACTTTTGCAGCATAAACACAAAAGTGAACAATATGACAACAATAACGTTAAGCTATAATGAGCGCAACAAGACAGCACAGGCTGTCGTCAAGTTTATAGAGAGTCTTGGAATTTTCAAGATTCTGAAGGACGACGAGCCTAATGCAACAACAATAAAGGCTATTGAGGAGGTAAAGTCTGGGAAAACCTATAAGGCATCGAACTTGCAGGATATGTTGAACTATCTCAGAAACTGACCCATGTACAACCTCGAATCGTCAACCCAATTCAAGAAGGACTACAAGGCACTCTCTGCTTCTGACACAAAACTTCTAGAGACAGCTTTAGGTATTCTTGCAACAACTGGCACATTGCCATACGATCCGTATCTGACACATCCGCTTAAAGGCAAGTACAAGGATAATTTGGAAGCCCATCTTCGCCCCGATATGCTTCTGATTTGGTTTGAAAAAAGCGGTGACACCATCAAACTTGTCCGTGTAGGGTCACATTCCAAGCTTTTCAAGAAGTGAGGCTTTTTTGCAATACATATTTGAGCCCTAAATGAATATCGGAATCCCAATATGGATGTTGGCTTTATCGCTGTTGGCTGGTCTGGCGGCGGCTACAGTGTTGTATTTCCGGAACAAGAAGCAACACTATGGCAAAGCCTTGAATGCCATCTTGTTTGCATTACGAACCTTGATTGTCGGATTGGTGGTCTTGCTGCTTTTCAACCCATTGATAAGGCAGAAATTCAGTTCGGTGGAAACGCCTACGATTATATTGGCACACGACAATTCTTCGTCCGTCGTCCTTTGCAAGGATTCGGCGTTCTACAAAAAGGATTACCAGACCCAATTTGAGCAGTTTAGGAAAGACTTGAACGCTGATTTTCAAGTCGATGAATATCTCTTCGGTGAAGATGTCCGCGATTTTGAGCAACTCGATTTCTCCGACCAACTGACGGACTTGTCGTCACTCATAAAGACTTTGGACAGAAGATATTACAAGCGCAATGTGGGTGCAGTGCTGCTTTTCTCTGATGGCATCTACAACCGAGGCTTCGAGCCGGAACTGGTGGCGGAGAACTTCCCGTTCCCCATCCATACCGTCGTTTTGGGTGACACGGTTTCCTATCCCGATCTCGCCATCCGCAATGTGCATTATAATAAGGTGGTGTCACTTGGCGCAACCTTCCCCATCCGTGTGACTGTCGCCGCCCGCGATTTGGCTGGCCGCAAAGCCCAACTGACCCTCAAGGAAAGCGGTCGCCTCATTGAGAAACGTGACATTGAGATTCCATCCAACCGCTTCTCCAAAGAAATTGACTTCATGCTCGATGCTACCAAGAAAGGCGTGATGGCCATCGACATCGAGGTGAGCGGCATCGCTGAGGAAGAGCAACTGCTGAACAATGTGCGTCATATCTATGTCGAGGTGCTCGATCAGAAATATAAGCTGCTTTGTGTGGCATCTTCACCACATCCCGACTTGGGTGCCTTGCGCAGCGTGCTCAACGACAATTACGAGGTGGACTTCTGCTTCGGTAAAGAAACTTTACCCGACTTTGCCAACTACGATTTGGTCATCCTGCATCAGGTGCCTTCGGCACGCACGGATTTCAACGCTTTAAAGGCGCAACTGGACAAGAATGTGAAACTGCCCGTTCTCTTCATTGTTGGCAACGACACCGACCGCGATATGTTAAGCAAGTTGCAGAATGTCTTTGCCTTGCATTCTGGCGCAACCAACACTTTGATGGATGTCAAGGCGCACCAAAACACGGCCTTCTCGACCTTTACCTTTGACTCGAAGTCGGAGCAACTCATTGCGAAATACCCACCTTTGGCCTTGCCACATCTGGAAATCAATGCCTTGAAGTCGCACGATGACCTGCTTTTGCAAGAGGTGATGGGCATCAAGTCAGGACTGCCGCTGCTGAGTTTCGCTAACGATGGGCGCAAGATGGCCTTCCTGTTTGGTACCAACATCTGGCGTTGGAGGCTGTACGAATACTACCAATCGAAGAACCACGATGTGTTTGACGAGATGTTCTCTAAGTCGCTGAAATACTTGCTGCTGTCGGCCAACGACGGTTCGGCCATCTATGCCAAGGAGACCTACTATAGCAACGAGCCCGTCATCATCACCGCCGAGTTGCGTAACCCGAACAACGAACTCGTGACCGACCCCGACCTGACCATTCAAATCGAGAACAAGCTGACGGGGGAGACCTATGACTACACCTTCTCGAAACGCGACCACGACTATGAGCTGAATGCTGGCCTACTACCCGAAGGCCTGTATACCTATAAGGTGCAAGCGCTGATGGGCGAGCGCAAGATTAATGTGAACGGCACCTTTAGTGTAGTGGCCATCGGCATTGAGGCACAACAACTTACTGCTGACATCGACCGGATGCGCACCATCGCTCGCCTGACCAACGGAAACTGCTATACCTCTCGCGAGTTGCAGCAACTTTTTGCCGACTTGCACAATGATTCGCGCATCACCTCCGTTGAACACCATGAGAGCCGCTTTGAGGACTTGATTCATTCCAAGTGGATTTTCTTCGCCCTCATCGGCTTGGCCGCAGTAGAATGGTTGTTGCGGAAGATGTTCGGGTCGTATTAAAACTTACTACGAATTAAACAAATGGAACGAATAATGGCGATAAATTTTGCGGACAAGCCGCTAATGTGTACGAATCTTTGGATAGTCAGAGATTCGTATTCATCGGATGCTTGCATCCAGAATCATTTTCAATCCAATTCGCATAATTTGTAAAATTCGTAGTTAAATAAAAGAAAATCAATTGTTAAACATAAATTTGTAGTAAAATGAAAATCCAAGATCAAGCCGTCGTCACGATGACCTACGTCCTGCGTGAGAACGACGAAAACGGTCCCATCCTTCAGGAGACCACAAAAGAGAACCCCTTTGTTGCTATCTTTGGCATGCATCAACTGTTGCCCAAGTTTGAGGAGAACTTGATGGGTAAGGAGCCTGGCGACCATTATGCCTTCCACCTGACTCCCGAAGAGGGCTACGGTGAGCGTGATGAGGCTTATGTGATGGACCTCGATAAGAACATGTTCATGCAGAACAACGTGCTGATGGACATGGTGAAAGTCGGTGCTCAACTGATGATGCAGACCTCCGACGGTCGCCCGATTGCCGGCATCGTCCGCGAGATTGGCGACAAGCACGTAAAGATGGACTTCAACCACGACATGGCGGGCAAACACCTCCATTTTTCGGGCGAGATCCTCGATGTGCGCGAGTCGACCGATGAAGACTTCGGCGCAGGCGGCTGTGCCGGTTGCGGTGGCGACTGTAGTGAAGGCGGTTGCGAAGGCTGCGGCGGCGGTTGCAACTGATTTTAATATGCTGTTTGTAGAGACGTGCCATGGCGCGTCTCTACAATGTTTTTGATAAAACTCTGGGGAAAAATCATGGATTTTGTGATTTTTTCTCAGAGTTTTCTATTGTTTAGAATGATTCTGTGTTTTTTTGCGAAAAAGGATATGGTAAATTGCACAACTTGCTTGAACGTTTTCTTTGGAATAGTGTTTTTGGGGAAGTTTATCATCTTGATTCCTCCACTTGAAATAGTATGAGATAATTGATTGTTTTTTCATGATTTATTCTGAATATGATGCTCGTATTACGAAAGTTGTTTATTTTTGCATCTTGAGAATGAAAAAGGAAGAATCATGTCAGCAGTAGAAATGAGAGTGTTTGAAAACCAGTTGGAAGGGCTTTCATACGCCGAACAGCTTTATGTGATGGAGTATTTGTTGAAGCTGATGCGCCTCAGACAGCTGAACGAATCGGCTAAGGAGAAAGGTGCATCGGCAAAGGCTGTGCTCAGCGAAATCCAAGGTATGTTCGCAGAGGCTAAAGGTTGGGCTTCCGAGGACGAGATGCTTAAGGATTTGGCTGGTTTTAGGCGTGAAAGGGTTGCCCAATGCGCATATTAATCGACACGAATGTGTTGGTGTCGGCTTTCGTTTTTGGTGGCAAAGCTGGGACCTTGATGAATATGCTTTTCGAGAGCAGCCATGAACTATTAGTGTCCGATTATGTGGATGCCGAGTTTAAGGCAATACTCGAAATGAAATGGAAAGAAAAGTCGGAAAAGGTTTATTCGTTATACCACAAACTGCCTTTTGTGTTTTGTGGTAGTTCCCCGATGCCAATAGGTAATTTGCGTGATGCGAAGGACATTCCTGTATTAAGTGATGCACTCTTCCATCAAGCCGACATGATACTTTCCGGTGACAAAGACTTTATAGAAGCAGATATTGAGCGTCCTCTGGTTTTTTCTCCTTCGATGCTTTATGATTATTTGATTTCGCAACAAGGACTATAATTGTCTCAAATCCACCCCAGTTTCTTCATCTCCTTGAAGCATTTCAGCGTGGCCGTGAAGGTAGGGTTGTATTTTTGAAAAACTTTTCTTCTTTTTCCAAAGATTGAAATCATTTTCCTTATATTTGCACCGTCGTTTGGTAAAACCCAAGCGGCAGACATATTAACAAAGACGCTGAGCTAGCGTTTATTCGCGGCTATCGGAATCTCGCAAATTCTAAACTATGTCGTGATAACGCAATGGTCATCGTCCATCATTTTGGTATATATTGCTCAAAATATCGTACCAAAAGCGTGGGCTGATGCATTGCTTATCTTACATAGTTGGGCAATGCGAGAGCCTCGATAGCGGGATAAGCAAAGGTTGATTCCCGCGCTTCTTTCGTTGTATGGCTTGCCATTTTATAATCATCTTGCGTTCGGGAATCCGCAAATTTTGAAGTTGCGCCCGATGACGAATTTAGGGTTTAAGAAATGAATAATAGTACAATTGAAGAAGTCTGTAGGTGTTCTATTATTAAAACCAAAATTATTGGTTTGGGAGGATTAATGTTATCGTTAATTCTGCTAACAGGATGCTATTCTATGCAAAACACAGCCTCTCATGGAACAGATGAAGCAAGAGACATGCAGAACAAATACGATGAAGAAACACCAGAGGCTCAAGCGACATTCATACCTGTGACGACAAAACTGACGCCGTCGAGGGACTATGCTGCTGAACTAGACTCGTTGTATAATAAATACTATTCGCAAGAGGCAGAACAAGGAGCGGTATTATATACAGTATCTACTGATTCAATAGAAGCTGCAAGAAAAGAGCAGGAATTGAAGAAAAGACAAAACTTAAACCAACAATACGGCAAGAAGTATGTTGATGCTTTGCTTGATAAGGGAGAAATTCTCGTAGGTACACCAGAGGGTTTGGTAAAGAATCATACACAAAGTACTTTAATAAACGAAACCCAGTACACAAGGACATATCGGATAAAAGGATGGTTAAATGATTGGGGGGCTACTGTAGATGTCAATACCAAGACGGGGAGGGTTACTGCTGTGAGAAATCGGACTTTGTGATTGGAGTATTATTGGTTTGTGACAAAATATGTTTCATTTTCTTTCTTATATTGACATAATTCCGTATATTTGCCACAAGGAGGTGGGGACTGAAAATCAGAATAAACTAAAAATAAAGATAAATAAATGAAGAAATTCAGGATTAAATTGACACAAGCAAAGATTGTCATGGATTTGAAAGATACACTTGAATTGCGTGATGATGTCGTCATAAAGACTATTAATAACAATAATTCTAATCCAATATTCAACATGGATGCAAAAAGCCAATGTGTTGGCGGTGAAAATATCTATTATTTTGATGACGAAGGAAATCCATACTCAAAAGAGTTTCTTGATATGTACTATGAAGAAATAGAATAAGACAAAGTCTGTGGCTTTGAAAGACTCTTAAGTCATAGAGAGTTTTATCATCGAATTACAGGCTTGGATTGCTCAATTTAATGTGTTTTTTCCTAGTATAGATTGTAAAAATAGATCGGGCTTCACCATCAACTGATGAAGCCCGATTCTTTTGTTGTAGTTGAAGCAATCACTTCCTCAACCCCGCCAGCTGCTGTTCTATCACAGCAATCTTGGCTTCGGCGTCGGCTTTCTTCTTGCGTTCCTTGTCGACAACAGCGGCAGGAGCACCACTCACGAAGCGTTCGTTGGAGAGCTTGGCCTCAACGCTCTTCAAGAAACCTTGGGCGTATTTCAGTTCCTCTTCCAGCTTCTTGATTTCAGCCTCGACATCGACGCTGCCGGTGAGCGGCACGAAGAACTCGGTGCTGCCCACGATGAATCCGAAGGCACCATCGGGAGCCTCGGCCACATAAGTCACTTCGCTCACATTGCATAGCTTGGCAATCACGCAGTCGAAGTCCTTGTTGGCAGTGCCCTTCACCACGAGTTGGATGGCATCGCGGAAGGCGATGTTCTTGTCGGAGCGCACCTTACGGACATTGTTGATAACCTCTTGGGTGAACTCGAACTGCTTTAGAATCTGCTCGTCAACGGCTTGCAACTTGGGTTGCTGAGCAATGATGATATCGTCACCCTCTTTACGCTCGGCGATGGCGTGCCAGATTTCCTCGGTGATGAACGGCATGAAGGGATGCAGCAAGAGCATCAGATTCTCGAAGAACTTGATGGTGGCGGCGTAGGTCACGGGGTCGATGCCCTGGCCTTGCGGCGCCTTCACCATCTCGAGGTACCACGAGCAGAAGTCGTCCCAAGTGAGTTTGTAGATGCCCATCAAAGCATCGCTGAGGCGGTACTTGTCGATGTTGTCGTTGGTCTCGGCCAGCACTTGGTTGAAGCGAGCCTCAAACCACTTCACGGCCATCTTGGCGGCCTCGGGTTGGGCGGCGTTTTGGTCCACATTCCAGCCTTTCACCAGACGCAAAGCGTTCCAAATCTTGTTGCAGAAGTTGCGGCCTTGCTCACAGAGGGCCTCGTCGAAAAGGATGTCGTTGCCGGCAGGGGCGCTGAGCATCATACCCATACGCACGCCATCGGCACCGAACTTGTCGATGAGCTCAATCGGGTCGGGGGAGTTGCCCAATGACTTGGACATCTTGCGGCCTAATTTGTCTCTCACGATACCCGTGAAATACACATTTTTGAACGGCACTTCATTTTGGTATTCCTCACCGGCCATGATCATGCGCGCCACCCAGAAGAAGATGATGTCGGGGGCGGTGATGAGGTCATTGGTGGGGTAGTAGTACTTGAACTCAGCGTTGTCGGGGTCGAGGATGCCGTTGAAGAGCGACAAAGGCCACAGCCATGAGCTGAACCAAGTGTCCAAAGCGTCGTCGTCTTGACGCAAGTCTTTGAGGGTCAAATTCTTATTTCCTGTCTTTTCGATGGCGAGTTTCAAGGCCTCTTCGGGTGTCTCGGCGACCACGAAACCGCCTTCGGGCAGGTAGTAGGCTGGAATTTGATGGCCCCACCACAGCTGGCGGCTGATGCACCAGTCCTTGATGTTCTCCAACCAGTGACGGTAGAGGTTGACATATTTGGCGGGATAGAACTTGATGTCGCCATTCAACACGGGTTTCAGTGCGATGTCGGCGAGGTGTTCCATCTTGAGGAACCACTGCATCGAGAGTTTCGGCTCAATCGGCACATTGGTGCGTTCGGAGTAACCCACCTTATTATTATAGTCCTCGATCTTCTCCAGCAGGCCGGCTTCCTTCATGTCGATGATGATCTGCTTGCGGCAGTCCTCACGGCTCATGCCGATGTACATGCCAGCAGCCTCGCTCAAAGTGGCGTCATCGTTGAAGATGTTGATGCTCTGCAGGTTGTGCTTCTCGCCCAGCATGTAGTCATTCACATCGTGGGCTGGGGTGACCTTCAGGCAACCCGTACCGAACTCGATGTCG
This sequence comes from uncultured Bacteroidia bacterium, assembly GCA_902801625.1. GTDB lineage: Bacteria > Bacteroidota > Bacteroidia > Bacteroidales > F082 > Limimorpha. The sequence goes on along the minus strand of CADCJI010000016.1, from coordinate 833 downwards.
ACATAGTCGTCTTCGATGACGGGGATGACGCGGTTGACCAGCGGCACCACGACTTTCTTGCCGTGCAGCCATTGGTTCTTCGGGTCGGCGGGGTTGATGCACATGGCGGTGTCGCCCATGATGGTCTCGGGACGCGTAGTGGCCACCACAGCGTAGCGGCGACCTTGCTCGTCGGTGTGGATGATTTCGCCTTCAGCACCCGTGGCACCCGTGCCGTCGTCCTCGTGGAGGTAATAACGCAGATAGAACAGCTTGCTGTGTTCATCCTTGAAGATGACTTCCTCGTCGCTCAAAGCCGTTAAAGCTTTCGGGTCCCAGTTGACCATGCGCACACCACGGTAAATCAGGCCTTTGTTATACAGGTCGACGAAGGCACGGATGACGCTCTTCGAGCGGATGTCGTCCATGGTGAACGAAGTGCGTTCCCAGTCGCAGGAGCAACCGAGGCGGCGCAACTGTTTGAGGATGATGCCACCGTGCTCATGGGTCCAGTCCCAAGCGTGCTTGAGGAACTCCTCGCGGCCAATGTCGGTCTTCTTGATGCCCTGTTGCGCCAGCTTGTTCACCACCTTGGCTTCGGTGGCGATGGAGGCGTGGTCGGTGCCGGGCACCCAGCAGGCGTTCTTACCCTGCATGCGGGCGCGGCGGATAAGGATATCCTGAATCGTGTTGTTCATCATGTGTCCCATGTGAAGCACGCCGGTCACATTCGGCGGCGGGATTACGATGGTATAGGGTTCGCGTTCGTCGGGAGTGGAGTGGAAGTAGTTCTTGTCCATCCAGTGTTCGTACCATTTGCCTTCAACTTCCTGAGGGCTGTATTTGCTGCTGAT
>CADCJI010000015.1:13314-82218 GCA_902801625.1 uncultured Bacteroidia bacterium | reverse complement strand
CGGAGTGATAGGATAAATGGCGGCCACTTCACTGAACATGTAGGCAACATGGGCCGCAGCCTGGTTACCGTCGCATGTCAAAAATTTCTTTTCTGCCATAATTGTTTGAGTGTTTAATGAATTAAAACTTTAATAAATAAATGTATTTGTTTTATCTTGCATTGTAATTATTTTTCAGCATAGTCTATTGCATCTTTCATGTTTCTATAGAAAACCTTTTTGCCTAAACACAACCTGTCTGTCTTAACTTCATACTCATATACATCCTCCTTGTTAAGCATTTTATTAATTATATGTAATCTATTGCCTTCCGTAAACCATTCCCAAACAAGGGAACTCCAGTTTTCCCCAAAAGCCGTATTTTTATTACCAAATTGTACAGATCTGTTATGCCTCCCATTAGAATCAAAAAGGTATATAGATAAGGTATCAAAATCCCATAAGCTTTCCTTTAGGTAATAATTATACCATTTCCCTAAGAGCAAATCATCATGTTCTACATCATCTGAAACAGCAACATTTCTTTGCAATTCAGGAATACTGCCTAAAAGTTGTTCCAACTTTAGCATAAATAAATGTGTTTTGGAATCCAATCCCTCTTTGATTAAAGACAAATCGTGGACTGTATTACATACTGCACTAAATAAAACAGGTGGAATGTAAATATCGCATAATTCTATATATTCTTCTATTCCAACATCATAATAGTCTTCAACGGGTCTTAACAAAAGAAGTCCATTGTATTCTGTTTTCTCTACAACTATTCCATTTATGGACTCGACGACACCAAAATCATCAATATTTGTAATAGTCTGTTCATAATCTTCTGAAACGCAATCGTATAAAAACAGAAGGCCTAACATTCTTTGGAATGCATCTAATTGAGATTCTTTTGAATTTGAAATAGAAATCCGTTTCCAACACTCCAATGCGTCAGAAGCAGTAATACTTTCAAAATAATTGGTAGAATCCCATGTGGTCTCTTCTCCTAATATTAAACCTATCTCCTTTGCAAATTCCTCCGTTGCTTTTCTGCCGAACAAATTATCAACATTACACAGCAATTGTGAAACTCGGAATGAATCTTCGATAATAAATTCATGGTAATCCAGGTCATCGTATGTTTTACGAATAATTGAATTCTTTATAAAACTCAAAACATACTTTTTCTCATACTCATCAATCGACTCATTTGCTATAAGATAATTGCATATTGTTATCAAATTTACATCTGAAAATGTGTAGATTCTATTATTGAAGAATAGTTTTGTCGTCATACTTTTCTTTATTTTATCAATTTCCTAATCTCCACTTTTTTCAACACAGACATTTGCAAGTATCATTTCCACAGGCAATTCCATTTTTGAGAACGCAAACAACCGTTTCCCAAGGTCTTTCAGTGAGGCACCAAGATGATAAACGACTTCATCAATAATGAGGAATCGGTCGTGATATTTGTCCGACTCCTGTACATCAATCGGTGGATACTGCTTGTTATGTTTTTCAAGGTCAAGGGTAAGCGTATCGGAAATACTGCGCGTTATGATGGTAGCAGTAACACCATCGTCTCGTTTGGCCAACATCAACAACACCGATTCATCAATGTAGTTGTCAATTAGGGTGATGCTCTTCTTGGCTGACTTAATCAAATCCGTTGCAAAGACGTAGGCATCAAAAATCTGTCCATTGTAGAACACGCCCTCTTTCGGTGGCAACGATGTGCGCACAAAAAAGTCTACCTTGTCCTGCAATTCATGTATTTGCTCTGTATGTTCCTGCAACTGATGGTCAATGCGCTCCACATACATTAAGTGCTGGTTGATGCTGTAGCCTCTCAGAAGATACTCTTTCAGCACCTTGTTTGCCCATTGCCGAAATTGTGTCCCACGAAGACTTTTCACGCGATAGCCTATCGAAATAATGACATCTAGGTTATAATATTCAATTTGCCTCACAACCATTCGACCACTCTCATCTTGAACCGTTGCATTTTTTGCAACAGTTGCCTCTCTCGTAAGCTCACCTTCAGCATAAATATTTCGCAAATGGCGAGATATGACCGACTTGTCCCTATCAAACAGCATAGCGAGTTGGCTAAGTGTCAACCACACAGTCTCATTAGCCAACTGTACCTCCAGTTGAACTATACCATCGTTACTTTTATAGACAACAATGGATTCATCAGATGGTTGATATATTGTCAAATCGCTATTCATTGTGTTTTTCAGCACTTTGCAGAAACAAATAAAGCATTGCGCTTGTCAACAAATAAGGCTGCAAAAATAGGCATTCCCCATCAAATAAACAACTACATATCAAAGAATTATTTTTCACAAAAAACAACATTTTTTTAGAGGCTATTGAAATTATTTGTACTTTTGCGCGCTCAAAAACAGAAAACAACATTAAACAACATTTAAAACTCACTAAAAATGAAGAAATTAGTTCTTACACTCGGACTGGCCTGCCTCTTCATGGTGGCCTGCAACAACACTCCCAAGGAACCCGTCCAGCCTGCTGAACCCGTTCAAGAAGAGAAGACCGAAGTCGTTGAAGAAAAGCATGATTGCCCCATGCACGCTCTGAAAGAAGAGTATGCCAAGTGGGACGAGATGACCGATGAGGCCAAGGCAGAGCTGAACAACAAGGCCTGCGCCGTCTTTGCTGAAATGGATGCCAAGATGGAAGAGATGAAAGCCGCCGGTGAAGGTTGCGCCAAAGAGATGGCCGAAATGACCGAAGAAGCCAAGGCTGAGTGCGAAAAGAAGTGCGCTGAGATGAAAGAAGCTTGGGCCAACTTCGCCAACATGACCGTTGACGAGCAGAAGGACCTCGTTTTGAAGCGCCTCGAAGGCTGCGGCGGTGAAGAAAAGGGCTGCTGCAAGCACGATGCTCCTGCCGAGACTCCTGCTGAGACTCCTGCCGAGTAATTGAGAAACTCTAATTCAATGGAAAAGAGGGCTGAAAAGTCCTCTTTTTTTGTGCCTGAGCCTTCCTATAAAAGCGGTTTTTCCTACTTTTGCAGCCATGAAACGCATGGTTTGGATAGGAATAGTGGTTTTTCTTGTCGTGGCGGCCTGCAATCGCCCTGATAATGACCTTGTAGAGACGCGGCGCGCCACGTCACGAATAGAGCAGGTCCCTGAGCCTGCGGTCCCTGAGGACCATCGAAGGGTCGAAGAGCCGTCCCACGAATTGTCCGCCATCGACAGCCTGATGTGGCGCCAACCCGACAGCGCCTTGGCGCGCCTGATACCCTATTTCGACACCTGTTGTAGAGACGCAAAATTTTGCGTCTCTACAACAACGACATTCAACCGCCATTACGCCAACCTCCTGTTGTCCGAATTGCTGTACAAAAACGACTACGCCCAGACCAACCGCCCAACCCTGTTGCAGGCGGTGCATTATTTCGACAGCCTCGTGCGAGAGGCTCCCCCTTTTAAGGGGGGCGGGGGGATTAAAAAAGGCCACTCCTCAAACCCCAACCTCGTATTCTTAAATGCCCGCTCCCACTACATCAACGGCGTAGGCTATTACGAAAACGACAGCGTGGTGCCCGCCTGTGCAGAATACCTGAAAGCCTTGGAAATGATGGAAAGCCGTTTCGATGGGAAAGACTTAGTGGGGAAAAAAGCAAGGTTTATGACCTATACTTACAACCGACTTGGAGAATTATTTGAAGAGCAGTATATGATGGATCCCACTTTGGATTGCTATAGGCATTCCTATGATTATTCCGTCATATCACCCATTTCATCATATAGCGTCTCCAATGCCTTATACCGCATAGGAAAACAATACAATATGAAAGGCGAAAAGGATAGTGCAAACTACTATTATACGCAAGCTTTAGTAAACATACCCGACTCGACAAATCCATATTACAGAGATATGGTTTCCACCAAAGCCTTATTGTCTTATCAATTGACACATCAAGCCGAGATGTCCTTAGAGCGATTGAAGCAGATGGCCGTTTTGGCTGAGGACGATGACGAAAGGCTGACGCGTTATATGGTGATTGGTAATATTTTCTTTGAGGAGGGAATGTTTGATTCTGCACTTTTGTATTTGGAACCTGTGTTGGAAAACAAGGAGAATAGATCCTTAAAGATACAAGTAGCCAATTATCTGCGAATCATTTATGATAGTCTCGGCAATCATGAAAAGTCGAACGAATGTATGCACTATTTGGCACTTCACAATGAGACGGGGGCAGAAAACAGTGCTATGGTTTCGCAACTTAGTGAAATATATAAGACCTATAAGAGCCGAAAACAAGAAAAAGAAGCTGTGGCCAAACGAGAGGTGGCGGTCAAAAAAGTTTTGGGTATTGTTATTCCTATGGCTGTTATTTTGGCCTTGGCTATCATAGTTATGGCGAAATGGAGAAGCAGGAAGCTCCTAAAGGAACAGCGAGAAGAATCCGACAGGGTGCTGGGAGAAAAAGAGCAACAGCACCGCATGCAGCAAGCCGCCCTCTCGGGCCGTTTGAAGCGGAGTAATGAGGAACTGCGAGACCTATCGAAACAACTGAAACAGTCTTTAACAAAAAATCCTCAATACGAATCAGACGCATCCAATGATTATGCAGCATTCATTAATGACCCCATCTGCAAACACATTGTTGGAGTCGCTCACAAACAGCAGTTCAAGTCGAAGATGGACTACTTGATTTACAAGGACGATGCGCTCAGCAAAGAACAACTATTGGATTTGCGCAATGCTGTTCAAAAGCATCTGCCACGGTTTGTTTCGCACATTCGCAGGCTGTACCAAAAATTGACCGACAACGACATGGATTATTGTTACCTGTTCCTGCTGGGCCTGAATGAAGCCGACATTTCCGCCTTGATGCAGAGGGCGTATACCACAGTTTGCGACCGAAGCAGAAAAATAAGCCGCATTATTGGGGCTCACGACAGCCTTTACCATGTACTTCGCGATATGCTTGATGAATAATTAATCATTTATTAATCAAGATATTACAATAATTCTTCGTACCTTTTCGTACCATCTTTTTCTTGACTATAGTAACCAAGCCACCCTACTTTTGCATCGCAAACACTAATTCATAAAGCGATGAAAAAAGTAACAACATTGTTTCTGATGCTCTGCTTAACCCTTTCGGGAGCATTGTGCTATGCCAGCGGCTTGGCCGGAACGGAAAACGAGAAAGGAGAAGATGGAACACCTCTTGTAATAATTAAAAACTCAAGCTATACCGGTTCGGAAAAAGGCAATTCAATTATTGCTACGCTTAACAGCCATATACTTATGGTTGTCTTCACGGAAAATCTGGGCGAAGTGGTAGTGGAGGTCTCCACGGCCACAGGTGGCTACGTACAGACCGATTCCAGCCTCACGCCCAACGGCCTCCAATTCTACATCCCGCTTGCGGGTGATTACATTGTCAACTTCACCCTTCCCAATGGGGATGAGTATTATGGTGAATTTACAGTAACAGATTAAAAACATCAACTAATCAAATTTCTAATCATCAAAATTTTACAATCATGAAAAAATCAAATTCAATTATTGCCATCATCGGTTTGGCAATCGTGGCCATAGCCGTGGCCTTCGTGTCCTGCAAGAAAGACGACGGAAATGCCTCGAACCAGAAAGGCTACACTATGCAGCAAGCCCCTGACATCCGCCAAATGGAAGATCCAAGGAGTTATATGATTGACTTCAAGAAGAAACTGACGGAAAGCAAGGACAACGAAGCCTTCAACCTCGAAGATGCCGCCTGGCATCTCGCCTGCCTGGCCAACCTCGACTTCTGCAATGTCAATGTGGAATGCGATGATTTCCAATTTGATACGGTTGAGATGCAGATCGATATCACAGATGGTATCATCTTGTTGAACGACCTCAGTACGGCCTACGAGCAGATGTGTTCGGAAATACAGCAATTCAAGAAAGGATTCAACCACTACGGCCAGAACCTGTACTACATCAATGTCTCCATCGATGCCGAAGGCAATGCCAAGATTGCACTGATGACCTCGTTCACTAGTGTCTCCAAGGACTTGTTTGACCACACTTGGTACTTCTCGGACGAATATAGTGCCTACTTAACGTGTTACGAGTATTTCAGCGATGATTCGACCTACTTATGGAATGGCCTGGCCGCAAGTGAACTTCAACGCGTTCTCAATCTATTTGATCATTACGAGAACACCAATTCTCCAGGCGAACTTTCTGGAATGTGCTATTTCCCTACACGAAACAATAATTTTGATTACGCTAATAGTCACGATCCATACGTGTCTAACTTTTATTCAAGCTCAAGAACCTTTGCTGGATTGGGCGATGCCTATTCTTCTATTAATTTGATACTATCCACTGATGACATGTGCTATTGTCTGGACTCATATCTTGGTTTAGGTTACGATTTCATAGGCGATAATCTATATTACAACGAACATCCTGTCAATTGGACTATTACTTGTGACACAGCACTTCCAAATAACAATAATAAATGGTATGTTTATTATCATATTCTTCATGTAGACTACGGCTCGCTTATTACAAACAATCCTCCGGGACCTTTTGATTAAACCAGTCAAGTTTCGCAAGTTATGGTGCATCCCAATGGGATGCTGGAAAACAACAGCAATCTCTTGCATCCCGTAGGGATGTGCGGAACTTGAATCAAATCCTTATTCATAAAAAAAAGAAAGAAAATATTTTCTTGAAATGAATTATTTTCATATTTTTGCGGCAATTTTATAACATAAAGCACTATGAAAAAGTACTTTCTACTAATTGCTCTTGCCTTCGCGGCAGCGGCTATGCAGGCCCAAAACAATGACATGTTCTCGCTTATGTTCCACGACATGGACCATATGGACTGGGATGGTTTCGGCATAGAGAGCGCGGCACAACAACGCGACGGTGACATCGTCGCTGCCACTTACATCGACAGGAACTCTGGTTCGTTCAGCCAACCACCAATCTTATTGGGAAACATTTTTTACAAGATGTCGCCAAACTCCCTCACTATTACCGATTCGCTATATATAGCCGATTCGCTGGCACCCGATCATTTCTATTCGCAAGACCCTCGCGGCGAAGGCAACATCTGCGTCAACATCGAGTATGCGGAAGAGGTTGACAGCACCTACCTACGCATCTGCCATTTCCCCGACAACGACCTGCATTTCATCCATGAAGAGGATGTTGTGACGCCTGTGTGCGAAGGCTATGCTTCGGGCAGGGTCTCCATTGTCGACTGTAAGGGTGACATCATCTTACAATACTATAAGGAAATAGATTTTTTACATTATGACGCGTATGCCGCACGATTCAGTCCAGACGGCGCCCTGGTATGCCAAGCCTTGTTGCACGAAAATGAAGGGGATGATGGTGCAGGCTCCTTGCAGGTGTTCAAGGAATCGCCTCTGCAATACTACCAATGGGGTTTGGTGGAACCCAACAGCGGCCCAGGAAGTGGGAATCTCTGCTTTTATGTGACAGACTCCCTTTTCAACAACAAAAACAACTTCATCTTCAACAAAATACTGAGAGAAGAACCCTTGTCAGACTGGGATGTGGCATACGACTGGCTCAATTTCCATAAGATGACTACCGAAGTGATTCCCATAGGTGGAGATGAAATACTGGTGGCGGCACAATACGTGAGCGATACGAATTTCCAATCTGAGACAGCCGAGTATGGCGTGGCCGTGGCAAAGTATGACCTTCGTACCATGCAACTGAAAGACTTTATCGTGTTCAACGACTTTCCTGGGAGTAATAAAAAAGCAACTTGCAAGGGCCTAAAAAAGCTTTCGGACGGTACGGTCTATTTATTGTACAAGGAGCAGGGATACCCCACAGAAAGCCTCATCGTCGTGAAGATGGACACCAACCTGAACGTGGACTGGAAACACTTATTCAAAACGGACAATATAGACATATCGCTGTTTCAATGTTCCATCTTGGACAAAGACGAACAGGGGGAAGAGAAAGGCATAGCTTGGGTTGGGTATGGCAGGGACACTGGTAGCAACAGTACTGGCTTAGTCTACTTCTTCCTCAACCACGACGGTCCAGTGAACGTCGTGAACGAAAGCAGCATAGAGATGCGCCCCTACGCCTTCTATCCCAACCCTGTAAATGAGCAACTGCTCATGCAATTCTCCCCAGATGTTCAACCTAAGCAAATCGAGCTCTACGACCTGCAAGGCCGCCTGGTGTGCACACGAAGCAAGGCATTCGAAAGCATCGACATGAGCCAACTGCCCGCAGGCACCTACACGATGCGCGTCACCTTGGAGGATGGGAAGTCCTATTCGGACAAGGTGGTGAAAGAGTAAACATGAGAAACTATGACTTGTGACAATGACCATGACCGCTTAAACGAAGCCAAGGTTCTTCTACATTTAAGTAAAAGCGGTCATAGTCATAGTCAAAAACAAAAAAGACACCAACATGAAACGTCTCCGAACTCTTTTGCTCCTATTCACCGCCTGTCTCGTCGCCTTACCCACATCGTTTGCACAAAACACCACCACGCAAGGCAAGGAGTTCTGGCTCTCGTTCATGCACAACGGCTTCAAGGACCATTCCTCGGGCGGCTGGGTCACGACCCAGGTGCTCATCAGCGCCAAACACGACTGCACGGGCACCGTTTCGAATCCGCTTTCGGGCTGGTCGCAAAGCTTCAGCGTCAGCACCGACAGTATCACCACCGTCGAGATACCTAGCGAACAAGGGTACCACAGCGGAAGCCAACACGAGCGCATCTTCGAGAAAGGCATCAAGGTGACCGCGGACGACACCGTTTCGGTGTACTGCACCAACATCGCCTACGTGTCGTTCGACGCCTCGTTCGTGCTGCCCGTGGAGAGCTTGGGCGACGAATACATCATCCAATGCTGCGAACAGTCGCGTCCGGGCCACAATCCCTACGTTTGGAACAACGAAACCACGGCTTTCGTCATCGTGGCCACCGAAGACAACACCGAAATCGACATCACGCCCACCGTGAACACCTTGGGAGGCCATCCTGCCAACCGACTCTTCACCATCACGATGCATGCCGGCGAAACCTACCACGTCAGGTCGGAGCGCATCACCGGCCGCCCCATCGACCTCAGCGGCACCCGGATACGCACCCACAACTGCAAGCGTATCGCCGTCTTCAACGGAAACACGATCACCTGTGTGCCAAATGATGCAGGCAACGGCTACGACCATGTGTTCGAGCAGGCCATGCCCCTGCGCTCGTGGGGCAGGAACTTCATCGTGACCAGCTCAAAGAACCGATTGCGCGACTTCGTCAAGGTCACCTCAAGCGCCGACGACAACATCGTCACGATGAACGGAGAAACGCTGGATACACTCAGAGCCGGCCAATCGTACTACTTCCCTATGCTAGAGAGCGAGGGCTCATGCTACCTCCAGACCACCCAACCCAGTGCCGTCTACCTTTACCAGACAAGCCACGACGAGACTCAGGGCGACCCCTCAATGGTATGGATAGCCCCCGTGGAACAGCGCATCAACGACGTGACCTTCTCCACCTTCGACCACCCCGACATCAACATCGAGACACATAGCGTCAACATCATCGTCCACACCAAAGACAGCGCCAACGTGCTTCTCGACGGCGAAATCGTTGCGCCCTCCAACTTCCATCGCGTCAACGGCAACGACGACTACAGCTACGCAAGGTTGGACATCAGCCACGGCGTGCACCGCATCACCTGCCACAACGGGTTCAACGCCCACGTCTACGGCTTCGGCCGCGCCAAAGGCTATGCCTATCTGGTGGGCTCCACCGCCTCCGACCTGTCGACCACAGTCCTCGTCGACGGCGAGACCGTCCAGCAGAACGACACCATAAACAGCTGCTCCTTGAGTCCCATCACTTTTGGGGCGGAAATCAACTACCAGGACTTCGAGCTTGAATGGGATTTCGGAGACGGCTCGCCGCACAGCCACGACGTCACCACCCTCCACAGCTACGACGACTACGGCTTGTATGAGGTCACGCTCTCCGTCACCTCCGAAGACATTCCTTGCCAGGCCTCTTCCACCGTCACCAAGACCTTCTTCGTCAAACTGAACCGTGTCGTGTCGGATGCCGACACCGTCAGGCTTTGCTACGACAACAGCCACCCCGCCGCCTTCGTCTGGATCGACGGCATCACCTATACCTCCGACACCCTCATCGTCGACAAGGAGCTTCCCTACGGCGACTGCAATGGCCTCTTCACCCTCGACCTCAGCTTCGTCGACATGGAGGCGCAAGACGTTTTCGTGCCACAACACGAGGGCGAAATCGTCTGCGATGCCTACGACTGGGAAATCAGCGGGCAGACCTACCACTTCGATACCTCGGGCGAATATTCCCATATCGACGACCTGGCACCCTTCGACTGTGAGCGCGAAACCCGCCTCCACCTGTCGCTTTCATACTCGCCTCGGCCTTTCATCGGAAGCGAGAACCAGCATCCCCACCATCCCATCACGGCGACAGAGTTCAACGTGAATCGTTACACTTATCACGTAAAAGACACCATTACCGACGCCAATGCCTGGCATCTCGACCGATGCAGATGGGACATCTCCAAGCCCAGTTGGCGCCTTGTGCCCAATCCCGACGACCCGTTCGAGTGCACGGTCTATGCCATGGACTGGACGAAGGACACCGTCTGGCTCAGCTTCACGGCGGTGAACGACTGCGACAGCGTGACGGTGAGGTACGACCTCCATCCCTCGTTCTACGGCCTCGACGAGAACGACCCGGAGACCTTCAACATCGCCCCCAACCCTACCAAAGGCTTGGTCACCGTCACCGGAGAGAAACTAAAGCAGGCCGAAGTGCTCAACATGCTCGGGCAAAAGGTGCTCAGTGCGCATGGCAAAGGCAACGAACTCCATCTTGACATGACAACGCTACCCGCAGGAATCTACTTCGTCACTGTCACCGACGAGGATGGACGGAAGTGCGTGAAAAAGGTGGTGAAGGAATGATGAAGGAGATTGCAAATCCCCATTTCGAAGCCGGCGGATTACAAATCCGCCGGAACGAGTGTGGAACGAGTGAACTTCGGTAAACAAACAAAAAAAATTCAATTAAAGCTGAAGAATTTTGTTTGAAACGGAATTATTTGTATTATTGCAGCGTCATTAACCCCCCAAAAAAACGCCATGAAAAGACTTTACATCATCCTTTGCTTGCCTCTCGCTGCACTGTTTTTCGCCTGCTCGACCGACATCGACCTATACGCAGAATATGAGGAAAAACCCATCGTCTATGGCCTCCTCGACCCCAATGCCGACACCAATTTCATCAAGATCAACCGCACTTTTTATGTGCGGGGCGACGCTTATCAAGTAGCCACCAACCCCGACTCGAGCAACTATCCAGGCAAACTGGATGTCCGCATGATTGAGTATTGCAACGGCGACTCTATACGCGAGATTGTGTTCGACACCATCACCATCCACAACAAGGAACAAGGCATATTCCATTCGCCCGACCAAAAGCTGTATTACACGACAGAGAAATTGGGCATGAATGGGAACAACAAAAACTACAGCTATAGATTAAGCATCATCCTTCCCGACCGCACATTGGTCTCCGAGACCAAGATTGTGGGCAGCAACCACTTCGATGTGCAAAGCTTGGGAATGAATTTCTCGAAAGAGTATTTCGGAACGAGTCAGTTTTTCCTGTTCCGTCCAGCCCCGAATGCGGGCATCTACCATGTGACCATCGCCTTCACCTATTTGGAACAAAGGACACCCGATGCCGACTCGGTACCGCGCACCATGATCTGGGACAAAGGTTATTATTATGAGAGCAACTTGACCTATCAGATGATGAATGAGTGCTATATGTTTCACTATCGCCCCGAAGAGTTTTACGCGCATTTGAAAGAGTTTGTCGGTGGCGACACGGTTTCAGGCGTGCGCCGGTTGCTTACAGATTATCCCATTGAAGTCACCGTTGACGCAGGCGGTGAGGAGTTGACGCAATATATCTATTTCAACGACCCTTCAAACGGTGTTCCTTTGGGTGACAACGATTTGGCGCTCATCGACGGCGGCTATGGCGTGTTTTCGTCAAGAATGACGGTGAAACATGGCATCAGGCTGAGCGGAGAGACAGTGCCCGATCTGCTGAGGATGACCAACTGGGGCTTCAAGTTTATCGGAGGAAAGGAGGAATAGGAAAAGCCGCCCAAAGAATTTTAAGTGATTTGTTTCCCCTATACCTTTTTTTTCCTATTTTTGCAGTTTAATCCAAACTGCGCCTAAATGTACGCCTATATCACTGGCAAAGTAGCCGAAAAGTCGCCCACCTGCGTCGTCTTGGACAACCAAGGCATCGGCTATTGCATCAACATCACGCTCAACACCTTCACCGCCATCGGCGAGAAGGAAGAGGTGCGCCTCTATGTCCATGAGCAAATCCTTGAAGATGCACACAACCTCTTCGGCTTCTACTCGGCCAAGGAATGCGACCTCTTCGAACTGCTCATCTCCGTGTCGGGCGTAGGCTGCAACACGGCCAGGCTCATCCTCAGCTCATTGACCGTCAATGAGTTGAGCAACGCCATCGCCAACGACGACGTAAAGACCATACAAGCCGTGAAGGGCATTGGCGCCAAGACTGCCCAACGCATCGTCATCGACCTGAAAGACAAACTGAAGAAAAACGACTTCCCGACCGAAATATTCGCTGTGGCAAACAATACAATCAAGTCTGAAGCGTTATCAGCATTGACGATATTGGGCTTCAGCAAAGCTACCGTCGACAAGGCGCTTGACCGCCTGCTGAAACAAATGCCCGACGCCAACGTCGAAACGCTGATTAAAGAAGCACTTAAAATTTTGTAAATCAATTTGGTAGATGATAAAAGCCAACATATATAAACGGCCCTTCGACAAGCTCAGGGACCTTTGCTTTTTCAGAAGTGAAGGGTGCCTGAGCCTGTCGAAGGCCCCGCATTCTGAGTCAAATCATATGAAACGACATATCCTTCCCATCCTGCTCCCCATGTTGTTTGCGCTATTCTTTGCCCGAACAGCTTCAGCCGGTGTATATGACATTTTCTACCCCAACCCATACACCGTCGAGCCCGACACGAACAAGATGATCTATCCCATCCCTGTCAACACGGGCAATCCCTTGCAGGACCTCAACAACAAGTCACCCTTCTACCTCAGCGACCCCAGCAACTTCGAGACCGAAATCATCTACGACCCACTGACCGGACAATACACCTTCAAACGCCGCATCGGCCAGTTCTACTACGACACCCCCACCACCCTCACGCAAAGCGAATATTTCGAGTATAAGAACCGTCAAGGCATACAAGAATACTGGAAGGAACGCCGCAGCCAGAATGCGCGTTCGACCACCAACGGCAGTTCCATCATCCCGCCCATGTTCATCGGCGGCAAGGCTTTTGAGACCATCTTCGGCAGCAACACCATCGACATACGTCCACAAGGCTCGGTCGACCTCACCTTTGGCTTTAAGCACAGCTTCCGCGACGACCCCTCGATGACCGAACGCCGCAAACGCCACAACGACTTCGTCTTCGAGCAGGACATCCAACTCAACGTGATGGCCAAAATCGGCGACAAGATCAACTTCAACATCAACAAGAACACCAAGGCGACCTTCAACTTCCAAGACAAGCTCGCCCTGAAATACCAAGGCAAGGAAGACGAAATCATCCAGCTACTGGAAGCCGGTAATGTAAGCTTCCCGCTCAACAGCACCCTTATCACAGGTACGCAACAGTTGTTCGGTGTGAAGAGCAAACTGAAGTTCGGCAAGACCACCATTTCGTCCATCGTCTCCTACCAAGAGAGCGAATCGCAGAACATCACTGTGCAAGGCGGCGCCCAGACCAACGAGTTCGAACTCAGCTGTTTGGACTACGAAGAAAACCGCCACTTCTTCCTCAGCCAGTACTTCCGCGACCAATATGAAGCCGCCCTCTCCACCTTGCCTACCGTCACCTCAAGCATCAATATCACGAAAATCGAAGTCTGGATCACCAACACCAACACTTCGACGCAGAACACGCGTAACATCCTTGCCTTGAACGACTTGGGAGAAGGTAAAGACAATTGGATCTACAATCCTGAAGTCACCCCGACCAACACCAAGGTCTATCCGCGCAACGGCGCCAACAACCTGGTCGCCCGCATGGACACCACGCAAATCCGCAGCATCAGCACGGTGACCAACTACATGAGCAACGACCCCATGCGCATCGGCAGGTCGGGCTACATGGTCTCGGGTCGCGACTTCGAGAAAGTGGAAAACGCCCGCCGCTTGAGCAACACTGAGTATTCGGTCAACTCGAAATTGGGCTTCATCTCCTTGAATGTCAGCCTCAACGCCAACCAAACCTTGGCTGTGGCCTACCAATACACCATCGTAGGTTCCGACGAGGTCTACCAAGTCGGTGAGTTCTCCGACCAAGGCATCAACACGCCTAAGGTACTGGTGACCAAACTCTTGAAAGGCACCACCGTCAATACAAAGATGCCCATCTGGAACCTGATGATGAAGAATGTCTATAACATCAGGGCTTATCAAGTGGGGTCGCAAGACTTCATGCTGAACATCTTCTACAACGGCAACTCAAACAGCACACCTTACGGCTATTTCACCGAAGGCTCGGTGAAAGGCGTTTCTTTGCTGAACCTCATGGGTTTGGATAACCTGACCACGCAAAACAACCCCATCGCAGGTGGTGATGGTGTGTTCGACTTCCTGAACAACGCCGCAACCCAAGGCGGTACCATCAATGCGTCGAACGGCCGCATCTTCTTCCCTGTGCTGGAGCCTTTCGGCAAACATATCCACGAAAAAATCTTCCCCGACGAGCCCAACTTGGCCAACAAATACGCCTTCGACTCGCTTTATACGATGACCAAGACCTCCGCTGAACAGTATTCGGAGAAGAACAAGTTCAGCTTGAAAGGCTATTACTCGTCGCAGTCGGGTAGCGAAATCAGCCTCAACGCCATGAATGTTGCACAAGGCTCCGTGAACGTCACGGCTGGTGGTGTGCAACTCGTCGAAAATGTCGACTATACTGTCGATTACACCTTAGGCCGTGTCACCATTATCAACGAAGGCATCCTCAACTCGGGTACGCCCATCAACATCTCGTTGGAGTCGAACTCGGGCTTCAGCGCCATCCGAAAAACCTTCCTCGGCTCCCGTGTCGAGCATGAATTCAGCCAAGACTTCCATGCCGGTGCCACCATCCTTTATTTGGGCGAGAAATCATACACCCAAAAGATCAACTACGGCGAGGAAGCCATCGCCAACACCATTTATGGTGCAGACCTCAGTTACCACACCGATGCCCGTTGGCTAACGAGCTTCATCAATGCCCTGCCTGGCATCAGCACCAAGGCCAACTCACGCATCAATGTGGATGGTGAGTTTGCCCGATTCATCCCTGGCTTGTCCAAGTCAGCCAGCGAACCCGGCACTTCCTACATCGACGACTTTGAGGGCGCCAAGTCGACCATCGACCTGCGTCTGCCCACTTTGTGGAACTTGGCCAGCACACCGCAAAACCAAAACGACATGTTCCCCGAGGGAGCAGCCAATACAGGTCTTGACTACGGCAAGAACCGCGCAAAACTGTCGTGGTATGTCATCGACAACTCGGTCTTCTACGACCGCAACTATAGCTATCGTCCTGCCAATGTCGACAACGAAGAACTGTCGAAAAACTCAGTCCGTCAGGTGCTTGAGACCGAGCTATTCCCCAACAAAGACATCGAAACCGGCACGCAGACCAACATCTCCGTGCTCAACCTTGCCTATTACCCTGAAGAGCGTGGTCCCTACAACTACGACGTCGACCCAACGCCCTACTCCGCCGGTATCAACGAAGACGGTACGCTGAAAGACCCGAGGAGCCGTTGGGGCGGTATCATGCGCAAGATGGAGTCGACCGACTTTGAAGCCACCAATATCGAATACATCGAATTCTGGCTGATGGATCCATTCGCCGACGAGGAATTTGCCGACAATCCAGGTAAACTCTACATCAACTTGGGCGATGTCTCGGAAGACATCCTGCGCGACGGTCGCAAGTTCTATGAAAACGGTCTGCCCGCCACAGAACATGTTGAGAATGTCGACACTACCATTTGGGGTCGTGTGCCTACCATGCAAGACCTCGTCAGCACCTTCAACAACTCTTCGGAAGCCCGTCAATTCCAAGACGTGGGTTACGACGGCTTGCGCGATGTGGACGAGCGCGGTTTCTTCGAAAACACCTATCTGAGTGTGCTTAGGGAGCGCTTTGGCGAAGGCTCAGCCGCCTACACTCAAGCCTACGATGACCCTTCGGGCGACAACTACCACTACTTCCGTTCCAACGATTGGGACACGCCTGACGACGAAGTCCACAAGAGCATTTTGGCCCGCTACAAACAATTCAATGGTCCCGACGGCAACTCGCCCGCCGACATCCAACAGACCGAGGGTTACATGAGCAGCAACTCCACCTTGCCCAATGCAGAAGACATCAATGACGACAACACTTTGAGCGAGTCAGAACGCTACTACCAATACGAAATCGACCTCAACCCTGCCAAGATGGTTGTCGGCCAGAACCACATCGCAGACATCTTCCAATCCGGTGGCGTTTCGTTGCCTAACGGACAAATCAGCGGTGTCACATGGTACCAGTTCCGCATCCCCGTCAGGCAACCCGACCGTGTCATCGGCCGCATCGACGACTACTCCAGCATCCGCTTCATGCGTATGTTCCTAACCGATTTCCAGCGTCCTATCGTGTTGCGTTTTGCCACCCTCGACCTCGTGAAAGGCGAATGGCGCACCTACTCGCAGAGCATCCAAGCCCCTGGCGAATATGAGCCCAACGACATCAGCAACGAGACCACCTTCGACATCTCGGCCGTCAGCGTCGACGAAAACAGCCGTCGCCAGCCTGTTCCTTATGTCATCCCGCCCGGCATCCAGCAAGAGCGCGTCATCGGCATGACACAGACCACCCGCATCAACGAGCAGTCGCTGCAAATGACCGTCCAAAATCTGGTGGATGGCGATGGACGCGCCATCTACAAGACCGCCGACTTCGACCTGCGACAATACAAATACCTCAAGATGTTTGTCCACGCCGAGGCCGCCCACGAAGAAATGCCGCTCGAAGACCAAGACCTCACCGTCTTCATGCGTATTGGTACCGACTTCACCGAAAACTATTACGAATACGAGGTGCCGCTGAAGGTGACACCTTGGGGCACGCCTTACACCAACGAAGAAGCCATCTGGCCTGAAATCAACAATTTGGACATCAGATTGGAAGATCTCGTTGAGGTGAAGCAACGCCGTAACGAAGCCATGAACCAGCCCAACAGCAACGTGCGCCTCAACTACATCTACTCCGAAAAGACCAAGAAGGGCACAGTCGACAACAAAGACTACTACCATACCATCAAGGTGATTGGTAACCCGAGCATCAGCGATGTTGAAGCCATGATGATTGGTATCCGAAACCCGAAACGACAAAACCTGGCAGAACTTGACGACGGACAACCCAAGAGCGCAGTTGTGTGGGTCAACGAATTGCGACTCACCGACTTGAACAGCAATGGCGGCATCGCTGCCACGGGTCGTATTGAGGCCACCCTTGCCGACTTGGGTCGTGTGAGTGTTAACGGCTCATATAGTTCAGCAGGCTTCGGTGCCTTGGACAGCCGTATCACCAACAACACCTTTGAAGCCCATTCCACCTTTAATGTGGCCACCGACCTCGAATTGGGCAAGTTCCTTGAGAACACTGGCCTCAAGATCCCGATGCACATCGACTATGGACAAAACAAGATCACACCGCTTTATAACCCCTACGACCCCGACATCAAACTAAAAGACGCTCTTGCCGCCATGAACAGCGACGAAGAACGAACCGAGTTCACCTCCACCATCCATGACTACACCCGTCAGAAGAACATCAACTTTATGAATGTCAGGAAGGAACGCGTCACCAAGAAACGCAACGATGACGAAGGAGACAAGGGCAAAAAAGAGAAAGAAAACTCAAGAGACCCCAACCAAGGACTGAGAGGCGGTCGAGGCAACATGCCCAAGGTACACTTCTACGACATTGAGAACATCAACCTCTCCTTCGCTTATAGTGAGACCTTCCAGGAGAACACCGACATCAAGTCCTACATAGTGAAGACCTATCGGGGCGGTTTGGGCTACAACTACGCCGGCAATCCCAAGCCCGTTGAGCCTTTCGCCAAAGCCAAGTGGGCTTCGAAACCCGCCTTGCAGATCATCAAGGACATCAACTTCTACTACGCCCCCAAGAGCATCGTCTTCAACACCGAGATGTACCGCTACTATTCGGAGCGAGAGATGCGCAACAAGAGCGGCGGCATTATCAACATCATTCCGACCTACTCGAAGCAATGGGATTGGACGCGTAACTATCAGTTGCGTTACGACCTCACCAAAGCCCTCACCTTCGACTATTCGGCACAAGCTCAGGCCTACATCTACGAGCCCGCAGGCTTCGTCGACCGCAACGCCGACCCTGAGAAATGGCAGAAAGTGCAAGACACCATCAAGAACGAGCTGAAAAACCTTGGTTCCGTGTCGCGCTACACCCAAAACTTCAATGCAAGCTATACCTTGCCCATCAATAAAATCCCGATTTTCAACTGGATTACCGCCAGTGCCAACTACCAAGGCTCCTACAACTGGACCGCACCTGCGAAATCCATACAGCCGCGCTTGGGTAACACCATCGACAACTCCAGCAACGTACAAGGCAATGCCACCCTCGACTTTACCAAGCTTTACAACAAGGTGCCTTACCTGAAACAGGTGAACACGCCACAGCGACGCAACGACGGCAGGAACGAAAAAGACCAGAAAGGTAAAGGGAAAGACAAGGAAAAAGATAAAAAGGAAAAAGACTCGAAGAACAAAGACGATAAAGGAAAAGAGGAAGGAGCTCAGCCAGCCGATTCCACCAAGGTCACGACAAAGACGAACTACGGCAAAATCGTGCTTGACAACTCGCTGCGCATCCTCACCCTCGTCAAGAAAGTGTCGGGTACCTATTCTGTCAACAATGGGCAGACTTTGCCTGGCTTCATGCCCAAGACGGATTACTTCGGCATGAATACCTTGACGGGTTGGTCGCCAGGCGTCGGATTCGTCCTCGGCAGCAACTTCGGCAGCGATGCCAACATTTACGAAAAGGCTGTGCTCAACAGTATCGACGTTGAAGATGCCAAGCGTTGGCTCACCACCGACTCCATCCTCAGCGAGCCATACATCCGCCGCAAGACGGAAACCATGAACTACCGTGTCAATACAGAGCCCTTGCCTGGCATCAAGATTGACTTCACCGGTAACAGAAGCTATGCTGAAAACTTGCAGCATTATTTCCGCTACAATTGGGATACCAACAACTTCGACATCTTCACCCCGACCAACAACGGTAACTTCAGCATGAGTTACTTCATGGCGGGTACCGCCTTCGTCAGTTCCGACTCCACCTCATCGCGGTTGTTCGACAACTTGATGGAAAACCGAAAGATCATCGCCGAACGCATCGCCCGCAACAACCCTCAATGGATCGAGAATGTGAACGAATATACCTTCGACAGCATCGCGGGCGACTATTTCCCGAAAGGCTATGGCTCGAGCTCGATGGATGTGTTGCTCTACTCCTTCATCGCCGCCTATACGGGTCAGGATGCAGAGAAGATTTCGCTCAACCCCTTCCCGCGCATCCCGTTGCCTAACTGGAACTTCACCTACAACGGTTTGACCAACATCCCATCGATTAGCAAGATCTTCAAGACAGTCAGCATCTCGCATAGTTACAAGTCGAACTATGCCATCAACTCTTGGGCAACCAATGTTTACTACAACGAGAACAACAGCGTTCAGACCTTCGAGAACTCTGACCTCATCATCCCCAAGTATGACATCTCCCAGATTGTTCTGAACGAGCAATTCGCTCCTCTGGTTGGCGTTGACCTCGGACTGCAAAACTCCATGACCTTCAACCTCCAATTCAAGAAGTCGAGGACGCTGACCCTGAGTTTCGCCAACAACCAACTCACTGAGGTGAATGCACGCGAAATTGTGGTCGGAGGCGGCTACCGCATCAAAGACCTATCTTTCAACGTTACACCTATTGGTGGTGGCGGCAAGGCACAAACCATCAAGAACGACCTCGTGCTGAAACTCGATATCGGCTACAAGAGAGACATTACCATCCTGCGCCGCATCGATGAGAACAACAACCAAGTGTCGGCCGGCCAGAACAAGATCAACTTCTATCTCACCGCCGACTACAACTTCAGTCAACGCTTGTCAGCACAAGCCTTCTTCAAGTACGACCTCTCGATTCCCGAGGTGGCCAACACCTTCAGAAACTCCACCACTTACGGCGGCGTTACCCTCCGACTTAGCCTGGCACAATAAATTTTTCAGTAAAATGCAGAGTGAGCCACTAAAATATGTAATTTCGCAGCCAAATTGAAACTTAAACAAAGTTAAATCAAAACACTTTAAAACATACATCAAATGAACATTCCAGCAAATCTGAAGTACACCAACGACGACGAATGGATCCGCCTCGAAGGCGAAGAAGCCTACGTCGGCATCACCGATTACGCACAACACGAACTTGGCGACATCACCTTCGTTGATGTTGACCCCGACATCGTCGGCGAGACCCTTGACGCCCAAGAAGAATTCGGCGCCATCGAAGCCGTGAAGACCACCGCCGAGCTGCTCATGCCCGTGGCTGGTGAAATCCTCGAAGTCAACGAAGCCCTCGCTGACGAGGAAAATGCAAAGCTCGTCAACAGCGACCCCTACGGCGAAGCTTGGATCATTAAGATCAAAGTGAACGACGTCGCTGAACTCGACGGCCTCCTTGATGCCGCTGCTTACGAAGCAAAGATCGGTTAATCATTGGAACGTCTGACCAGAAATAGCATCCCGGGAATCCTGTGTGGAATCGTCATCCTGATTCTAACTGGACTCCCGGGTTCTTTGTTTCCCCGCGTCAAGCCTACCATCGGCCTCGACAAGGTGGCGCATATCCTCATGTATGCAGGTTTCGCCTTTGCCTGCCTTTGGGGTTATCGCAAGCAATTCGTTTCCAATGGCTTATCCTACCAAAAAAGAGCCATCATCCTCACCATCCTCATCAGCATCGCTTACGGCGGACTAACAGAGATTATGCAGGAAACAATTACAGTGCTCCACCGTTCGGGAGATTGGCGTGACCTCATCGCCGACAGCATCGGCACAGGCTTAGGCGTACTTATTTTTTATCTTTTTTTTCGCCACAAAAAATAAAATTCGTTTCAGTTGCGTTTTATAAGCAAATAATTACTACTTTCGCAACGTCAATTGGAAAGTAGAATTTAAAAACATAGTACCATGGAAGAGAAAAAATCACCTAAGGCTAATCTTGAGAACAAGAAATTGATGTTCATGCAGATAGGAATGATCATCAGCTTGCTCATTGCGTGGTTGGCCTTCGAGCACAAGAGCTACGACAAGCGCCAGATTGACGAGAGCCTGCTCAATCGCGAGGTCGTACTGGACGAGGAAATGGTGGAAATCACCAAGCAAGAGGAGCAAAAGCCACAACCTGTGGAACAGCCCCAGCAGACCACTCAGCTCGAAATCGTGGAAGACGACGTAGAGACTGAAGACCTCAACATCAATGCCGAAGTGGAGCAGAACGAAGTCATCGAAGAGTACGTTGCTCCTGAGGTTGTTGAAGAAGAAGTTGTGGAGCAGGAGATTTTCCAGATTGTTGAAGAGATGCCTGCCTTCCCTGGCGGCGAGGCTAAATTGATGGAGTATGTTGGCAAAAACATCAAGTATCCTCAGATTGCCCGTGAGACTGGTATCCAAGGCCGTGTGTTCATCGGTTTCGTTGTTGAACCCGATGGTTCCGTTTCCAACGTGAAATTGCTCCGTGGTATCGGTGGTGGCTGCGACGAAGAAGCTATGCGCGTCGTCAAGTCAATGCCGAAGTGGAAGCCCGGAAAGCAACGCGGCAAGGCTGTTCGTGTATCCTATCAAATTCCTGTATTCTTCAAGCTGCAGTAATCGGCTGAAGACATTAGTATTGAAAACATTGTGAGACAGAGAAAAACCGACGTGATGTCGGTTTTTCTCGTTTATGTCCGAAGGAAACTTTATCCTTTTTGAAAGTGCTTATAAACAATCGTGGCTTTGGCAGAGCCAACGATTTCCGTCAGTCGCTCCAACGAAGCCTCCTTGATGCCTTTCACGGATTTCAATTCGAGCAACAGCTTCTCAGCCGTCTTCTTCCCTATTCCCTTGATGTCAGCCAACTCAGAGTGCATAAAGCCCTTCTCAAACTTCTTGCGGTGAAAGGTGATGGCAAAACGGTGCACCTCGTCCTGGATATGCGCCAACAGACGGAAAACTTCAGAATTAGGCTTCAAACCCACAACACGCGGTGGGAAGCCGAAAAGCAATTCATTCGTGCGGTGACGGTCGTCCTTGGCCAAGCCCGCAATGGGAATGTCGACATGCAACTCGTCTTGAATCACCTGCCGCACTACTTCCATTTGTCCCTTGCCACCATCAGTGATGATGAGGCTGGGCAAAGGCTTCCCCTCCTCTATCAGCCTTGAATAGCGGCGACGCACCACCTCTTTCATTGAAGCGTAGTCATCGGGGCCTTCCACCGTCTTGATGTTGAAATGACGGTAACCCGCCTTGTTGGGTTTACCGTTCACAAACTGCACCATGCCCGCCACGGCATAGTCACCCTGGAAATTGGAATTGTCGAAGCATTCAATGACTTCAGGTACCACTTCAAGTTGCAAAGCATCCTTGAGGCTGTTGAGCACGCGTTTTTGGTGCCTTTCAGGATCAACCAAAGTAAGCTGCTTCTCCAAGTCAATCTTATACTGGATGGCATTGCGGCGCGAGAGGTCGAGAAGTTTAAGTTTATCACCACGCTGGGGAATAGTCACTTGCACCTCATCAATGGGGTAATCCAATTTCATTGGCACAATGATTTCAGGGGCATGGTCGCCAAACTGCTGCCGCAAGTCAGTTACAGCCAAGAGCAGCAATTCTTCCGCCGTCTCTTCCAACCGACGTTTCATCTCGAAGGAATGGCTCTGTACCACGGCACCATCTTTCACCTTCATATAGTTGACATAGAAAGATTCGCCCTCATCAACATATGAAAACACCTCCACATTGTGAATCGTCGCACTAACCACGGTCGAACGGCTACGATATTCTTCCAAGAGGTCGTATTTCTCCTTGATGAGCTGAGCTTCCTCAAACTCCATGCGGGAGGCATAGTCCATCATGGCCGATTTCAAGCCTCGAAGCACCCACCCCAAGTTGCCTTTGATGACTTCGCGAATCTCCGAAATCATGGCATTGTAGTCTTCTTTGGAAATCAAACCTTCGCAGGGGCCGTTGCATTTGTGGATATGATAGTCGAGGCATACCTTATACTTGCCTTTTTCGACACCTGCCTCCGTCAGCGGAGTGCGACAGGAACGCACCTTGTAAACTTGACTGAGCAAGTCCAGCAGAATATGCGCTGTTCGCACCGAGGGATAAGGGCCGAAGTACTCCGAGCCGTCGTTCACTTTTCTTCGTGTCAAGAAAACTCGCGGAAAAGCCTCCTTCTTGATGCATATCCAAGGGTAAGTCTTGTCGTCCTTGAGCATGATGTTGTAGCGCGGCTTGTACTGCTTAATCATCGTATTCTCAAGCAGCAGTGCCTCCGACTCCGAATCGACGATGCTGTATTCAAGGTCGGCGATTTTGCTTACCAAGACGCGCGTCTTGCCGACTTGCTCCTTATTAAAATAACTGCTAACACGGCGTTTCAGGTTTTTGGCCTTGCCGACATAGATAAGGGTACCGTTTTTGTCGAAATAGCGATACACGCCAGGCTTGTTGGGTAGCGCGGCGAGCTTTTGTTTCACTA
Source organism: uncultured Bacteroidia bacterium (assembly GCA_902801625.1). Lineage (GTDB taxonomy): Bacteria > Bacteroidota > Bacteroidia > Bacteroidales > F082 > Limimorpha. The sequence continues at coordinate 58,204 of CADCJI010000015.1, read as the reverse complement.
TTTCAGGCAATTCTGGCATTATTTCTTTTTTTACTATGGCTCATGACTATGACTATGGCTTGCCTTTACGTAAAGGCAGCCATAGTCATAGGCCATAGGCTATTGTCTTTTCTTCATATGGTCCCAGCCTTGGGCTTTGATAGGAATGACATGGTTGTCGGGGGTAATCATTTCAGCTACGCCCTTGTCATCCGTCATGTAGCCAATGACCGTCACATCTGCCGACATGGTCTGTATCTTCTCGTAGTCCTTTTGGTCGATAGTGAAGAGCAACTCGTAGTCCTCGCCGCCGCTCAAAGCCGCCACTGAAGGCACGATTTGGAACTCTTTGGCCATCTTATCCGTGGTTGGGTCGATGGGGATGCGCTCTTCATAAAGCTGACAACCTACGCCAGATTCCTTGCAGAGGTGTAGGATTTCGGATGCCAAACCGTCGGAAATGTCGATCATCGAGGTAGGTTTGATGCCTAAAGTCTTCAACTGCTCCACAATGTCCTTGCGAGCTTCGGGTTTCAATTGGCGTTCAAGCACATAATCCATGCCCTTCAATTGGGGTTGCATGTTGGGATTGGAGAGAAACTCGGCCTTTTCGCGCTCAAGGATGAGCAAGCCGATGTAGGCACCACCCAAGTCACCACTCACACAAAGCAGGTCGTTCTTCTTGGCACCGCTGCGGTAGACAATGTCCTCCTCCTTGGCCATGCCAATGACCGTAATGGAGATGACGAGGCCAGTCTTGCTGCTGGTCGTGTCGCCACCCACCATGTCGACATGGTAGCGCTCGCAAGCCAAACGGATGCCAGCATACAATTCATCCAATGCTTCGGCGGTATAACGGCTCGACACACCTAGGCCAACCACAATCTGTGTGGGGGTGCCATTCATGGCGTAGATGTCGGAGAAATTGCTGACGGCCGCTTTGTAGCCAAGGTGCTTCAAGGGGCAATAGGTCATATCAAAGTGGATACCTTCGATGAGCATATCGACCGAAACTAGCGTGCGATAGCCTTCGTGATTGATGACGGCGGCATCGTCGCCGACGCCTTTCAGCGATGAAGCATTACGCAAAGGGAAGTCCTGCGTCAGCTGATCGATAAGGCCGAATTCACCAAGTTCATCGAGTTCGGTCAAGGGTTTGTTTTCTTCTGCCATATTCTTCATTATTATTGGCTGCAAAGGTAAGTTTTTTTCCTAACTTTGCGCCATGAAAACCATCAAAGACATTTACAAGATTGGTGTAGGCCCTTCAAGCAGCCACACCATGGGCCCGCAGAAGGCGGCCTCCCTGTTTAATAGCCGTTTCCCCAACGCAGCCTCGTTTGAGGTGACACTCTACGGCAGCCTCGCCGCCACGGGCAAGGGTCACATGACCGACAAGGCCATCCTCGACACCCTTCAGGCACCCACCGAAATCGTTTGGAAACCTGATATTATCCTTCCATTTCACCCTAACGGCATGTTGTTCAAGGCTTTCGACGCAGAGAAGAACCTTCTCGGCGACTGGCAGGTGTTCAGCATAGGCGGCGGCAACCTGGCCGAAGAAGGCAAATTGGATGAATCGCCCGAGGTCTACCCGCTATCGAAGATGACCGACATCCTCAACTGGTGCGAGCGCACGGGGCGCACCTATTGGGAGTATGTGTACGAATACGAGAACCAAAAGGAGATTGAGGACTACATGCTGAAGGTTTGGCAGGTGATGAAGGCTGCCGTTGAGCGAGGCCTCCAGGCCGAGGGTGTCTTGCCTGGGCCGCTCAACTTAAGCCGCAAAGCCGCAACTTATCACATCAAGGCATCGGGGTACACCCACACCTTGAAAAGCCGCGGCTTGGTATATTCCTACGCCTTGGCCGTCTCGGAGGAGAACGCCTCGGGCGGTGTCATCGTCACAGCACCAACTTGTGGGTCGTGTGGAGTGATGCCAGCTGTATTATACCATTTATCAAAGAGTTACGAGTTCACCGACCAACGCATTGTCCGAGCCTTGGTGACGGCAGGCTTGGTAGGCAACATCGTGCGCACCAACGCCTCCATCTCGGGTGCCGAGGTGGGCTGTCAAGGCGAGGTGGGCGTGGCTTGCGCTATGGCTGCCGCTGCTGCCAACCAATTGTTTGGGGGAAGTCCGGCACAGATTGAATACGCTGCAGAGATGGCGCTTGAGCACCACTTGGGCATGACCTGCGATCCCGTTTGCGGTCTTGTCCAAATTCCTTGTATCGAGCGCAATGCCTATGCCGCTGCCCGTGCCCTCGATTCCAACATCTACTCCACCTTCTCCGATGGTCACCATCGTGTGTCGTTCGACAAGGTCGTGGAAACGATGAAAGAGACCGGCAAGGATTTGCCATCGCTTTATAAGGAGACTTCGCAGGGGGGACTGGCAAGGGATTACACACAGATGAGCTAAAAACGAAAAAGCCACTTGTAAGTGGCTTTTTTCGTTGTGGTCCCACTAGGGCTTGAACCTAGGACCTACTGATTATGAGTCAGTTGCTCTAACCAACTGCGCTATGGGACCGCAAAAAAACAAGGCCAAAACGAAGATTTCCGCCTTTTTTCTTGCTTTTTGCGCTGCAAATTTACAATTTTGCACCGAATTAGACTGAAATTTTCTCAAAAATGAGCGTAAAAATCAAGAATATCATCTTCGACCTCGGCGGCGTGGTCCTCGACATTGACGAAAGCATTGTTTATAAAGAACTCGAAAAAATGGGCATCAGCACTTCTGAACTTGCTCATTCCAAGGAGTTTATAGACATCATGAGCAAATTCGACACAGGCATCTACACTGCCCCCACCTTCCGCAAAAAAACCAAAGCCCTCCTTGGTCTGGAGAAAATGACCGACAAAAGGTTTGATGCCATTTGGAACGCCATGCTCTTGGACATTCCCCGTGAACGCATTGCCGCCCTGGAACAAATCAGAAAACACTACAAGATTTTCTTGATGAGCAACTCCAATGTGATTCATTACGATTTGTATGTCAGGGACTTGCAACTACGCTTTGGCTACAACGAGTTTGACGAACTGTTCAACAAGTCGTATTTCTCCTTTGCCGAACACCTGGAAAAACCCGACCCGCGCTTCTTTGAGCTCATTCTTGACCATGAAGGACTGTTGCCTGCAGAGACACTCTTCATCGATGACACGGCTGCAAATATCGAGGTCGCCAAGTCATTGGGCATCAATACCTATCATATTAGCCGTGAAGAGTTGGTGCGCAACTTGTTTGAGAAAGGGGTTTTGAAGGAAGGGGTGGTCTCGTGAGATTCCCTGCGGGAATGGCGAATCCGTTTTTAGTATACTGCGGCGGCAGGTAATGTTTACGAATCGTAGACTTTACAAGCCGCCGCATGTTAATTAATTGAATAACTCCATTCCCGCAGGGAAACTAATAACAGTTTTCAATCTCGTTCAATATCTCCAAAACCTCCTCCACCGACAGCGTCTCCATTAACCGCATTTTGAACGGCTTGAAATTCGGTAAACCTTTAAAATAGGCAGCCCAATGCTTGCGGATTTCCAATAAAGCAATGTGTTCGCCCTTCCACTCGATGGAACGCTGCAAATGAATTTTACTCACCCTTACGCGTTCTGCCACATCGGGCAAAGACAATTCCTCTCCTGTCTCCAAATAATGTCGAACCTGGCTGAAAATCCATGGATTGCCGTAAGTAGCGCGACCAATCATCAATCCGTCCACGCCGTAGGTATCCTTGAAATGCTTGGCTGAAGGCCCGTCCACCACATCGCCATTGCCGATGATGGGTATGTGCATGCGGGGATTGTTCTTCACCGCTCCGATGAGGGTCCAGTCGGCGGGCTCGCTATATTTGGTAGTACGCAAGCGCCCGTGGATGGTCAATGCGGCGATGCCAACATCTTGCAGGCGTTCGGCAATGTCTACAATTTCTCGGTGTTCGTTGTCGTAGCCTAGGCGGGTCTTCACCGTCACAGGAGTGTTCACCGCCTCCACCACGGCCTTAGTGATGGCCACCATCTTGGGAATATCGTTCATGATACCGGAACCTGCACCTTTCGAGGCCACTTTCTTCACCGGACAACCAAAATTGATGTCAATAATGTCGGGATGGGCGGTCTCGGCATAACGCGCTGCCTCCACCATCGGCTCGACGGCATTGCCGAAGATTTGAATGCCTACGGGACGCTCAAACTCCTCAAAATCCAGCTTCTTAATGCTCTTCACCGAATCGCGGATGAGACCATCGGCGGAGATGAACTCCGAGTAAACCACATCGGCGCCAAACATCTTGCAGACATAGCGGAACGGAGGATCCGACACATCTTCCATGGGCGCGAGGAGTAAGGGATAATGATCGAATTCGAGGTGGGCGAGTTTGTACATTGAGGTATTTCTTATTAAATCGGCCCGTCGGCCCTTCGATTGGCCTCAGGGACCGCAGGCTCAGGGACCTTTGCTTTTTCGTTGCAAAATTACAAAAAGTGTATCTTTGCAGCAAAATAAACTGCTTATGAAAGACAACTTGAAACAATCTTCGGGAATGATAAGAATCCTCCTTTTTTTAGTTATCTTATTGATTAGCGGTCTGATAGGAGTCGCGGCATCAGCCATATTCATTTTTGCCGGCGACACGGGAATGAAAATCGGTCAAGGCATTAGTTCCATTTTCATGTTCGTTGTGCCGCCCATCGTGTATTATTTCATCACACGCAAAGAGCACCAAATGCACGACTTGGGTCTCCGCAAACTCACGCCGCCGTGGTGGCTTATATTAATAGGTGTGGCCGTAATGTTCGTTTCCATACCCGTCACCACCAGCCTGACCACTTGGAACGAAAGCATGAACCTTGGGGGCGCTTTTGCCAAGCTTGAGGAGTATATGAAAGCCTTGGAAGAGACGGCACAAGCCGCTACCGAAAAAATGCTGAATGTCACCACCTTTGGCGGAATGCTGTTCAACTTGGTCATCATTGCATTGATACCTGCCGTGGGTGAAGAACTGACATTCAGAGGCGTATTGCAGCAGTCGCTGACGCGAAAGATGAACCCGCATGTCGCCATCATCCTTTCGGCGGCCATCTTCTCCTTTATCCATTTCCAGTTCTACGGGTTCTTGCCCAGAATGTTTCTCGGAATGTTGTTAGGTTATATGTTCTACATCACCAACTCGCTATGGACCAGTATGTTGATGCACTTTGTCAACAATGGTGCGACCGTTCTCCTCTATTACCTAGACAACATAGGGATGCTTGAAGACGCAGAGAGTTTTGGGGAAACGCAAAATGTACTGATTATCGCGGTGAGCGCGATGATTACGATTGGACTCATCGTATGGAGTTGGAAAAAGGCTCAGCCCAAGCGACCCGTCGAGGCTGCTCCCATAGTTCCTCCTACAGAAAACGATTAAAGGAACTTGTCCAAGAAGATGAACGGCATCAGCGACTCAACGCCGTCGAAGACCATGATGGGTCCTGTGTCGCCTTGGCAAAGCACGCGCAGTGGCTGTTTCGACACCTGCTCCACCTCTACCATCACCTGGCGACAAGCCCCGCAAGGAGCGACAGGTTCCTCGATGCTCTTGGAAGCCGACCACGCCGTCACCGCCAATGCCTCAAAAGGAACGCCTGGATATTGTGCCATAGCAGCAAACATCGCCACCCTCTCGGCGCAGAGACCGCTTGGATAGGCTGCATTTTCGACATTGTTGCCCAACACGATAGCTCCGTTGGCCAATCGTAAGGCGGCACCCACATTGAACTTGGAATAAGGTGCGTATGCATTGCGAGCCGCCTCGTGGGCACGACGCATCAACTCGGCATCCTGCTGCGGCAGCTCTTCCATTGTGTCATATACCTCATAGGGGCAGACAAATTGTTCTTTCCTCATGATTGTTGGTATTGTTGCCGCAAAGATAAAGAAAACTTTTGAATTATTGAATCTCAAAGCAAATCTAACACTAATCTCTCATAGAAGGATAGTTGTTCGAAAGGGATTCCCTTCGGGAATGGAATATCACAAATTTAACTAGCGGCGGCTTATTTCGTTTACAATGCGTAAGTTTATCCTGCCGCCGCAAAACACAGAATTAATTACGCCATTCCCAAAGGGAATCTATTCTTGACGTGAAACAGGGCTGGCAAACAGCAGCAAAGACACAAAAAAGGCAAACAAGGTGGCGCCTGCTTGGGTCTCCAAAGTGTCCTCGGGAAACATCGAAAGCAACATGATGGTGAGAAATACCATATACAAATAGGTATGATTTCGTTTCGACGCAAACCAAGGATAGAGCAAGACGAACACGAAAAACACCAAGCCCACAAGACCGAAAGCCACGGCGATGGCAAGATACTGATTGTGAGCACGGAAGCGGAATTCCTCTTTCAACGGAGAATGAATCTCGTCATAGGTCTGGGCAAAAGCCTGAGGCACATCACCCGTACCCACGCCGAACCAAGGATACTGTTTGATGATATGGAACGAGGCTCTTGTAAACTCAATGCGCTGCGCCAAAGACCCACCGTTGGGGTTGTTGAAACGACGATAAAGGTTATACTCGAACAGCGTCGAAGAAAGGCGAGCATGAATTCCAGGATGTTTCCAGTTGTTGTAGTTGGCTACACCTTGCTCTATATTTCGGATGTCCTCATCGGTCAAAGCCATCACGCCTTCGGCATCCTTGCGAAGGTCTTTGGAGGTAAGATAACGCGCCAAGGTTGTCTCAAGGTTTTCGCCACTTGCCGTTGTACCTTCCAAAGGCATGTTGCTGCGCATAGACCATGCCTCACGCAATTCGTTACGATTAAAATACAGCCCCACATACTTGCCATCCTCTACAGGAAAGCAAATCGTATCGTGCCAATAATAATTGCCTTGAGCGGTTTTCTTCTCCAAAGTGCTGAAATCCACAGGTTTCACCTCTATCAAAGGTTTGACGACAGACATCACTACTACCACAAGAGCCGCTATTGCACCGACAGCAAAGAGCCCAATGGCAATGCGCCATCCCCTACCCCTTTTCCATTGCAGGAAAGCATAAACAGCTGAAGCGATGACAACAGCTGCCAGTATGACATAGCCTGACAAGGATTCAAAGATGTAGATTTGATAGATGAACCATAGCAGAAGGAACCATTGCAAGAAACGGTCAATGGCTCTTTTAACACCAAAGGCTGGAACTGGATATTTTATTTGAGACGGCCCTTCGACAAGCTCAGGGGCCTGCTTGCCAAGGGTCGTTGAGCCTGCGGTCCCTGAGCTTGTCGAAGGAATCGAAACGCCCCTATTATAAAGGTACCTCCCAATAATGGCGATGCAGAAGACAATGTTGAGACAAAAGCGTATGTGGCTGATGAAATGGGAAATCTCGCGGATATCCTCATAGTTATGCTGCATGTAACGGATGAAACTGAACTGCGTGGCGATAAACACCGAAAGCACATAGATGAGCATTACTATGTTGAAACGCTTGCGGTCAAGGGGTTCCATGCTCGACAGCACAAAAGGCATCACCAAAATGGGCAGCTTTACGCGGAGGTCTTTCAGGGCATACTGGAAATCAGAAGTCCAGAGCAGACCAACAACATGCATGAGGTAGAAAGCAACCAGGAGGACGGCGGCTTTGTTGTGGAAGAAGCGGGAAAGTTTTGTTTTTATCCCCCCGCCCCCCTTAAAAGGGGGAGTAAGGGCATCAACGAACCAGACGATGACAAGCCAAAACTGCGACATGCCCATCAAGAAGGGCGACAGCGTGAGTCCCACCGCCACCATCAGCAAACCCAACAAGTAGGCTTGATTCAGATAGGGTCGTATGGAAGCCTTCGAGGTCATCACTTGCCACTCAGGATGGTGTGGTATTCGTCTTTGCCGTTGGTGTTGAGCAGGATTTCAAAAGCACGTTTCAAGTCGGGGTCGTCGTTCAACGAAGTGACGATACGACCCTTTTGATAATAGTAACGCCCCACAATCTCAGAACGCAGCAACTCCTCAATGTCCTTGCGGTTGCTAAGTAGGTCTTTGTCTTTCTCGGCGGCGAGGTTCTTCTCCAAAAGGTCAATCTGAGGCTGAATCTTGTCGAGATACCCCTCATCCTTTGCAGTCTTCTTCAACTTCGCAATAGCTTTCTCACTCTCTGTGGTATAGCTGAACTTCTTGTCTTTCACGAACTTCATGAAATCCTGATAAGTTGCTTCATCGATTTGGAAACGGTCGGCAGAATCGATGCTCTTGTGCTCGCTGTAGTACTTATTGGCATAGTCGAAGATGTAGTTCTTGGCATAGAGATAGGCTGTCACAGTAGCATAGGGGTCGCGGTCGACTTTCACATCGGGCATAATGCCGTGACCTTCATAGACTGTGCGACCGCCCATGGTCTTGAAAGCTTTGCCAAGGGTGTCTTTCTTCATTTGGGTGGTGTCTTTCTTGTGCGAATAGTCGATTTCCTGAATGCAGCGCCCACTCGGGATGTAATAATGCGCCACCGTGACTTTCATCTGCGTATTGTAGCTCAGAGGCAAGATATTCTGCACCAATCCTTTACCGAATGTCCTTTGACCGATGATGACACCACGGTCATAATCCTGGATAGCACCTGCCACAATTTCACTTGCCGAGGCGCTGTTGCCATCGACAAGGATAGCCAAGGGGATCTCAAGGTCAACAGGATCGTTGGTAGTGGGGTGCATGCTGTTGGCATTGGCAGCCTTACCCTTCATCGAAACGACGGCTTTGCCTTTGGGGATGAACAAGTTAACGATGTCGACAGCTTCATTCATCAGACCGCCACCATTGCCGCGCAGGTCGAGGATGAAACCTTTCAACTCGCGGTCTTTGCGCATTTCCATGAACTTCTCCTTCAACTCTCTGGCCGCATCGCGGGTAAAACCACTCAGTGAGAGATAGGCTACACCGTTATCGAACACTTTATAATAAGGTATGTTGTCGATTTTTACCTTCTCGCGCTTTAGTTTGATTTCCAACGGCTTATCTTGACCATAACGCTTAAGTTTCAGTGTCACCTCAGTGCCAGGCTGTCCCTTCAGCAGGTCGCTGACCTCTTGGGTGTTCTTTTTCTCGCAGTCTACGCCGTTCACCTCTAAGATGACGTCGCCCGCAATGAGGCCTGCTTTCTGTGCCGGCCAGCCATAGTAAGGTTCGGAGATTCTCGTGAACTCTCCGTCATATTGGATGACAGCGCCGATGCCACCGTACTCGCCCGTGGTCATGAACTTGGCGTTCTCGATGTCAGACTCTGGGATGAAGACCGTATATGGGTCAAGACCATCGAGCATGGCTTTGATGGCAGCCTCATTGAGTTCGCCTGGGTTGATTTCATCGACATAATTGAGGTTGAGCTCGCGCAGGAGGCTGTTATAGATGTCGAGGCTCTTGGCGATTTCGAAGTTGTTCTGTTTCTCTTGGGCGACGAGGCTCCATGAGAGGCACAGGGTTGTGATTAAAGCGACAAATGATATTCTCTTCATTTTATTCTATTATTCAATTACTATGTTTAGTTTCCCCTTCGGGGAATAGAGTTTTTTCTTTTTAAACTGCGGCGGCGAAAACCACTTACCCAAACACAACATTTACAACCGCCGCCATAAACTAATAGACTCCCCTCCATTCCCGAAGGGGAATCCCCAGCTATGGCACTGGGTCGTATCCACTGCCGCCCCAAGGGTTGCAGGAGAGGACACGCTTGAAGGTGAGCCAGCCACCTTTGAAGAAGCCATATTTCTGAATCGCCTCAATGCCGTAGTTGGAACAGGTGGGTATGTAGCGGCAGCTCTTGCCAATGAAGGGCGACAGCGTCACCTGATAGATCCGAATCAAGAGGATCAGGAACTTAGCCGGCAGTTGGGCGATGCGTCTCATGGTTGTTGAGCTTAGTTGAATTATATTTGATAATCAGCTCGTTAACAGCTTTCTTCGTCTTGGCTAACATCTCTTCGTAGCTGTGGATGACCGTAGCCGTATAGACTAACGATACATCCAAGGAAATATTATCTTTTTCACAGATTTCGTAAAGCGCAGCCTTGTTGCGGCGCCACGACTCGCGGATTAACCGTTTCACTCGGTTCCGCTTGACGGCATGGTGGAAGCGTTTCTTGGAGACCGATACCAGCAGCCTGACGGTGACTGGACGGCTCTCGTCATGTCGAAACAGAAAGATGACACGATAAGGATACACGCTGAAGCCATGACCCTTATCGAAAAGCGCCTGAATGTCGTTTTCCTTACAAATCCTTTCGTATTTCGGGAGTCCCTCCGTAGCCGTCATTGGTTAAAACGCTTTGGAAGACAGGTGTTTATTTCTTCTTGCTCTTCTTGTACTCGGCAGCAATGTATTCCTCAATGGCCATCGTCATTGAAGGAGCCGTCTGGGTAGGTGCACGGAAATTGAGTTCAAAGCCAGCATCAATGATGGCTTGGCAAGTGGCCTCGCCAAAACCGCCGATGGCGACCTCTTTCTGTTCGAAATCGGGGAAGTTCTCTTTCAGCGAGTGGATTCCGGCAGGGCTGAAGAAGACCAACATGTCATATTCGTTGATTTTCACCACATCCTTCAAATCGGCAGGCACCGTGCGGAACATCACCGCCTTGGTGAAATTCAACTTGGCGGCAGTCAGCAGGTCGATGGTCGAGTCGGAACTGATATCGGAGCAGCAATAAAGGTATTTCTCATCCTTATGCTTCTTCATGATGTCGATGAGGTCGTTCAAGGTCTGGTTGCCATAGAACACCTTACGCTTGCGATACTGAACATAGCGTTGCAGGTAAAAGGCTGTCGACTCGTTGATGCAGAAATATTTCAGTGTTTCGGGAACGGCATAACGCATCTCCTTGGCCACCCTAAAGAAATGGTCGATGGCATTACGGCTAGTAAGAATGATGGCTGTATATTCCGGAAGTTTGATATGTTCTTGACGAAGTTCGCTTGCCGTGACATCATCGAGCTTGATGAACTTCTCGAAAGTGAAGTTCACACCGTATTTCTTCATCATGTCGGCAAAGGGTGTCTTCGAAATGTCGGCAGGCTTGGGTTGTGACACCAAGATTGACTTAATCTTCATCTCTTTCTACTCTATTTATGAACGTAAAAATGCTCAATTTCTCCCACATCCGAGTTGTATAACTCATTAAAAAACAGTTCCCTGACTAAAGTATCGCCAGCCTGCGGTCACGAGTGTTGCAACGGGTGCGATTTCGAGGGCGCAAAGATACAAAAAAATATAAAACGCGGATAATTTTGTTGCAACTCTCGTCTCAATAATGCCCAAAACCAGCCTGAAAATGGCCGCCAATCCCAATAAACCAATGCCAATCCAAACAAAATATTTTGTTGGATTATAAATCAAAAGCAGCACAACTGGCATCATCACGATGAGGGTGAAAATTGATATGGAAAACTGAACCGACATTTGCCGATCGACTGTGTCGCGGGTCTCGAAGAGCCAATTGACAAGATGCAGCATCAGATAACGGAGCAGCACCCAACCCGTCATACAACCACAAATGGTCCAAAACATCGACCAACTGTTGTAGGACAACACATCATGCGACAACACCACACAACTCTTTTGCACAAAGAGCGCCATAAGGAGGATGTATCCCATAGTGAACGACACACACAAAAAACTGCGCACAGGGTTCCACTCTCTCAACAACTGGTTGGTGTGAGCCACGCCACCCGGCACCGACAGCACCTGACGGAACTGGCGGGGATAGAGTTGCTTGTTGAGAACGATGAGTAACAACAATACGCCCAACAAGGCCAAATTCCAGCCTTGAAGGATCTCATAGCTCATGCGCACCAAAGGGGTCAGCGTACCATCAAAACCCGATGTGATAAAACTCGGCACCACACTATCGCAGGCGATGGTATCGGCAGCCTGCACTGTGTCAACGGCTTGAGTCGTCTCCGCAAAGGGATGATAGAATATGTCGGGGTACTGTGGCATGAATTTCTTTCAAAATTGCGCTGCAAAAATAATGCATTATTTGCAAATCAAGGCAAAGTTTTCCTAACTTTGCAGGTCTAATCTTTGAAATCAACAATTAAACAATAATCAATCAACAATTAAACAACTGAATATGGATTTAATGCAAGAAATCATTGCCAATGCCCAAACTAACAAGCAGCGCATTGTGCTCCCCGAGGGCGACGAGCCCCGTACTCTGAAAGCCGCCGACCGCCTTTTGGCTGACGGTGTTGCCGACATCATCCTCATCGGTCCCGCCGAGAAGATCAAGGAGATGACCGCAGAATTTGGTCTCCAGAACATCGGCAAGGCCCGTATCATCGACCCAAAGAACAACCCCGACAAGCAGAAATATGCAGATTTGCTTTACGAACTCCGTAAAGCCAAGGGCATGACCCCAGAACAAGCCGACAACTTGGCCCAAAACTTCATGTATCTCGGCATCCTGATGGTCAAAGCTGGTGAGGCCGACGGTCTCGTCAGCGGTGCCCGTAGCACCACGGGCGACATGCTCCGTCCTGCCCTGCAGATCATCAAGACCGTGCCTGGAGTGACCTGCGTCAGCGGTGCTTTCACGATGTTCTTGCCCGAAGGATGCCCTTACGGCACCAATGGCCGCATGGTCTTCGCCGACTGTGCCGTCACACCCATGCCGACAGCTGAGCAATTGGCCGAAATCGCCATCTGCACTGCCGACACCGCCAAGGCTATCGCCAAGATCGACCCCATCACCGCCATCCTGAGTTTCTCCACCAAGGGCAGCGCCAAGCATGAAGTCGTAGATAAGGTCATCGAAGCCACTCGCATTGCCAAGGAACGTCGTCCCGACCTCGTCCTCGACGGTGAACTGCAAGCCGATGCCGCCATCGTGCCCTCGGTGGGTTCGAGCAAGGCTCCAGGTAGCCCTGTCGCCGGCAAGGCCAACACCCTTGTGTTCCCCTGCCTCGAAGTGGGTAACATCGCCTACAAGCTTGTCCAACGTCTAGCCGGTGCCGAAGCCGTCGGTCCTGTGCTGCAAGGCCTCGCCAAGCCCTGCAACGACCTCAGCCGTGGCTGCTCAATCGATGACGTGTACAAACTGGTCGCTATCACCTGTAACCAAGCAATCGCTCAAAAACAGAAATAATGAATATGTTTGGGATTGCTTCGCAAAAAATCGTTCAAAAATCTCTAAAAATATCTCAAAATCAGATTTCTATAATTATAGATTTTGTTTTGATTTTTGAAAGATTTCTTGGCCGCAGGCCAATCAACAACAACAATTCAACAAATAAACAATCAACAATTCAACATGAAAATATTAGTCTTAAACTGCGGCAGCTCCTCCATCAAATACCAATTGCTGGAAATGGAAAACGCCAATTCATCGCACCTACTGGCCAAAGGTCTGCTGGAGCGCATCGGCCTCGAAATGGGCGAATTCACCCACAAATACAACGGTGAGAAGTACTACGAGCAACTTCCCATCCCGAACCACACCGAAGGCATCAAGTTGGTGTTGAAGGCTTTGGTTGACCCGAAAATGGGTGTCATCAAAGACCTGAAGGAAATCGACGCTGTCGGTCACCGCGTGGCCCACGGAGGCGAATTGTTCCCCAAGAGCGTCCTTATCGACAAGAAGGTCATTGAAGGTATCCAATCCCTCACCGACCTCGCCCCGCTGCACAACCCAGGCAGCTTGCAAGGCATCCACGCCATGGAAGAAGTACTCCCCGGCATCCCGATGGCTGCCGTGTTCGACACCTCGTTCCACAGCACCATGCCACCCGAGGCATATCTCTATGCCGTGCCTTACGAATACTATGAGAAGTATCGCGTGCGCCGTTACGGCTTCCATGGCACTAGCCATAAGTACGTGGCCGAAAAAGCTGCCACTTTCGTGGGCAAGGACTGGAAACAGTCGAAGATCGTGACCTGTCACCTCGGCAGTGGTGCCTCCATCGCCGCGGTCGAATACGGCAAGTCGGTGGAGACCTCCATGGGCTTCACTCCCGTTGAAGGCCTCGTGATGGGCAGCCGTACCGGTGACCTCGATGTGGGTGCTTTCATGTACATCATGGACAAGGAAGGCTACACAACCAAGGAGATGAACACTTTGGTAAACAAGAAGTCAGGCCTCGTGGGCATCACGGGCGGCAAACAAGACATGCGTGACGTGCGCGCCGCCAAGGAAGAAGGCGACGAACGCTGCACCTACGCTTTCAACATGTTCGCTCACCGCGTGAAGAAATACATCGGAGCCTACATGGCCGTAATGAACGGTGCCGACGTCATCGTGATGACTGGCGGCATCGGTGAGAACGCATGGTTCATGCGTGAAGCCATCCTCGAGAACATGGAAGGCCTCGGCATCGAATTCGACGCTGCCATGAATAAGGAAATCATCGGCGACGCTGGTGTCATCTCCACGCCCAACTCGAAAGTCACAGTGGTGGTGTATCCTACCGATGAAGAGTTCGTCATCGCCCAGGACACCTATAACTTGGTGACAAAGTAATTTTCAACACTTTATAAAAAAATGGGAGCGAAGTTTTTTTTCGCTCCCATTTTTTTCATTTAGACCAGTACTGAATCCATTCTTTTTCCTCCTTGCTCATCTTACTCATATCGTCCTTGTATTCTGGATCAGGCACATACCATTTGGTTGACTCGAAGAACTGACGCAAGCCTTTATCCTTGAACACATGACCGCGATAGGCAAAAGGCAGGTTTTTTAAGATACGTTTCTGCTCAGCAGTCAAGTTCAGCTCTTCTCCAAGAAGAGGTGACAAGTTGGCATATTGTTGGCCAACAACTTCCATAAGATGTTTGGCATCCTTATTATCACTCCACATAAAAAACATGGCTACATAAGGCTTGCTGATATTGAGTTCGCCGTTGGGATGAAAATTGTTTTTGTGGAATGTCAAACCACCCTTTTGCACATGGAACATATAGGTTGGCTCGCCATATTCCAGTTGAACTGCATTTTTCCTTCCAACTCCATCAAAACTCCATTCATTGAGATTATCATAGAACGTCGGATCAATGGTAAACGACTCAAGATCACCCATATTGATGTTCAATGTGAAATCGTCTATCTGATGGTTGGCCCAACGGTTGGCAGCTGTGAGCACGTATGGAAAACAATACTCCTCGCCTACTGACCCTGAAACGTCAAAATCATAGGTGTGCTGAATAATGTTTAAGCCTTCACGGAAATGCGCGTTGAAATGATAGACATAAGTGAAAGGCATATCGAAATAATCGCGAGCCTTGAGAGAGTCTTCACACTGTTTGCGCGACCAACCTTGTATCTTGCCATTGTAATAATAATCAGGAATGACCCATTCATCTCTCTCTCCATCATAATAACCGCTTGAGACATGAGCAATTTGATAATTCAAAGCCTCGCCATTGATGACAACTTTGAAGTTGCTCATGTGAGGCTGCTCGGGAAACACGGCCATATAATCCTCCTCATAGGGATAAGGTGGCGGTGCCTCGAAGCCAACGAGCAAATCTTTGGCTTTCACTGGATTAAAAAACTCGTAATAAACGGTAACTTTGATAACCTCTCCCACTTTGTTGATGGTCAGCACTTCCTTCTTCACACTAATGTCAGTTTCCGTAATGGGAATCAGATGGTTACCTTGGGCATAGAACACACCGTCGTTGGCCTTCGCTCCGAAAAACGAAAGAACCATAAATAATAAAATGAAAGTCTTTTTCATGGTGTTTAGTGTTTTAGTTATTGGTATTCAGGTTGGGTTGTTCAAAAGACAAAGTCACTACACCTCGACAGGTTAGCCACGGTCATAATGCGGCATCTCATCAGGAAGGATGATGGAAAACTCTATGAGTCCACCTACGACCTTTTTTTCATCATCTTCATACCAAGGTGTTTGGTAGATGAGTTTCTTTTTGCCTTTCTTCGAAATCGTGTAGACATTCGTTGCGGCATCATCCAAAAGATGGCGGATGATTTGCTGCGAACGCTCATTGTGGCATTTCATCAGGTCGCGGCCACGGGCGTCGCCGTTCACTTCAATGCTGCTGTCGTTTTGGTAAAGGATTTCGCCGTCTTTGGCGCTGATGGTAATAGCTATGTTAAGCCCTTTCAAATAATCAAGTTGGTTCATAATGCGTGTATTTTTGCTGCAAATATAGAAAAATACCCCATGCTCTCTTCAAAGGGTGAAATTTTTCTACCTTTGCAGCGTTTTATTTAAAATGAAGAAACTCTACCAGTATATCACCAAATCATTTTTGGGCACCTTTTTCCTCACCTTCTTCATCGTGGTGTTTGTGTGGGTGATGCAATTCGTATGGCTCTATGTCGACGATTTGGTTGGGAAAGGTTTGGAAATCAAAATACTGGCTGAGCTTTTGTTTTATACTTCCATCACGGCCATTCCTATGTCATTGCCTTTGGCCTTGCTGCTGGCCTTGCTGATGTGTTTCGGCAACCTTGGCGAGCACTATGAGCTGGTGGCCATGAAAGCTTCCGGCATCTCCATGTGGAAAGTGATGCGACCATTATTGAATTTCTCTTTGATTATCAGTGTATTGGCTTTCTTCATATCCAACAGTATCATCCCTATCGCCACCCTCAAATGGCGCACTTTGCTCACTGACGTACAACGGCAGAAACTGGCCTTCAATATCAAGGAAGGGGTGTTTTACAAGGACATCGACAATTATGTCATCTATGTGGAGAAAAAAGGCAAGGACGGTAGCCATATCTATGGTGTAAAAATCTATGACCATACCGACCGTCAGGGCAACACCAAAATCATCTCTGCTGACTCGGGTATGATGTCGATGAGTCCCAACCAGCGCAACATCATCTTTACCTTATACAACGGCTACAACTACACTGACCTCACTCCCGACAACTATAAGGAAACACGTCCTTTCGAGCGCATGTCGTTCAAACAAGAACAACTCAAATTCAGTTTGGCTTCTTTCGACATGACCCGCTCGGATGAAGACATGTACAAATCGTACCAGCAAATGATGAACATCCGCCAACTCTCCACTTCGCTTGACTCGCTCCAACACCGTTTTGCTGGCAAGCAAGAGGCTTTCGCGCAAGGCTTCGCGCGGCGCTGGAACAATTATAACAGCCTACACACAGACCTCCCACCCAAGCGAAATGCACGACCCATTCCCGACAGTATCACTGCCGACACCTGCATCCCACTGAGTTGGCCGCTGCTCGACCGTTACGAGGGCGAGGCACGCTCCGACATCGTCAATTTGGCCTACGCAAGTGCGCAAAACGCCAAAGACAATGCCGCTTTCAATAAAATTGACTTCAAATCGCAAACCGAGAACATCAACAAGCACAAGAAGGAATGGCACAAGAAGTTCACGCTGAGCATCGCCTGCCTGATCTTCTTCTTCATTGGGGCACCATTGGGCAGCATCATCCGCAAGGGCGGACTGGGACTGCCTGTGGTCATCTCCGTGGTGTTCTTCATCATCTACCATCTCATTTCCACCATCGCGGAGCGCATGGCTGTTTTCGGCGACCTCAACATGTTCCTTGGGGTGTGGTTCTCATCACTTGTGCTGTTGCCTGTCGGACTCTTCTTCACCTTCAAGGCTACCACCGATGCCGCCCTCTTCGACGGCGACAGCTGGAAGAAATTCTTTAAAAGACTGTTCAAAAAAGGTGATAAAACCGAGGTTGAACTGCAAAAATAATACTTCCTGGCTGCCGTGGTACGACAGCCCTACAGATCAACAACTAAACGATTCAACGATCAACGATTAAACATGAAGATACTTCTACTCTGCAACAAGCCTCCCTACCCAGCCTCCGAAGGCGGTCCTATGGCGATGAATAGCATCATCAGCGGACTCCTCGAAGCAGGGCATCATGTCAAGATACTGGCAATCAACAGTGAGAAATACCATGTCAAAGAAAGCGACATCCCCGAAGACTACAAGAAAAAAACCGGAATCGAACTCATCGATGTCGACCTGACAGTCAACCCCTTGAACGCCTTTCTAAATCTGTTTACCAAAAAATCCTACCATGTTGAGCGTTTCATCTCCAAGGAGTTTAAGGACAAATTGACAGAAGTACTTGAAAAAGAACAGTTTGATGTGGTTCAGCTGGAAATGCTCTACATGGCTCCTTATGTGGAGACCATCCGCAAACACAGCAAGGCGATGATCGTGTTGCGCGCCCACAATGTAGAACACAAAATCTGGGAACGCATCGCCAAAGAGACAAAGTTCTTCGCCAAACGATGGTATATCAATCACTTGGCCAAAACCTTGAAGGAGTATGAGTTGTCTACCCTTGAGACCGTCGACGGCATCGCCGCCATCACACGCAAGGATGCCGCTTTTTTCAGGAAATACTGTTCCAAACCCATCATCGACATTCCGTATGGTGTATATCCCGAGCAGTTTACGCCCAAATCTGAGATTGATGGCAAACCTAAGTTCTACCACATCGGCTCCATGAATTGGATGCCCAACGAAGAAGGCATTCGTTGGTTCATCGACGAGGTGCTGCCCAAGACCGTGGAAAAAGTGCCCAATTTCGTCTACCATTTGGCCGGCCGTTCCATGCCCGAATGGCTCACCACTTTGAATGACCCACATATTGATGTCATCGGCGAAGTGCCTGACGCCAAGGAGTTTGTCAGCAACAACGATGTGGCTATCGTCCCCCTGCTTTCGGGCAGTGGCATCCGCATCAAAATCATAGAGTCAATGGCTTTGGGCAAAACCGTCATCACCACACGTGTGGGCGCAGAAGGCATTCAATATGATGAGGACGTCAACATTATCATCGCTGAGAACAAGGCTAAAATGGTGGAGGCCATACGCAGCCTCAACGAAAACCCCGAAACCGCTGTCCGAATTGGCCAGGCAGCAAGGAAATTGGTGGAAGAGACCTACGATAACCGCAAAATCATCGCGAGACTTTTGATGTTCTATGAACAGATTAAGCCGGGAAGTAAAATTAGTTTTCTGTGAGTGACTATGGCTTATGGCCTATGACTATGGCCGCTTCCCAATAACAAAAGCGGCCATAGTCATTAGCCATTGGCCATAGTTTTAAAAAAAACACTATCTTTGCTCCCTAATTCTCGATGAGATGAAGATTTTTGTCCTATTGCCCCGCATCCCCTATCCGCTTGAAAAAGGCGATAAACTGCGGGCATTCAATCAAATAAAACAGCTTGCGAAGCATAACGAAATTGTCCTTTGTGCGTTGAACGACGACCCAAAAGTCAGCGAACAAGATGCTTTTCATGCCTTGCAGCCCTATTGCCAGTCCGTCAACTTCATCAGAATCACAAAGCCGCAAATCTTGTTGGGACTTATCCGTGCTTTCTTTAAGGGTTTGCCCTTACAATGCGGTTATTTCTACAACCGCAAGGCTGCAAGAAAAATCGATGCCTTGATTGCCAAACACAAGCCCGACATGCTCTATGGCCAGTTGCTCCGCGTGGCAGAGTATATCCGTTACAAAAAACTTCCTAAAGCCATTGATTATCAGGACATCTTCTCATACGGCATGAAACGCCGCGCCGATATAGCTTCATGCGTCACACGACCAATTTACAATATGGAGTATCATCGTCTGAAACGCTATGAGGCTGCCTTATTTGATAATTTTGATGTAAAATCAATCATCAGCGAGCCCGACCGAGACCTGTTCCCGCATGAACGCCGCGACGAGATACTCATCATCCCTAACGGTGTCGACCACGACTATTTCAAGCCGCAAGAACGCGAAAAGCAATACGACCTCGTCTTCACGGGCAACATGAGTTATCCGCCTAATGTAAATGCGGTGGAATATTTGGCTAACGAGATTTTGCCCATCGTATGGAAAACAATGCCTGAAGTGAAGCTCTACATCGCCGGTGCCACTCCCGACCCGAAAGTGAAGAAAGCCGCCTCGGAGCGCATTATCGTCAGCGGCTGGCTCGACGACATCCGCGATGCCTATGCGCAAAGTCGCGTTTTCATCGCCCCCATGCGCATTGGTACTGGTCTGCAAAACAAATTGTTGGAAGCCATGTCGATGCGCCTGCCTGCCATCACCTCGCCCTTGGCCAATGCATCGCTTGGCGCCAAGCCCAATGAAGAAATCCTAGTCGGCAGCAATGCCGAAGAAATGGCACAACATATCATCACCCTCTTGACTGACAAGGAAAAGGCAGAACTCCTTGCCCAAGCGGGATTTGATTTCACGAATCGCGTGTATGACTGGGGAAAGGCGACTGCCATTTTAGAACACGAGATGCAAAAAGTCCTAAAAGGACGACCCTAAATCAAGCAGGGATTTCAATCCCTGCGCAATAAGCAAAACAAACACAACAGAATATGGCACAACCCGACGACAAAAAAATCATCTTCTCGATGGTAGGCGTGAGCAAAATCATCCCGCCGTCAAGACAAATATTGAAAGACATCTACCTCTCCTTCTTCTATGGCGCCAAAATCGGCATCATAGGCCTGAACGGAGCGGGAAAATCAACCCTACTGCGCATCATCGCTGGCAAGGAGAAATCCTATAACGGCGAAGTGGTCTTCTCGCCTGGCTATTCGGTCGGAATGCTTGACCAGGAGCCGCAATTAGACGACAACAAAACGGTGAAACAAATAGTGGAGGAAGGCGTGCAGGAGATTGTCGACATCCTCAAGGAATACGAGGAGATCAACAACAAGTTCGCCGAACCTGACGCCGACTTCGACAAGCTGATTGCCCGCCAAGGCGAACTCACCGAGCTCATCGAACAGCACGACGCTTGGGAACTCGACAGTAAGCTGGAGCGCGCCATGGATGCCCTCAACTGTCCCGATGGTGACACGCCCGTTAAGAACCTCTCGGGAGGTGAGCGTCGCCGTGTGGCTTTATGCAGACTCCTCTTGCAAGAGCCTGACATTCTGCTCCTCGACGAGCCCACCAACCACCTCGATGCCGAGAGCATCCAATGGTTGGAAAGCCACTTGCAGCAATACAAGGGCACCGTCATCGCCGTCACCCACGACCGTTACTTCCTCGATCATGTGGCAGGCTGGATTCTTGAATTGGATAGAGGCGAAGGCATCCCGTGGAAGGGCAACTACTCCTCGTGGCTCGACCAGAAGACCGCCCGCCTCGCCATGGAAGAGAAGACCGAAAGCAAACGCCGCAAGACCCTTGAAAGAGAGTTGGAATGGGTGCGCATGGCTCCGAAGGCCCGTCATGCCAAAGGTAAAGCTCGTTTGGAGTCGTATGAGAAGATGCTCAACGAGGATGTGAAGGAAAAGGAAGAGAAACTAGAAATCTACATCCCTAACGGCGACCGTTTGGGCACCAAAGTCATCGAAGCACACGATGTCACAAAAGCTTACGGTGACAAATTATTGTTCGAAAACCTCAACTTCAGCCTGCCGCAAGGTGGCATCGTGGGTGTTATTGGTCCCAATGGTGCAGGCAAAACCACCCTATTCCGCCTCATCATGGGCTTGGAGCAGCCCGATTCTGGCACTTTCGAGGTTGGCGAGACCGTGAAGATTGGTTATGTTGACCAACAACATGCTGACATCGACCCTGAAAAGACGGTTTGGGAAGTCATCAGCGGCGGGAACGAACTCATCCAGTTGGGCAAACGAAGCATGAACTCGCGTGCCTATGTCTCACGCTTCAACTTCGGCGGCAACGACCAGCAGAAGAAGGCTGGCGTACTGTCGGGCGGTGAACGCAACCGCATGCACCTTGCCCTCACCTTAAAGCAGGAAGCCAATGTGCTCCTCTTGGACGAACCCACCAACGACATCGATGTGAACACGCTCCGTGCCTTGGAGGAAGGCTTGGAGAACTTCGCTGGCTGTGCCGTTATCATCAGCCACGACCGCTGGTTCCTCGACCGTGTGGCCACCCACATCCTCGCTTTCGAAGGCAACTCACAGGTCTACTTCTTCGAGGGCAGCTACTCGGAATATGAAGAAAACAAGATGAAACGTCTCGGCAATGTAGAGCCCAAACGTTTCAGATACAAAAAGCTGAAAGAATAACCTATAAAACTAGCATTGTCATGAACGAAGATACAAAAATCAAATGCACCTATTGCGGGGCTTTGGTTGACAACACAGAAGAAGTCTGTCCTCAATGCTCTGCGCCTCTCAAACCGGCAAAACCAGCAAAACAACAAGCCAAACTTCTCGCCCCCACCGCCATCGCCTCGATGGTGCTTGGCATTCTCTCCATCAACTTCAGTTCTCTGATCATCCCTGGCTTCATTTTATCTGCCATTGGAAAAAGAAAGGCGTATGAAGGCTACGATGCCATTGCTGCCAACCCCAATACATATACTGGAGAATGCATGCTCAACGCTGGCCGCATCACTTCAAAGGTGGGACTCATTCTCAGCATCGTAATGATTCCTTTCTGGATATTATATATTGTCATAATTGCCATAGGAATCAGTGAAGGTTTCTAAGAATGTTCGGGCATAACCTCGGTGCCATACCCGACATTGTCGCCGAATGGAAGTCGGTGAAATGAACAGCCTCCTCCTAGGCCAAACGCTCCAAGAGACGACCAGCGAGGGCTGCACCGCCCTCGACATGAGCCGCTTCGAATCGGGCATGTATCTCGTTCGTGTTGAGACGGAGGATGGCGTAATGATACAGAAGGTCAATTTACACAAATAAAGGTTTTGTTTTCATTCATGAAGAAAGCCGCCTCGGTTTCGGGGCGGCTTTCTGTTTTGGGTTTGTAGGGCTGTCACACTGTGGCAGCCGCTGACTATTTGCCAGACAGCGGCTGCCGTGGTACGACAGCCCTACAACAAATTACCATTTCAAAATCTTCTTGAAGTCGTATTCCTCAGGATTGGGCAAATAAGCCTTTGCGGGGATATAGTCGACTGGCATAATGTATTGCAAACCGTCGTTGAAAATCAACTCGGCCTTCGGGCCATTCAGGTTCACCAAACGCGGCTTAATCTTGCCGTTCTCATCCTCGACATCCTTCAGATAGAGCGGTTCGATTTCGCCCTTCGGATTAGCAGTGACCATGGCGCCACTCACACCCTTGTCGAAGAGTTTCTTAACACCGTAGCCCAGCAATGAGCAATAAGTCAAGTCGTAACCATTGGGCTCGACGCAACGGATGCCGTAACCGATTTCGACGGGACGGCTCTTCACATTGATACCCAAAGCTTTCAGTCTTTGTTGCAGCAAGAGGTTGAAGATGTGTGCCTTACTGACATTACCCAACTCGGGATGGCCATGTTCGTCGTAGGTGAATGCCACACCCGACTTCTCGATTTCCTCATCGCTCATGAAGTGGAACACGCCCTCGCTGATGATGACCACACCATAGTTGACACCCAACAGCTTGCGCTTCACGATAGAACTGACCACCAACTTGATGATGGCGTCAAAGGTGACTTCCGTCTTGTTGAACATCTCGGGGATGACCACCATCGGGCAGTGGCAGGCCGAAGTCATACCGAAAGCCAAGTGACCCGCCTCGCGACCCATGGCTGAGACCACGAACCAGTTGCCGCTGGTGCGGGCATCTTCGTAGATGGTCTGCACCAAATGTACAGCGGCGTCCTTGGCGGAATAATAGCCAAAGGTTGGGCTGCCTTCGGGCAACGGAAGGTCATTGTCGATGGTCTTGGGCACGTGGATGTTTTGGATAGGGAAGCCACTGCTGGCCAAGAACTTCGAGATGCGATTGGCCGTCGAAGCAGTGTCGTCGCCACCGATGGTGACCAACAGCTTGATGTTGTTTTTGACAAAGAACTCGGTGTTAAACTCCTCGTTCTTTGGTTTATAGCGGCTCATCTTCAAGGCCGAACCACCTTGTTTGAGGATGGCATCGGCATAGAGGAAGTCCATTTCGACCACATCAGGATTGGGTTGGAAAAGGTTCTTGTAGCCGTCGTTAAGGCCGAGTACACGATAACCGTCCTTGAGGAAGGTTTTTGCCACAGTGCTGATGACCGTGTTGATTCCGGGTGCCGGACCGCCGCCGGCGAGGATTACGATGGATTCTTTCATATAATTCGATTTAAAGATTTAAAATTAAAAGATTCATAATTTATTGATTAAGATTCCCCTGCGGGGAATGGACTATATCTTTTAGTTCCCAGCGGCGGTAGAACCTGTAATAAAGCAAGCAATTGTCTTTACCGCCGCTTGAAACACTTGACATAAACTCCATTCCCGAAGGGAATCTACTACTCTATCACCAATTCATCACAGAAGATCCATGCCTTCTGCCCAGCGCCGACATGGCCTTCGGGGCATGTGCCAATGGTCTTGGCCACCATCTTCACATAGCGGGCATTGGTACGCGGGCGCACTTCCATCTCCTGAATGAAAGCACCGTCAGCATCTATCGGCACCTCGTTCTTCACCTTACCTACGCTTCGGAAATTCCTGCCATCATCGCTGATAAAGTACTCCACTTCGGTGGGCATCCAAATCCAAGAGTAAATCTCCTGCAAGAAGCTGCCTGCCAAGCGGTTGATTTTCTTTGAACGGCCCAAGTCAACGGTGGCGATGAGGTCGACACCATAATAGCCTTGCCACGAGCCGGTGCGGAAGTTCTCGCCACCACGCTGATGGTCAATCAAAGCCTTGAGGCCGCCCGCCTCATATTGTTCGTTGTATTTATGCTCCAACTTCACCGAATGACGCGCATCTATCTTGTAATATTGAGCATCAATTTCGTTGCTCCAACGCTCTTCCTGCTTGGCTGCAACACGCACGGTGGCGTTGTCCTTGAGGCAAATCGGCTGTTCAAACAACAATCCGTTTTCCTTGGGGTCGCTGCCATCCATAGTATAGTAAATCTTCACGCCTTCCACAGGATGGCTCATGCTGATCATCAGGCTGTCGAAGAAGGTGTCGGAGTTAGTGTTGATGGTGGGAACGATGACAATGCTCTCGCCAGGGATACGCATCACAGGGCAATTCGCGGGCTGTG
Organism: uncultured Bacteroidia bacterium; assembly: GCA_902801625.1. GTDB lineage: Bacteria > Bacteroidota > Bacteroidia > Bacteroidales > F082 > Limimorpha. Next base: position 33,297 of record CADCJI010000015.1, on the reverse strand, counting down.
TGGCCCAAGTGGAATTGGCTTGATCGGTCATGGTAAACTCTAAAACACCTCCATTGAACACTTCCTCAAAAGTGATATAGCTGCGTTCCAATGGATTGCCGTTCAGTTTCACCGATTTCACATAGCAATTCTTGGCACTCAAATTCTTGGCCACTACCTCAAACTGTTTGCCATTTTCCATAGTCAATCTAACCTTTTGGAAACGCGGCAATCCCAACACATAATAGCCCGAACCTGGCGTAGCAGGATAGAAGCCCATGGCAGAGAAAACGCCCCATGCTGACATCTGGCCACAGTCCTCGTTACCGGCATAGCCGTCGCGACGGTCGGTGTAGAAGTTGTCCATCACCTTTTTCACATAGTGTTGCGTCTTGGTCGGTTGGCCAACGAAATTGTACATATACACGATATTGTGGCTCGGTTCGTTGCCGTGGGCATATTGTCCGATAAGGCCCGTGATATCAGGTTGTGCCCGTCCAGTGAGGTTTTCCGGTGCATTGAAGAGACCATCGAGTTTTGCCCCATAGTCAACACTGCCTCCCATCAAGTCGATGTGGCCGTTCACATCTTGAGGCACAAAGAAACCGTATTGGTAGGAGTTGGCCTCGGTCAAGGTGAAATTCACTTGTGCAGGGTCGAAGGGGCGTATCCAGCCACCGTTGCGACGGCCTTGGAAGAACTGGTTCTCAGGGTTGTAAATGTTCTTATAGTTCTGTGCGCGGGCATAAAATTCCTTGGCAATGTCTGTCTTGCCTAAGGCCTCAGCCATGCGCGCCACACACCAGTCGTCGTATGCATATTCCAAGGTCTTGGAAACGGCTTCACCCTCGACCTCAATCGGGATGTAGCCATATTTCATGTAAGCGCCCATGCCACGGAAGTCGTCTCTCGATGAGTTGACCATGGCTTCGAGAGCTTTTTCGGCATCAAAGTCACGGATACCGGCGAAATAGGCGTCGGCGATGACAGGAATAGCGTGGTTGCCAATCATGCAGTAGGTCTCGTTGGCAGCCAGTTCCCAAATGGGCAGCATGTGATGCGGGTTGGTCTCGTACTTATTAATAAAGGTGTTGATGAAATCGAGGGTGCGTTCGCGCTGCATTAGGCTGAACAGCGGGTGCAAGCTGCGGAATGTATCCCATAGCGAGAAGACCGTATAGACTGGTCTTTCCGACTTATAGACTTTCAGGTCGTGGGCACGATAGCGGCCATCGGCATCGCTATAAAGGTTGGGGGCAACCATGCAGTGGTAGAGGGCGGAGTAGAACACCGTCTTGTTGGCCTCGTTGTTGTCGGCCACCTCGTAGCGTTTCATCTCCTTGTTCCATTTGTCGTAAGCCTTTTGCTTGAGGACGTCGAAGTCGAAGTCGCCTTCGGCAAGTTCGGCTTTCAAGTTGTTCTTGGCACCTTCCACATCGACGGCGGAGAGGGCGATACGCATGACGATTTGCTCACCTTCTGCAGTATCAAAATCAAAACAGGCCTTAAGCTTATCGCTTGCAGCTGTATCCGCAACCACCTTTTCACCATTGTCGAAGAAAGAATAATCCTTGAACGGCTTCGAGAACTCAGCGTAGAAATAGAGGTATTGCTCGTTAGCCCAATCTCTGGTACGTCGGAAACCGCTGATGGCGATCTCACCTTCCACCTTGAGGTTGGCTTCATACACAAACTCATCGTTGACACCTTCAACCATATCCAGGAACATGTGGGCATCAGCGCCTTTCGGGAAAGTGCAGCGCATCATGCCCACACGGTCGCCCGTGGTGAGTTCCACCTTAGTATTATAGTCGTCCAAAAGCACAGCGTAGTAGCCTGCCTTGGCATCCTCATTCTCATGTTGGAATGCTGAGCGGTAACCCGAAGCAGTATTGCTTTCATCACCTTTGTCGAGCTTCACCTCGCCCACGATGGGCATAAACCTAAAGTCACCATAATCGGAGCAGCCCGTGCCGCTGAGGTGGGTGGTGCTGAAGCCGAGGATGGTATGATCGCTAGTGTGGTAGCCCGAGCAGCCGTCCCAGTCGTTCATACGGGTGTCGAGGCTGAACTGCACCATGCCGAAGGGCACAGTCGCGCCTGGGAAGGTATGGCCATGGCCGCCCGTCCCGATGAAGGGATCAACGTAGTTGGCTGGGTCGGCAACATAATCAGCTTTAGGTTCAGTGCTGCAAGCCGCAAAGCAGAGCAGCATTAAGGGTAGAAATAGCTTTTTCATAGGATAAAGTTTTTGAGGGTGTAAAAGTAGGAATAAAAACTATTCGTTTTACAAGAAAAGAAGTTTTTTTGAGATTCACTAATGAGAAGCCTCTCGAAAAAAATCAAAAAAAATGCCGTTCTAACCTTTACTATTCCAAAAATGATTATATTTGCAGCCCAAATAATGACTAATTATCGTAATAACTAACCATTAAAAACACAAAAAAATGAGAAAAGTATTACTACTTTCATTGAGCCTTGCTTTAGGCTTCAGTGCTTTTGCACAACAGCGTGTCGCAAAGAACGACATCCGTTCGTCCAAAATGAGCGCTAAGAAAGTTGCTGCTGTGGGTAATGAAAAAATCAACCCTGCAACCAATTTCGCTCCTCAGACCGCTAAGAGTGTCGTCGTCAACAGATACCAAGACGCTGAAGACGGCGAGACCATGACTACCACCTACGACCTCCAGTCCAACAGCTGGTGCTCGAACCGTATGTACCAACTGCCTAACGGTTCAGTTGGTGTGACTGCCACCTTCTCACACGAGGCCAACCAAACGGCCAGTGACCGTGGTACGGGTTACAACTTCTACAATGCTGAAACAGGCGAATGGATGGATCAACCTGAAGCCCGTGTTGAAAGCATGAGAACAGGTTGGCCTACCATCGCTCAATGGGGCGAAAAAGGTGAAATCCTCATTTCACACGCTCCAATGCGTTGCTGGACCAGAGAAGTTGCCGGTGAAGGCGAATGGGAATACAGAGGCGAACTCCCGATTCACCCTGCAGAATTTCCTTACACTGAGGATGCTTCATGGCCGAGAGTTGCCACTTCGGGAGACAACCACAACATCATCCACGTGATTGGCGACATCCAACATTCAGTCAGTTCCGACGTTGTCGAGCACTACCAAGTGTATCTCCGTTCGGAAGATGCCGAGAACTGGACCTGCACCTATTCACCCCTCGTCCAAGACGGCGAAGAGATGAACTATTCAGCTGACGCCTACAACATCGCTGCCAACGGCCACAATGTTGCCATGGTTTACGGTGATGACCTTCAAGCCGATGTCGTTATGTACAAATCCACCGACGATGGTCTGACTTGGACCAGATACGTGGTTTGGGAAAACCCGTATGCCGGCTTCGATTGGGAAAACGATCCCCAATCCGTCATGACCGACACCGTGTTTGGCCCCGCCAACCTTGCCATTGCTATTGACAACAGCGGCACTGCTCATGTTGCCCTGACCGCCTACGAGTACATCCACGAAGAAATCGGCAACACCTACACCACCTTTAGAGGTCGTGGTGTCGACGGCGTTTACCACTGGAAAGACACCGACGGCCCCATCGCTGACACTGATCACCCTGAATATATCGGCACTCCTTTGGAAGAGCACTTTGCCCATGCCAACCCACACCACGCTCTGAGGCTTTGGTGGCCTATCGCAGACGACCCAGGTTATGTCCACATGGAAGCTGACTCCACCAAGTGGATTGGCTATGTGCCGCTGTACGAAGGCGTTGAATGGGACAACGATAAGTTCTACATTGAAAATGACTATTTCTACAAGTTCCGCAGTGGCCAATCTGGCATGCCCGCCCTTTCTATCGACCCCTATGGCAACATTGCTTGCGCCTACACAGCACCTTGCTGCGCTCGTCTTGACGACAATGGAACTTACTACTACAGAAGCGTTTATGTCAGCTACTATAATGTAGATGAGGGCTATTGGTACCAAGTTGCCGATGAACTCTCCGACGAGGCTATCAACTTTATGTTCCTGTATTCGGAAAACATCTTCACCATTGCTGCTGACAATGTTTTCAATCCCGGTGAATTCTGGTTTGGTTTCCAAAGCGATGACCAAATTGGTCTGTATTGGGGCTCCAATGCCACTCAACCCACTGCCTCTGAGAACACCATCCACGTCTTCAAGGTCACTCCCGAACCCGAAATGGTGAGCGTTCCTGAAAACTATGAAGCCCAGGATGTGGTTTACAGCATCTATCCCAACCCCGCTACTGACTATGTGGTTGTGAAGTCATCTCAGGATGTTGAAGCTAATATCAGCATCGTCAACCTCGTTGGCCAAACTGTTAAGCAGTTCAACAAGAGCCTGAAGATGGGTGAAAACGCCATCGGCATCGACCTCAAGAGCGGCATCTACTTCTGCACCATCAGCGCCAATGGTTTCAACAAGACCATCAAGTTCGTGGTGAAGTAAGAATACTGACTTAGGTCAATAATTAAAAGGAGACTTTCGGGTCTCCTTTTTTTATTGTCTTTGCCATAAAACGAAAAAAAAACTCTTCCATGTTGACGTTTTTTGAAATATGTTTATATTTGCACTCCAAATAGAGACTATTAATCGTATTAACTAACATTAAAAACGCACAAAAATGAGAAGAGTACTTTTACTATCTTTAAGCCTCGCATTAGGCTTCAGTGCTTTTGCACAACAGCGTGTTGCCAAGAATGACATCCGTCAAGCCACGGCAAGCGCCAAGAAAGTTGCAGTGGGTAAAGAAAACGTCAACGCTACAGCGACAAATTTCGCTCCCCAGACCGCTAAAAGTGTCGTCATCAATAGACTCAATGAGATTGAAGACGGGGAAATCATGACGACCACCTACGACCTCCAATCCAACCACTACTGCAGTAACCGTATGTACCAGTTGCCTGACGGTTCGGTTGCTATTGCCGCCACAATGTCACACGAATTCAACCAATCAGCTGCTGACCGTGGTACAGGTTACAACTTCTACAAAGGCGGTGAATGGGGCGATCAGCCTGAATCCCGCCTCGAAGAGTTTAGAACAGGTTGGCCTTCCATCGCCCCATGGAAAGACGGCGAAATCATGCTTTGCCACGGCAATAGCCACATGCAATGCTTCGTAAGAGACATCGCTGGCGAAGGAGAATGGAGATACATGGGTCCCCTTCCGGATTATCCCGAAGGATATCCTTACAACGAATACCCCACCTGGCCAAGAGTGGTCACCTGCGGTGAAAACCACGACATCATCGTTGCCGTTGGCACACTACAGCACCAAGTAAGTAGCGATGAGATCCACTCCCACACCGTCATGTGGCGTTCAGAAGACGCTGAAAACTGGACCATCAGCTATAGCCCTCTCGCCGAACTTGGCTATGAAGTGGATGTTTTCTCTGCCGACGACTACTGCATGGCTGCCAATGGTCATACTGTCGCCCTCCTTTATTCAGGCAACCTCACCAACAGCGCTTGGATGTTCAAGTCGACTGACGATGGTCTGACCTGGGAGACCACAAAAATTTGGGAACACCCCTTCGAAGGCAGATCCCTCGACGAAGTCTTTGACTATGGCGACACACTGTTTATTCCCATGAACGGTGCCATCACCCTCGACAACAACAATGTTGCTCACGTTGCATTCAGCACCTTAGAAATGACTCATACCTTGGATAATGAACCTGGTTACTACACTTATTGGTCAGGCCGTACCGTTGACGGTATCCTCTATTGGAACGACACCCAGGAAGCCCCCATCCAAGACACCTATCACCCAGAATATGTAGGCACTCCTCTCGAAGAGCACTTTGCCAACCCCAACCCGTTCCATGCCGCACGTCTCTGGTGGCCTATTGTTGACGAGCCCGGATATGTCCACATGGTGCCCGACTCAACAAGATGGATTGGTTACATCCCAATGTACGAAGGCTACGAATGGGATAACGACAAATTCTATCACGAGTCCGATTATTATTCCAGATTCTATAGCGCCTCAGGCCATCCAGCTCTTAGCTGTGACCCCTACGGTAACCTTGCCTGCGCCTTCTCTTCCCCTTGCGTCAGACGTCTTGACGACAATGGCAGATACTACTACAGAAGTATTTATGTGAGCTATCGCAATGTTGACAAAGGTTACTGGGATCAACTCGTTGACGACCTCACCGATGAAGAACTCAACTTCATGTTCCTCTACTCTGACAACGTCTTCACGGTTTCTGTGCCCTACACCTATACTCCTGGCGAATTCTGGTTTGGTTTCCAGAGCGATGACCAAATTGGTCTGTATTGGGGTGACAGCCCGAACCAAGGCAATGCTTCTGAAAACACTTACCATGCCGTCAAAGTCAATCCCAGTATGGAATATTGGGATGTTGAAGAGAACACAGATGCCAAGGATGTGGTCTATGGCCTTTATCCTAACCCCGCCACTGACTATGTGGTCGTGAAGTCATCTCAGGATGTCGAGGCTAACATCAGCATCGTCAACCTCGTTGGCCAGACTGTGAAGCAGTTCAACAAGAGCCTGAAGATGGGTGAAAACGCCATCAGCCTCGACCTCAAGAGCGGCATCTACTTCTGCACCATCAGCGCCAATGGTTTCAACAAGACCATCAAGTTCGTGGTGAAGTAAGAATTCTGACTTAGGTCAATAAAAAAAGGAGACTTTCGGGTCTCCTTTTTTTGTTGTCACCACCGCAAAACGGGAAAAAACGACACTTGTCTATTGACAATCGCCAAAATATGTTTATATTTGCAATCAAAATGAGTGACTCATTCACAATACTAACAATATAAAAACACACAACTATGAAAAGAATTCTACTACTATCATTAAGCCTCGCTTTAGGCTTCAGTGCTTTTGCACAACAACGTATTGCCAAGAATGACATTCGTCAATTCACGGCTAACGCCAAGAAAGTTGCCGCAGGTAAAGAAAATGTCAACGCCACAGCGACTAACTTCGCTCCCCAAACTGCCAAGAGTGTTGTCATCAACTGGTATAATGATATGTCAGACTGGGAAACCATGATGACCACCTACGACCTTCAGTCCAACCATTTCTGTTCCAACCGTATGTATGAGTTGGATAATGGCTCGGTCGGTATAGTCGCTACACTCTCACACCAAGCCAACCAATCGGCTTCTGACCGTGGTACAGGTTACAACTTCTACAATGCTGAAACGGGCGAATGGGGTGATATGCCTGAAGAACGTGTAGAACCCATGAGAACAGGATGGCCAACCATCGCACAATGGGGTGAAAGAGGCGAAATCCTCATCTCACACACGCCTATGCGTTGCTGGACCAGAGAGGTCGCCGGTGAAGGCGAATGGGAATACAGAGGCGAACTCCCGACTAGCCCTGAAGGCTATCCTTACAATGAAGTGGCCACCTGGCCGAGAGTGATTACATCCGGTGACAACCATAACATCATCCATGTCGTCGGCGACATCCAATACCAAGTCAGCAGCGATGAAGTGTACAACCATCAGGTCTATCTCCGTTCGGAAGATGCCGAGAACTGGGAAATCAATTACGGTCCCCTTGCTCAAGTCGGTTATGAATCAGGTGCCTTCTCAGGCGATGACTACGCCTTGGCAGCCAACGGCCATACTGTAGCCATCCTTTACACAGGTTCTTTGACCAACAGCGTCTGGATGTGCAAATCGACCGATGACGGTGAGACCTGGAATCTGAGAAGAGTTTGGGAAGACCCGTACGAAGGAATCGATTTGGATGAAGCCATGTACACAGACACGCTGTTTAGACCAATGAATGGTGCCATCGTCATCGACAACCATGACGTAGTTCACGTAGCCCTCAACACCTTTGAAATGATGCATACCGCAGACAACGAGCCGGGTCAATATTCCGTTTGGTCTGGTCGTTCCGTCGATGGTATCCTTTATTGGAACGACACCTATGAAGGTCCCATCGCAGACACCTATCACGAGGAGTATATCGGTACTCCATTTGAGGAGCACTTTGCAAATCCCAATCCACACCATGCCGCTCGTCTCTGGTGGCCTATCCCAGATGAGCCTGGCTACGTGCAGATACGCCCCGACTCAACCAAATGGATTGGTTTCGTCCCAATGTATGATGGCATTGAGTGGATCAATGACCTTTTCTACAACGAATCCGATTATTATCAGCTTTTCTACGGGATTTCAGGCCATCCAGCATTTTCGTGCGATACCCACGGCAATCTTGCCTGCGCCTTCTCGTCGCCTTGCGTCAGACGACTCGATGACAATGGCACTCGCTACTACAGAAGCATCTATGTGAGCTACCGAAATGTTGACGAAGGTTACTGGGAGCAAGTTGTTGACGACCTCACCGACGAAGAAATCAACTTCATGTTCCTATATTCCGACAATCTCTTCACCGTGAGTGTCCCCAACACCCACTCCCCACTGGAGTTCTGGTTCGGTTTTCAAGCCGATGACATGATTGGTCTGTACTGGAATGACGGTCAAAGCATTGCCTCTGAAAACATTATCCATGCCATCAAGCTTTCTACACCTTTGTCGGTTCCTGATAACTATGATGCCAAGGATGTGATCTATGGCCTTTATCCTAACCCCGCCACCGACTATGTGGTCGTGAAGTCATCTCAGGATGTTGAAGCTAACATCAGCATCGTCAACCTCGTTGGCCAGACTGTGAAGCAGTTCAACAAGAGCCTGAAGATGGGTGAAAACGCCATCAGCCTCGACCTTAAGAGCGGCATCTACTTCTGCACCATCAGCGCCAATGGTTTCAACAAGACCATCAAGTTCGTGGTGAAGTAAACTGTTGCAGATTCCCTTCGGGAATGGCGAGCCAATCGTTTTGAAAACGCGGCGGCATGAAAAGTTTACGGTCAGTAAGCGTTACATGCCGCCGCATGTTAAACAAAAGCCGTGACTCCATTCCCGAAGGGAATCTCTTTTGGTTAATTATTGCTCTCTTCGGTGATTGACCACATCCGCAGCAAGGAACACCGCCTTGCGGTAGGAATCGGGAATGGCCTTGTTCTGGTTGGCAATGTCGTAGGCTGGGCCATGCAGCGGGGCGGCACACACCACGGGCAAGCCCGCCCAATAATAGGCATAACCTTCCGTCGACAGGAACTTCATTGGAAACACGCCCTGCTCATAATGCATGGCCATCACGGCATCGTATTTCTTCCACAAGCCCGCAGCAAACAGTTGCGAAGCCGAGAATGGCCCAAAGACAAAGAGACCTTTATGCTGTGCATCGCCCACGGCCTTCACCACTTTCTCGTCATCGCCCATAGGTATCGAGCCCGAATGTGGATTCACGCCCATGACGGCAATCTTCGGCGAACTGATGCCGAAATCCGTTTTCAAGGCCTGCGCCAAGGTATCAAGCTTAGACACAAGGAACCGGATGTCAATCTGGTCAATTGCCGAACGCAGCGGCAGGTCGCCTGTGGCCAAAGCGATACGAAGCTGTCCGCACACCAACACCTGCAAAGGGTCGGCTTCCTTATGGAACGACAATAGGAAATCGCGGTTGCTCTTCGCTACCAAAGGATTGTCGGGTGCCATCACCAAGGCATCGATGAGACCATTTTGGAGGTCGTCGGCAGCCCTTTTCATCGAAAGCACCGACATCTCAGCTGAACTATCGGAAGGACTCCCCGGCTCGATCTTCAATTCGTTTTCCACGATATTAATGATATTGAATTTCTTGTCGCCAGCCTGCCTCACGTCGCGCGTCAAGGCATAATTGGGGCTTTCCATGCCGAAATTCTTCTTGTAATAGGAAAACGCCTTCGATTGCCCATACAAGACAGGAGTGAAAGTTTCGAACATTCGTGCATCGGAAAAGGTCTTCAGCATAACCTCGTAACTGATGCCGTTGAAGTCGCCTTGGCTAAGTCCAATGCGAGGAAGTTGGGGCGTCTGTGGATTGTCTTGCATAGGCATTGTTTTTTATTCAGCTGAATTTCAACGAGAAATTAGCCTTCAAAATTAGACAATAAAATCAACAATCCAAAAAAAAGCCGCTTTTTTTATGAAAAAAGTGCTTTTTTGAAGCCTTTTACGATGTTTTCCGTGGCACCCACTTGGGAATTAAGGTAGTTTCGGCAGGTTTCAGAAGCCTTAGCGTAAAACGCCTCATCATGCATCAACCGCCCAAAAACCGACTCCAATGCCTCCGCATTTTCTATAGAGAAAGCCCCTTCCAGTTCAACCAAGTCGACGGCTTCCTTGAAGCTTTTGTATTTGGGACCAAACACTACAGGACAACCAAATGTGACTGGTTCCTGGATGTTGTGGATATTCACCCCGAAGCCACCGCCGATGTACACAAACCGAGCATATTGATACAATTGCGATAAGATACCAATCGTGTTGATGATTAATATCCTGGAGAGTCGGCCCTTCGACCCTTCGATTGGCCTCAGGGACCGCAGGCTCAGGGACCTTGATGGCTGATCTGCACCGAGTTCAGTGTACAGTTGGCTGTCGGGGAACAAGGCCTTGATTTGGGCCACATGCGACTCGGAGATGTCATGAGGAGCGATGATGAGGCAATACTCTTTGGGCATTTTCTGGTAAAAGTCCACCAACAGCTTCTCGTCGGGCGGCCAAGTACTGCCCGCTATAATGCATTGGCGACCATCGATGAACCGCTCCACCTCGGGGAAAGGCTTGACCTGCTGGGCGATGGCGGCCACACGGTCGAAACGCGTGTCGCCACACACGGAGACGTTTGCCAAGCCATTGGATTGGAGCAGTTGAGCCGTAGTGTCATCCTGCACGAAGAAATGCGTCACATTCTTCAATTGACGGAAAAACCAGGTACCATACCAACGAAAGAAATAGGAATCGGGCTTCAGAATGAGGGAAATGTAGAACAAAGGTATGCCAGCGTCCTTCAACGCTTGCATATAATTGAACCAAAACTCGTATTTGATAAAAAACGCCGCCACAAAATGATGGCGTTGCACCCATTGGGCAGCATGGTTCGGTGTGTCGGAAGGCAAGTAAAGCACTTCATCGGCCAAAGGATAGTCCTTGCGGATTTCATAGCCCGAAGGCGAGAAAAACGAAAGAAGAATCTTGTATTGGGGGCACTCTTTTTTCAGTGCCTCAATAACGGGACGACCTTGTTCGAACTCGCCCAACGAGGCGGCGTGGAACCAAATCCAATCATCTGCGGTCGGCCCTTCGACAGGCTCAGGGACCTCAGCTGACGCAGGTCGTTGAGCCTGTCGAAACGCCGTCTTTGAACTAATCGGGCCCTTCGACGAGCTCAGGGACCCTTGTTTTTTGCGTCCTTCTACCCATTGCATGGCCTTGGCATTACCGAACAAAGCGGCTATCCTTACGCCGAAGGAATACAGCAGGACACCTATGGTATATAAGACTGACACCTATTAATTATAATAGAAATCCTGCGGCTTGCGTTCGTAGGTCGGGATGCTCCAAGTGACGCGGATGCCGTAATAGAAGTCGTTGTAGCGTTTGTTTGGGTCGGTGTAGCCCACAGGCTCCATCAGACCTGTCTCTGGGTTGGTGAACACGCGAAAGTCGTAGTCGCGGAGGTCACGAGTACGGGCGTAAGTCACCTCAAGGGCAACCGACAAATTGAGCAGACGGGTATCGTTGAGCAGCAGATAACCCGCCTCAAGATGCGCTGCCATACCTCCGCGCATGCGGTCGTAGCCAAAGCGATAGTCCTTGTCGACTGGCAAAGGCACGTTGAGCAAGGACTGCTGATAGTCGATGCGGATGCGGTTACACAGATAGCCGAGACCGCCTTGCACGAAAAAGCCACTGTTGGGATTGGGACCATAAGAAAACAGCTTACCTACCTCGCCTTGAAAATGGAAGCCACGTTGGTTGAGTTCCAAAAGCGCGAAACTACCCGCACTGCCTATGACTTCACCCGCATCCGTGGTAATAGCCTCACCAAGTATTTCCACACGGTCTCCTTTCACCTTGGGGCCGTAGATGTAGTTACCGTTAAGCGTGAGCAGCCAATTGGACTCGGTCTTAAAGCAAAAGCCGCCACCTACATCGTGGCTAACGCCATACAAAACCTTTGTGTCGAAACCTGGGACATGAAAAGCGTACGTCGCCTGAAACATGGCCACGGGGATGGGGTCTTTCATGATGTCTTTAGGCATCTGCGCCGAGAGCGAAATGCCAAAAAGCAGGAATAAGGGTATAAAAAACTTGCGCATGCTTACCTTTTTTCAGATTAACGAAATAAGACTTGCTTTAGTATTGAATTTGCAAAAATAAGAAAAAAGGCCACTTCATGCGAAGCGACCTTGATTTTCAATCCAAAAACGTCGTTACATCTTCACCACACGGCGAACAAAGGTCTCATCGCCCTTGCGGATGCGAAGCGTGTAGACACCGCTTTCAAGACCAACCAGCTGATAGGTATCACCCTCCGGTTGGATACGTTGCACCAGCTTACCCTCAAGGGAATAAACCTCAATCAGCTTCATTCCGACACATTCGATGGTCACCTGGTCGGAAGTTGGGTTGGGGAAGATGCTGACCTTGCTGTCGTTCTCACCAACGCCTGCAAAATAGTTGGCGCAAACCTCACCCGACTTGTCGGAAACGCCTTTCTCAAACACCGACTGAACAGCATAGCAGTGCTGCGCATTGATGGCCATCTCCATGTCACTATAGCTCGTTTCCGTCAGGTTCTCAGCAATCAACTCGCCATCGCGGTAGAGGTTGTAGGCAATGGCTGAGGCCCAAGGATAGTCAACCTCGGTCCAAGCCATCGAGATATAGCCATCGTGAACATCGGTGATACGAATTTCAGGAGCAATGTTGTAAACGCTCTCGATAAAGCAGGAGGCAATAAGCGACAAGCAGTCTTCATGGACAGGCATAACTTGAACGGTGAGGCTGCCCATTAATGTGTCCATAAAGGTATTGGTCTCCACAATTACAGGTTCGGCGCCATCCACGACGACTTCATAGGCATCAGCATCACCAAACCATGTCACTGTAACCAAATCGCCATTGAAGTGATAATCCAAACTGTCGACGGAGGCACAGATGTTTTGGGAGAGGCAAACCGTTTCGGCATCACAGCCATAGACGGACTGCGCTGTGACGCAAATCGTATTCTCGCCAATAAGCATATCCGTCATAAGAAGACTGGTAGAGCCACTCGGAGAAGGCAGCAGCTCTAAAACATTACCATTGTATACCACATTAAAACGCTCCACATCTGCCGGATTGTTCCACTGCCAATAGAAGCGATTATTGACACCATTGGAAACAAATTTCAAACCCGTCACTGCTTCGGCGAAACAAATCTCAACACTTGCGCCCAGCACATAGCAGTTTTCAGCAACCGCTTTCACCATTACGGTGGTCAGACTAGCTTCCACGTCGAAAGCGTAGGCCGTCGACTCGACTGTGGCCGCCAAATCTCCATTGACGTATACTTCGTATTGGTTCATCCCTTCCATAGGATCCCAATTCAAGATGACATTGTGTCCTTCTTTTGTATAGCTTAGATTCTCCACAGCACCCACAACACAAACCGCCACATGTTCATCCTTCTCACAACTTTCGAAGACCGCATTCACAGCGATGTCATGCTCGCCTTCAGTAATGGTGAAAGCGTAGGTCAACTCGTTGGTAGATGCTAGTTGTTCACCATCCAAATAAACCTGATATTCAACCAGTCCTGTCGGGTCTTCGGGAGCTTCCCATGTAAGAGTGAGCAACAAGTCATCGTTCAAAGTATAATCAAGATTCTGCAAAGAACCGCAGTGCGACACCTCCACTTCAGCGCATACAAACTCGCTTTGGCAGCTGCTATAGACAGCATAAACGCAGTAATTATACACTCCTTCTTCGACAGAATTATCCGTATAAGTCAATGCCGTAGTGGTCCCGAGCAACTCGGTTTCGCGATAGATTTCGTACTCCGATGGATTACCATTTTGCGGTGCTTCCCAAGTCAACACCACAGCATTCACATCCGCATCATAGGTCAAGTTGCGAATCGGGGCGCAGAATTCCGCAGTGCCGCTACCACCTGCACAATTGATGGTGAAGGTGCGCGAGCCACTAAAGCCACCGCTATTCTGGAAAATGACCGTGCCGTCGTCGTAGGTCACTTCGAAACTGCAATCTTGAGGCCACTGGCCGTTATTCCAGGTCAGCGTGATGGTTGATCCCGAATTCAGTTCACGGGTATAGGTGGCCGAAGAACCGTTGTTGATAGCCATTTGTTCTGAAGGTGTGCCATCGGAATAGCTCACACTCAAAGAGTTGCCATGCCACCCAAAACCGAAATAAGCATGCAAACTGAAAATGACATTACATGAGTTCTTATAATCGAAAGTCAACTCTGTAACGCTTCCATTAGCATCCACAAGAGTTAGGTTGAGTGGGATAACAAAACCTTCTGGAGTGTCAGCGTCGAGGGTGACACTGAAATCGGCATAGCCCATCAGATTTGCGCCAATCGAGCTGAAACTTTTTTCTCCTTCATTGATGGAGATATAGTCATAATCACTAGAAAGGGTACCCACAACCATCTGTGCCAACTCGTTGCCAGTATTGTCGATGATGATGCGGAGGTCAGCGGTCTCGCCAGGATTGAGAAGACCATCATTGTTGTCGTCGTTCAACACTGCAAAAGTACCAAATTGAAGCAAGTTGCCATAAACCATGACATTAATGTTAAACCGTGACAACGGCTCACCATTGACCATCACCTCTGCGTTAAATTTTATCTTTTGCTTGGCCACCACTTGATCGTTGACCGAGAAAGCAAAGGCATTCTCAACCGTAAGCGTTTGGTTGGCAGCGAAGTTCGGGAACTGGACTTCGTTGTCAGTGATGGTGACATTCGGATTGTCGGTAGAGAGAACGACAGTGACATTGTTCACGGCTTCATCGCTCACATTATCGAGGGTAAGAGACATGGTGACGGATTCACCTGGATTGAGTTTATGGTTGTTATTTCCAGAGGGGTCGTTGATTTCGAAGGCGTTATACTTGATGGCGCCCAGTTGAATGGCTTCGACAGCGGCCAAAACATTGATACGACCAAAACCATAGATATTGCTCTTACCCGAAGTCAACGGAACAGCCGTCTCTTCGAGGATACGGCACACATCCGCAGGCATCAGGTTGATGTCTTTGCTCAGCATCAAGGCCATGCAACCAGCGGCACAGGGCGTTGCCATCGAAGTGCCGCTCATGTCAGTGTAGCCACTATTGGTGGAATAATCTATCGATTTGATATTGACACCTGGGGCGCAAACATCAGGTCGGATAAGTCCAATGCCGGGGTTGTAAGGATAGTCAGCAAAGGTAGTGTTCGTCCAGGTGACAGGGCCATGCGAGGTGAAATAGGCAGCTGCATCATTGTAATCAACGGCGCCTATGCACACCGAGCAACTCAAATCACCAGGATTCTCGCCTTGAATATCGTCCATATAAGGAGGAGGGCAACTGCCTGGAACACGCACATTGTTCGGAATAGGATACTGGCCTTGGCTGTCGCCTTCATTGCCGGCTGCAATGGCAGCCACCACACCGGCGTCCAATGCGGCCACACAGGTGTTACGCAACAAAGTGCGTTCGGAAACACTCGAATTCGGTATCCCTAAAGACATGCTGAACATATCGCAGCCATGCTCAACGGCCCATTGAATGCCAGCGGAGATACTTTGGGCACCACCATTACCATCACTACCCAAACACTTGACACACATCAGCGTAGCATCAGGAGCCATACCTGTTTGAGAAGGGCCCGAGCCATCGCCACACACCGTGCCTGCACAATGCGAGCCATGGCCTTGGTCGTCCATGGGGTCGTTATCGTGGTTAAACACATCGTAACCATGATTTGGGAAGTCGGGTCCGCCTTCCCAAAGGTGGTCGGCCAAGTCGACATGGTTGTAGTTGACACCCGTATCGATGACAGCGACTACAACACCTTCGCCCGTATAGCCCAGTTCCCACACTTGATCGGCACCCACCTTGATGATATTTTGAGTGATTTCGCGCGTAGCAGAAGCTGGTTGAGGTTCTTCACCATCAGGAATCCAGTTATGCTCCATAGCAAAACCGATGATTTCAATGTCGTTGCGACGAGCGAGGTCTTGAATGGCCGCTTTTGTGGCATCGAAATACAAGGCATTCGCCATCCACAAAACGTTGGGTTCTGTCACCAAGCCGTTGCGTTCCATTTCCGCGAGCGAACGGTGAAGGTCATACTGCGAAGCAGCAGCGAAATCCTTCAGCTCGTTGACCACAAACTCTCGGCGCTCGGCTCGGGTAACGAAATAATCGGCACGGCGATTCAACTGTGTACGGTCATATTGCGATTTCATAATCACAATAACCTTGATTTGTTCGGCATCGTTGCGGCGATTCATCTCTTCGCCCAACACAGGATCAATGACAGCTTGTGCGAAGCCGCTCACACAGAGCAGCATCGCAAAAAATAGGAATAGTAGTTTTTTCATATTGAATTGATTTTAAAGCCGCAAAGTTAGAAATGTTTTCTTATTGTCGTATCTTTGCAGCCCAATTTTTAAGTGATGCAGGAAAACAAATACACCGAAACCGTCCTTCCCAACGGTATTCGGCTGATACATAAGGAAAAACAAGGCGAAATCGCCCACTTGGTGCTGATGGTGGAAACCGGCACCCGCGATGAGTTGGCCCATGAGAACGGCCTTGCCCACTTCGTGGAGCACACCATCTTCAAAGGCACGCAAAACCGCAAGGCTTATCACATCCTGAGTTGCCTCGACAATGTGGGCGGCGACCTCAACGCCTTCACCACCAAGGAAGAGACCTGCATCCAAGCCACCTTCCTCAAGCAACACTATAAGCGCAGTCTTGACCTTTTCGCCGACATCGCCTTCCGTTCCACCTTCCCCGAAAACGAGCTGGCCAAGGAAAAGGAAGTCATCTTGGACGAAATCAACTCCTATCTCGACTCTCCCTCAGATGAGATTTACGACTTGTTTGAGGAGATGGTCTTTAAAGGGCATTCATTGGCGCGCAACATTCTGGGTACCACGGAATTGGTAAAAGGATTTCATCGTCAGGACATCCTCGATTTCATGGCGCACAACTACAGTACCGACCAGATGATATTGGCCAGCATCGGCGACATCAGCTTCAAGGAGTTCGTGAAAATGGCCATGACCTATTTCGGTGACCAACCCGCACATATAATTAATAGGAAGCGCGAAATCTTCAAAGGCTACACACCTGAGAATCGTTCCGATAAGCGCAACAACCATCTGAGCCACTGCATTATAGGCGGTATCGCACCCGAGTTTTGCAGTCTTCTGAAGATGCCTGTCGTGATGCTCAATAATGTGCTTGGAGGACCCGCCATGAGTTCACGCCTTGGCTTGAATATCCGCGAGAAATATGGTTTTGCCTACAGCATCGAGTCGCAATACACCGCCTATTCCGATGTCGGTCTCATTAATGTCTACATGGGTGTCGACCCCGACTCATTGGATAAAGCCATAGAATTAGTACACAAAGAATTGGATAAATTATGCACACAAAAGATGGGCACTTTGCAACTGCATCATGCCAAGCAGCAACTCATCGGACAAGTCGCCTTGAGCTATGAGAGCGGCATGAACGAATTGCTGAGCGTCACCCGCTCGCTCATCATGGGCGAGCCCATCGAATACATGGACGACATTATCCAAAAGGTGGAGGCCGTGACGGCAGAAGATATCCTTGAAGTGGCCAACCAGGTCTTCGACAAGAAACAATTGAGCCAGATTATCTTTGAAGGAGTATAGATTCCCTACGGGAATGGAGTGCCGATTTGTTTTGTAACCTGCGGCGGTATGAAAAGCTTACGAACCGTAAACATAACAAGCCGCCGCAAAAATGAATAAAGGATAAAATTCCATTCCCGAAGGGAATCTACTTAATTTTAATTACGCTTCGCGTCACTGCGAGGCCTCATTCAGTGAAGACGGAAGAAGCAGTCCAAATAGCTAGTTTAATTATACTATTAAAGCAGAAAATTCCATTTTAAAATGGAATTTTCTATTTTAAATTACAATTTTTCCATAATAATGACATTTTTTCTTCGCTGACACATAGCGACTTATCCCGTATGACAATCAGGCCATCAAATTGATAACATGAAACAGACTTAACCGAATCATTCACCCACAAAAAACTAAAGCTATGAAGACAAAATTTTACACCCTCCTCACCGGCCTGCTGATGGCCGCCTGCATCACGAGTTACGGACAGGAAATCACTAACGTATTCAGCTACGATTGCAACAAGATGTTCTCGTACAACGACCTTTTGGTCTGCTCCGATGGATCTGTGCTGTCCGGCATCTATTGCTTCAGCCCATCCATTTATGGAGATCCCGCTTTCCACGTATGCAAGGTTTCCCCCGAAGGTCAGTTGCTTGATTCGACGACCTTTGATTCTGCTTGGGAAATTCTCGGTATACCAAGGACACCCGACACCTTTGTTCTTCCAAATTATATCATCGACAATGCCGACAGCACGCTCAGCATTACAATGACTTTCATTGATGCCAACCTCAACATTACTGGAACTGTCACCACGTCCATCCTCAACGGCTTTGATCCTAGGGAATTTATGCAGGATTACATGATCATCTCTCCCGTCGGCGATCTCATCGTCACCTACTGGATTGACGATGTGTACCATTTTGCGCGCATCGGTCTTGACGGCACCTTAATAGCCTCCACTGAGACCGCCGAAATCCTTCCCGACAATCCTAACCCCAACTACAATCCACCTGCCGGCAGTGCCTTACGGTATGAGAGTTTTGGCTTGTTCACCGAATCGCCAGAACGCTTCTACAAATTGGGAGGCTGGATTGATTATGGGGAGCAACCTCGTCCCCTCATTGCTTACATCTTCGACGCAGACTTCAACCTTACTGACACCTTGGTATATAGCGAATTGGAAGAGAACACCTATTGTAACTATGCCGGAGGAGTCAACACTTCAACTTGGCCTGGTGGAGAACACATCACCCCCATTGCCAAATCATTTTTGAGCGGCACTTACCTCTTGGCCACTCAGATCCGCTATCCCGATGACAACATTTACAGCTCGTTGGTCAAATACGACATGTATCACAACCCCATAGCTTTTACCAAGATTGAACACACACCATACGGATGGAGCCGGCCTATCAATACACAAGTGATTGACGATAACACCATCTATCACACCTACTATGCTTTTGATAACATTTACCCCTCCATTGGAGTGGTTCGCTTGAACAGAAATCTAGACGTGGTGTGGGACGTCGTTCTACCTCCTATGGCAAATGACGTTGCTTATGGACATACGCTGACCACTTTGCCGAATGGCAACATTGCTGTAAGTGTAGCATCCATGCATAACTCGTATAGCCGGCTATATATTTATTTCATCAACGACGGTGACCCAACCAACACAGCTGAAATGGCTGCCAGCGAAATGCCTTACACCCTCTACCCCAACCCCGTGAAAGACCTCCTGTCCCTCCGCTTCGACGACGGCTCCGAGCCCGAGAGCGTTGAGCTGTATGACCTTGCAGGCCGTTTGGTCGGCACCAAGTCAAACGGTCTGGAAAGCATCGACATGGGAGCGATGCCCTCCGGGGTATACATGCTGCGCATCACGATGAAAAACGGAATGAACTACTACGAAAAGATAATAAAAGAATAGAGTAAGTGCTTTTTTTCATAATGATTTGGTTTTAGTTGATTGATCGTGGCGGCGCATGCGTCGCCACGTTTTCTTTTGTCAATTATAGAAATGAGACGGAAATATTTTATTTAAAACGGAAATAATTGTTTTTAATAGATTTGTTTTTCAAATACTATGCATTTTTTTCATACTGAAATCCAACAGCTTATCTCGTATGACGAAAAATAGTTGAAAAAAATGCTTGACAAAGCTTATTTCAGATTGTAGTTTTGCGATATAAAACAACAAAATAATCGATTAAAACGGAATA
>CADCJI010000015.1:0-13287 GCA_902801625.1 uncultured Bacteroidia bacterium | reverse complement strand
CAATCAGGCCATCAAATTGATAACATGAAACAGACTTAACCGAATCATTCACCCACAAAAAACTAAAGCTATGAAGACAAAATTTTACACCCTCCTCACTGGCCTGCTGATGGCCGCCTGCATCACGAGTTACGGACAGGAATTTGTCAACAGATTCTCCATCCAGGAACCCAACAGGATATTCATGGGATGCGACATTATGGAAAACCAAGACGGGACACTTTTAATCGGAGCGGTCAGCTGTACCAACCCCTACTACTATGACCCTGAATACCTGATTTACAAGACCACTCCCGAAGGCGAAATCCTCAATTCTTTGAGCATCACCGCCCCATACGGGATGAACGGTGAGTTTTTTACCAACGTCTTAGACATTTGTGACAAACATTTCCTGCTTCGTAAAGCCACGTCTCCTGACTCGTACATTGTCGCCAACCACTATAGAGATATGGCCAACAACCATTATTTCAGGATGGTTAACACCGACGCCAACCTCAACGTAATTGATGATATTTCCATTTTGGTTGATGAGGATTTTGAAGGTTCTTTCACCTGGGACAAATGGCTTATCGACTCACGAAACGATGTCATTATCTCGTTTTGGATCGACGACGCGTTTCATCTCATGCGCATCGGACTTGATGGTACGGTCAAGACTCATCGTGAAATCACCGAAATCTATCCTCCCAAATTTGACTATGAGTACCACCCTGACACTGTATTGCGGTATTCTGGTTTTGGAATCTTCGACGAGTCACCCAGGACCTATTACAAATTAGGCAGTTATCAGACAGCAACGGAGAATTATCCTATGCATTGCTATTTCTTCGACGAAGACCTCAACATTATTGGAGCACATTGGTTTGAACGCTACGATGAAGACATCCTTTTCAGCGGAGGCAACTCCGAGCATATCATCCCCTTAGGCGAAAGTTCCTATCTAATGGCTTCGCAAATGGAGTACCCAAATGGCGATGCGGGGTCTGCCCTGATCAAATTTGACATGGACCTCAACCCGATTTGCATTTCACCGGAATTTGGGAACCTGGGGTATCCCTTTGACACCAAAATTACAAACGACAACAGCATCTTCCAATTATACGTCAACTTTGGAAACACCTCATGGCCCATGTCGTTGGCCTGCTTGGACAGTGAATTGCATCTGAATTGGAACATTGTATTACCAGGACTCCAGTACGACGGACTGAGCGGAAACAACATGATAGCCAAGGCAAATGGCGACATTGTTGTAGCATTTGGAGGCTCTAATGACTATGGAGTCAGCAATACTATCATTTATGTCTACACCATACGCAACACTCCCGCAAACACCTCAGAAAAAACCATTTTCAGCACACCATACTTCCTCTACCCCAACCCCGTGAAAGACCAGTTGACCCTCCGCTTCGATGACGGCGACGAGCCCGAGAGCGTTGAACTGTATGACCTTGCAGGCCGTTTGGTCGGCACCAAACCAAACGGTCTGGAAAGCATCGACATGAGCGCGATGCCCTCCGGGGTGTACATGCTGCGCGTCACCGTGAAAGATGGGACAAACTACCACGAAAAGATTTTGAAAGAATAGAGTAAGGTTTTTTCATATTGATTTGATTTAGTTGATTGGTTGAGGCGGTGCAAGCACCGCCTCAATTTTTTACAAAACACGAAATAAAACGGAATTTTCTAGATTAGAACAGAATAACTTGAGTTTAATTGGTATTTTCAAAAATTTATACTTTTTTTCTTGTTGAGATCCAGATGCTTATCCCCTATGATGAAAAATAGTTGAAAAAAAAGCTTGACAAAAACATCTCAGATTGTATTTTTGCAATGTGAAACAGAATAAAAACATATTTAAACGGAAATATCAATCTTAAATTACTCACAAACAAAAATCAAACATCATGAAAGCTAAGCTCTACTCCCTCATCACTAGCCTACTGATAGCCACCTGCATCACCTCATACGGACAGGAAATCGTCAATGAATTCACCATTCTGAAAACGAACAAGGATTTCTGGGAATGCAATCTCTTCGAAAACGGAGATGGAACCTTGATGTTCAGGACCTTGATGTTCAACCCGAACACCTACGATGATTTTCAGCATCTATTTTACAAGCTCACGCCCGAAGGCGAAGTGCTCGACTCCCTGATCATTGATGCCTACGCCGACTATGATTATATGATGCGGGACCCTTTGCACAAGAATTCATTCATCCTTACTGAGGACAGATGGGTTTACGATTCCATCGACAGCCTCTATACTGCATGTTTAAGGATGGTTTTCATTGATTCCCATCTCAATATCAACAACGATATTATTGTTCCTCTTTGCGATGTCGACCCTTCTGTGTATTACGCCTCATGGGCTCCATGGTTCATCGACCCGCAGAATGATATCATCGTTTCTTTCTGGACCGACAATGTGCACCATTTCAGACGCATCGGACTTGATGGAACTGTCAAGACCGCAACTGACGGCACTGCACTTTTCGAACCGAATTACGAACAGGAACCTCAGCAACCCGGCGGTGACAGCCTTCTGCTCTATTCCGAAATGGGCTTTGGCACCTTCAGCCAGTCACCGTTAACCTATTACTTGCTGGGAGGCTATTACCCCACCTCCGGACCATGGCCCATCGTCGGTTACTTCTTCGACGCCGATTTCAACCTCATCGATCGACACGTGTACAAACAATTTGATGAGAATATTGCTTTCGACGGCGGAAACAACGAACATATCGTTCCTCTTGAAGACGACACTTATCTAATTGCCGCACAAACATCCAAACTTTCGCCAACCGTTGGAGGCGTTGGCGTGGCCAAATACGACATGAACCACAACCCCATCGGTGCCTCACCCATGTTTGGAACCAACCATTGTTATCCACAACAGACCATAATTGAAGGCAACAACGCCATTTACCAACTCTATGACATTGGCGGTGGGTGGTCCACACACAAATGGGGCTTGATTCGATTGGACAGCAACTTGAATATAGATTGGGACATCATTTTACCCGAAAATCAAATCTATGCATTCTTTGGAACCAGTATGATCATCCTCAAAAACGGAGCTATTGCAGCATGCAGCATTTGTAGGAAAAACATGCGATATGGCGCCACCATCGTCATTCTGCATGACGATTATGACAACACACCCGAAATGACAAATAAAAAATGCCCCTTCACCATATACCCCAACCCCGTGAAAGACCAGCTGACCCTCCGCTTCGATGACGGCACCGAGCCCGAGAGCGTTGAACTTTATGACCTTGCAGGCCGTTTGGTCGGCACCAAATCAAACGGTCTGGAAAGTATCGACATGAGCGCGATGCCCTCCGGGATGTACATGCTGCGCATCACGATGAAAGACGGGACGAGCTACCACGAAAAAATATTGAAAGAATAAAGTTAGGCTTTTTTCATAATGATTTGGTTTTAGTTGAGTTGTAGAGACGGTGCATGCACCGTCTCTATTCTTTTATTGTTTAGGAATTGCTTCCCAAGAAATGCTATGCATTAACTCACTTCGTATCGTTGAATCTTTGATTTCAACGCAGTTAAATCTTTCAAAACGTGTTTTGATCAATTTTCAAGATGATTTTTGACAGATTTCTATCCTTCAGGATATCCCATTAGTTCGTCTTGAACTTGAACTGCACCTCTTTCAGTTCGGCATTAGCCTTGGTAATCTTGTTCTTCAGGTTTTCCTTATAGTTCGCCACTTTGGCAGCGATTTGTGGGTCGCCTAAAGCCAGCATCTCGGCGGCAAGGATGGCGGCATTGAGGGCACCATTCACACCTACCGTGGCCACAGGGATGCCAGGAGGCATCTGAATGATGGACAGCATGGCATCGAGACCATCGAGCATACCCTTGACGGGCACGCCGATGACGGGCAGGGTGGTGTTGGCGGCAATCACACCAGGCAAGGCGGCGGCCATGCCAGCGGCGGCGATGATGACTTTGATGCCGCGGCCTTGGGCTTCGCGAGCAAACTGCTCCACTTCCTGCGGCGTGCGATGCGCGCTTAGGGCGTTCATCTCGAACGGGATTTCCATCTCGTCGAAGAACTGTGCGGCTTTTTCGAGAACGGGAAGGTCGGAAGTGCTTCCCATGATGATGCTTACTATTGGAGTCATATCAGTTATTCAGTTATTTAGTTGGTCAGTTATTCAGTTGGTCTATGGCTGATGGCCTATGACTATGGCTCGCTTCACCCAAAAGGTCAAGCCTGAGCCTTTGGCCTAAGCGAGCCATAGGCCATTCGCCATAGGCCACAGTTTTGACGCAAAAATAGTTTTTTTCCCAATGCGGTTGACCCAATAGAAGCATTTTGTATATTTGTGTCGCCTTTACCATATAGGTGAGAAAATATCAATCCTTTGAAAATGAAAACAGTAAAAGTTTTAGACAAGGAATTTGGGCTTTACATCCCCCAAGCAAAAATCGAAGCCAACATCCAAAACGTGGCCGACCAAATCAACCGCGACTTGGAAGGCATGAATCCGTTGTTTCTAGTTGTGCTCAACGGTGCCTTCATGTTCGCCTCCGAGCTTTTCAAGCGGCTGACTATTCCGTGTGAGATCAGCTTCGTCAAGCTGTCGTCGTATGCCGGAACGGAGACTACCAATGTCGTCCGTGAGCTCATCGGTCTGGATCATCCCCTGAACGGCCGCCATGTGGTCATCGTGGAGGACATCGTCGACACGGGCCACACCTTGCGCTACACTACCCAGAAACTCCGCGACTTGAAGGCTGCCGACGTGCGCATCGCCACGCTATTCTTCAAGCCGAATAACTTCCAATACACCTACCCCATCGACTATAAAGGCATGGACATCGGCAACGAGTTCATCGTGGGCTATGGATTGGATTACGACCAACAGGGGAGAAATCTGCCGGATATTTATAAAATTATTGAGTGAAGAGTGTGGAGTTACGAGTTATTTGGCTGTTAGCTATTAGCTGTTAGCCATTAGCCAACCAGCATAGCAAGCTAACAGCTTATGGCTAAAAGCTAACAGCCTTCAATTAAACAATTCAACAATCAACAATTCAACAACACATATCATGCTAAACATCGTACTTTTCGGCCCTCCCGGGGCAGGCAAGGGAACGCAATCGCAGTTCCTGCGCGAGAAATATAACCTGACCTACATCTCCACCGGTGAAATCCTGCGCGAGGAAATCGCCGCCGAGAGTGAATTAGGTCTTCAAGTGAAGGAAATCATCAGCCAGGGCAACCTCGTCTCCGATGAAATTGTGGCCCAGATCATCGAGAAGAAACTCTCCGAGAACATGGACTCGGCCGGTTTCCTCTTCGACGGCTATCCGCGCACCGTGCGCCAAGCCGAGATTTTGGACGAGATGATGGAGAAGTTCGGCATGTCGCTGACCGGCGTGCTGAGCCTCGAAGTCGCGGCAAGACCAGCGGTCGCGCCGACGACAACCTCGACTCCATCAAGCACCGCTTTGTGGAATATGAGGCCAAGACGCGCCCCGTGCTCGACTTCTACCAAGGCAAGGATAACCTGCATGCCGTGAATGGCGTGGGTGAGATCCCGCAAATCTTTGAGAACCTCTGCACCGTCATTGACACTTTGTAATGGGATGCCCTTCGGGCAGAAATCGTTCAAAAATCTGTTATTAAAATCATTCAAAATCGCCCTTGACCATTAATACAAGGGTTGTAGGGCTGTCGTACAACGGCAGACGCAAATCGGTTTTCGATGCGACTGCCACAATGTGACAGCCCTACATATCTAAATGATAGATTTTATAATATTTTGATGTGATTTTTGACAGATTTCTTGCCGCTAGGCAATCCCATAAACTAATGTTCCCAGCGGATGTCGTGCTTGAGGGCTGTTGGCGGGTTGCCGCCAATGACTTGATGCTCACCCGTGAAGGATGAAGTCAGCAGCGTACCTGCTGCCACTACCGTGTTATTAGGCACCTCGGCACCTTTTAGCAATACGCATTTGCAGCCAATCCACACATGGTCGCCCACATGGATGGCTTTGTCGGGATTGATGCGTTCATTATCCACATGATTTGACTCAGGACATGGGACTTGGGGACAAGGGACAAAACCAGGGTCTTGCGTCTTAAGTCCTTTAGTCTCTTGTCCATAATTAAAAATGGGATGCTCGTCGGTGTCCATCACGAGGATGTCCCAGCTCAGCAGGCAGTCATTGCCGAAACGGATTTCCTTGGCGCAGACAATGGTGCTTTCGGCAGTCATGTTAAAGCCATCACCAAGACACAAGTTTCCGCGAACCGAAATCTTCGAGCCGTGTCCGATGCTGGCCTTGCCACCGAAACTCACCGTGCCGCTCACCTGCCAGATGCCGCGTGAGCGCTTTCGGTCATAATGCCCCACATCGCCGAAGCCGATTTTCACCATTGCCCTTTCCACCTTTTCGGGAAGTTCCACCTTGCCATGCAGTTCCCGCAGATAGGTGCGGTGCGACACCACCACAGGCAGCTTCAAGGCCGTTTTCAGCGGGAAATAATGCAGGTTGAAGCGCAGCGTCTTCGGAATCGAGCAGAGGATGTTGAAGAAATCGAAAGCGGTCATAGTGGTCTGATTTATGGCGCAAAGATAATCATTTCGCATTCGAATTTTGACTAATTTTGCGGCGATGAAACTGAACAGGATACTAATAGGATGGTTTGTTTTGTTGGCCTTGGCCTCATGCCATGACCCTGTAGAGACGCGGCGTGCCACGTCTCTACAACCCGAGGTATCGCCCGAATTGTTGTATATCGACAGCCTAATGTGGTATCATCCAGACAGTGCCTTGATGCACCTGATTTATTATTTCAAACCCGATAGCGCGACCATCACCCTCTCCACAAGAACGGAATGCAACCAACGATATGCGCACTTGCTGCTGTCGGAATTGCTGTTTAAAAATGGTTATCCACAAACCAACCGAGAAAATCTGTTGTGGTCAGTGGATTATTTTGATTCGTTAACAATGGTGAAAATGCACGGGACGGACACACGCAGTGTGTCCCTACAGACCGAATCGGATTGTAGGAACGCATCAAATGCGTCCGCCCAAAACATATCTCCAAATAATGTATTTTTGTCCGCCCGCGCCCATTATATGAATGGCGTTGGCTATCAGGAACACGACAGCATCATTGAGGCCTACAACGAATACATCCGCGCCTTGGAAATCATGGAAACGCATTTCCCAATTGTAGAGACGTTGCGTGCAACGTCTCAAAACATGACATCAAAAAAGACGTTGCACGCAATGTCTCTACACATCATACCCCACCTTCCCCGTTTCATGATGCTGATCCATTGCCGTCTCGGCGGCCTGTTTTCCGACCAATTCATGCAGGAACCCGCTATCTATTGCTTCAAAAAGGCACTCGCTTTCAACAGATTGGAACCCATTTTTCCTGACGATTACTCCAATTCATTATATTTCATCGGGCTTCAATACGACAAACTACAGCAGTGGGACAGTGCACACTATTATTATGATGAAGCCCTGCGACTACTGTCCGACACAAGCGACTGGCTTTTCAAGGTCTTGATATCAAGCAAGGCCAATCTCAACTATGTTTCAAGCGAGGAGGTTGAACCCGCCGTGAGCGACTTGAAACGCATTGCTGCGCAAACCGATTCCTGCGAAAAACCTAGGTATTTCTTTCTCATCGGACAGATTTATTATGATGCAAATCAATATGATTCGGCTCTGGTGTATCTAGTCCCAACCTTTGAACAAAGCAAAGGCGTTGCAACCAAAACCCTGACAGCCAAATTCTTGCACGACATATACCAAAATCGAGGCGACACACTGAAGGCGGTGCAATACGCGGTCTATCACGCGGAAAACACGGAACAGGAAAGGGTTATGATGGCGCGAGTTTCATACCTCAACGATTTGTTCCAGAACCATTTGCGGAAAGAGCAAGAAACCTATTTACTCCGTCAACGTCAAAATAACATCAAAAAGTTGCTTATTATAGCGCTACCTTTGGCCGCAATTTTGGTGGCCTTTGTGGCCATCATAATACGGCGCAGAAGCAAAAAACGCTTGGCGATACAAGAAGCCGAAAAGCAACGACAATTGAGCGAATTCCATCAAAAGCACGATGCTGTGGAACGCGAGTTGCAATCGAAGATAGCGCAGTCCGCAGCGCATACGCGGGAAGTGCTGCAACAGCGCGCCATGACGATTTACCAATCGGGCAGCGAGAACCGCTTGAAACAGATTTTGGCGGAATTTGAGGCCGTCTATCCAAAAGCCTTGTCGGAATTGGCCGTCGCGCATCCCGAGTTGAGCAAAACGGAGCGCCACATCGCCGTGCTCAATTTCCTCCGTTTCCGCTCGAAGGAAGAGGCCGAACTGATGGGCTTCACCGAATACACAGCCCTGAAATACCGCTCCAACCTGAAAAAAAAGGCTGGTTCCGACCCGATTTCAACCTTGTTTGAGGCTGGAAAAATCTGAATAGATTTTCCATTAAACACCTGATAATCAAAATTATCGTATTAAAAAATCTGAATTAGGCATTGAAATTTGGGTATTTGATGGTTTTTGACTATAATTTTGCAAAAACATCAAACCATAGCACCATGAAAATGAATAACGCCTTTACCTTGTTTGCGTTCCTACTGTTGGCAGCCAACATTTACGCCCAAGAACGCCACATCATCCAAGGCTACTGCAAGGACGAGAATGGCAAAGCCATCGAGAATGTGAGCGTATACGTGCATGACTCGCTGCTCGTTTCCGTCACCGACGAGCAAGGTCGCTTCACTTACGGCCACGCCAAGGAGAACGAAAAACTCCGCTTCGCGCACATGGTCTTTGAGCCGACCTATTACACTATCAAGGATAAAGACATCAATGGCAAAAACCTGACAATCAAAATGAAAACAAAGAATCACGAACTACTTGAAGTGGAGGTGACGGCCAATGTGCCTAAAATTGCCTTCGACAATCCCGTGATGACTGTCATCGACTACACTCTCCGCGAAGACGGCATCTATATGATTGTCTATCACCGCCGCAATTCCGCCCTACTCCACCTCTCATTTGATGGAGACACACTACACGAAATGCCGATTTCATCGCGTTACAAATATCTCAGCAAAGATGCAATCGGCGACATCTATGCCATCAACGACTACCAAGCCAGTCAGGTTGGATTTATCGAATATGGCGATGGAAAGAAAGGTATGATGAACTTCTATAATTCCATGTCGCGCAAGACCTTCTACGACAAGTTCTCCACCATCGTGGCCGCTTCCGACAGTGTTTTCATCACAGGACGTTATTTCTATTACAACAAGGAAATAGGCTATTACTGCAACATTCTCGGCAGCGACAAAGAGCCTTACCTTTTGCATTACATCGTAGATGAGGAAGCCCGCGATGACATTTGGTTACTTTTGCATACTGGTGGTATCGGTGCTAACTTTTGGGTTGCCGACCCTATCTATAACCCGATTTACGCCATCGACAACAAATTCTATCTCTTTGCCTACACCGACCACGAGACCCTTGTTTTCGACGCCGTCGGCAACGAATTGGAGCGCTATCCCCTCACCTTCCACGAATACCGCAAATGGAACGGCAAGATGGAACTCGACCGCCGCTGGAAACAGAAAATGTTGAATGACGCAGCAAGGAAGGAATTCTACACCTTCTTCGTTAACGATGGCATCTATACCCTGAAGCGCATCGACCTGAAAACCGGAACGGCCACCTCCGTGATGGACCTCAGTGGCTATCCCTTTGCTCAGAATATGAGGATTCACGACGGCGTTTTGTATTTCATTTATCCTACGGGCATCAACCACAGGAAGGCTTTGTATCAGGTGAGGATAGAATGAAATTTTGATTGATTATTTATCAAAATCGGTATGATTTTTGTAATATTTAAACCATATTATACCCAGTTAAATCCTCAAAAATCACGTTCCATGAAAAAGTTTTACATTCTATTGCTTTTGTCAGCATTAGCTTTTCAAAGCACCGTGGCGCAAAACGAACTCCAAAATCCATACGCTGTAGCCAAGGAAGATGGATTCAGCTATCGTTCGTTGAAGAAACTCATCAATATGGACAGCCTTTATGTCGGGTCAAAATTTGAGCGCCCTTATAATGACCTTATGAGTATCCTTTATTCTAGGGTAGGGCATTACAAGGATGCCATGCGTATGGCCGAAAAAGGCAACTTGTTTTCAGACAAGACGCGTTTGGCCAAGACCTATGAAAATGTGATGGCTATACCTTTGTCGGAAGTAATGGACAGCATCATCGAGAACAACCGTGTCATCATGCTAAACGAGATGCATTTTAACCCCCATAGCAGGGCTTTTGTCATCAGTTGGTTGGAAAAATGTTACCAAAACGGATACCGATACTTTGCCGCTGAAACCTTATTTGCGAAGGACTCCTTGGTGAACGAGCGGCGCACCGTGCTACTTGGCGAGACGGGATTCTATAGCGATGAACCTGTTTTCGGTGACCTATTAAGGACAGCTCTCAACATGGGCTATACACTTGTGCCATACGAGTCCGATGGTTGGGGCGTTGACCGCGAGAGGAATGAAGCAGATAACCTAATCAAGAACATTCTTGACAAAGATCCCGAAGCAAAGTTTGTGCTTTTTGGAGGTATGGGGCATATCACCGACCGCAAAGGGTGGTCGATGATGGGAGGATTTTTCAAGGAAAAGACAGGCATTGACCCGTTTACGATGGATTGCAGCGTCATGACTTTCTCTGAACAATACGAAAGTATGGACTCGCTACGTACCGCATTTTTTGACCGTATTGATGCCATGCCCATCCGTGAGCCGATTATCTGTTATGATACTGCGAAACGCATTTATCCAAACAACTCAGGCATGGATGCCACCTGCTGCCTTCCGCGCACACGCTTCATCGAAGACAACGTCCCCGACTGGAAACTATACAACGGCAAGGTGCTTTACACCATTGACCGTCGATTTATCGATAAAAACGGCTTCCCTGAAGGTTGCGTGAGCGCGTTCCTGAAATCGGAAGGCGAGCAATGCGTCCCCATCGACCAGTATATGTACGGTAAGGACGAGAAGGAATTCAAGTTAGCGCTTTACAAAGGCGAGTATTTGTTGCGGTTTGATGACGGGAAGGCATATAAACATGCTACAATCACCGTAAAATGAGTGCGTTATGAAAAAGAACTCTGTTTTTGCTTTGCTATTGCTATTCTTTGCTTCTTCGCTTTTCTTGCTTTGCTATTGCTATTCTTTGCTTCTTCGCTTTTCGCCCAAACCAAAACCACCGTTCACGGCAACCTCGGTGTGGAGAACGTGAACATCAGCATCGTGAACACGCCATACGGTACCAGCACCGATACCAAAGGGCGTTACGAACTACCGCTTTTCGACCGCTCGGAGACCGTCAACCTTTATTATTCGTGCATCGGCTATCAAGATACTATAGTGAGCCTCACGCCACGACAGTTGCAGCGCGATTCCATCAATGTCAGTTTCCGTATGAGGAAGATGAGTTACGACCTTCAGGAAGTTGGCGTTTCGGCAAGCAAAGACTTTTACCGCTCTGCTTCCAACCGCAACATCGCCGACATCGCGTTTTTGGATGGGAAAATCTACCTTTTGGAGAACAAACCCAAGACTTCATCGATGGTCGTCCTCGACACCGAAGGCGTTGTGCAAGCCCGCAAGGACTTCGACCAACTCTTTGAAAAACTCCACATTGACGCTTTCGATGACCTCATTCTTGTCGGGCAGGACAGTTGTCTGCAAGTGTATCTGGATGAAAAACAAGGTATTTTGCCCGTCTCCACCTTCTCACGCGATGATTACCGCAACAAACTACTCAAAATCGTTTGCGAGTACAACGGGGCTTACATCGTAAGGACCATAGTACACGACCGAGGACTTTACTGGCTTAAGTTCAACCACGGCAAAAGCCAGGACTTCCTTTACATGAAAAAAGACGGCACGATGGAGAAGCCCCAATATTTATGCAGTTTTATTGATACCCTCGGCTATCGTGCCTGTCAGTCGCAATGGATGAAGATTCAAAACGAATACCATCAAGCAATGGCAGAAAACTTCACCCTCGAGTCCATCTACGATGAGAACGGGGATGGGGATCCAGTGCGCGAAGGAGAAAGCATAACTTCCATGAGCATCAAAAAAGCGGAACGAGGAAGCCCTGGCATTGACCTCATCTTGGCAGAAACCCCAACCTTGCTTGGAATGATACAATGGTATTGCTCCATGATGGCCAAAAAGGAACTCCAGATTGTCCCCTTGAAAGTCAATGGTTTGCTTCAATTCGTTGGTCTTGACAATCGTGAAATCGTGGAAATCGGCCCCGACTTCAAAGTGGCGAAAAGACAGCAAATGAAAATCACTTCGGGAGAGAAGTTTTTCAAGAATGAGTTCATCATCGACAAGGCCAAGGGCAAGGTATATGGTTTGTTTGAGAAAGACGGGATGAGTTACATCGGCCTCTACGACCCAGAAGCGGGCAGAGTCGGCATGGGACAAAAAGCCAGCAAGAAGATTTATCCAAGGGTATTCAAAGTGCATGGCGGTTATGCCTACAGCGTGTTTTTCGATTCGGGAAGCAATCGCGGAGTGATTAGTCGGATGAAGATAGAATAGGTTTCCGGGGACAACAATAAGGTTTTTATCTATATTTGCCCCGTCAAACCAATCAAATCCATTTCATCATGAAAAAACTATTCATCTTTATCACCATGGCAACCTTCGCATTCGCCATGATGGCGTGCAACAACAACGGAAACAACAAACAAAACACTGACAACAAAACAAGCACAGAGAACACCGTCAGCACACCAGATGCCTCCGTAGAGTTGGGCAAAGCGTTTTTGGAGAACTTCTACCAAGGGTTGGAGGAAGTGTTTGACCAAGATCAAGAGGAAGCCTATCAGCATATATATAAACATGTTACACCAGAAGCCAAGCAGTTTCTGATAGACCAATACGACTACGATTGTGATGGCGAATGCATGGCGATATGGCTCTTCCTTTATCAGGGAGGCGGTGATGTGATCGGCGACTGCCAGCGCACTATTGAACCGGCTGACGGGCTTTCGTACAAGGTTACCAATACCTATTATTATGAAGGTAAAAAAAGCTACGAATATCACGTGAAGCTTGGCCTTGTCAAAGACGGAGACTCTTTCAAGATCGATTCCATCACCCCGGAAGACGAAGCGTATTACGATTAACGAATCATGGCCTCCTTATTCCGATTAAGATA
>CADCJI010000014.1 GCA_902801625.1 uncultured Bacteroidia bacterium | reverse complement strand
GATGCCTGCGTGACGAGATAGCACCGCGTTGACTTGTGGCGCGGCTTCACGGTTTCCCACATAAATAAGGACTGAGCCTATTCTCCTTTCCATTTGAATGTCCTCCGGATCAGATGATTATGATTCCCGCAGCGGCCTTGATGTCAACGCATTGTCTTCATCTCAGCGATGGTGCGGCTTGAATTTGCGGCTGCAAAATTACATTATTTTTTACTATTATACTCGTTTTTCAAAAAAAGTACTACATTTGCATCAGTTCTTTGGCAACCTTTGTGTTGCTGACTTATAGAAACACGAAGCGTTATGCTCGTCTTGCTGCTAGAAACGTGAGAAATTTCTAATTGGATTATTATGCAAGAGGGTATGATGGCTCGCGCATTTAGCGTGGGCTGATTACTGCATCTTCATAATAAGGTTTTCTCACGACCTCTAGCAGAAGGAGTGGTGTATCAGTGCCACGCTTCTTTTATTGGAGAATTATTCTTTCAAGGCACTGGAAAGAGGACATCTAAAAGTTGCACCCGACACAAATTCAGGGGAACAAAAATGAAGAAAGCAATGGTTTTTGCTATGCTGCTAGTATGTAACATGTGCATTTGTACTACATTAAATTCCACAACAAGTAGCAAAATACCTTCCCAAAAGGGAACAATTGTCATTAATTACAAATTTGATTATTCGCAAATGACAATAGATAAATGGATGGCAAGAGAATACATCATTGCCCATGAAAACAAAAACAATCTTCCACCTGATGATGCATGGAATCTATTTACTCAAAAGGTAGAATCCGCCTTTATAGGAATTGCTAATGGGAAACTAATCCAAAACGGGTATCAATTAAGCAATGAAACAGAATCGAATTATGAATTAATAATCTATTTCAAAAACGCAGATAGTGATGGCGAACATACTATCCTCGGCGAACTTTATAATAATGACACAAAGATACGCGAAATAAAAGCCCATGCCAATGGAGATAGATGGAACGATTTTTCTGTATTACTTATTGAAAGAATGGAAACCTCTGTGAATAGATTTTCGAAACGATTAATTAAAGCATTTGAAGAGATTTGACATTCCCACAATAGCACTAATTTCGCAAAAGACTATATTTGCGTTTGTGTGTAAATCTTCTAATACTCCACTTTGTCCTGCTTCGCTTCCCAGGCACGGAAAGTCTCACTGGCCTCTTCGCGTAACAAAGGGATGAACGGCACGGAGCGTTCTTCGATGTGTTGTTCCAACTCCCTGTAAATGAAGTCGTCGGCGAAGTCGATGGCGGCGGCATCCTTTTTCGTGTTGCCATAATAGATCCGCTTGATATGCGCCCAATAGATGGCACCGAGGCACATGGGGCAAGGCTCGCAGGAGGTATAGATGACGCAGTCCGAAAGGTCGAAGGTGCCCAGTTTGCGGCAGGCCTGGCGGATGGTGTTCACCTCGGCATGGGCCGTGGGGTCGTTGTCGCGGGTGACGCTGTTCGAGCTGCCGGCGACAATTTCTCCGTCCTTCACGATGACGGCCCCGAAGGGACCGCCACCGTTTTTCACGCTTTCATCGGCGAGGCGGATGGCCTCGCGCATAAAGTTCTTATCTTGTTCTGTGATGTTCATATTTGTTTGTGTTTGAAGCAGGGGTTGCGCTACGCTTCAACCCTGCTTAATATCCGTTGTCCCTACGGGACTCCTTTGTTTATTTCCTATAGCGAGCTTCCAGCTCGGCGCGGTACTTGTCGGCAATTTCTTTAGCCAAAGCCACGCCATCACCTTCCGGCTCGGCGTTGAAAGTGCCGAGGCGCTCACGCCACCATTGGCCTTCGTATTTGCAGATGCGCTCGTGGTAGGCCTTCTCATCGAAAGGCTTTTTGGCATCGATGGCGGCATCCACATCTTTGAAGAATTCCTTCCAACGGTAGGCGTAGTAAGTCGCGGTGAGACCCGCCCAAGCACGGCTGGCATATTCGTTGAGCAAGGCGTCTTCCTCGCCCCAAGTGGTGATGATATTGCGTGCGTTGCTCTCAAAGTAGTCCTTATCTTCTTCAGTCGTACCGATGGCCCTTGCGTCACGAATCCAACGGCCAACCAAGAATGCGCTTTCGGTAGCAAGAATCGCATCCGTGTCATCAAGGATGGAGGTCATGGTTTTCTCAATTTGACGCAGTGTTTCATAATTGCCTTCACGGTAGGCCTTCACATAATCTGCATAAAGGTCGCTAAAGTAGTTGCCCAGCATCTGTCTTGTAATATTGACCGCATCGAAATGACGGGTACGAGTGTCGCAGTCTGCGGCAAGCAGGTTGTCCAAGGCATCCAACAGGGTGATGTTACTGTATTTGTAAGTTGGTGCAACATAATACTGGCGGTACTCTTTTATGTCACCCATAGTCGGCCTTTGGTTGATGCGCACGGTCTGGCCCGGCGATGACACCTTATTATATACGCTGTCGGCCAACAAGATCCAAGCGGCGCGCATATTCAAGTCTTCTTTTCCAGCACGTTGGTCGGCAAGGCGCAACACCCAAGCGTCCACATCCTTGGTGAGCGGGTTGTTCCAAGCCTTCTCGAAGACGTACTCATACATGAAGGGGTTGCAGTCAAAGCCCTCCAACGTGGAGCCTATGCCAACGAAATTGTCGCCACCCTTCTCGAAGGCACGCTCAATCCTGACATTCACCGTGTCGAGGTTACCGGCCAGCATGGAGTTGCCGCCAAAGTTACCGAGATAGCACCAAATATAAGGTACGCCATAATATGAATTCGTGCGTTCCCACACAGGTTGTCGCTCGCAGTAGTAATCGAGCATGATATGTCTGTCTTTCGGCATGGAGGTGATGTAAGCCTCGATGCGGTTGTCAACCTCCCAATATTGGCGCTCGTTCCAGAACAGCCATGCCATCTCAAGCCATTTGGCATCGGGATCAACGGCTTCGAGAGATTCATAGACCTGACGGCTCACACGACCAAGATATTCAGGCTCCCAGCTGGGTGGAATCATCTCGTTGAAGATGTCGATGCCATAGATATGGTCGGTACCATAGAACTCTATCTCCTTCTCGATAAACTTCTTCTGGATTTCAGAATACAACTCGCACTCTGGGTCGAGGAACTTACACCAGCAAATGCTGTCGAAGCCTGCCCAATCGCCCAAAGAGGCCAAAGGCGCATCAGGATATATTCTTGTGATGCAAGGCGGTACATGACCTGCAAAGCCAGGCAATACGGGCTTCATATTGAGTTCGCGCTCACGGGCAACGATTTGCTTTTGCAGTTCCTTTTGGTTCTCGAGCCATGACATGGGCAGCGGTCCACCCCAGCGGTCAATGTTCTGCATACGGTGCCAAGGCAAGTGCGCTGGCCCGGTGAAGTAACTTCGAATCTCCTCATCAGTAAGACCGAAGTCGCTCCATACCTCATACCACACGCTCTCTTGTCCCGTAATAGCCAAGGGCAAATTAATGCCATTGAGTGCCATCCAGTCGATGAAGTGCTCCCACTGCGACCAGTTCCACCAAGGCAAGGTGTAACCAAAAGTGCAGTAATTAAGGAAGAAGCGTTCGGGCACGCGGGCACTCAGACTCACCTTCTCTGGCACTATCGGCATGGCGGCAGGAATCTGCAAAGGTTCCTCTTTGAACCAAGAGTATTGCGCCATGCAGTAGTATTTCAAGTAATGATTGAGGCCGACAGCCATACTGTTGGCGTTGTTGCCGCGAATAATAAGGCTCTGGCCCTTTGTCTCAATTTCGAAGCGATCGACGGTATCCGTCGCAAGTCGTTCGAGGACAATGTTTTCCGAATATTCGGGAACCACACGGTTCACCAGCCCGCGCATAGCAATGACTTCGGGATCGGTTTCGGCCTTCTTTGTGCAAGAAAAACACAACATGAGGCTCAAGAGGGTGATGAGGTAGAGTTTTTTCATCGGATTAATAATTTGTTTGGGGCAAAAATAGTGTTTTTTCTGCAATCATGATTTATCGTAAATATTTTCTATTTTTGCACCCATGTCGAAAAACAAGTTTTATGTCGTTTGGACAGGCCGCAATCCAGGTGTCTACAACCGTTGGGAGGACTGCAAGAAGGATATAGAGGGCGTCAAAGGTGCAAAATACAAAGGCTTTCCTGACCGTACGAGTGCCGAAACCGCCTTCAAGGAAGGCCCTGACAACTATTGGGACAAAGATGTGGCCCCATCTGTAGACCTTTCGAAGGCTAAGGAGCAACCTGTCAGTCCCGCCATTGCCGTGGATGCCGCTTGTTCGGGCAATCCAGGCAAAATGGAGTATCAAGGTGTGTTTGTAGATTTCGGAACACAACCTGCCACGACTATTCAATTGTTTAAGAGTCCTGTCTTTGAGAACGGTACCAACAACATCGGTGAGTTTCTGGCCATCGTGCATGCTCTGGCTTGGATGAAGCAGAAACGCGTCCAATATCCCATCTACAGCGATTCAGTCAATGCGCAACTGTGGATTAGACAGAAGAAATGTAAAACCAAGCTACAGCCAAACGCCAAAAACGAATATCTCTTCGAGCTCATCGCCCGAGCCGAAAAATGGCTGAATGAAAACGCCATCGAAGTGCCAATTATCAAGTGGAAAACCGAAATTTGGGGTGAAATTCCAGCAGATTTTGGCAGAAAATAAAAAAATACTATTTTTACCGCCCGAAACAATAGCTCAACAAGCTCGATACAAGAATGCTGAAATACGATTCATATTATTTCCAATGCCCGCATTGCCAAGCCTGGCTCGAAGGTCGCAACCTAAAAGCCGAGATGGTCAACCAGTCTATCTTGTATTCTGATGGTAAAGTATTGAACGACAACTTGATAACTACGCCACAAAAAATGATTATGTGCCCCTCGTGTGGGCATATTTTCTGGATTGAGCATCCCGTCGAGCCATTAATCACATACGAAAAGCCCGACGCTGAAATCTATTCCTGGAACACCTGGCGTTTCTTCGGCATTAGTTTCTCGGACAATAAGGGGAAGATGGCCTTGATTAATCACTACAAGACTTTCCTGAAGAAAAGCCACTACGACCCAAAGAAGGAGATTTACCTGCGACGGTTCCTTTGGTGGGCTTACAACGACCTGCACCGCAACCACCAGCACGTGCGTCTGAAATACCTGCTCAACGGTTTCATGAGTTTCGGGGTGTGGCACTGCAATCGTAAAATGATTCTTGGTGGTGAGAAGCTGTTCCTTAAGAACCACAAAGATTTCACCGAGAACCTGCAGCGCCTTTTGGCACTGCTTGAGAAACACCCAGACGAACAGATTGACCTTGAGGTGCCAGAGATTTATCGCGAGTTGCGTCAATTCGACAAGGCAAAGGAACTACTTGAACAGGTCGGCAGCCGCACACACTTCACCAATGAGATGCTGCGCCATTCCAAGTGGAAAGACTCCCGTGTGTTTATGGTCTCAGGATAAAAAAAGAATGACCGCTTTCGCGGTCATTCAGTTTTTTCATTAATTAACCTTATTTACGGTTTTTCCGGGTGTGGATTTGGCCAACCAGGAACTCCACCGCCAACATGCCACGTATTTGCCATACCACCATTAATAATTACTCTATAAACAATATGGTGTGCATGGAAACGTGGTGCTAACAATTCTTTGGCTTCATCATGACTAAGTATTATCCCAAATTCAGATGAATAAGCATTCATCACTTGTTGAATTGCATCCTCATTATTGTATAAAACGCCAGAATAAGGACAAGTTTCAGCAGACAAGCCAGCTAAACAATCCGTATAACCCCAAAAGTGAGGAACTCCTCCTGGTTTATCATCGTCCATCATTTCTCCTACATCAAAGCCATGTGGATCATCGCCATAAGGCGGTTTCATGCTAGAAGGTGTTCCGAAATAATGCCAATGCTCGTTACCATGAGTAAGTGATACACCGCAATAAGGGCACTCATAGGTGGCACCTTCCCTCTCAACAGTAATTTCATGTTCTATAACAGGAGTCTCCGTGTCAGTAAAAACAGCCTTCGGAGTTTGATCCTGCTCTTTTTTGCATGAATCAAGGCTCACGACAGAAGCCACCATCATACCAGCCACTATTAAGGGCATTAATACTTTTTTCTTCATCATAGTTTTATGTTTTTTTATTGATTAATACTCAGTTGTTTAATAATATCTTGTTGAAAGTGAGTTATTTTTGCCTTTTTTCGGCAATTTTCCACCATTATTCACGCAGCAAAGATAAGTATATTTTTCAAACTAGTTACTTTTTTTTTATTTTTTTTCATTATTTTCAAAGCAGTCCATTAATAACGGTATTTTTTCCCGAGGAGATTAAACTGAAGACAAAGTCCTGCATTGGCATATTTGAAATCCTTCAGACTGGCTTGAAGGAGCAGGTGTTGCCACAACAAGACATCGGTGCCAAGCAGGAATTCGTTCCCAGTGTATTCGGCTATCAGCCTCCATTGCGGGAAAAACGATGGTCTGAAACTGACACCACCAACTACTCCGTTCCATTTGGCATTGTAGCCACGGAAGAAATGGCGGTAGGCGACAGTCAATCCCAACTCATTGCCCGAAAAAGTGAAAGTCTTAGTCGCCGCCACATATACGTTCGTGAAATAGAGTTGCACGTCTGGCTTGTCTTTGAAGAAAGCCGAAGTCAAAACATCGTTGCAGCCTATGGCCACGGCAGGATAGAATTTACCCTCCTTTAGAGGCTGTATTTTCACCGAGGCATAGCGATCTTTGCTCCATTTGATATGTCCAGTTTGTTCATCCTTGGCATGTATTCTTTCAGTACACACATAGCTCATCTCTATCCAACTGAAAGGAGTCAAAGCAATATAATAGTCGAAAGTGTTGTATTTCTCTCCCAAATAGATGAAACCCGTATCTGGGGTCATAGCCTTGTTAAGGAAATGGGCACCGATGAGCGCATCACCCTCGTGGTGCATCTCACCTGTTGGAATGTGAACCATTCCCGAAGTGCCATTATATTGTTGGGCCTGACCCGCAAGGGGAAGGAACCACAAAGCAATAATAGCAATTAATACATTAATAATAAGGTGTTTCATTGTTGTTCAATTTTGTTTGTGATGATGAAATCAGGTTCCATGGTATGGCTGCCCCAACGAAGCAGATCGCGGCTGAACCAGCCGTCACGTTCGTTTTGCTCTGGGTCGGTATGGTACATACAATTAGCATAGTCTTTAAACATTACAGTATATGACATCCTATAATTGGAAGCAAGGCGGAAATTCACTGCTCTATGCTTGCGATGATAAGGTGGAAGCATGATGACAATTCGGAACCCACCATCCAAACCATATTCGCCACTCCAGCGGCCATAGACCGAAACTGTGGTATGGTTGAAGTGGCGCATGGCTTCAGCCTCACAGCCAAAATCCTGATACAAGTATCTTCCAACGGTGCCACGAAACTGTGTGTTCCATCGCGGCAGATAGATGTCGCCTCCTACAGTCCACACAAACCGGTCAGGTTTATATAAGTGGGCTGAAGAATCAAAATACAACACTCCAACATACCCTGCTTGGCCTTCGAAGGCAAGCCTATCAGACAACGGCACAAAAGTTTTCAAATCCGCACCATAACGGTACATGTCGAAAACACCCACCGTAGCTTTGAGATACAATTTGCTAATACGCATCTCTTTACTAATATTAAATGCTCCTATCTGAACATATTTGTATTCCTCGCCAAAAGTGTTTATGATGGGAATCATAGCCTGTCCGGTCAGTTGCCAATGATGCCCCATATTCCACTTGAACCCAGGAGTAAGATGGAGTAATACATCATACTGCCTGTAAAAATTCATATCAGCAAAACTGAAATTAATACCCGAAAAGAAATCTATTCCAGGAGAAGTTTCCTGTCCCTTGGCTTGGGGTTGTCCTGCAAGAAAAATCAGTGCCAGAAACCCGACAATAAGAGAATGAAATCGAGATGATGTGTTTAGGTGAAACATGGTATCTACTATTATTTATACGACTGCAAAAATAAGGAAAATTCCGATGTGTCAAAGGTTTGCACAAAAAACCTGTTGATTCATACAAAAATGCCGCGGAATTATGGGCAATGCGAAGCAATGTTCGGTTACCCATTATTCTGCGGACAATTCACACTATCGGTGTGTGGACGACAATCTTAATCCTTGACTTTATCGATCAGGAACAAGTCGTTGACCCAGACTTCGATGTTGGAATGGCGTTGACCTTTGTCGTCGGTCCATTCGTTGTTGCGCAGGCTACCATCAATGGCAACTTGCATGCCCTTTTTCACGTAGCGTTCGACGCGGTCGGCGATTTTTCCCCAAGCCACGAGGGTAAACCATTGCGTGTCGTTCACCCATTCGCGGTTGGCGTTCATACGGCGCTCGTCCACGGCAAGGCGGAAACGCGCCACTTTGTTGTTGTTGCTAAAGTTTTTCACTTCAGGTTCTGCACCTGGGCGGCCAATCAGCATGACCGAATTTCTCATTGTACTCATAGTTGTGTGTGTTTAAGAGATTAATAATTAATTATAAGGTGTTTAGGTTTTTAAGCTGTTTGTTCTTTACCCCAATCCAAAAGGATGAAGTTGTTCAGATGGATCTCTGTTGACAAGTGACGCTGGCCGTTCTTGTCGGTCCATTCGTTGTTGCGCAAAGTGCCGTCGATGGCAATCTGCTTCCCTTTCTTCACCGCCAGCGCAACGCGCTCAGCGGTCTTGTCCCATGCAACTACAGTAAAGCGCGTGACGATGCGGTTGTCGTTGAAGGTTCTCGTTTCAGGTTCTGCACCCGGGCGGCCAATCAGCATGACCGAATTTCTCATTGTACTCATGGTTGTGTGTGTTTAGTAATTAATGAATAAGTTTGTTTAGTTGTATCGCCCTTCTTGGAGGTCATTGCCCTACCAATCGGTTTGACGATGCAAAGTAACAACACTTGTCAAGACTAAGCCGTTGATTAAACGTTTGTAGTCGACTGTAATCGTTTGTTGTCGTTTGCTGTCGGATATATTATTTATTATCAATTGATTAAGTTTTTCACTATTTTCGACAACTTTTTATTATTTTTGCGTCAAAATTGAAAACCAACGGAAAATGGCAAAGGATTTGAAACCTCATATCGGCATTTTTGGACGCAGAAACTGCGGCAAAAGTAGCCTTATTAATCTTCTTACGGGACAAAATATCGCCATCGTGAGTGACACGGCGGGCACTACCACCGACCCCGTCAAAAAAAGTATCGAGATTTTCGGCATCGGGCCATGCGTGCTTATCGACACTGCAGGCATCGATGATATTGGTGAACTGGGACAGCAGCGTGTGGAAAAAACAATGAAGGTACTCGAGGAAATCGACTGCGCCATCTTGGTCATCACAGAGAACAACTTCGGTGACCCCGAGAAGCAACTCATCGCCCGCATGAAAGAAAGGGCAGTGCCGTTTTTCGTCGTCCACAACAAATCCGACCAAGAGTCGCTCCTTGCCGTTGTGAAGGCGATGATTGAAAAAAACTACGACACCAAAGTTCTGAACTATAGCATCATAAAAGACAAAGATATCTCCCCGCTGATTGAAATGCTCAAAAACACCATTCCAGAGAGTGCCTATCAAAGGGTTTCTTTGTTGGGAGGTATCATCAAACCCAATGAAGTGGTCGTTTTGGTCTGCCCCGTCGACTCCGAGGCCCCAGAAGGCCGATTGATTTTACCCCAAGTTATGGCTATTCGTGATGTGCTCGACAACGAATGCATCTGCGTGATATTGAAAGAAACCCACTTACAGCAATACCTCAACACCATGCCAAAGCCCGCCTTGATTGTCACCGACAGCCAAGTGTTTGGTTTTGTGAGCAAAATCGTCCCCCATGACATCCCTTTGACCAGTTTCAGTATCGTCATGGCACGGCTGCGTGGCGACTTTGACAACTATGTGAAGGGCACGCCATATCTTTCACAACTGAAAGACGGCGACACGGTCTTGTTGCTTGAATCCTGCACCCATCACAGCACCTGCGAGGACATCGGCCGGGTGAAATTGCCTAGAATAATTCTGAAGTTCACT
This sequence comes from uncultured Bacteroidia bacterium, assembly GCA_902801625.1. Lineage (GTDB taxonomy): Bacteria > Bacteroidota > Bacteroidia > Bacteroidales > F082 > Limimorpha. Next base: position 129,387 of record CADCJI010000014.1, on the reverse strand, counting down.
GGAAAAGACATCAAGTTCGAGTATGTGGCGGGCCTCTCCCCCATTGCAAACCCTAAAAAATACGCTATGGCCATCCAATGCGGCGGCTGCATGAGCACGCGCAAGCAGCTGCTCAACCGCACCAACCTCTTTGTCAATCAAGGTATTCCGATTAGCAACTATGGCATGGCATTGGCTTATATGAACGGGATTTTTGAACGGGTGATGGAACCGTTTGCCACCACCCTTTAGAGACGCCTATTTATGCGTCTCAAGGTGTTCCAACAGCCCTTTGCATCCTTCCAACACATCCACCCAAGTGGCTTCAAAGTCGCCCGTGTACCATGGGTCGGCGACATCGCCTGGTCGATGGGTGTAATCCATCAACAAGCTGATTTTGTGCTTGGTATCTTTGCCAAACAACCATTTTAGGCCAAGCAGGTTTTCGTGATCCATAGCTATGATGTAATCATAATAATCGTATTGGTCCTTGGTAATCACCTTCGCCCTTTTGCCCTCGCAACCTATGCCATGTTCAGCCAACTTACGTTTTGCCGGAGGATAGACGGGGTTGCCAATTTCTTCGGTCGAAGTGGCTGCTGAAGCGATTTTGAATTTGTCGCTCAAGCCAGCTTCTTCGACAAGGTGTTTCATCACAAACTCTGCCATGGGACTGCGGCAGATATTGCCGTGACAGATGAAGAGGATCTTTATCATGTCTATAGATTGAATAATCGTGCAAAATTAGCAAAGATTCTCGTTTGCAGGACCGATAAATCCATTTCCAACATATTTGCCGCTGCTTCATAGACCGTTTCAACTCCAATTTCCGCCATGTCGGTTTCAAGAAAGAGATAATCCAAATCGATGAATTTGAATGATTTATAAATCTTTCTTTCAGGATGCAACAGACTCTCGCCCACGGAAAGATAAATCCCCTGCCCGATGAGTTGCTTTATGTCTTGCTCCGTACCGCTGAAGCCATGGACAATCCAAGGTTGTTGGGCTTTGTGTTTTTTGCGCAATGCAATGATTTCGTTATGGCTGCGCACATCGTGCAGAATCATGGGTTTTTGCAAAGCTTCCGATAGTTCGATTTGCCGCTCAAAGAGTTCAATCTGTTGCTTAAAACTCGCCTTGTGCATCTTGTCCAAACCTGCTTCGCCAAGGGCAAGGACTTGTGGCAACTTCAGTTTCTCTTCAAGGGTTTGCAATGCTTTTTTTGCTTGAAAATCAGCATCATCCAATGCCCACGGATGAATGCCGTAACTATAATAGCCTTGCTCGGGACAAGGTTGGTTTAAATCAAGGTTGACGATTTGGATGAGGTTGTTGTCCGTCTTGACCGAATGTGTGTGAATATCAATGAATGTAGTCCCCAATACTCGTTTTATCATTTCTTGAAAACAGCTAAAACAAGAATATAACTTACTAATGACATCAATAAAAACAGAAAAACCAAAAGACCTTTTATCCACCTATGTTTTTCATTTCGGTATTTGGAATCACATTCATGATATACCTTTTCACTATTAGGAAACAGTTTTGAAAAGAACAAAACTTCAATAGCTAAAGGTATGCAGAATAAAATGATAATAAGCTTATTTAACCCATAACCAAATTGAAACAAAACAAATTGAGTTAAAGCCAATAAGTATCCCGTAAACGCAAAGAACATTAAAAAATAGCCCTGACCAATATAGTCATGCATTCTCATTTTCTTGTATGCGTATGCAATCCTATATACACAATAATTGAAAAGATCTTTCATGCGCTCTTGTTTCGATAATTTCCGCAAATGTAGATACTTTTCTTGAATTGTAAATGGGAAGCGGAAAGATTTCTTAATTTTGCGGCTTGTTTGTGAAACCAGTCTATGGGATTGAATAAGTCAACGCTTACGGGGCACCTCGCTTGTTTCGGTGCCTACTGCATCTTCGGGTTCAACATCGTTTGCTGCAAGAACATCTCCAATGCGCATGTATTGACCCCCATGGATCTGTTATGCTTTCGTGCGGCGGGTGCCACGCTGCTGTTCTGGATTCTATCCATGTTCATGCCCAAAGAAAAAGTGCCGCTGAACGACCTGTGGAAGATCTTCATAGCCTCCATGCTGGGTCTGTTTCTCACCCAATGGAGTTTCCTGAAGGCCATCACCATGACAACCTCCATCGACACGAGCATCACCAATACCTGCACACCCATTCTGACCATGATTGTGGCGGCCATCGTCTTGAAGGAGCCCATCACCTTCAAAAAAGTGGGCGGCATTTTGGTGAGTCTCGCCGGCGTTTTGATCTTGGTTTTCAACTCGGTGGGACTGGGCGGTGGCGCTTCAGAGACCAAGCCCTTGGGCATCGTACTCGTGGTGGTCAACGGCTTGACCTTCGCCCTCTATCTCGGCATCTTCCGCCCACTCATCTCGAAATACAATGTGGTCACTTTCATGAAGTGGATGTTCCTGTTTACCATGCTGGTGACCGTGCCCTTCAATGTCAAAAACCTGATACATATTCCTTTCGGACAAATTGAGAGCCCTGTGGCGTGGCAAATCGCTTTTGTAGTGTTTTTCGCCACTTTCGTCGCCTATTTCCTCATCCCCATCGGGCAGAAACGCTTGAGACCCACTTTGGTCAGCATGTACAATTATGTGCAGCCCATCATCGCCACCATTATCAGCATCATCATAGGTTTGGACCACTTCACTTGGAAGAAGGGTATTGCCATGATGTTGGTCTTCACTGGTGTTTGGATTGTCAACCAAAGCCGGGCGGCGGCACCACAGATTCAGAAATAAATCCGTACCTTTGTCGCATGGAAATGAACCTGCTGCAAACGAATATCGCTTATCTGAAGGGTGTCGGGCCGAAGAAAGCCGAAGTCCTGAAGAAGGAGTTGGGCGTGGCCACCTATCAGGATATGCTTAACCAGTTTCCGTTTCGTTACATCGATCGCAGCCAGATCCAAAAGGTGGCTTATATCAACGATGATAGCGTTTATTATCAGTTGGTCGGCACCATCTCCAATATCAAGATGATTGGCGCACCAAGGGCCACACGCGCCACGGGCCTTTTCAGCGACGAGACGGGCAACATCGAGGTGGTGTGGTTCCGAGGACTAAAATGGATCAAGAACCGCTTCAAACCTGGCGTGAAATATGTGCTTTTTGGCAAGGCCAGCGAGTTCAACCACAACTACAATTTTGTGCACCCCGAAATCGAGGAATATGACCCCAAGGATCCGCTCATCGGTGAAGGCTTGCAGGGTGTCTACAACACCACCGAGAAGATGAAGGACCACGGCCTCGGCACGCGCACTATCGCCAAACTGCAAAAACTCATCCTGCAACAGGTCTACGAATATATTCCCGAGACACTACCGAAGTCCCTCATTGAGCAAGAGCAACTGATTCCACGCCGCTACGCCTATTACGAGATCCACCTGCCCTCCAACAACATCGAAATCCAGCAGGCCACACGCCGACTGAAATACGAGGAGCATTTCTTTTTCCAACTGAAAATGCTGCGCAACAAAATGCACCGCGAGCAGGCTATCAAAGGGCATGTTTTCGGTGTAGTGGGCGACTATTTCAACGATTTTTACAAAAGCCATTTGCCTTTCCCGCTGACCAACGCCCAAAAGCGTGTCATCAAGGAAATCCGAAAAGACTTGGGCTCTGGTCATCAGATGAACCGCCTGCTGCAAGGCGATGTGGGTAGCGGCAAGACCATCGTCGCCCTCATGGTGATGCTCTTGGCCTTGGACAACGGCTTCCAAGCCTGCCTTATGGCACCTACCGAAATCCTGGCCACCCAGCATTTTGCCACGCTTCAGGAGCAATTGAAGAACATGAACATCAACTTCGCATTGCTGACGGGTTCCACCAAAATCGCGGAGCGACGGAAGATTTACGCTGGTCTGGCCGACGGCACCATGCAAATCGTGGTGGGCACCCACGCCCTGATTGAAAGCAAGGTGGTGTTTAAGAACTTGGGCTTGGCCATCATCGATGAGCAACATCGTTTTGGCGTGGAGCAAAGGTCAAGATTCTACGAGAAAACCGAGATTCCTCCGCACACTTTGGTGATGACCGCCACACCCATTCCTCGCACTCTTGCCATGACGCAATACGGCGATCTCGATGTCTCCAAAATCGATGAGTTGCCGCCAGGAAGAAAGCCCGTGCAGACTTATCACATTTACAGCGACGACCGCTACCGCATCATGATGTTCATGAAGCAGCAGATTGCGCTTGGTAGGCAGATTTATGTGGTCTATCCCTGCATCAAGGAGTCGGAGAACACGGATATGATTGCGCTTCAGGAGGGTTATGAGGCCTTGCTGCACGACTTTCCAGAACCGCAGTACAAACTTTGCGTGTGCCACGGCAGGTTGACTGCCGAGGACAAGGACTTCGAGATGCAACGCTTTATTAATAGGAATGCGCAAATCATGGTGGCCACGACGGTCATCGAGGTGGGCGTGAATATCCCCAACGCCACGGTGATGATCATTGAGAATGCCAACCGCTTTGGTCTGTCGCAGTTGCATCAGTTGCGTGGTCGCGTAGGTCGCGGTGCCGACCAGTCGTATTGCATCCTTGTCACCGACCATAAATTGACTAACGATGGTAAAACCCGCATGAAGACCATGTGCAGCACCAACGACGGCTTCGAAATCGCCGAAGTCGACTTAGAACTGCGCGGCCCCGGTGAAACGGGCGGCACACGGCAGTCCGGACAAATCGAAATGCTCATCGGCGACCTACAAAAAGACGGTCCATTAATCCCGCAAGTCCGCGAGGCCGCCATCAAACTTTTAGCCGATGACCCGAAGCTCATCAAGCCCGAGAATCGAATGCTTCGTGAGCATTACAAGGAATTGTTTGCCCAAACGTTTGATTGGAGCCAGATTGGTTAGTGTTGTTGATTTTGCAATAAAAATCAATAATGAACGAAAAAACCTTATTTTTGCACGGTTAATAAATCCGTAACAATGAAAAAAATCTACTTACTCATCGCAACTCTTTTAGTTTCTCTCGTGGCCCAAGCCCAAACCAATACTACTATCCAACCGCCCCGCCTCAAAGTCGGTGTGGTCTTAGGCGGTGGTGGTGCCAAAGGCGCATCGCATATCGGCGCACTGAAATACATCGAAGAATTGGGCATCCCCATTGATTATGTGGCCGGCACCAGCATGGGATCCATCATCGGTGGCTTTTATGCCTTAGGCTATTCTCCCGATGAGCTTACCGAACTCATTGCAGGCATGAACTGGTCAGAGTATATCGGCAATAAGATTGACCGCTCCATGATGTCGGAGGAAATGAGGCAACGTAACAGCACTCTAATGCTTCAAGTACCTTTCAACACGGAAAGTCTCTTCGACAACGACCCTAATTCTAAGTTTATCAGCCAGTTGCCTAGTGCCTACGTCAACAACAGTTCACTTATCAACTTATTCAACGACTTATGTGTCGGTTATCAGGAGGAAATGGACTTTAACGACCTGCCCATCCCATTTGCCTGCGTAGCAACCGACATGATTACCGGCAAGGAAGTGGTGTTGCGTAGTGGTAGCGTGCCTACAGCCATGCGGGCCAGTATGGCCATTCCAGGCGTATTCTCTCCTGTCACAATTGGTGACAAAGTACTCGTTGACGGCGGTTTGGTGAACAACTTCCCCGCCGATGTGCTTCGTGACATGGGCGCTGATATCATCATTGGTATTGAAGTTACTTCCACTAAGGATATCACAATCAACGATTTGAAGTCGTTGCCCCAAGTGTTTCTCCGGTTGGTCACCAACAGCACAAGTGCAAAGCGAGTGGAAAACCGTCAGTTGTGCGATGTCCATATCATTCCTGACATCAGCGGCTTCGGCATGCTCAGCTTCACCCCAGATGCCATCGACACACTCGTGGGTAGAGGCTACAAAAAAGCCAGCGAATACCACGACCAGCTCCTGGCCATCAAAAAGGCCGTCGATGCCTCGGCGGGGCATCCTGTCAGCAAGACACTTCGTGCGCCTAACGCCAAGAATTTGGACAAAGAGTCAGTACTCATCCGTTCCATCACCTTCAACAATGTGAGCCCTCGGGAAAGCAATTGGCTGATCCGAAAAGGTGGACTGAAGGTCGATAAAGCGTATTCGGAAGCAGACATCGAAAACGCCGTTAAGATTTATCGTGGTACAGGCTGCTTCGATGAAATCACTTATCAAATCAAGGAATGCGATTCCATCCACCAGAATGATCAGCTTTCGGATGCCTACGACTTGAATATCGATATGAAATATGCCAAACCCCATGTTTTCGGTCTAGGTGTACGCTATGACACTGAAGAAGGGGCTGCTCTGTTGCTCCACGTTGGTCTCAACGAGAAGAAATTCAACGGCTCAAAGTTGAACGCTAACTTCAAGCTCAGCTACAGTCCAAAAATCAATCTCACCTATACCTATTCTTTGCCATCCGTGGCCAACTTTAACTTGGCATACGACTACCGCAACGAGCATTTCAGAACATCAGCTATCGTGGGTAAGATGTTCAATCTGAGTTACCGACAGAATAAGCTAAGTGGCTATATCTCACAGTTCCATCTACTCAACTTCAACACTAAAGTCGGTGTATCATACACTAATACGACATTTGATCTTTCCTCTATAACTGGTAATATTTTTGATTCCTTATTCTTCGTGTCCAACCAGCTGGTTTCGCCGTTTGTCAACATGGAATTCGACAATCTAGATGACACCTATTTTGCCAACCATGGCATCAAGGCTAGCTTGACAGGTCGTTATCATATCAACTTGAATCATCATTCTGAATCTGAAGAAGGATTTACTACAGAAAAGGGATACCTTGATCTCGCATACAGTTTTCAATCCTACATCACACCAGGAGGCGGGAGATTCACCATTATACCTCAAGTGTATGGCCGCTATGTGTCAGGGATACCTGGATATTTCAACTTGTGGAACGTTTATGGCAGCGAGATTTCAGGGCGCCATTTCTATGACCAAATGCCTTTCATCGGGTTTAACTCTGTGGAGTCGGCAGATGACAATGCCAGTGTGTTTCGTGCCGACTTACGTTACAACTTTTATGGAAACCACTATCTGACTGCCATGTACAATTTGTTGATAAATTGGGATCTGGTACCTCTGATGCAGTTTGATAATATGTTTAAGCCCCTTGAAGCACAAGGCGCGGGATTGAAGTATTCCTACAACAGTCCTTTGGGTCCCATTTCACTGACAGCACATTGGTCGAGAAGAGATTCGGAGAACCGTTTTGGAGCTTATTTCTCATTCGGTTACACGTTCTGAACTCCGTTGGACTGCATAAATCGGCGGATTGCGTCGGCGTGCGTTCCACGGATGATGACATGGTGGTTGCCGATGGAGTGTTGGAGCAGATAAGGTTTCAGATTCACATCGAGCGTGATTTGCGTGCGGCAGAAATGGTTGCTGTAAGGTGCCTCTATGGCTTGTGCCTCGGTGACAAAATAACGGTCTAATTTTGGGCCACCCCATTTAAATAAGGTGTAGTCGGTCAGTGGCAACACACCCTGTATGGCCACGCCTATACCCGACTCGAAATGCGAGCGCACTACAGTCTCATTGCACATGGTCAGCGGGATGGTGCAGTGTGCCAACATGGAGGTTTTATCCGTGAGTTGCGACGGGTTGGCCATAAATGCCACCTCGCCGCACAAACGTTTGGCCAAATACATGCTCATCAATGTCTGCATATCACCTTCGCAGCCTGCCACGATGCCTTCATCGTTGAGCAATGCCAAAGCCAAACAGCTCGTCGTGCCACAGGCTTTCACGATGTCGAAGCAGCGGATGGTCATGGCATCCAAGCGCTCCTCCTGACAGATGCGCTTGATGGCGAGATAGGCTTTGGCGGCTTCCAGCATATCGGTATCCGAAGGCTCTTTGACGGCCTTGGAACATTTCACCATAGTTTGCGCCACCTCCTCGGCCTCAGTTTGAGGCACCACCTTGATGCCATCCATGAGGCGTTGTAAATCTATGTCGACGGTTTCGATATCGTATCGTTGACGGAGGTAATCGCGGTCCACCCCGCTGGCAATGAGCCAATCGGAGGGTTGACCGAACAACCCGATTCGGCCCTGTAGAGACGTACGGCCGTACGTCTCTACAACGGCCGAAACAATCTCATCATTCATCCCATGCAAAATCTTTCCTTCCACCCCGATGTTGCCCAAATAGGTCAATATCTCCAATGAGGCCGCCAAGGAATTGTTGCGTCCGTCAGCGATCATGGTGACGGTTTTTTGGTGCGATGGCCCATACATGGTTTCAATATCGATGGCGGACCAAATGCGTTTGAACAGGTTTTCCACGCCGCCGGTGGCAATCATAAATGCATCGGGTATTGTTGTTTGTAGAGACGGTGCATGCACCGTCTCTACCATTTCATCACCAATGATATTAATAACGGCATGACAATCATTTTCCAGCCGTTGAATCAATTCGGCATATTCTGTCCTGACAAATTCATCGGTTTGGAACGAGGAACGAAGAATGATTATTTTCATGGTTTTTTATTTTGGCCAATGGCACATGGCCTATGACTATGGCCGCTTCAATAAATGTAAAAGCGGCCATAGTCATTAGCCATAGGCCATAGTAAATCAATGTTTTACAACAAATCTCATCGTCTTCTCACCAACCTTCACGACATAAACGCCGTTCTCATAGCCTGTCGTGTTGATGCGGAGTTCGCTGCCATTAGCTTCGTATTCATCCACCTTCTGGCCGAGGGCGTTGAAGACGCGCACCATGCCAAGGTTTCCGCCCTTCAAGGTCACGCTTTCATTGGCGGGATTGGGATAAAGCGTGGCCGAAGCCTCATTTTCATCCACCGACCATGCGTGTTCTACCATCACCGTGAAACTGGCGTCAGGCAAGTTACTTGACACGGTGACAAGGTCTTCGATATATTCAGGAGCATTTTTCCCAACCATATCGCATACCATAAACATAGTGAGAGATTCACCTCTCGGTAAGGTGATTTCAAGATCGTCAGGGCACCAATATTCTTCGCCGTTGATAAGGAAAGTAATCAAACAGAAATTATTCCATTCGTTGGTTTCTTGTATACTTTGGATGACGGCATCCTCTGCAGTGTTGTTATAAACAGTGATTTCAGTAGGTGTGGCATAAGGCAATTCAATTGTATCCATGCTGAAAGTCAGCGTTTCTTCAAATGGGCACTCATGTTGCTCATAACCTTCTGCGTTCATGGCATTAATAATATATTCCAGCGTAGGCGGATAGATGTCACGCACTGCAAAGGTGTGGTCGGGACGGATGAGCATGATGGTGGGATAGTAACCCACGGGGATGTCTTGTGCAATATCGTTACCACCGCCGTCGCGGCTGATGGTGGGATACTGCACACCGAATTGGTCAACCCAAGTTTGGCATTCGTTGTCATGGCCATTGGGTGAGATTCCCATGAAGAACACATCGTTTTGGTTGCAGCCATAAAGGCGGTAGGCTTCGACCACATCGGCCATAGGAGCCTCGCTATATGGGTCCCCAGTGAGGAAGAAGTTGATCAGCACGGCCTGACCTGCATCAAGAATGTCGTAGAGGTGGATTTCGTTGCCGTCGATGTCGGTGGCGGTGAAGTCGGGCATGATGTCAGAAGGGCCACTCGGCGTAGTTGTAACCGGCTCTTGGACGACCTCACCGAGGTTGCCGTCAATGTCGGCAGGCACTGCGTAGATTACATATTCCGTGTTGGGCGTCAGGTCGCTGAAGGTGTTGGAGATGACTCCCGAGCCAGGCATACCGTGGTTCCAAAGGTATTCGGGGAGGTCGAGACCTGCAATACCCATCCATTCCTGGATTTCTGCCTCAGTAGCCAAGGTGTAAGCGTATGATGCGCAGTCTTCATTAGGCGTGAAGGTGGCCGTGACCTCGGTCTCCAGCACTTGGTCAACCGTGATGCTCACCTGCGGGTCGTAGGTCGCGCCATTGCAGTCATGCTGCTGCAGTCCGTGTTGTTCCAAAGCGGTGATGACACTTTGGGCGTTGTTGATGGGCCACAAGTCATTGATGACGATGGAACGGTCCGGCGCAATGAGGATAACTGTGGGGAAAGCTCCGATTTGATAGGTGTTACTGATGCCAGAACCGCCAGCTGCACCGCTGATAGTTGGGTATTCCACACCATAGTTGTTCACCCAATTGAGGCAAGCCGCATCGCTGTCGCGGTCAGAAATTTCTATGTAAAACACATCGTGCTGGTTGCAACCCATCGCATAATAGGATTCGACGACTTTCGGTGTAGCTATTTGGCAGGGGCCGCAGTTGACGAAGAAGAAGTCAACAAGCACATATTGTCCACCATCAAGGATATCGAACAAATGGACTTCTGTGCCATGAACATCCGTAGCAGTAAAGTCAACGGCTTGTGTGAGAGGGCATTGCGCTTTCAGGCCAAAACCAATGGCCAGCGCGAGGAGAAGGGTAAATACTTTTTTCATAGTTGTTTATTTTATTAGGTTTTAGGCGACAAAGATAATGATTAATTCGGAATGCGGAATGTTGAATGCTGAATGACGCGAAGTGTCAACTCTCAACTATCAACTTTCAACTGACTCTAAACTCTCAACTCTAAACTCTCAACTAATTATCACGATAATCCTTCTTCTTCTCATACTTCAAGTCCTTCAACGCCTGGGCTTTCACATTGATGGTGAAATTCCAGCTCTTGTAGCTGCCGATAGGAATCCAGTTGAAGCGCATCTCCCAGCAGTGCAGGTCGCGGTATACGCTGAGGTTGGTATAGGAAAGTTTGTTGTTGACAAAGTCCCAACCCGTCGAGAAGGTCACCTTCCACTTGGGCGTAATGCTAATATCACCGTTGAGGCCAATGGTATGCACATGGGTGTTAGTAGCAATGCCCATAAAGGCAGCGTATGCAATTGATGTCGTGTAGGTTAGGTTGTAGCTCACAGAGAGTGACCAAGGCGTGGTCCAGTCAATGTAAGCATTGGGATTACCCAAGATTTCGTTCAATTCATCTGGGTCGAAATTGCCTGATTTTCTAGCATTTTCGTTGATTTCGTCACGCAATTCCTGACTACCTTTCTTGCCTTGCAGTTTCTTGAGGTCGTTTTGGTTGAAGCTATAATTCAAACTGAAACGCCAAGACGAGCCCGTCTTTCGGAACAACCGCCCATTGTCAGCAATCTCAAAGCGATTGATGCGACGACCCAACGAGTCGGCGGCGTAGGGATCCCATGAACTGCTATAGTTGATACCTAACTTCTTGAACAATGTGGTGCGCCCACTAATCGAAATAGGAGAAAAGTTGACCGAGTCCTTGGTCAGGTCGTAATTGCCCGAAATGCTGAACGATTCCAAAATGGGTATTTTTTTCACCCCTGTGATGGTGTCGGAACTCGACGGCACCTTGATTTCCAAGTTGTTATTAAAATTATAGGTCAACAGCCCTTGTTGCGTTTGCGATGGCGTGCCATAAAGCGCATTACTGAACTTATTGTAAACCTGCTCTTTGCCATTGCCGTCGACATATGAACCATATACACCCCATTTCGGGTCGCCGAAGTTGGGACGGTAGGTAAAACCGATGGTTGGCGTGAAGACGTGGCGAATGGCGCGGATGGGACCTTGGGCAAAGTTCACCATACCATAGATTTTGGTCGTCAGGTTGGAACTTGCATTGAAGTCCACTAGATTACGGAAACCATGGATAGTGTCAGTCTGCAGATGTCCTGTCGAGTCACTGTCATTAATCCATTGACGTTCAATGCGCTTGAAATACATGTAGTCATTCAATGTCAGCGAATTGGTCCACGAGAAATGCTTAAAGAGTTTAATAGTGGCATTGATGGGCATCCTGTGCGAAATACCCGTCTGCACATGGTCGCGAAGCATCTCCCTCGCCCAACCGCCGAAGTCATCGGAGATGCCATGGAAAAGCACTGTGTCCACATCATTGATGTAAGCTTTTCCATTCAATGTATAGCCCATGCTCAAGCTTTGGTACCAACGTTTTTTGCCCGCTTTGCCCACGTTTTTCAAAGGATAAAACGTGTTGACAGACAAGGTAAGCTCAGGCAACGAAGCCGTCACCTGACGCGTCAGTGTGTTCTGACTATGGCTTCCATTAAGGGTGAGGTAGACCTTACCGGCAAAATTCGTCTGGTAGGAAATACTCGAATTGAAAGTGTTGCTCAGCTGGTCGGTGGTGGTTTGGGCGTTGTATTTATTGAAGTTGGAGCTCACAATGTTGACATTGGCCGAAAAATTGCGCCTCGGATGAGCTTTGGGGTCTTGCTTGTGGGTCCACTGGATCTTAAAATCAGTGCTTTCCTGATAATCGGCGGCACCTTTCGTTCCTATTTTGTTGACGGCAAAGCCCAAAGCCATCGAGCCATTGAAGCGATAGCGTTTGTTGTAACGGAATGTCGGCTTGATGCCCCATGAACCGCGTGTGTAGATGTCGCCCAAGACCTGCAAGTCGTAATAGTCGTTGATGGCCCAATAATAGCCACCGTTTTCCAAATAGAAACCTCTATTGGCCGATTCACCGTAGGTGGGTATGATAAGGCCCGACTTCTTGCCTTTCGTGTTGGGAATGATGGCGAAAGGTAAAGCCAGGGGCAATGGGATGTCGGAAATGGTCAAATAAATCGGACCCGTGACAATCTTATCGTCTGGGATGACCTTGGCTTTGGTGAACTTGAACTGATAGTGCGGATCCTCCTTGAGGTCACAGGTAGTGTAGCCTCCCGAACGGATGTTGATGGTGTTGTCGTCCATGCGCTTGATGCGCTCACCATGCAAATAGCCATCGTTCTCTTCAGTCCAAACCTTGGTGATGATACCTTTTTTTGTCTTGAAGTTGTATAGCATTTCCACGGCCTCAAAAGTGCTTTCCCCTTGTGTAAAGACAGGTCGCCCTTGCAACTTGCCTAACGAATCGGCAACACCGTAAGCACGGCAAGTGCTGGTCTCAAGGTCGAATTCCAGACATGCCGCTGTCAAAGTGATGTCATCGTATTTGGCTTCGGCCTGACCGAAATAGTAGATTTTCTTCTTGTTCATGTCACGGTACGACGAATCCACAGCCGAACAAATCACCTTCGTCTCGATGGCCGACTCCGAACGTCGCGGCTCAATGCGCTGAGGTTTTACCTTTTTCAAGGAATCGGTATTAATCGAATCTTGTAGAGACGCAAAATTTTGCGTCTCTACATTAATCGAATCCGATTCAGAAACCGCAATGGAATCCAATGAATGAACCGTGTCCAAAACAGGAATTGTGTCCAACGCAGCGATGCTATCCAGCGTTATCGTAATCGTGTCTGTGATGCGTTCTTGAACGACAACCGTGCTGTCTACCGTTGGAGGCTTGATTGTGTATTTATCTTTCTCAGTATGAGATAATTGTTTACACCCATAAAACAACACGACCATGGCGGTGAGCAAAGAAAAGGCCGCCTTATGAAAATAATTCTTATGTGCCGTGCGTTTTGTCAACGTGAAAACGATTACTTTTGTACGGTAGAAATCCGCTGCAAAGATAGTTTTTCTTCGCGCATAAATAAACAAACTCAGTATGATAGAACGAAAGATTTCGCGATTTGGTGTTTTAGCCCTGCTTTTTCTAATGCCTTTATGGTCCTTTGCCCAAAAAGGTGAAAAGATACAAACCATCGTCATCGACGCAGGTCATGGCGGCAAGGACACGGGGGCCTTAGGCAAGGTAACCAACGAAAAGACACTCAATTTGGCTGTCGCGCTCAAGTTTGGAGCATATATCGAAGAGAACCTTCCCGATGTGAAAGTAATCTACACGCGAAAAAAAGACAAATTCGTCGAACTGAGCGAGCGTGCCGCCATTGCCAATCGCAACAATGCCGACGTGTTCATCTCGATTCACTGCAATTCGACGGAGACACCCAACTCGGCCTCTGGCACGGAGACTTTCGTGATGGGTGAATCGAAAAACGAGAAAAACCTTGCCGTTGCTAAGAAGGAAAATGCGGCCATCCTGTTGGAAGACAACACCGATGCTTACGACAACTTCGATCCCAACAGCACCGAAGCCTATATCCTCTTCTCGCTCTCACAAAGCCTCTACCAAAGCCAAAGCCTTGATTTGGCAGGCAAGGTGCAGAAACAGTTTGCCAGCAAAGGTCGCAACGACAGAGGTGTGCAACAGGCTGGTTTCCTGGTACTTTGGAAAACCTCCATGCCGAGCATCCTAGTGGAACTAGGCTTTATCAACAATACAAAAGAAGAACAGTTCCTCAATTCCGAAAAAGGACAAACGCAAATGGCTTTGGCTTTGTACCGCGCCTTTGAAGAGTACAAGCGGGAATTTGAAGCCGAGAACCATGTTTCCAGCAAGCCTGAGACCAGTGACGAAAAGCCTTCTTCAGTCGTTGGAGACACCTATTTTTCGGTTCAGTTCTCCACCTTGAACAAGAAAGTGCCCGTTACAGACAAGGCTTTTAAAGGGGTGAAAGAAGTGGAAGTCTACGAATACAACGGCGCTTATCGCTACATTTCAGGCCGTTTTCTGACCAAAGCTGAAGCCTTGGCACGACAGAACGAAGTGCGCGATTTAGGCTTTAAGGATGCCTTCGTCATCGCCTTTATCAACGGTGAGCGCGGCACGGTGAAACAGGCTGAGGAGGCGCTGAAGAAATAGTTTTTGCTCATCGAAAGCCTTAAACCGTCTCCATGTCGCCGTTGGGGATGGCTAGGCTTTCGATGGCTTTATCAAAATATCAATCTACCACCACCAACCGCACATCGCTTTTGATCAAGCCTTGTTCCATCAACAGAAACAGTCGCTTCGTCTTGTCTGAATTATAGCTTTGGGCAGCGATGCCGACAACGCCCTTGCCGTCGATGACATTCACGGTCTCGTTTCCGTCATTATCCAAGATGATCTCGCGGAGCTTGGTCTTCAAAAACCGCGGGTCTTGTGAGGCGGCCACATCCGATGGATATTTATACTTGGAGCAGACCATCGAATAATAGCAAAGGTTACCGTTGATGTCGAACAATTCATCGGAAACGACTTCTTTGGGACCGATAATCTCATTCCTGTAAGGCTTCCTCCACAATAGTTTTCCGTCAGCATCAAACATGTTCAGAATGCCTCCTTGTTTCCCGAATTGGTAATACGCACCCGTATGAGTGCTAATGACCTCATCATAATTATAAACGCCTGTCACACAGACACGGCCATCGTTCATGAGATAGGGCTGAAAATCAATCCAATGGACCTCATTGTCTTTGCTCTTGCCTTCCTTGGCGTTGAGGTAAACATCTACGTCTTCTTTTGTGAAAGAATACGTATCGGAAGTGACAACAGTTTGCTCTTTCATGTCGAATACGGTAACATACATCCCGCAAAGGGCGGCGTTTCTATTGAACAAAAACATCCAGTCACCGTATTTCTCTCCTTTCAGCGAACCAGTAACCCAAAGGCGATTGCCGTTCAATGCAAGTTCCGCACTTCCGATGTTGACGGGCAAAGGGAATGCCATTTGTTCTTCTCCTTCGTTCGACATGACCACGAGCGCCGCTATTGCCTTGTCTTCGGTGTCGGCAAGATAATAGCCTGCCAATATGACCCTGCCGTCGTCAGTAGGCACGAAATCGGCAAAATGGAGATCCGTATCCCTGCTCCATAAAGTCGCACCTGTCTTGTTGTCCAACATCACTACCTTCCAAACGCTAGGTGCGCCATTCTTGCACTGGTCCAATCGCACCAGCGCACGATGGGATCGGTCAGGAGAAAGTTTGCTGGAAACCGTAAGCATATCCTTCAGCTTGACAGGATCCATGTTGATGACATGCTTTTTCCCGTCTTCGAAAGGCGAGAATCCGATGTCATCGGTCGAGGCCAATGTCATGTCCGACTTCTTTATCGTGAATTTTTCGAGGCGATAGCCCTCCGGCTCGCACTTTGCGGTAACCAGCTCAATGTTCTCGCCAAACACACCTCCGTAAATGGGGAAACGCACCGACAGTTTGGACTTGTATTCCTTCTCCACTTTCAGCGACAAGTCGGTCTTGCTGAAACCAAGGACGGCTGTCTTAATGGAACAGTCAAAGAAATAATAACAAGACTCATCCTCTCCTATATACATGGCTTGATTGGTGAGTTTTACGCCTTTGGCCAAAGGGCCTTGCTTGATTGTCGGCATTTGGGCGAATGAGACACAAGTGTAGAATACAATCAACAGAATTAATATCTTATTTTTCATATTTTACTGATTTTTAATTTGTTATTCTTTTATCCATTTCTCATCTTTCCAAAGCAGTATTAATCTGCTGATGCTCACTCTCAACGTATGTGCCCAAGACCTTCGCGATTTCAGGATAAAAATCGTTGAAAGTCGGGTATTTGTCGCGATGATGCGTGTATTCTTTTAGTGCGCCCACCAACTCGGGCATCCAATGGAAGCCCCTGCCTAGTTGGTCATACATTTCATCTCTCACCTGCTCGGCAGCAAAACCATTTTCCTCCATATAGATAATGACAGCGGCTCGGACAATGCTCTCGTTAAGCACTGTCGAGCCGTTTTTGTATGCCTGCCAATTCATCAAGTTTTTTGTCAGAACATACAAATCCTCTCCAATTGGCAACAACAAAGTCTTGTTTGCCTCATCATCAAGGCGTGGATTGACAAACGAATGGTTGAACTCGTGAATCAGTAAAGGAGCAAAAATCTCCACGGTCTCAAAAGCCTTGCCAGTCTCCTCATCCAAGTAGTAACCACAAATGGCAAAGACTTCTTTCTTTTGGTCTGGAAACTGGCGACTCGCCCCATAATTATTCCCTCCGTTGGTAAATCCAATGATGACCGTAAAAGTTTCTTCGGGTGTCATGCCATAAAATTGAGAATACCAGTCTTGATGGAAATATTGCATCACATTATTTCTATAGGTTTCAAGTCCTTTCTCGTAGAAACTTTGGTGCTGCATGTAGAACTCGTGGAAGTGTGTATCAACGTAAAACTGGTTGATGTACATCAAACAAGTGTCAAGATTAACATTTTGCCATCTCTGTTCAAGGGTTTTGGCATCAACGAGACGCACGGTCTTTCCATCCGCTTCGATATGTAACGACATACTAGCAACAGCATCATAACTAATGCCGTATTTCGCTCTCAAACTTCGCATGTAAGCAATAGCGGAATGCGATTCAAACGGAGCAAACCAAGCCTCGGTTTCTTCTGTGTATTTCCCTGCCATGTCCATGTGATACTCCTGAAATCCAGCTGTGCGAGCCATAATGCTCATCAGTTCAATCGTTTCCGAAGCTTCAACTTTGACTTCTTGTGCCTGCATCATCACCCCTCCCGCCATCAGCAGGAGCGCAAGCAGGGTGAAAATTCTCGTTGTTTTCATTTCAATGTGTTTTTCTGCGTTATGCACGCAAAATTATCCAAAAAAACACCAAAAAAGCCATCTGCAAAGCCCTAAAACGGTTTTGTCCCTATCTATTTCGATTTTGAAATTTTCAATATATTGACGTTCAAATGTTTATGAAAACTCGGTTTTTTGGTTTGTCCATGTTTTTTTTGGTTTAAGAGACCATTAAAATGCGGTATTCTTGCCTTATTTCGCACGGTGAAATCAGCATTTCGGCTTTCATTTCTTCACCCACTTTCATTTCACGCGGCAAAACTACTCAAACTTTACCCAATCAATTTCCCTGACTTTTTGCGAAATGAACTCTTTGATGTCGTTCCAATCTACCTTAATGAACATGGGAGGGCATTCCTTGTTTTCCGCATCTTCAAAATAGGTCAAGGCCATCCGCGTCCTGAACATGGAATAGTTGGGATACTTTTGAGCATAAAAACCAAGTATTTCCTCAAGAGTGAAGTGCTGCAAAAGGAAATACATGTCAATGAAATCCTTTCGCGAACCTCGGTTTTGTATGGCGTAGGTTTTCATGGCGGCAATGTCTTTTGGCGAAGCCAATCTCAAATCGTCCTCAATAACTGCCTCATCAAGCCAAGGATAACGTGAATAATTGACAAAATCCACCTTGATTCCATCAACAATGAATGATTTGATGTATTTGGAGGTCATTTGGCCTTGAATCTTTCCGAAGCCTTCCAAAATGTCCTGCAATGCAGCATCATTGTCGGAAATCACACCAAAAACGTCCAAATCCACCGACGAGCGATGTCCGTATTGCAAAGCCAAAGCTGTCCCACCCACGAGACGGCAATCCTTCAGATAAGGCTCTGCCATCAAGTACTTCAGGAGTTCCAAAGTGTAGGGCTCGATTGTGCGATACGATAGCATCTGAAATCCTCCTTCTTAACACCTGAAATAAAGCTCAAAAACGAACGCGCAACTGGATTTAGTGTTCTGAAATTCAGAGCGTATGAAACAATTGTATCAACACCAAAATGCTTTTCGATGATGTTCCAATCGCTCATCTGCCCATATTCCAGCACCCTTTGGATAAGCCACGCGGCATTTTTGTCGATGTCGAAGTGGGTCGTATCGAAATCCCAAAACAAATATGGGCTGAGGCCGTGTAGCTTATCCTTGTCTTCCATGATTATTCGACTACAACGAGGTAATAGTTCTTCTTGCCCTTCTGCATAAGGATGTACTTGCCGTCGATGAGGTCGTCGGTGGTCATGACCTTGTCCAAAGTGACCTTTTCCTTGTTGACGCTCACGCCGTTGGCTTGGGTCATCTTGCGGGCCTCACCTTTTGAGGGGAAAATCTGCGTGTTGACGGCCATGAAGTCGACAATCGGGATACCGGCTTCGAGGTCGGTGCGGGCGATATGCTCCTGCGGCACGCCGTCGAAGATGTCCAAGAAGGTGGCTTCGTCGAGCTTCTCCAAACCTTCCTTGGTCGACTTGCCGAAGAGGATGTTGGAGGCCTCGATGGCGGCATCCAAAGCTTCTTGGGAGTGCACCAACACAGTAACCTCTTGGGCCAAACGCTTTTGCAGCACACGCATGCCCGGGTCTTTCTTGTGCTCTTCAATCAGGGCATCAATGGTTTCTTTATCCAGCGAGGTGAAGATCTTGATGTATTTCTCGGCATCCTCATCGCTGACGTTGAGCCAGAACTGGTAGAACTTGTAAGGCGTGGTGCGCTTCGGGTCGAGCCAGATGTTGCCACTCTCGGTCTTGCCGAACTTCTTACCGTCGGCCTTGGTGATGAGCGGGCAAGTCAGGGCAAAGGCCTCGTTCTCAAAGCCCAAGGTACGGCGAATTAATTCCGTGCCCGTGGTGATGTTGCCCCATTGGTCGTTACCGCCCAGCTGCAGCTTGCAGTTCTTGTGCTGGTAGAGCCACAGGAAGTCGTAGCCTTGCAGAAGCTGGTAGGTGAACTCGGTGAAGCTCAAGCCGTCGCGGGCGGTGCCGTTGAGGCGTTGCTGCACGCTGTCCTTGGCCATCATATAGTTCACGGTGATGTGTTTGCCCACCTCGCGGGCGAAGTCGAGGAAAGTGAAGTCCTTCATCCAGTCGTAGTTGTTCACCATCTCGGCAGCGTTGGGCTCCTTCGACTCGAAATCGAGGAACTTGGCCACTTGTGCCTTGATGCACTCTTGGTTGTGACGCAAGGTCTCTTCGTTGAGCAGGTTACGCTCTTGGCTCTTACCCGAGGGATCGCCAATCATGCCTGTGGCACCACCCACCAGGATGATGGGCTTGTGGCCGCAGTGTTGCAGATGGCGCAGCATCATGATGCCGCAAAGGTGTCCGATATGTAAGGAGTCGGCGGTCGGGTCGGTACCGAGGTAAGCCGTTACCATTTCTTTCTGGAGGAGTTCTTCCGTTCCTGGCATAATCTGTGCCAGCATTCCGCGCCAGCGGAGTTCTTCAACAAAATTCTTCATCG
The DNA here is from genome assembly GCA_902801625.1 of uncultured Bacteroidia bacterium. Classification (GTDB taxonomy): domain Bacteria; phylum Bacteroidota; class Bacteroidia; order Bacteroidales; family F082; genus Limimorpha. Next base: position 109,491 of record CADCJI010000014.1, on the reverse strand, counting down.
TTAGTTAAGGTTATTGAGCTCGTCGAAATAAATTTGGGTGCAAAAATAGTCAATTTTTGTAATTCCTCAACCTACATCTCATATTCTCCAACACATTCCCGCCAAAGAGCCAAGAGTCAGCAAAGTGGAGGTTGCCTTTCGGGAACTTGTCCTCATAAGCTGGGATGAAGACCATTTCCGGGTCGAGGTCGGGGCAGACGGTGTTGTGCTTGTAAAGATAAGTCCTAGTCGGACAAGGCACGATGAGGACACTGTCGCGAGTTTCATTGTATTTGGCCATGCCCAGATGTAACTCGGCGGGAACGGTGTCCGGTGCCATTGTCCAAGTGGTGGGATTGATGCCGACCACATCGCCACGCGAAACCATGCCGATAGCGGTTGTATCCGTCACAGAGTTGAAAATGACCAAACCTTGCATTGTGCTATCTGTGGCGGGTTTCAAAGCCTCGGGATAGGCGGCTAGTTCTTCTGCACTGACATGATAGCCAATGCAATAAGCAGCTACCATCAGTTTGCGTTGTTCCTCGGTCATTCCGTTTTTCAACAACTCAATAAGCATCTGCGAGCCTTGGCTGTGACCCATCAGGAAAAAGGGGCGACCATGGTTGAAGTTCGCCATATAATATTGGAAGGCGTCGTTGACATCCTTAGCCGCTATTTGAGCAAGAGAATCTAACATAGGTGTGGGTTGAGAATAAGCCTCAAAAATCATTTGTCGATAATAGGGTGCGTAGAAATTGTACTCGCCATAAAGCATCTTGTTGAAGCGTTGGTTGCCATTGGCTTCCTCGCGCACCTCGGGAATGGTAATGTCAGCAAACCACGATGAGTCGTTGTCAACATAAGAAATGGTCGATACGGTCGGATATACATAGAAGACATCAGCATCTTTTGTGGTGTCGCCACAGCTGTACCAATATGTGTTATCGGAATAATCAATTGTTGATTCAACTGGTTGGGATTGATGGTTACAAGAGAAGGTCGAAAACATCATTAATGCCATCAAAAGGCCAAAAAAGGAATTGTTTTTCATTGAATGGTTGGTTTTAGGCCGACAAAAATAGTAAAAGTTAGATTTTTTGTCGTAGACTCAATAAAATTTCGCAACTTTGCAGCGGAATTAGCCTCTGGCAGTCCCTAAAACAACAATTAAACGACTCAACAATCAACAATTCAACAATAATGAAAAGAGACGAAAAAATCTTTGATCTGATTCGCCAAGAGAAAGAGCGTCAGATGCACGGAATCGAGCTCATCGCTTCGGAAAACTTTGTCAGCGAGCAAGTGCTGGAAGCCATGGGTTCTGTCATGACCAACAAATACGCCGAGGGTTATCCCGGCAAGCGTTATTACGGCGGCTGCCAAATCGTCGACCAGAGCGAGCAAATCGCCATCGACCGCGCCTGCCAACTGTTCAACGCCACCTTCGCCAATGTGCAGCCCCACTCGGGCGCACAGGCCAACATGGCTGTGATGCAAGCTTTGCTTGAACCCGGCGACACCTTCATGGGTCTCGACCTCTCGCACGGTGGTCACCTCTCACACGGCAGCCCGGTCAACGCTTCGGGTATGCTCTATAAGCCCGTCGCCTATCATGTGGCCAAGGAAACCGGTCGCGTCGACTACGATGAGATGGAGAAAATCGCCCTCGAGTGTAAGCCCAAACTCATCATCGCTGGTGCCTCTGCTTACAGCCGTGATTGGGACTACAAACGCATGCGTGCCATCGCCGACCAAGTGGGCGCCGTCCTCATGGCCGACGTTAGCCACCCCGCTGGCCTCATCGCCAAGGGTCTGCTCAACGACCCGTTGGAGTACTGCCACATCATCACCACCACGACTCACAAGACCCTCCGTGGTCCCCGTGGCGGCATGATCCTCATCCGTCATGACTTCGAAGACCCGCGTGGCCGCAAGACCCCGAAGGGCGAGACGAAGATGATGTCTGCTTTGATTAACAGCGCCGTGTTCCCAGGCATCCAAGGTGGTCCTCTGGAGCATGTCATCGCCTCTAAGGCCGTTGCTTTCGGCGAAGCCCTTAGCGACGAGTACATGGAGTACATCCAGCAGGTGAGAAAGAACGCCGCCTTCATGGCCAGAGCTTTCATGGATAAGGGCTACGATGTCATCAGCGGTGGCACCGACAACCACTCCATGCTGATCGACCTCCGCGGCAAGTTCCCGGAAATCACCGGTAAGATGGTGGAGAACACCCTCGTCCTTGCCGACATCACCGTCAACAAGAACATGGTGCCCTTCGACACCCGCTCACCTTTCCTGACCTCTGGTCTGCGTGTCGGTACGCCCGCCATCACCACCCGTGGTCTGAAGCAAGATAAGATGGCCGTCATCGTCGACATGATCGACGATGTCATCAGCGACATCAATCCTGAGACCAAGACCGCTTCGGAGGCCAAGATCAACGCCGTCCGCGCCGAGGTCAACAAGCTGATGAAGGACTATCCGCTCTTCGCTTGGTAAGCATTAGCAACACCTTAATTAATAAATGGTCGCTCCAATGTGGGCGACCATTTTTTTGACTTAAAATTTTAGAAAAAAGGTCTTAGTATTTTGAAAAACCGTATCTTTGCATCCCGTATTTTTAATTCTAAGCACCATGAAAACCACTAAAAAATACGGGTTCGACAACGAAAAATACCTCAAAATCCAGTCAGAACACATCAAAGACCGCATTGCAAAATTCGGCGACAAACTGTATCTCGAATTCGGCGGCAAACTCTTCGACGATTTCCATGCCAGCCGTGTGCTGCCAGGCTTCCAGCCTGATAGTAAACTGAAGATGCTTTCACAGCTCATCGATGTGGCTGAAATCATCATCGTCATCAGTGCCGTCGACATTGAGAAGAACAAGGTGCGCGGCGACTTGGGCATCACTTACGATGTGGATGTGTTGCGTCTGCGTGAGGAATTCATGAACCGTGGTTTCATGGTGAGTTCGGTGGTGGTGACCCACTACAACGGTCAAGCCAGCACCGATGCCTACCGCCAGCGTTTGGAGCGCATGGGCATCAAGGTGTATTACCACCGCATCATTGAAGGCTATCCCAACAATGTCGCTCTCATCGACTCGGAGGAAGGCTTTGGCCGCAACGACTATGTGGAAACCACGCGCCCATTGGTGGTGGTCACAGCACCAGGCCCGGGAAGCGGCAAGATGGCCGTCTGCCTGAGCCAACTCTATCACGAGAACAAGCGCGGCGTCAAGGCGGGCTACGCCAAGTTTGAAACCTTCCCTGTATGGAATCTACCTCTGAAGCATCCCGTCAATGTAGCCTACGAAGCCGCCACTGCCGACCTCAGCGATGTCAACATGATTGACCCGTTCCATCTGGAAGCCTACGGCAAAACAGCTGTCAACTACAATCGCGATATTGAGATTTTCCCCGTGCTGAATGCTATCTTTGAGAGCATCTATGGTGAGAATCCCTACAAGTCGCCGACCGACATGGGCGTCAATATGGTAGGCTATTGCCTCAGCGATGATGAAGCCTGTTGCGAAGCCTCCAAGCAAGAAATCATCCGTCGTTACTATGCTGCACTTTGCAATTTGGCCAAAGGCAAAGGCACTGAGAACGAGGTCAATAAGATTGCTTTGCTGATGAAACAAGCCAAAATCAGCACGGCTGACCGCAAAACCACCATCGCTGCCAAAGAGCGCAAAGAGCAGGAAGGCGCTGCCGCTGCCGCCATCGAATTGGAAGATGGCACTATTATCACAGCTCACACCAGCGCCCTTCTTGGTCCCAGCGCCGCTTTGATTCTAAACGCCACCAAACATATTGCAGGCATACCGCATGAGGTGAAGCTCATCCCGCAAGCCATGATTGAGCCCATTCAAAAGACAAAAGTCAGTTTCTTGCATGGCAAAAACCCACGCTTGCACACCGATGAGGTCTTGGTGGCCCTCTCCATGCTCAGCCTATGGGATGAAAACTGCAAAATGGCTTTGGAACATCTGCCGCAACTAAAAGGCTGTCAAGTGCATAGCACAGTGATGCTCAGCGAAGTGGACCAGAAAATCTTCAAAAAACTGGGCATTGATTTGACTTGCGACCCTGTAGCGAAGAAGTAAGCCTTCCTCTCCAGCCCTCCGTGTATGTCATTCTCTCAAGCCTCCTATGTCATTCCAGCAGAGGATGGTGGGGAGCATGGAATCTATAGGAGGCGGTTTAAAAACAAAATCTATAAATGACGGCCTCAACAGCTATAGATCCCAAGCCTTTGCCCGCCAACCCCCGCAGGGATGACATACCTGTTGAGGCCTACACAACTCTGCGTAGGGAAGATTACTAAAAGTTTCTGATTGCCCTCACATAAAACTCCAGCGTCTTCACGGAGTCGCTGATAACGAACTGTCCATCCTGCATCCTTACGGCTGCCGCACCACGTGTGCCCGTCTCGGTGCTCGACCAATAGGTCTTGTCCTCCAAAGTGGGATAACCCATCGATGCCAAGGTGGCGTTCACCGCCTCTTGGTTTTGCAAAAGATAGCGCAACTCTGTCGTCGAGGGCACATACCACTGCTTGTCGATAATCTTCCGATGGGGATAATTTACGAGATGCCAAGTGTTTTTGAGGTAACTCCATTGAATGGCTGGATAATGGCTCATGTCATAAACATCCATCAAGATGTTGGTGTTGTTCCAGCCTTCGTAGGGATTGGTGGCACCCGTCTCGCAGTTAAGATTTCCTGGCAGACACCAGGGCAAAAAGGTCTCATCAAGACTGACCATTAGGCCGTGATAGGCAGTATAAGTCCAAAACACAATCCCTTCCAAGGTGTCGTTATGATAATAATCACCTACCTCGTATGTGGGCTGATAAGGCACATGAGGCTCACCACCTTGTGGGGTTTCCTCTTTCCTGCATGACACAAAAAAGCAAAGCAAAGCAAGGAAATAGAGTCCTTTTTTCATGGTATTCAAATACCCAAAGAGATGTTCAACCCTCTCGCCGTATTCACCAAGTCGCTGTCGATGGTGACAAGATTGGGCTTGGAAATAGCTTCCTTGAGGGAGACAGCCCCCAAATCGGGATGATGGTAGGCCACCATCTGGCCGAACTGACCGTTGAGGACCATCTCGAAAGCTTTCACACCAAACTCAGCTGACAAAACACGGTCATAGGCAATCGGCACGCCACCGCGCTGCAAGTGACCCAATGTGGTCTCGCGCATGTCGTGGGTAAAGCCTGCCGCCTTCATCTCCTCGATGAAACGGCGACCGATGCCGCCCAACTTCTTGTTCTCATAACCGACCTCTGTGCTGATTTCATACACCTGCTGGCCGTCCTTCGGACGAGCGCCTTCTGAGGCTACAACCACGGCAAAGCCACGGTCGTGGTTGAAGCGTTGCTCCAAACGAGCCTTCACCACATTAATGTCGTAGGGGAACTCGGGCAACAGACACACCTCCGCCCCACCCGCTATGGCGCTATGCAAGGCAATCCAGCCGGCATCGCGACCCATCACTTCAAGGACGAAGACACGGTTATGTGAAGCGGCCGTGGTGACAAGTTTGTCGACGGCCTCAGTGGCAATCTGCACGGCGGTCTGGAAACCGAAGGTGCATTCCGTCGACGAGAGGTCGTTGTCGATGGTCTTGGGCACACCAATGATGTTCAAGCCCTTCTCGTAAAGCTTTTGCGAGATGCGCTGCGAGCCGTCGCCGCCGATGCTGATGACCGCGTCGATGCCCATGTATTGCAGTTTGCGAAGCATTTCGTCCGAGCGGTCAACGGTGGTCCAAGTGCCGTCGGCGTTTTTGATAGGCCAGTTGAACGGGCCGCCCTTGTTGGTGGTCTCGATGATGGTGCCGCCACGGAAATGGATGCCGCGCACCGATTCTGGTGTCAGCCTAACGACTTCGGTGGGTTCCCACAGAATGCCGTTGTAGGCTTGAATGCTACCGAGCACTTCCCAATCTTTTTCTTGGGCAGCTCTCTTGACGATGGCGCGGATCACGGCGTTCAGGCCTGGGCAATCGCCGCCACCGGTAAGGACTAATAGTCTTTTCATAGTTCTCTTATTTTGGATTGCTTCGCAAGAAATCTATCAAAATCTATAAAATCTATTTTTGAATTTGATTGATTTTTGGCAGATTTCTACACGTAGTGTATTCCATAATTATCCTTTCAAATTCAGCGCAATCTGCAACTCATCCAATTGCTCCTGGGCAATCGGGGCAGGCGAACCGCTCATCACATCGCGACCGGCGTTGTTCTTCGGGAAGGCGATGAAGTCGCGGATGCTGTCGGCACCACCAAAGAGCGAGCAGAGACGGTCGAAGCCGAAGGCCAGACCAGCGTGAGGCGGTGCGCCATATTCGAAGGCACCCATCAGGAAGCCGAACTGCTCCTGGGCCTTTTCATCGGTGAAGCCCAAGGTGTGGAACATCTTGTTCTGCAAAGTGCGGTCATGGATACGGATGGAGCCACCGCCGACCTCCACACCATTCATCACGATGTCGTAGGCGTTGGCGCGGATGTCGCCCCACTTTGTCGGGTCATCAAGCAAAGCCTCATCTTCAGGCTTCGGTGCGGTAAAGGGATGGTGCATAGCATAATAGCGTTGCGTCTCCTCGTCCCATTCGAGCAGCGGGAAGTCGATGACCCATAGCGGTGCATATTCGTCGGGCTTGCGTAGGCCGAGCTGGTTACCCATCTCAAGACGCAAGGCGTTGAGTTGCACACGGGTCTTCATGGCATCACCGCAGAGGATGAGCATTAGGTCGCCAGGCTTGGCACCGAACTTGTCGGCAATGACCTTCAGATCTTCTGGCGTGTAGAACTTATCGACGGACGACTTGAACGAGCCATCAGTGTTGTATTTGATGTAGACCATGCCGCCAGCACCCACTTGCGGACGCTTCACAAACTCGGTGAGCGCATCAAGTTGTTTGCGGGTGTATTCCGAGCAACCCTCGGCGCAGATACCGACAACTAAATCGGCGTTGTCGAAGAGGCCGAAACCCTTGCCTTTGGCAACATCGTTGAGTTCCACGAACTTCATCCCGAAGCGGATGTCGGGCTTGTCGGAACCATAGTATTTCATGGCGTCGTGCCAAGTCATGCGCGGGAATTGGCCAAATTCAAGGCCTTTCATCTCCTTGAAGAGGTGCTTGGCCAAACCTTCGAAGGTGTTGAGCACATCTTCTTGTTCCACAAACGACATCTCGCAGTCGATTTGGGTGAACTCGGGCTGACGGTCGGCTCGGAGGTCCTCATCGCGGAAGCAACGCACGATTTGGAAATAGCGGTCCATGCCAGCCACCATCAGCAACTGCTTGTACTGCTGCGGGCTTTGCGGCAGGGCATAGAACTCGCCAGGGTTCATGCGGCTCGGCACCACGAAGTCGCGGGCACCTTCGGGCGTGCTCTTGATGAGCATCGGGGTCTCGATTTCGAGGAAATTGAGGTTGCTCAAATAGTTGCGCACGAGCATCGCCATGCGGTGGCGCAATTCGAGATTTTGGCGAACAGGGTTACGACGGATGTCCAAATAACGGTATTTCATGCGAAGGTCATCGCCGCCGTCGCTGACATCTTCGATGGTGAAGGGCGGGGTCTTGCTGCTGTTGAGCAGTTTGAACTCGTTGACTTTCAGCTCGATTTCGCCCGTCGGCATGTTTGGGTTCTTCGATTCACGCTCAATGACGGTACCTTTTGCTTGAATCACGAATTCACGGCCAAAAGTACGTGCTTGTTCCATCAATTTAGGATCGCTGTTGCCATCCAAGAAAAGTTGGGTGATGCCATAACGGTCGCGGAGGTCAATCCAAACGAGGGAGCCTTTGTCGCGGGTGCGCTGCACCCAACCGGCTAATGTCACTTCCTTGCCAGCGTCGGCAAGTCGAAGTTCGCCACAAGTATGTGTTCTGTACATATTTTCGAGATTTAAGATTTAAAATTCAAAGATTAAAACTTGCAAAAATACTAATTCCATTTGGAATGCCGTGCAAGTAGGTTAGTTTTTATTATCTTTGCCGCATAATCATCTAAAACAACCATCAATTATGAAGAAAATCATTTTAGTTTTCATTATGGCTTTTGCGACAATCACATTGATGGCGCAACAAACAGCCGAACTTACAGAAGCCTTGGACAGCCTTGTAGTTACTGATATTGACGGTGATTATGTAAGGGCCAAATTCAACTATGGTTACGACGGCAACAAACGCCTGAACCAAGTTATTTTCTCGAAAGTGGAAGAGCTCTCCACCGATTTGCATTACGCCGAAAAATGGCACTACGACTACGACAACAACAATCGTTGCCTTTCCTTTTCCTACTGGAATTGGGAAAACGACGACTGGTTCCTCCATCAGAAGACGGACAGCGTTTTCGACAATGCGGGCAATTGCGTTTTCGTATCGGAATTTCGATGTGCTGAAGTCGGAGCAGGACATTCCTATAACCGATTGGAATACGATTATGAAAACAACAAGTGCGTTGAGTATAGGATATACAGCCGTGGTGACTCTGACACGACTTGGGTACCTTACGAACGATTGAGATGGGAATATGACGAACTGGGTTGTTTGACGCAACAATTCCGCGACTTTACCGAGGGCTACGACTGGAAGCCCTTTAGTAAAATGGTTTACACTTACAACGACCAGCATCAACTGGTTCTAGAGGAATACTTCCTTTGGAACGCCAACACGGGCACTTGGGATTCGGAAGGGAGCACCACAGAATACGAGTACAACGAAGACGGCTTCCTGTTGAGAGAATATTACATTTCAAGCAACAACATAGAAAAAGAAACAAAGTATATTTATGATGAGCGCAACAATCCGATTTGGTATTATTTCTGCCAAACCACGCTTCCTGATTTCATCTGGGAGCAAGACACCATCGAATTTACTTATAATGAGAATGATAGCCTCATCTGGAAATTGGAGAACTTCACCCATCATAATGGGGTGATAGACCATCCCGTGCTATACGAATATGAGCGTGACGAGCAAGACCGCATCGTTGCAGAAACCTGTTACGACAATTGGGCGAGTGGACAACAGCCTCGCTTCAGGTACGAAAACACTTATGACGAACAAGGCCGCGTTGCTATGAAGCGCTGCAAAAGATACAGTATGATCGATGGGGCGTTGTTGGGCGATTCCCGAGTGGAATATGAGTTTGACGACCAAGGAAACTTGGTTTCAGAATGGGAAGTTTATCAGGACTATTATTTTCAGAACTATTTGGAATTCTATTTCAGACAGGGTTTTGACTATAACACACCGTCTGACAACATATTAGGACTGGAAAGGGCTTGGAACGATTTCATTGGTTTTATGACCGACCACGAATTCCGTATGGTACTCGACGGCGAACCTTATTATTGGAAAAACGACCATTTCCCGATTCATCATAAATGGGAATCAGGGGTTTGGAGGTTCAGCGACCCCAATTTGCCCGACATCATTTCGCCTGTTAATGCAGATGTGGCATTGTATTACTCCAAACATTATGAAAACCTTCCCGAAGCATCCGATTTCCCCGCCCGTGTTTTCAACATCGAAGGCGGTTTGGCCGTCGAATGTGATGATCCTGCCGACATTGTGGTCTACGATATGCTCGGTCGTGCTGTGGCTCAAAAACGACAGGTTTTGCAAAGCGAGTTTTGCCTCAAATCAGGACTTTATGTGGTGAAAGTGGGCGAGAGTGCCATGAAAGCGGTGGTGAAATAGAAAAATGCCTACCTTTGCCCCGTGATTAGGAAACCAAAATATCTGTTCTATTGCCTCTCGGTGCTGCTGACGGCCTTCCTCGCCCAGCATTGCGCCAATGCGGTGGCACCCACAGGTGGCCCAAAAGACGATCGGCCTCCCGTAGTGGTCGAAGCCGTGCCCGAAAACCATAGCGTCAGCTTTGTAGGGAAAAAAATTGAAATCACCTTCGATGAATACATCACCCTCGAAAACGCCAACCAGAACGTGATGATTTCGCCACCGCTGAGCGAGAAACCCGACATCAAGCTGAAGAATAAGACCGTAGTCATTAAATTCAAGGAAGACTTGGCTTCAAACACCACTTACACCATCAACTTCGGGGCAGCCATCAAGGACTTGCACGAGGGCAATCAGTTCAAGGATTATGTCTATAGTTTTTCGACGGGCGACCATATCGACACCCTCTGCATTGCAGGTAAAGTGCTGAACGCTGCCGATAAAAAACCAGTGGGAGATGTCTATGTTTCTCTCTATGCTGCTAACCAAGAAAATATTGATTCGCTGCCACTTACCACCACCCCAAACTACATCACCAAGACCGACAAGGAAGGCAACTTCCGTCTTACGGGTCTTGCCGATCAACAATACCTCGTTTTCGCACTTAAGGATGCGAATTCCAACCTTTACTTTGACTTACCGAACGAAGAAGTGGCTTTCTTGGATACTTTGGTTCCCGCTTCCTATCAGCAAACGTCTAGACCGCAAGTTGCGGATACAACTGCGACGGACAGCACCTTATTGATTAATGATTCCATACCGATGGCATCTGCGGATTCTCTTATGGGAATCCATTCAGATTCATCATTCATCATACCGAAAGACACCATTCCCCAAAGAGTTTTCGACCAAAAAGCACTGAACCTTACTCTCTATATGTTCACCGAAGAAGATTCCACACAGGTACTTTTGGAAAAGAAGCTCATTGAAGAAGGCCTATTGCGCTTCATTTTCCGTCGTCCCGCCAAGGAAGCCGTGGTGATGACCCCCGAAATGCTGCCCGACACTTTCAATCTCGTATCCATACATTCCGCTGAATACGATACAGTTTGGTGGTATTTCACACCCAATGTAAAGGACAGCCTTTGGGTGCAAGTGAAATACGACACTGTCATCAACGACTCATCTCGCTTCAGCCTGAAATTCAAGGAATCCGGCGGAAACAGAAGACGCAAACGTGAGGTGGAAAAACTGAAAATCACCGACAATCTGCTCGGTCGTGGAGGACTAATTGCTGGCGAAGACCTCATCTTGAAGTTTTCGGAGCCTATCATCGACTACCAAATGCGCGACTCGGCTATTTTCAAATGCGACACAACGGTGCATTACAACAAACTCGCCTTCGAGCCGGCTGATGAATATGGAACAAAATACCGGCTGACTACACCTTTTGCCGCTGATTCAAGCTATAGTTTCGTGATACCTGACTCCGTGTTTTGGGGCATCCGTGGTCGCACCAACGATGTCATTAAAGTTGATTTTCATGTACTTAAGGACGATGAATATGGTAATATCTATATCACGGTCATCCCGCCCGAAGGCATGAAGCAAGTTGTGGTACAACTCACCAACGAGGGTGGCAAAGTGCTGAAAGAGGAAACCATCACACAAAAACAAGAGGTGTTGTTCGAATACCTGATGCCTGCCAAATATAAGCTTCGCGCCCTTTTGGATGCCGATGGCAACGGCAAATGGAGCACGGGCAATTATCATCGTCACGCCCTCCCCGAGACTGTCATCGACTACAAAGACCCGCTTGAAATCAAGGCAGGATGGGATATTGATCTGGAAGAGGCTTGGGATCTGAACAAGAAACCTTAGTTCATCTTATCAGCAAGGATGACCACACGCATTCCAACGAAAGCATATTTAGCTTTCAATTCATCCAAATCTTTGTTTCTCAACCTAATGCACCCTTCACTTCCACGACCTGGAACGGAGTTTTCATTATTCGTGCTGCCATGAATGCCAATGCCTTTGAAACCTGGCGTACTCAATCTCATGAACCAATTGCCGTAAGCAAGGATCTCACCACGGCCATCGCCAAAATCGTGGTACCATTTGGAAGCATCCTTGATTTCAGTAATAGTAAACGGTTGGTCGACAGTACATTCTGGTGTTTTCATGTCGCCTTTTTTCTGTTTCTGGCCTTTCTTCAAGCCGACACAAACAGGATAATGCACACGTTTGATGGTATCGCCATTCACCACCTCGCACACATACAGCCGATACTCTGGCTTGGAAATGAGGATGAAACAGTTCTTTTTGTTCACCACCTCGGAATAAAAAGTGGCCGAGTCGGCGGGAACCACATTGATAGTATCCATTGGGACCGTTTCTAAGATAGGCTCTTGTTTTTCGACTACCTTATCTGAAGGGGTTGTACCACACGACGGCATAACAAACAAAGCCGCCAAAAGACTGAATATGAGTGTCATTTTTTTCATGATATTTCAAAACATGGGTGCAAAAGTACACATTTTTTGATGTTTACGGCTTTGTCTAAACATGAACACGTCATTTTTCCTTATTTTTGCGGCATGGAAAAAAAGATACTTTTAGGCAAGACCTCTGCCGAGATTCAGGAGGTTGTCGAGAAATTGGAACTGCCCAAATTCACGGGCAAGCAGATTGTGGACTGGATTTACCAGAAACGTTGCTCCTCCATCGAGGATATGACCAACCTCAGCAAAAGTGCAAGGGCTTTGTTGTCAGAGCAATATGAGACTGGACTGAAGGCTCCCGTCAAGGAACAGGTGTCAACCGACGGCACAAAGAAATACCTCTTTTCTGCCGGTGAGCATTTCATCGAGGCGGCCTACATCCCCGACCGCGAGCGTGCCACACTGTGTGTCTCCACGCAGGTCGGCTGTCAAATGGATTGTCTCTTTTGCGCCACAGGAAAACAGGGCTTCCAAAAGAACCTCTCCGTGGCCGAGATCATGAACCAAATCCTCAGCCTACCCGAGTTCGACACACTCACCAACATCGTATTCATGGGCATGGGCGAACCTTTGGCCAACTACGACAACCTGATGCGCTCACTCGACATTCTCACCCAAGAATGGGCCCTGGGCTGGAGCCCGACCCGCATCACCGTTTCGACCTGCGGCCTTATTCCCAATCTCAAGCGTTTCCTCGAAGAGTCGAAATGCAACCTCGCTATCTCGATGCACAGTCCCTTCCACGACGAACGCCTCAAGCTGATGCCCGTCGAAAAGAGCTATCCCATCAAGGAGGTCATTCATGCTGTGAAACAGCACGACTGGCATGGCCAACGCCGCCTATCTTTCGAGTACATCATCTTCAAAGACCTCAACCACAGCAAGGACCATATCAAGGAAATCGCACGGCTATTGGGCAGCACCCGTTGCCGCTTTAATTTAATAAGGTATCACACCGTGCCAGGCATCCCGCTGAAGAGCCCCGATGCCGCCACGATGACTTGGTTCCGCGATGCACTGAACGAGAAAGGCATCATTGCCACCATCCGAGCTTCACGCGGACAAGACATTGACGCAGCTTGTGGGCTGCTGTCGACGAAAAATCTGTTATAAAAATTGTAGAGTCGGTGTGACACCGACTCTACATGTTTTACAACGAACGCAACGAAACCGCGAATCCGCCGCAAGGTGCCATTTTCACTTTCAGTTTTGATTTGTTCGTCACCGTTTTCTTGGTGATGATGTAGGCTTGTGCATTGTAATGTTCGTCAGGAATGCCGCTGGCATCCTTGGCATCACAATAAATCGTGGCTTCGTATTTCGTTCCAGGCTTCAGGAAATCCAGTTTCACCTCCACCTCACGGGCGTTCTCATCGGTGATGCCGCCTACATACCAAACATCATGTGCTTGGGCTTTCTTCAAATCTTCGGTTGTGGCGTCTTCAGGCAAGGCATAGACAAACTTCGTGGCATTAGAAACCACACCTTTCTTTCCATCAACCAAAGTACCGACACCTTCGGCGGCCTTGTTCAATGTAGAGAGTTTCGGGTGACGAGCTGTCACGATATAGGCACCAGGCTCGGCCATAAGATAAAGGCTCTTGTCCCAGTCGACAGCCACATCCTTGATGAACTGGAAGGCATCCATGAAGGGCTCATAATGCTCGGGGAAGTCAGCGGCCATCTGCAAGGGTGAGTAGAAGGTCACATAAAGACCCAGTTGGTTACAGATGGTGGTCTTCATCTTTTGTCCCCAAGGCACAATTTTGCCCATATCGGTCTCGAAGATGCCAGGCGTGTAGTCCATCGGGCCACCTTGCAGACGCGTAAACGGCAGAATGGTGGTATGTCCGGGATTGATACGCTCGCGGAACTCTGTGCCCATGGCGCTCTCGTTGCCTATCATGTTGGGCCAGGTACGACAGAGGCCGGTAGGTCTCACGGCCTCGTGCGAATTCACCATAATATGGTGCTTGGCCGCCTCCACGATAGCATAGTGGTAGTGGTTGTTGATAGGCTGGCTGTAGTGACCTTCACCGAAGGGAATGATAGTGCCCACATAACCGCCTTTCACAGCATCGTAGCCGTATTGGTTCATCAAAGTGTAAGCCTTTTCCATCCAACGCTCGTAGTTCACTGTGGATGCGCTACTTTCATGGTGCATAATAAGTCGGATGCCCTTTTCGTGGGCGTATTTGTTCAACGCAGGCAAGTCGAAGTCAGGATAAGGTGTGAGGAAGTCGAAGACAAATTCCTTCTGCTTGCCGTACCAGTCCTCCCAACCGATGTTCCAACCTTCGATGAGCAGCCCATCGAAGCCATTGGCCGCGGCAAAGTCAATATAGCGGCGCACATTGGCGTTGTTGGCACCGTGGGTGCCGTTGGGCTTGGCGTGTTCGTAGTCGGTTTGGCCTAGTTTCACCGAGGGGAAGTCGTTGGTATAGGCCCAGGTGCTCTTGCCCGAGATCATTTCCCACCAAACGCCCATGTATTTCACGGGGTGAATCCATGACACATCCTCCAAGGCGCAAGGCTCGTTGAGGTTGAGAATCAAGCGCGAAGCGAGGACATCGGTGGCCGAAGTGCAAACCATCACCGTGCGCCAAGGTGTGACGCAAGGGGCTTGAATGCGGCCTTTGTAGCCCGTGGCATCAGGGCAGAGAAAGGCGCGGAATACCATGTTTTGGTCGTCGAGGTCAAGGTGCATGGTGGGGAAGTCGAGCGTGGCGGCCTCGTGGATGTTGAGGTAGAGGCCATCGTCGGTCTTCATCTGCAGGGCGGTCTGAACGCCTGTGGGCGAAAATGCCGTCCAAGGCCAGCCGCCGTCTTTGTGCCCCGCCTCCCACAAGTCACGGATTTGCGACAGCCGCGACTCGGTGTAGTTGTATTCCTGCGTGTCGAGGTCGCCGGGAATCCACCAAGCGGTGTGGTCGCCCGCCATGGCAAACTCGGTAAGCTCTTCCTTAATCCAGAAGCAGACCAAGGCATTCTCGATGGGGAACTCATAGCGGAAGCCGAGGCCGTCGTCATAGAGGCGGAAACGGATTTGCATCACCGTGGCTCGCTTCTCCGTGGAGTGGTCCATGCTCTCTACAGAGCCAATGGGTTGCTCCAAGGTGACGAGCATCTCATTGTAGTGGTTTCGGATTTGTGCTTCTTCGCCCCAGACGGGTTCCCAACTCTCGTCGAAGGTGCTGTATTTCGTGTCCTTCAGCACAAAGGCATGGGCGAGGTCGTCGCGCCATTCGAGTGTGAAGCCCATCTTGGAGGGCAGCACGATAGGCTTCCCTGCGCGGTCGAGGGAATAATAAGGTACGCCGTCACGCACTTCGAATTTCAGTTCTAATTGCCCGTCGGGGCTTTGGAGCTTGACGGGTTCGGCATAGGACTGCGAGAAAAGTCCAAAAGCCAAGCAAAAGAGGATAAAGGAAAGTTTTTTCATATCGATAAGTTTATGATGATGGGGCAAAAATAGGAAAAATATGAAAAAGCCTGATCAGTTATTTAAATAGTTCATCAATAGTAATCCTCGCTGTAAACGTATCGGAATATGCATTGGGTTTCAGAGGCGAAACACTAATGAGTGTCAAATGATAGGTCTTGTTGGGGTCGGTCTTTTCAAGGGTGCTGACGCGGGACACTAATTTTTGTGCGTATGCTTTCGTGATGGTAAGCGGGCTTTTGTTGAATTTCATCTCGCATACGTTCACTACGTCGTCGGCACGGTCGATGAGCAAGTCAAGTTGCATGCCTTCATTTTTGCCGCTGCCTTTCACAATCATGGCTGCTTCGTTGGAAGAAACGCCTGCGACCTGCAAAGCCATCTTGATTTGTTGGATATGCTGAAAACATACCTCCTCGAAAGCGACCCCTCGCCACGAAGCTATCTCCGGTTCTTTCAGATGATGTTCCCAATAGTCGTTTTCTGTGATGCCTCGGCTTTCCTTAAAGTGCAGCCAGAACCAACAGAAACAATCCGATAGTTTATAGTGCTCATCGCGTTTGCTCACACCATATGGAACGTATTTCTTCACAAAGTCGCTGGCCATGAGGGCTTTCATAATGGATGTGAAATCGCCGTTGGGATTGATGCCGACTTTTTTTGCAATCTCCTCGCGAGTGTATCCCGAATGCCGTTGTCCCAGCGCCTTCACTATTTTCATGCAGGCATCAGCATGGTCGAACACGGAGTTGAACAGCCGGTCAAACTCGTCGCCAAGTTTCGCTTTTGGGTTGAAAAACAGTCTGTCGATGTTTTGCGCGAGGCTGAGCGACGGGTCAAAGCAGTCGAGGTAATAAGGGATGCCGCCAAGAATCATGTAGGCTTGGGCGATATTGTAGCGTGACATCTTGATGCCTCGGCTAACGAAGAACTTTTCGCATTCAAGCAAGGTGAACGGGGCAAGCTTAATCTCGCAGGTAAGACGTCCATACAACCCACCTTTGTTGTTGATGAGATTGTCAAGCATCCAGGAGGTGGCGGAACCACAAACCACAAAGCAGAGGTTATGACGGGTGTTGCCCCAACCATTCCAAAATGCCTCAAGTGCAGTGAGAAACCCCGACCTTGGCGTGTCCATCCAAGGCAACTCATCGATAAACACCACCTGACGCAATCCGTTGTCGCGTCGCTCAAGATACTGCTCAAGCATGAAAAAAGCCTCCATCCACGACTTTGGCTGGGCGATGCCCTCCATGCCGTGGCGAATCAGCGAGAAATAAAAGTTCTGCAACTGGTCTTTCAGCGTGACCTTTCTCTTGCGGTCGTATGGAGAAAGACCCGTATGATGAAATGTCATGTTGTCGCCTAATGTCTCGTTGATGAGGAATGTCTTACCCACACGGCGACGGCCATAGACCGCAATAAACTCTGGGCGGCCACTACCACAGCGACGTTTTAGCTCCTCAATCTCTTTCTCTCTTCCAATAACAATGCACATGATTGATAGGGTATTAGTTGTTTTTCGCTGCAAAGATAAAACAAATTTCTGAATAAAATCAACTTTATTTCGCTACGAAATGCAAATTTTGATTTTCGTAGCGGAATAAACGCAAAATTATATCGATTTTTGGAGGATTCTTACATCCTAAACACACCAAACTGCTGCGGCGGGAAGGGCTGGTTCAGCGAGGCCGCGATGCCTAAAGCCAATATCTTTCGGGTGTCGACAGGGTCGATGATGCCGTCGTCCCAGAGGCGAGCTGTACTATAGAAGGCAGAGCCTTCGTAATCATACTTAGCCAAGATTTCCTTCTTCAGCTGCGCGATTTCGTCTTTCGGGACTTCAAGACCTTTGTATTTGTATTGGTCTTCCTTCACCGTGGCGAGTACGCTGGCCGCTTGTTCACCACCCATGACGGAGATTTTGGCGTTGGGCCACATGAAGAGCAACCTCGGACTGTAAGCGCGACCCGCCATACCATAGTTGCCCGCGCCAAACGACCCGCCGAAAATGACCGTGAACTTGGGCACGTTGGCATTCGAGACGGCATGAACCATCTTGGCACCGTCCTTGGCAATGCCGCCTTGCTCGTATTGCTTGCCGACCATGAAGCCCGTGATGTTCTGCAAAAACACCAACGGGATATTACGTTGGCAGCAAAGCTCGATGAAGTGCGTGGCTTTTAATGCCGATTCTGAGAACAACACGCCGTAGTTGGCGATGATGCCCACAGGAAAGCCCATCAAATGCGCAAAACCGCAGACGAGAGTCGTGGCATATCTTGACTTGAACTCCTGGAAACGACTGCCGTCGACGATGCGAGCGATGATTTCCCTCGGGTCGACAAGCTTATGGAAGTCGATGGGGGCGAGGCCATAGAGGTCGTGCGGGTCATATAAAGGTGCCTCAACGGGAAGCATGTCCAACTTCTGACGATGCGACTTTTCTAAGGTCTTGAAGATGT
Source organism: uncultured Bacteroidia bacterium (assembly GCA_902801625.1). Lineage (GTDB taxonomy): Bacteria > Bacteroidota > Bacteroidia > Bacteroidales > F082 > Limimorpha. The sequence goes on along the minus strand of CADCJI010000014.1, from coordinate 91,388 downwards.
TACGGCAGATCTGCAGGGCGTGTTGGTCGTTTTCGGCCAGGTGGTCGGCCACGCCCGACACGGAGGTGTGCATTTCGCCACCGCCCAACTCTTCCGCCGTGACCACCTCGCCCGTAGCAGCCTTCACCAACGGCGGTCCGCCGAGGTAGATCGTGCCTTGGTTGCGCACGATGATGGTCTCGTCGCTCATGGCTGGTACATATGCACCGCCAGCAGTACACATGCCCATTACGATGGCGATTTGCGGGATGCCCATGGCTGACATGCGCGCCTGGTTGTAGAAGAAACGCCCAAAATGGTCACGATCAGGGAAGACCGTGTCCTGCTCGGGTAGGAAGGCACCGCCACTGTCGACCATATAGACACAAGGTAGGTGGTTCTCCATGGCAATCTCTTGTGCGCGAAGGTGTTTCTTCACCGTATACTGCATATAGGTGCCGCCTTTTACAGTGGCGTCGTTGGCCACGATGACGGCTTCACGACCTTGGATGACACCGATACCCGTGATGATGCCCGCCGAAGGGAAGTCGTTGTTATAGGTGCCATAAGCCGCCATCGGCGACAGTTCTAGAAACGGTGTGTTCGGGTCGATAAGCAGGTCGATGCGCTCTCGGGCGAGCAGCTTGTTGCGTTTTTTGTGCTTGGCCACGGCACTCTCGCCACCACCTTGCATGGAGGCCGACATCGCCTCACGATATTGAGCCATCAGCGCAAGGAAGTTCTTCTCGTTCTGCTTGAACTCTTCGGAGTCGGTGCGTATGTTGGATTTCAGTACTTGCATAGTAGTAGAGATTGAAAGCACAAAAATAGTGAAAAAACCGAAAGTGAAAAACAAAAACTTCATTCCGTGAAAACGGAATTGAAATATTTCCCCTATCTTTGCCGTTTCATTCATAATGAGGTTACTGAGTTTATCGAAGTAAAGATGTCCGAAAAGAGTTCAAGCAAAAGCCGCGTGGCAGGGTCTTATTTCATGTCACTGATGAGTATCACATTGGTACTCTTCCTTTTAGGCGTGTTTGCCCTGCTTATGATGCATGCGCAGAAACTCTCCAACCATCTCAAGGAAAACATCGGCTTCGAGGTGGTGATGAACAGCAATGTGAAAGAAGCCAATATCCTCAAACTACAACAGGAACTCGACTCCATGCCTGCCGTGAAATCGACGGAATACATCACCAAAGAGGAGGCTATCCGCCGCTTGAGCGAAGACCTTGGCGAGGACTTCCTGCAATGGCTTGGCAACGAGGAGAACCCACTCCTCCCCTCCATCGATGTGCGCTTCAATGCCGACTGGGCCAACAATGACAGCATTAACCTCATCCAAGCACAACTGAAGAAAAACAAGGATGTCAAGGAAATCTACTACCAAAAATCCTTGGTCAACTTAATCAACCAGAATGTCAACCGCATCGGCCTCGCACTGATGATTGCCAGCTTAGTACTACTCATCATCTCCATCACACTGATACGTAATACGATACGACTTAGCATCTACTCCAAGCGTTTCCTTGTGCGGAGCATGCAACTTGTAGGGGCGACACCCGCCTACATCCGTCGGCCTTTCATCAGGAGTGGCATCACCCAGGGCTTTTTCGGGGCTTTACTGGCCGATGCTTTCTTGGCTTTGCTGCTGTACGGTCTCACCAAACGCTTACCGGAACTGACTTTTGTACAAGACTATAAAATCATCATTGGCATCTTTGTCGGGGTCCTTATTTTGGGCATACTTCTTGGCGGTCTTTCCACGCGACTGGCCCTCCGGAAATACCTCCACGCCGACATCGACCAACTGTACGCTTAAGGGTCGTTGAGCCTGTCGAAACGCCCGAATAATCTTAAGTTATAAATCTTAAATTTTGAATTTTAAATATTACTGAATATGGCAAAAGAAATAACAAAGACAAAATCAAAAACGGCCGAAGTCGCTGACAACCAAAAGGTCATGCCCTTCGGCAAACAGAACTACATCATCGTGCTCATCGGTATCGCCCTGCTTGCCTTGGGCTTCATCCTAATGATTGGCGGAGGCTCCTCTGACCCTGATGTTTTTAATCCGAAAATGTTTGATTTCCAACATATCACTCTGTCCACCATCCTGATTCTAGCAGGGTTTGTCGTTGAAATCGTTGCAATATTCTGGAAAGGAAAAAAACAATAAAATAAACACTCACTATGGACTGGTTACAAGCATTAATCTTAGGCATTATTCAAGGTTTGACGGAATACCTGCCCGTCAGTAGTAGTGGTCACTTAGCCATTGGTCAAGCCCTCTTCGGTCTCGAAGACGGCGAATCGAACCTCGCATTTACGGTCTTGCTCCATGTGGCCACCGTGCTCAGCACTTTGGTCATCCTATGGAAAGAAATCGTATGGATTTTCAAGGACTTGTTCGCCAAACAGTCGTGGCGCAAATATTGCAATCTCAACGACGGCACAAAATACGCCTTCAACATCCTCATTTCGATGATTCCCGTGATGATTGTCGGCTTGTTTTTCAAGGACAAGGTGGAAGAAGTCTTCGGCTCAGGCCTGCTCATCGTGGGCATCATGCTCTTGGTGACGGCTTCGTTGCTTGCCTTCTCCTACTTCGCCAAACCCAGACAAAAGGAAAACATCAGTGGTTGGCATGCCTTCATCATCGGTATCGCTCAGGCTTGCGCCGTGATGCCAGGTCTGTCGCGCTCGGGCTCAACGATTGCCACTGGCTTGCTCCTCGGCAACAAAAAGGAAAAGCTGGCTCAGTTCTCCTTCCTGATGGTCATTCCTCCTATCCTCGGTGAGGCTCTGCTCGACATCAAGGATATGTTTGAGGTTGGATTCAGCCAAGCCATGAGCGGCATCTCGCCCATGGCAGCCATCGTGGGCTTCCTGGCGGCCTTCATCTTCGGCTGCATCGCCTGCAAGTGGATGATCAACATCGTGAAGAAGGGCAAGCTGATTTGGTTCGCTATTTATTGCGCCATTGTGGGTATTTTGGCCATTGTGTTACCGTATGTTCTTAATTAACGGCCCTTCGACAGGCTCAGGGACCTGAACCATGAAAATGTTCAACTTCGAAGAAGGCGAGGTCATCCTCATTGACAAGCCCTTGGACTGGACTTCGTTCGACACAGTCAACTTCATCCGTTCCTTGCTCAACCGTTGCTACGGTATCCGTAAGCTGAAGGTGGGCCATGCCGGTACTTTGGACCCATTGGCGACAGGCCTGCTCATCCTCTGCACAGGCAAGATGACCAAGCAAATCGACAACTATCAAGCGCAGGTGAAGACTTACACGGGCACCATCCTGCTCGGCCAAACCACTCCGACCTTCGACTTGGAGAGCGAGCCTAATGCCTTCTTCCCCACTGACAGCATCACGCCGGAACAGATTGAGGCTGCCCGCCAGCAGTTCATCGGTGACCTGAAGCAATACCCGCCCAAGTACTCCGCCATCAAAATCAAGGGGAAACGCGCCTTCGACTATGCCCGCTCCGACGAGGAAATCGAACTAAAGGCCCGCGATGTCCGCATCGATGACTTCAAACTCAGCCTCGACCGCTTCCCCGAGCTGGATTTCGAGGTGACTTGCAGCAAAGGCACTTACATCCGCAGCCTCGCCAACGACTTCGGCAAAGCTTTAGGCAATGGTGCCTGCCTGACCTCACTGCGCCGAACCCGCATCGGTGACTTCAAGGTTGAAGATGCTTGGCCTTTGGAAAAGCTGAAACAGCACATCATCGACACGGGCGACGCTTTCAAGGAGTGGAAAAAGGAACAATTGGAAAAAGAGCAAAAACAAGCTTGACAATCAATGCTTTAATAAAAAATACTTGACAAAATTTCGGTTTTGTCGTATCTTTGTAGTTTATTTCGGAAAAAACAACAATAACATCATACAATGAAACTCTCACAATTCAAATTCAACTTGCCTAGCGAGCTCATCGCACTGCAGCCTACACAAAACCGCGACGAAGCTCGTATGATGGTCGTCGACCGCAGAACGGGTAAAATCGAACACCGCATTTTCAAGGATCTGGTGGACTATGTGAAAGACGGTGATGTGTTCGTCATCAATAACACTAAGGTGTTCCCCGCCAAACTCTATGGCGAAAAGGAAAAGACCGGCGCCAAGATCGAAGTGCTACTGCTCCGCGAGCTGGACCACGAGAGTCGCCTTTGGGATGTGCTCGTCGACCCAGCGCGTAAGATCCGCATCGGTAATAAACTCTATTTCGGCGAAGGCGATGAGTTGGTGGCCGAAGTCATCGACAACACCACCTCGCGTGGCCGCACATTGCGTTTCCTTTATGATGGCACCTACGACGAGTTCAAGAAGACCCTTTCAGGACTCGGCCACACGCCTATTCCTAAGGAACTCAACCGCGACGAACGTCCCGAAGACGCCGAGGACTTCCAGACCATCTACGCCAAGGTGGAAGGCGCCGTTTCGGCACCCACCGCTGGCATGCACTTCAGCAAGATCCTGATGAAACGCCTCGAAATCGTGGGCGCTTCCTTCGCCGAGCTGACCCTGCACCCCGGCATGGGCAACTTCCGCGACATCGAGGTGGAAGACCTCACCAAGCACAAACCCGACTCAGAAGAGATGTACATCGACGAGGAATGCTGCACCTTGGTCAACGAGGCTAATGCGCGACACAACAATGTGTTTGCCGTGGGCACCACCTCGCTGAAAGCCCTTGAGACAGCCATGACCATCGGCGGCAAGATCAAACCTTACAAAGGCTGGACGAACAAGTTCATCTTTCCGCCTTACACTTTCTCCGTAGCCAACTGCATGATCACCAACTTCCACCTGCCCAAGTCACCAATGATGATGGAGGTTGCTGCATTCGCTGGTTACGACCTGCTGATGAAGGCCTACAAGGAAGCCATCGCAGAGAAGTACCGTTTCTTCACATACGGTGATGCGATGTTGATTATATAATTCAAAATACGGCCCTTCGACAGGCTCAGGGACCTGCAAAAGCTAAGGTCGTTGAGCCTGTCGAAACGCCGACAAAACACTTGAATTTTTGAATCTTAAATCTGTGAATTTTAAATAAATAACTAACAATAATGAACCAAGAAGATTTTTTCAAGAAAATAACCGCTCATGCGAAGGAATACGGATTTATTTTCCCTTCGAGCGAAATTTATGACGGACTGTCAGCCGTTTACGACTACGGCCAAAACGGTGTGGAGCTGAAGAAGAACATCCGTGAATACTGGTGGAAAGCTATGGTGCAGATGCACGAGAACATCGTCGGTATCGACGCCGCCATCTTCATGCACCCCACCACCTGGAAGGCCTCAGGACACGTCGATGCTTTCAACGACCCGCTCATCGACAACCGCGACTCGAAGAAACGGTACCGCGCCGATGTGCTTGTCGAAGATTATATGGCCAAGATCGAGGAGAAGATTAATAAAGAGGTGGAGAAAGCCCGTAAGCGCTTCGGCGATGCCTTCAACGAGGAACAATTTGTGACCACCAACCCCCGCGTCCTCGAGCACAAGGCCAAAATCGAGGAAATCAGCCACCGCCTGTATGGTGCTATGGAAAGAAACGACCTCGACGCCATCAAGCAGCTCATCCTCGACCTGGAAATCGTTTGCCCCATCAGTGGTACCCGCAACTGGACCGATGTGCGTCAGTTCAACTTGATGTTCGCCACCAAGATGGGAAGCGTGGCCGACGGCTCCGACACCATCTATCTGCGTCCCGAGACAGCTCAAGGCATCTTTGTCAACTACCTCAATGTGCAGAAGACCGGCCGCATGAAGATTCCGTTCGGCATCGCCCAGACCGGTAAGGCCTTCCGCAACGAGATTGTGGCCCGTCAGTTCATCTTCCGTATGCGCGAGTTCGAGCAGATGGAGATGCAGTTCTTCGTCCGTCCCGGCACGGAGCTCGAATGGTTCCAACACTGGAAGCAGGAACGCCTCGCTTGGCACCTCTCGCTGGGTCTGCCCGCCGAGAAATACCGCTTCCACGACCACGAGAAGCTGGCCCACTACGCCAACGCCGCCACCGACATCGAGTTCGACTTCCCCTTCGGCTTCAAGGAGCTGGAAGGCATCCACAGCCGCACCGATTTCGACCTCTCGGCCCACGCCAAATACTCGGGCAAGAAACTCCAATACTTCGACCCCGACACCAACGAGAGCTACACACCTTATGTCATCGAGACCTCCATTGGTCTCGACCGCATGTTCCTCGCCATGTTCAGCAATGCCTTCACCGAAGAGAAGCTAGAAGACGGCTCGGAGCGCGTGGTGCTGAAGCTGCCGGCCATCCTTGCACCTTACAAAGTCGCCGTGCTGCCGCTGGTCAAGAAAGACGGTCTGCCGGAGAAGGCCCGCGAAATCATCGACTCGCTGAAGGCCGACTTCATGTGCCAATACGAGGAGAAAGACTCCATCGGCAAGCGCTACAGAAGACAGGATGCCATCGGCACGCCGATGTGCGTCACCGTGGATAACGACACCTTGGTCGACAACACCGTCACCGTGCGCGACCGCGACACGATGGCCCAAGTGCGCGTCCCGATTGACAATCTGAGAAACATGATTTTCGATGAATTGAAGCCGAAAAAATAAAGCCTATGCAAGTCAAGTGTGATTTTTGCGGCTCGATGATTGACGAGAAGAGCGAGCGCTGTCCCTGTTGCGGCGCTCCTCTCTCGGGTGCTAACCGCACTGCCAAGGAGCAGCCCAAGACCATCGAGGAGCTGCGCGCTTGGTATATCGCACATCACCTGCCACCAGAAGAAATCACTAGGTTTTTCATCGGCAAGGATATCCGTGAGCCGAAAGCCTTCGGTATCTACAGAGATAGCTATGGCGACTTCGTGGTCTACAAGAACAAGTCGACGGGTGAGCGCGCCATCCGCTACCAAGGTACCGACGAGAAGTATGCCGTCAACGAACTGTACCAACGCCTGAAGGCGGAAATCGCCGACCAGAAAGGCAACCGACCTGCAAGCAGCCCGCAACAGCCTTTGGTGGACAAGACCGTCAAAAAGAAAAAGAAGAGAAAAGGCTGCCTGTTTGCTGTAGGCATCTTCTTTGTCGTCATGTGCCTCTTGGTGGCCATTTTTGACAACACACCTCCTAACGGCTACTACAACTACAACGGCACACAATATTATCACCAAGGCTCGTCGTGGTTCTATTACGACAAAGAAAAAGACGACTGGTTCAAGTCCTATGAAGAAATCGACATTACGGACAAGAACGCTAAGGACTACAAAATCACCAACCATGAGGGCAAGGACTTCGAACAAACCTCATGGTACGACTCGGGCAGCCACAGCGATGACAACGGCTGGGACAGCGACAGCAACTGGGACAGTGACAATGACTCGTGGGACAGTGGCAGCACCGACTGGGATTCGGACTGGTAGAGACGTAAAAATGGCCTTATAGGGACGGCGTGTACACCGTCTCTACATAGACAACCCCATAGACAACGGTTGAATTTCGATTTTACAACAAGTTGAAATTCAATCGTTTAATTTTTTACCACATCTCAAGATGATAGACAAGCCCTCTAAAGGGCTTGACAAATGGTTTTTCGTTTTGAGAAATGTTCTACTTTTGCGTTGCAGACCTGAAAGGAATGCAAAAACAGAACAACAAACTAAGATAAAAACGAAAAACCCTAGAACTATGAAAAAGATATTCGCATTATTAATTCTCTTCTATACCTGCTTCGGCATCCTTGAAGCACAAAACATCTGGGAGCCTTTGAATCTTCCCGGTTCACTCAGGGGTGTGAACACCCAAGGTGATTTGTTCTGCATTCAGTACACCCATCCTATAAACCTGCTACGATCGCTAGACAAAGGCGAGACCTGGGAAACCGTGTTCACTGGCAATATCGGTAACTGCATCATCGGAGACAAAGGCAGGATTTTTCTGATAAACGACAATATCGTCTATTATTCAGACGATAACGGCGACACCTGGCAGCAGACTTCACCTATTAATGATGGCACTGGCTACAATCCTTTCAGCTACATGAGAATGGTTTCTCCTTCGAACGACACACTCGTTGGATGGAAATCTCCTTTTCTTATTTGGACACTTGATGGCGGCCTCACTTGGGACTCGACCCACATCGCCTTCATGGAAAACGACCAAGAAGTCTCAAGCCTTCTGGTCAATGAAAACGGTGATGTATATGCCAGTATCTGGCGCAACATCGGACCTAACATCGGCGTGTATCACACCACCCTTTCTGATATGCGCAACTGGGAACTCGTTGCCTTTGAAGGCCTTGGCATCAAAGACATGGCTTTTGACCCTGAAGGCAATTTGCTTTGCGGTGTTGATTTCGACGGCAACTTTTCAGGCTTTGAGCATATACCTGGGTTTTATGCTTTTCGGGCCAGCAAAGTCGATGTCTCCGACAATGGCATCTTATACAAACCTAGTATTCCAAATGCAAACACGGCTGTTCTGGCCTATTCCTTTGACCATGGCGAGCATTTCTACAACACCTTTGAAAACCTTCCCGTCTCAGAACTCCTTCCCACCAACCTCTCCATGGGCTGGGACAATCGCTTGTATTTCGTAGGCGATGGACAATTTTGGAGGAGTATTCCCTATGCCGATGACATTCCAAGCATTTTCACTTTGTTTTCTGACTGGTATTACGAAATCCTCAACGACGACGGCAACATCTCTTACCAGCATCTGGAATATGTCGGTGATACGCTGTTCGACCGAGCAGGCAAACGCCCCAAGGTCATCGTGCGCAGCAATACCCACTACGACCGCAGCGAAATTACCGAAGTCACCCACGAATATGTCTACGAGGAAGACGGCAAAGTGTATTGGTGGAACAAAACCACTGAAGAATTCACAACACTATACGACTTCTGGGCTCATGTTGGTGACGAGTGGAACATCAAAGTAGGGAACGAAAACATCACCGTCCATGTGGATGCCATTGACGATAGTTACGAATACAACAGCAGGAATTACAGAGCGTTGCATATCACCGACACAAACGACGTTTTCAGCGGCACCATCATTTGTGGCCTCGGCCATCTGACGAGTTTCTTCCCTGAAAAACTGATGACGAAAGGAAAAAGAACCAATGTGGAAGGTTTACGTTGTTACTGGAGGGATGGCATCTTGGCATACAAAGATGGAGAAAGGGATTGTGATGAGATTTATCAACAACTGCACAACGGTATTGAGGAAGACAACCCTTCGACAGACTTAGAGACTTTAACGGTTTATCCTAATCCAGCCTATGGCTTTTTGTTTGTGCGGCTGCCACAATGTGACAGCCCTACAACGGGACAAACCGAATACCGCATCACCAACCTCATGGGGCAAACCCTCCTACAAGGTTCAATTAATGCCGAAAACCAGCAGATTGACATTGCCAATCTGCCTTCGGGAATGTATTTCATCAGCATAGGCGAACAGACTGAAAAATTTGTAAAACAATGAAAACACGATATTGGATATGGGCATTCCTCCTTACGGCAATCCTCGCGGCCTGTCAACAAGGCGCACGCAGCCTGAAAGAGGCGGAGACACTCTTCCAACAAGGTCTCGAACAGCGTGTCGGCAAACAAACGGAAGCCGGCGCCGAGAGCTTCAGCCAGGCATTGTTGGCTATCAACCGCTGCAACCAGGCTCAACCCGAGGTAAAACGGCTAAAAGCACAAATCGAGGACAACCTAGGCTTCTGCTACTGGAAGCACGAACTCTTCGATGAAGCCCTACACCTGCATGAAGATGCCGCCACACTGGCTCGTGAACTGAACGACTCAACCTTATTAATGAATGCCCTGCGCAACTGTGGGCGTGCATCTGCCTCGCTAGGCGACATCGATGCTGCAGAACAACATTACGATGAAGCCCTTTCCCTTGCCAAAGCCTTGAATGACAAAACGATGCAAAACGAAATCCTGCTTGAATCGAGCCGCGATGTGCTGTTGGTAAAGGAAGACTATGAACAAGTGATCGAGCGCGTCAGTCAAGCTTTGGCCAACGGCGCACAAGGCGACGGTCCGCTGACCTTGGGTTTGGCCTACTATTATCTGGAGCAGGACAGCCTTGCCATCGTCCACCTCACTGAGGCCACCCATAACGAGATGGCTGGCGTGCGCATGTCGGCCTACCAAAGCCTCTATTTCATCCATCAGATTGAGGAGGACTACCAAAAGGCTTTGGAATGTCACGAACTGTTCAACGAGAACATGATGCAGGCCGACAGCACGCACCGCAGCGAGCAGGTGCAGCGCATCAAGGCGGAATACGACCTCCAGATGCAGAAAAGCCAACTGCAATCAGAGCAGAAACTGAAGAGCCTCTACCTTTATCTCATCCTCGGTCTCTTGTTGGTCGTTTTGGCTATCACTTTGCTACTCTTGCGACAGAAAACACTGAGTGCCAAACTGAAAGCCGAAGAGATGAAGAACCAACTGGAGCTAGAATTGAAGAAAAACAAGGTGTATGTGACCGCCCTCGCCCTCACCGAGCAAATCACCGCCTCGACCCTCGACTTCGATCTGAAGGAAACCGAATGGGATGACTTCGTGACGCTCATCGACAAGGTCTACAATGACTTCACCAAACGACTGGTGAACCAGTACCCCACCCTCACCAAGAGCGACCTGCAAATCTGCTGCCTCACCAAGCAAGGCTTTAGCAACCAAGTCATCTCCATCCTGATGAACCTGCAAACCAACTCCTATGCCCGCCGCAAGTCGCGCATCAAGCAGGAGAAGATGAACGGCTTGGAGGACGAGCGGAGTTTTGAAGAAATAATTAACGAAATATAAACAAACAAATCACAAAACCATGAAAAAATTACTTACGATCTTGACGGTCTTGTTTATGGCCACTATAAATCTGAAAGCCCAAGAAAGCCCTATCCTCTACACCGACTTTGAGCCAGACTTGTGCATTGAAGAGTTGTCTCCTTACGATTCCCATGACACTTTGAAAATCGACCTAGACCAAGATGGAACGATAGATTTCAAGATGTATATAAAAGCGCATTATTCAACTCAAGTTCGATATGTGTATGTTACTTCTTCATGGGATTTTCGCTACTGTTACAACAGCATCTATTCATACGGTTATATGGATGAGAATGACTCTATTATTCCAAATCATCCATTATGGGCTGAAGCCAATGACACATGGGAGTTATTATGGTATCCCGATCAGTACATGGAATTCATAATGGGTTTTCGCAAAACCGTGAATGACGATATTTACTATGCTTGGGCAAAAATCTATATGTATAGAAACCTGAATGGTAACGGATATCAACCAGGCCCAGGAGTGTTTGACATTGTGTCGGCTTACTGCGACGACATGGCCTACTGCACCATTCCTAATTATCCCCTGCGCTGGGAACAAACCGAGATTGAAACCCCTTCTCCTTCCCCTATCGTCCCCGATTTGTATACCATTGGTTACAAAGACAACAATTCCGCAACCCGAACCGCCAAGCTCTACAAAAACAATGCTTTGTTACATTCCATCAGAGTCACGGGCAAGCAAATCACTCCTTACAAGATTGCAAACGATTCGGAAGGAAATATCTATTGGATGGTAGTTTATTCGGCAAACTCGTCCACCCTGCAAACAGAAATTTGGAAAAACGATGAACTATACTTGTCAACCGAAGGCCATAACGGTGTTACTATCAAGGACATCTATTGCCTGGGTGACACTCTCTTCTATGTAGGAAACACGACCACCGAAGAAGGCATAAAAGTGGCCACTGTATGGCGAGGTCCGGACTTTACTCCGCATTGGGTGCTTGGCGACGGGCTATACGACAGCTTCATCTACGATGCCGATGTGGACAAGAACACCAATATCCCCTATTTTTGTGGATACATCACTGACAGCCTCAATAAAGCCAGCGTATGGAAAGCATCGCAGTTGTTTTACAAACAGGAACCTTCTGGCGTACAAAGGGCATCATGGGCAAAAGAAATCTCCGTTGACAATGGTTCAATATTCACAAATGGTTATTTAAATTATGATAATGGATTTGAGATCATTTCCATGCCAACCATTTGGAAAGACAATGAACGTATCTCTAATTTTTCCCCGCTTGAATTTATTAATTGTCTCTATGCATATCAAGATGATTACTATTTTACATTTTATTATCCACACGGGATGTATTATGGTGTACTCAAGAATGGGCATGAATTATTACAATTGTCTTTAAACCAAAGCATTCAACGAATTTATGGTGGTTTCGATGACATTTACATGGTTGGTAAATCGGATAACAAAGGAAGTATTTGGAAAAATTTCGAATTACTCTCGCAACTCGATGGTTGTGATGTGATTATGGACATATTGGCAGTGGAAGCTACTGATGTGAACACCACATTTGACGAACCTACCGACAATGGTTATGCGGTCTATCCCAATCCCACCAACGGCGTTTTGTTTGTAGAGACGCGGCACGCCACATCTCTACAAACGGAAACCGAATACCGCATCACCAACCTCACGGGGCAAACCCTGCTGCAAGGCCACATTACCGCTGAAAAACAACAAATCAATATCGATAATCTGCCTGCTGGATTGTATTTCATCACCTTTGCAGGCGAAACACAGAAATTTGTATTAGAATAAATAACAATCAAAAACACACAACTATGAAAAAAGCATTCGTAATTCTAATTGTCGCGATGGCCGCTATCGCCATAGTATCCTGCAAAAAGGATAACACAAACAACAATGACAAGCCCAACTACAAAGAACTTGTTGTCGGAAAATGGGATGTACAGACTTATCACCTTTGGATTCACGATCTCACTGACGAGCATCCGTGGGGTAACGATGATTCTTATTCCCAGGAAGAAACATGGAACTTGCCCGATACTAGTTATGCTGGCTATGACGCAATCGAGATTTATGCCGACGGAACCCTACGGTGGCACATGAGCGACCGAATGTTTCAAGAGGGAACGTATGCCAACCCTTATGTGGAGGCTGATTGGCTTATCAGCGGAGATTCTCTGATAATCAACACGACCAAATATGCAATAACAAAACTCGACAACGAAACCATGGTCTTCGAAGACTACTATAAGGTAAATTCATACCAAAACCACCATGGCTGGGAACGAACAAACTACTACACTTTCAAGCGCGCACAAGGTACAAACTAGCAGTTGCCGTGATACGATAATCCTATAACCCCAAATGAAAACCAACAAAATCAATGTAATATGAAAAAGCAGCTTTCCATTATGATTGCACTGGCCGTGTTGGCCATCGGCATCATCACGTCTTGCAAAAAAGACCCTATCCCGAACAACAACGAACAGAACAACGAGCAACCTTCTGACACTATCCCTAGCGGGAATGATACTATTCCTAACGGAAACGACACCATTCCGATTGGAAATGATACAATCCCGATTGGAAATGATACTATTCCTAACGGGAATGACACCATACCCGTAGTGATTGATGGCATCCGTTTTGGCGATACCACTGGAATGAAGGTTACCACCTACAATACCATCATGGAATTTGATGATGCATGGAATCCTATTCTGTTAGACCTCGATGGCAATGGGACTAACGACATTCGAATTGAAACCTATTACGACGGCCCCTTGGCAATAGGACAGTTCCAGGAGCTCACCTTGCATTGCCTAAGCAGCATCAAAATTCACGGGGAAAGCATTGAAAAAGAAAGTTACAGCCATCGCGACACCACAATTACAAACTATAACGGATGGACACAAATAATATCTAACTACACTTATTCCACTTGTGGCCAGATAGATGAAAACGACCCTGTCAGCACCTCCAATGTCTTTGAAATCACTGCCAATGATTTCAACGACCATCTCAGTTTTGAGGACAATTTCCAATTCATAAACTCAACCTTCTTATTCAGAGAGAATGTTGAATATACTTTAATGAATGATCCTAATGAAGAGGAACAAATCGTTACAGGTTCACACAACAAACATATCTACAGCTGCTGGAACTTCCCGACCGATGAAGAGAAATACATTGGTTTCAGAATCACCAAAAACGGCAATTCACGTTACGGCTGGCTAAAAATCAAATTGCATCCAACTTGGGGTGGTAAAGTGGTCGATACAGAGCTCATCGAAACAGCCATTCAGAAATAGAAATCTGCACTTGCTTACCTCACATTCGCCTTCAAGCGGTCGGCAATCTTCTTCTTCAGCTCATAGTACATCTGTTCCGTATCGCTGCGCTTATTGGGCTTGTAGAGATTGGGATACTTGCAGTCTTCAAGCTTATACTCTAGCTTGTTGAAGGGTCCTGAAATCTTCAGCCCAAGGCGCACGGGCAAAGGCGACTGGGTCACAGAGAGATGGTATTCGCCATTCTTGTCCAAGGTCATTCGGCCGTCAACCGTCACCTTGTATTTCCCAATCGCGATTTGCGAAGGCCACAAATCGATTTCGTTCTTGAAAGCGGTGAGCTGCACATCGAGGCTGTCGACACGGTATTCTCCGTTGGTGCTGACATCCAGCATGTCGGTAATCTTCGTGAAGGTGAATTTGTCTTTCACAGTCAGGTTTTTGCCTTCAATGTCGGCAGCGGCACGCAAGGTGGAAATCTTGGGTTCGTAGTTCGACTTCAGGTTGGTCTCCGCACCGATGTGGAACTCGGCCTGCCCGTCGAAGGTCTTCAACATAGGCACCAGTGTGTCAATGTATGGCACCATCTGCAACAAGTCGTTGATCTGCACCTTCAGCAGGTGGAAATCCATAGCCAAGAAGAGGTTGTTCTTGCGCGGCGACTGATACAGAGCCGTCAACTGCATCTCGGCAGCCTTGTTGGTGAAACCGATTTCCTGCAAGATGAGCGTACCGTCTTTCACGGTCATGGTGCCGTTGAGGTTGTTCAGGTCGAAGTTGTCGTACAAGGCCTTCTTCGTATTGAGAACGAAGTTGAAATCGATACCTTCAGGCACCATGAAGGGGTTGTCTTCCTTGTTTTCTGTAACGGTCGCTTCGACGGGCTCAGCGTCCGAATGACCCAACCCGCTGGTCAAATCCAAGATCTCATTGATGTCCATCATATTCGATGTGACTTGCATCTCGCCCTTCATCAGGTTCTTATGGTCTTCAATCCACTCCTTGATGCCAATGACACTCCCTTGCAGACTTATGTCAGACTTGCCGATGCGGAAGGTGCTTTTCTTGAAGTCCAACTCGCTGGAATTGAATAGGAAATCGATATTACTGATACGGATGTCCTCGCTGATACCGTCTACCTGCAACTCAGCATTGCCCAAAATGAAATCCGCAGTGGGATTCCATTGGTTGAGGAAGTCCGTCTTGGCTTTGTTTTGTTTCACCGAAGCGTCAACTTTCAGCGAATTGGAGTTCAACACATAGGCTTTGCCCATATTGGCCACCACCTGCTTGCCGTCTAAGGTAACACGGGCATTCATGCCATTGGCTTTCTTCTCGGGCGTAGTCACGAAAGTGAGTGCCGGCGCATCAATATGGGCGGTAATGCTGTCGTAGTCCACATCCAAATGGCTGAACCTGAGGTCGGCATTCAGCAGCATCTTCTCCAACCCGCCTTTGAAGTTGTCGGCCGACAACTTGATGTCGGGATTCTTCAAATCAGCTTTGATGCCTTTGCCAACTTGAGCATCCAATTGGCTGGTATTGAGAGCGATGCAGGCACCCTTCTGTCCTTTTTGTTTGGCTGAGGCCGGCAAGGTCAAACCCACATTGAGCATAGGAGCCTTTGCATGAATGGTGTCCATGTCCAAGGCGAAGTCCTTGACTTTCAGGTTGGCCTTGGCCGAAAGGCGGTTCAGGTTGTAATCATCGAGCGACTTCATCAACTGCTCAACTGTGAAGTTGGTAGTCAAGTCGAGGTTGGTGCGACCGTTCAACTTCATTGTCTTGGGCAGGAAGCTCTTAATATCCGTCATCGGCACATCGCCTTTCACCTTGAGTTTCAAGCCAATGTCACCCAATAAATCATCGACCAAGCCACTAGCCGTAAAGCTGCTTCGGTTGAATTTGGCCTTCACACTGTTGACCGTCAAGCTATTGGCATCAGTGTTGAGGTCCAAGTCCAAATCGCCATCCAAGTTGACCTCAGTGATGGGATACGGCAATTGCTTCATGCTGACTTTCACATTGTCGGTCAACACCTTAGCCTTAATCAAAGGCATGAGACTATCATTATAAGTGCCTTTCACCTCCACATCAGTGAGAGTCGCCTTGCCCGAATACTCGATGCGGCTTAGCTTTTTCTGCACCTTTTCAGGAAGATAAGTCAACACATCTTCTACAACCAAAGTATTGGTATTCAGCACTAAATCAAGGTTGATGTCGTTGTTATCGGCCATTTCCACCTCGCCATCCACATCAAATTGGTAGCGATTAATCCCAATTGTAGCCTTGTCAAGATGCCCCTTCTTGTCTTTCAAGTTGAACTGCAAAGGCAGGTTCAAGCTCAGCGAGTCGTTCTCAAGATAAGGTTCCTTTAGGTTCAAGTTGATGTCGGGAGTTGCTAGTTTCAATGTGCCATTGATTTGATCCAATTGCGCAATTTTGCCATTAAAATCGAGGTTCAAAGTCTTCAATGCCAATTGTATAGCCTTCATTTTCAAGGTTAAGTCATTGGCATTCATGGTCAAATCAGCATCAATGTCCTTGTCCAGCATCTTGCCTTTCAAATCCATGTTAAGCCCTTGGGCTTGGGTTGTCATCCCATTGCGGTCATCAGTATAAAACAAGGTGGTGTTTTTCAGCTTGACTTCCTCAATATCAACCAAATAATCAAAGGTACTCGTGGTGTCATTGTCCTCATTTGGTTTGAAGATATTGAAATTGTTGTTGCCAATCGTATCCGTATACAGGTTGACAAAAGCATCTTCAAGGATGCACTTTCTGATTACTATCTCATTCTCTTTCAACAGTTTCTTGAGGTCAAGCACCACTGCCAAGTCATCAATATTGGCTAAAGTATCGGATGGTGAACCCGCCGTTGGGTTAATTAAAGCGACATTCTCTATATCAATGCCTACATTGGGGAAGGTCTTGAACCAGGTGAGGTCAGCCTTGCCCAACTCCATCTCGCAGGTGATGAACTCCGGCGCGTACTTTTTGACCATCTTGGTGAGCCGTCCCGAAGAGGAAATCATGGCCACAGCAATGCCAACCACAATAATCACTACCCCCACAAGGGAGGCAAAGGTAATGCCGGTTATCTTTAAAGCCTTTTTCATACCTATTATTCAACCTTTGAGAAATGATGTGCCGTTCCATAATCGTCCTCATAAACCAACTCACTGGAAGTGAGTGAAGTAACGGTGTAAACCTTGGGAATCATCACAAAAGTGCCCACATGTTCATGCTTCAAGGTGGAACCCGTCAAAGTCCAGTTGAAGAGTTGTGCCTCATCCTCACTGACATCATCGCCCTCATCCCATGTGGTGCCGTTAGCTTGTACCGTGTCACCATTGGGCAAAACACGTTCTATATTGGAACTATAATAATGCTCGAAAACCGAGCCTTCTTGCCACTTTCCATACAGCATCGAAGCGTCATAACCGTTATCAATGGAAATATCGCCACATGCACTGAAGCTCAAAGCGACAATAAGGCATAGAAAGAAATGAAGTAGCTTCTTCATCGGTTCGTTATTTAAGTTGTTGTATCTTACCTAGTTAATACTTTATCCACTTCGTTATTTGACAGGGCTTTTTGCAGGATCTGCTCATGGTCGAAGGCCAGACTCGGCAACTTTTCCAAGGCAAACCATTGTGCCTTGGCTGCATCATCACTACCTACAGCTTGTTGTTCTAAGTTGTCAACGCCCCAATAGGCTACACTGATGGTACGATGACGCGGGTCACGGTTTGGAGCGCCGAAAGCATAAAGCTGGTGCAATTCGATGCCCGTCAGTCCAGTCTCTTCCTGCAATTCTCGTGCCGCACATGTGTCCAAATCCTCCTCCATCTCCAAAAAACCGCCTGGCAAAGCCCAACAGCCTTTGAATGGCTCGTTGCCCCGCTCAATCAAAAGCAGATGCCAAATATCACCTATCTTTCTGAATATCAAACAATCAGTCGTAACACATGGACGAGGATAATTGTAGGTAAAACTCATAATGTCTTATTTTCCGCAAAAATAAGATTTATTTTCTATTTTTGCATTTGTAACATTCAGTTTTATGCAAAACCTCAATCTCGCTTACATCCAAGCCGACCTGAAATGGGAAGACAAGGCGGCTAATTTGCAACATTTCAGCGATTTGCTGAAACAGGTACAACCTGACACTGACCTGATTCTCATGCCCGAGACCTTCACCACGGCTTTTCCCGTCGACCCGAAACAATTTGCCGAAATCGTCGATGGCCCGACCATGCATTGGTTGCGCGAACAAGCCAAGGCAAAGGAAGCAGTCATTGCCACCACCTTCCCTCTCGAAATCGAAGGGCATTACTACAACAGCCTCGTTTGGATGCGCCCTGATGGCAGCTATGAGCTCTATTTCAAGCGCCACACCTTCACCATGGGTGGTGAGGACAAATTGGTGGAACGCGGTGAAAAACAGCTGATTGTGGAGTTGAATGGATGGCGCATCAGACCCATGGTGTGCTACGACATCCGCTTCCCTGTTTGGGCGCGCAACCGCTATGAGAACGGACAATACGAATACGACTTGGCCTTTTATCTCGCCAACTTCCCTGACTCCAGGATGGTGGTTTGGAACACACTCTTAGTCGCCCGTGCCATCGAGAACCAAGCCTATTGGATAGGCGTGAACCGTGTCGGCGAAGATGACAACGACCTGCATTACAGTGGTGAGTCGCAGGTCATCAATTCTCGGGGAGAGGTCATCTCCAAGGCGGAGCCATACCAAGAAGCCGTGCTACATTGCACCTTGGATTACGAAAAGCTGGAACGCTTCAGGCAGAAATTCCCGTTGGGACCGGATTGGGATGGGTTTGAAATTAGGTTATAGGAAAAACCTACTAACTGCAAATGTCAAGGAATACTTGACGGTTCAAGTTGTCGCAAAATTTGCGATAACTGACAGAAAAACATTATTTTTGTCGGACTTCTCAATGAATTAACATGCAGCAAACTGGCGAAATCATATTGTATCAGCCAAACGAAAATGTGCAACTTGAGGTGCGTTTGGAGGAAGAGACCGTTTGGCTCACTCAAGCGCAAATGGCTGAATTGTTTCAAAAAGATAGAACCGTCGTAACACGACACATTAATAATGTGTTCGCAGAAGGAGAACTTGACCAAGAAAGCAATGTGCATTTTTTGCACATTCCTTTTTCTGACCGTCCTGTGAAACTCTACAGCCTTGATGTCATTATTTCGGTAGGCTATCGTGTCAAATCGCAACGTGGCACCCAATTCCGACAATGGGCAAACAAAGTCTTAAAGGACTATTTATTAAAAGGTTACGCCATAAATCAACGGCTTCTAAAGATTGAAAACCAATTAGAGAACCAGCAAGCCTTATTGGCTGAACATTCCGAAAAAATAGACTTTTTTGTTCGTACATCACTTCCACCTGTCGAGGGAATTTTCTTCGAAGGTCAAGTGTTTGATGCCCATGCGTTTGTCAGCAACTTGATTCGTAGTGCAAAAAAAAATATTGTACTCATTGATAACTACTTGGATGATACTGTATTGAAACTTCTTGATAAACGCGCCCCAAATGTCAAAGCAACAGCTTATACCCGTCAGATAAGTCCAGCTTTGCAAACCAACATCAACCTGCATAATGCACAATATGAACCCATTGATGTTCAGGTCTTTGCCGATTCACACGACCGTTTCCTTATGATTGACGATACCGTTTATCACATCGGTGCATCATTGAAGGATTTAGGAAAGAAATGGTTCGCTTTCAGCAAGATGGAAATTAGTTCTACGACATTGTTATCAAAAATGTAATCATTGGAAGACGCAATCGTTACGTCACTACAAATCAAATAATATGCTCTCCGTTTTCTCCGATGAATATTATATGAAACAAGCCTATCAAGAGGCTCAGCAAGCCCTTGAGGCCGATGAAATCCCCATTGGTGCTGTGATGGTGTGCAACAACAAGATCATCGCCCGTGCCCATAACCAAACCGAGACCCTCAACGACGTGACCGCCCATGCCGAGATGCTGGCTATTACCGCTGCAGCCAATGCCTTGGGTGCAAAGTATTTGGACGAATGCACGCTCTATGTCACCTTGGAGCCCTGCCCCATGTGTGCCGGTGCGCTTTGTCATGCCCATATCGGCAAGGTCGTCTGGGCTGCTGATGACCCGAAAAATGGCTTTTCGCGTTTTGGCAATATGCTACACCCCAAGACAAAGACCGAAACAGGCGTGATGCGGGAGGAATGTCTCTCGCTGCTGACGGAGTTCTTTAAGAAGAGAAGATAAGCAGGCTTTTAAATGCATGTCATTCCCACATCCCGCTGTGCGGTGGCATGGAATCTATGCATTTAAAAGACAGCAAAGTCACATATTCTTTACCTCGCCGCCTATAGATTCCAATCGCACAAGCCTCAACAAGGAATGACATAGTCGGCGGAAAAAGAACCATCAATCTTCCGAGATTTCACTCATCATGGCACGATAAGCCGAAAACACATTGGCGCGCGAAAGGTAACCCAAGTACTTGCCTTCCTGAATCACAGGAATGTTGTATTTGCCCGACTTCTGGAACTTATGCACAATCTCTTCCATCGGCTCTTCAGGATGGATGACATAATCGGGCAGGACCGCATAATTCTGGATCGATTGGTCGTAATGGCTTGAATCGAAGAGGATACCACGGACATCGTCGAACAGCACATGACCGCAGAAGAAACCTTCCTTATCAACCACAGGGAAGATGTTGCGCTTCGATGATGACACCAAAGGCAACAGGTCGCCAAAAGTGCAATTCGGGTCAATAGGACTGAAATTGGTCTCAATCAATTGGTTGATAGCCAACATATTGAGAATACTTTTATCCTTATTGTGTGTCACCTCAACACCCTTTTCCGCCACAGCATTGGTATAGATGGAATGGCTGAAAAACAGCCTGTTGATGGCGTAGGCCAATGCCGACACAATCATCAAGGGCACGATAAGGGCATATCCATTGGTGATTTCGGCAATAAGGAAGATGCCGGTCAAAGGTGCATGGAGCATGCCCGCCACCAAGCCACTCATACCCACAAGAGCAAACTTGGCAGGATCTAAGTTACCTATACCCAAATAGTTGACCAAGGTAGCAAAAAACAATCCCGTGAAGGCACCAATAAACAAGGCCGGAGCAAAAGTGCCACCCACGCCACCCGCACCAAAGGTGAAGGCCGTGGCGAAGGCTTTCAGCAAAATCATACCTGCAAAGAGGATAATGACCACGAGGTCAAAATCCTTGAATCTAGCAAACAAAGGATTGCCGAAAACAGGACTATAGTCGCCGCGCAAAGCCGAGTTGATGGCCTCGTAGCCCTCGCCATAAAGCGCTGGGAATAAGAAAATAAGGATACCCAACAGCGTACCACCAACGAGAAAACGTACCCAAGGTGACTGCACCTTCTTGAAACGCTTCTCCACACTGAAAGTCACCTTGAGGAAATAGGCCGAAACCAGTCCCGCAAAGAGGCCTAAACCGACATAAAACAAGGCATTGCTTGGGATAAAACCTTCGGCAATAACCGCAGGATATTCCACCGTCTGGCCAAGGAACCAATATGCGGTCAAGATGGCGACAAACGAAGAGCAGATGATAGGCACTAAAGCATTGAGCGACAGGTCGATCATAAACACCTCAAGGGCAAAGACAATACCTGTGATAGGTGCTTGAAAGATGGCTGCCAAAGCCGCCGCTCCACCCATGCCGATAAGCAAGATAGTGTGCTTATAGTCAAGCTTCAGCAATTGTGCAATATTTGAGCCTATGCTACCGCCTGTCGACACGCTTGGACCTTCCAATCCCACTGAACCACCAAAACCAACAGTCAGAGCACTGGTAACAATACTCGACCAAGTGCTGCTATGATGTACCTTACCCTTATTCTTCGAGATGGCATAAAGAATGCCCGGGATGCCATGACCTACTTCCTTCTTAAGGATGTACTTACAGAACAGAATGGTCAGCAGGATACCGATGGCGGGGCATATGAAATAAAGAAAGTGGGTGTAGGTGAACTGCGCATTGATGACCAAATCGCGAATGCCGTGTGCCAACTTCTTGATAATGACAGCAGCCGCACCAGCGAAGAAACCTGCTGGAATACTGAGTATCAGCATGAAACGACGGTCGGTCATGTGCGTCGCGCGCCAAGCGTTGAAGCGATCAATCCATCCGTTGATTTTATCTTTGGCTTTACCCACGGTTATTCTCGTTTTTCGGCCGCTAAAATATAAAAAAGTAACGCGCGCACCGAAAAGAAACAACTTTTTCACTATTTTCGCACCGTGAATAGTGATTGCTTCGCAAGAAATCTATCAAAAATAGAAAATAAAAATCAGTCAAAAATCATCTTTTCCAAACCAAATTACGACATTTGATTTTTGACCGATTTTAAAAGTGATTTTTGACCGATTTCTACATCCGCGCGGCCATCAACAAGGGCCTGCTGCAATGGATCAACGACTACCAACCCGATGTGCTCTGCTTCCAAGAGCTGAAAGCCACACCCGACCAGATTCCCTTGATGGACTTCGAGATGATGGGCTACCACCACTATTGGTTCCCTGCGCAAAAGAAAGGCTACAGCGGCGTGGGCCTCATCACAAAACAAGAGCCCGACAATGTGGTCTACGGCATGAACGAGCCTTTATACGACAACGAAGGCCGCTTCCTTCGTGCCGACTTCGGCGACCTCTCGGTGGTGAGCGTTTACCATCCCTCGGGCACCACGGGCGATGAGCGCCAAGCCTTCAAGATGGTGTGGCTCGATTTCTTCCGCAAGTATGTCAACGAGTTGAGGAAAGAACGCCCGCAACTGGTGCTTTCGGGCGACTACAACATCTGCCACGAAGACATCGACATCAACAACCCCAGGAAACACGACACCTCATCGGGCTTCCTTCCCGAGGAACGCCAGTGGATGACCGATTTCCTCAGCGATGGCTACATCGACAGCTTCCGGCAGTTGGTGAAGGAACCCAACCAATACAGCTGGTGGAGCTTCCGCGCTGGTGCCCGAGCCAAGAACCTCGGCTGGCGCATCGACTACCACATGGTGACAGAGAACTTGAAAGACCGCATCGCCCAAGTAGGTATCCTGCCCGAAGTGATGCATTCCGACCACTGCCCTATCGTGCTCGATTTGAATTAAGAGCAAGCCTTCTATGTCATTCCAACGCAGGTATGTGCGTAGGCATGGAAATCGAAGATTCGACGTAGTCAATCTATAGAAGGCGGTTCAAAAACAAAAACTTTTGCCTCCATCTCAAAAAAAATCGTACCTTTGCAGCGGAATAATTCCAAAGGCCTAATAGTTCAAGGGATAGAACGGAAGTTTCCTAAACTTTAAATCTAGGTTCGAGTCCTAGTTGGGCTACAAAATTTCAAATAGCAAACAATTGGTTTTCAGTTGTTTGCTATTTCTTTTTATTTCCTTTTGATGCAATAATACGCACAAATCAGCGTTATCATCGCATAAATTTGTATTTTTACCGCCAAATTCATCACTATGAACAGATTCAGATTTACCCTCCTCATAGCCGCATGGCTCGTTTCCACTTTAGCCATCGCCCAAGACGGCGTCTCCATCGGCAACTGGCGCACTCACCTGCCCTATCAGAAAGTGATAGGCGTTGAACCCGTTGGCAACAAAATCTACGCTGCCACTCAGTATGAGTTGTTTTATTACGACACAGAGGACAATTCCATCAATATCCTCAACAAAATCAATGGCTTGTCAGACATCGGCATCAGCACCATAGGCTACAATGAAAGCCAACGCAAACTCTTCGTCGCCTATACCAACGCCAATGTCGACCTCATCGACCACGATGGCAACATCCACAACATGAGCGACATCAAGGATAAGAACATCGTGGGCAACAAAAGCATCAACCATGTCTGTTTTGATGGCGACTTGGCCTATGTGGCTTGCGGTTTCGGCATCGTTGTCTTCGACCTGAAGAAAGAAGAGGTAAAAGATACTTATTATATTGGTAACCAAGGTGATATGGTAAACGTCACCGATGTGGCTCTTTATAATGGCCGCATCTATGCCTGCACGGACAATGGCATTTATTATGCCGCTCAAGATGCACAAAACTTAGCCAATTATGCCGCTTGGCATTTTGACACCAGCCTTATCCATCCACATCTGGCCTACAAAGAAATGGAAGTCTTCGCGGGCAAACTATTACTCAACCATAATGGTGAGCACAATGGCGACACCCTTTTTGTGTTCGACGGCAGCCATTGGGGCTATTTCGACAGAGAAAACATCACTGAGAAGCAACAGCTTCGTGCTTACGGCGACCGCCTCCTCATTGTCAACCGATACAATATTTCGGAGCACGACAGGAACTTCCAACAAGTACATACCATTTACAATCCTGGTGGAGCAATTGAGCCTCTCGCCGTGGCTATCGACAACAGCGGCAACTACTGGATTGGCGACACAAGACGAGGCCTCGTCAAGACCTCCGACGGCTGGAACAAGATGGATGTAAAACCCAATGGCACGGCCTCGAAAAATGTCTTCGAGCTCAAGGCCTACGACGATCAGGTGTGGATTGCCACAGGAGGACACGCCTCCAACTGGGGCAAACGGTACATGCGCGATGGCGTGGCCCGCTTCGACGGCTCATGGACCATCCTTAACAATTCCACTTTGCCCGACTTCAACGAATACACCGACTTCGTTTGCACTGCCACCAATCCCAAAGACCCCTCAGTCACTTATGTGGGCACATGGGGCAGCGGCTTACTGAAATTCAAGGATGATGAATTGGTGGAGGTCTACAACGAAGAAAATAGCTCGCTGCACCACTGGGTCAGTGACCCGAGCCTCATCAACATCAGTGGCTTGGCCTTCGACAGCAAAGGCAACCTGTGGGTAGCCAACACGGGAGCACCCAACCTCCTCTCTGCTATGGAGCCCGATGGCACTTGGCATTCCTTCAATCTTGGTGGCAGCATTAGCGCCATCGACATTGGCACATTGCTCATCGACCATAACGACTACAAATGGATAACACGCCGTAATGGCGAAGTCATCGTCTTCAACGACAATGGCACCCTCGATAATCCTACTGACGACCAGACGGTCAACCTCAACACGGCTACAGGCAACGGCAAGCTCCTTGGCTCAGTCAGTTGCCTCACTGTAGACAATAAGGGCGCCGTTTGGGCTGGCACCGACAAAGGCCCTTGCCTGTTCTCCGACACAAAGAAAATCTTCAGCGGTGACAACTTCGACGCTACACAAGTACGCGTGCCTCGCAACGACGGTACCGACCAATTCGATTACTTGTTCGCCGAATCCAATGTGCTCTCGATGGCAGCTATGGAAGGTTCCGATCAGATTTGGTTTGGTCTCGAATCGGGTGTCTATCTCATGTCGTTTGACGGCAAGCCCAAAGAAATCCACTACTTCAACACCAGCAACAGCCCTTTGCTTGACAATGCCGTCACCACCATGGCCATCGACAAGAGCGGTGAGGTGTTCTTCGGCACGGGTAGTGGTGTCATCTCCTATCGCGGTGAATATGCCACGCCTGAGCCTGAAATCAGCGAGGTGATTGCCTATCCCAACCCTGTAAGACCTGGCTATAACGGATTTGTTGGCATCAAGGGCTTGGTTTCCAATTCGTTGGTTAGAATCACCACTGTCGATGGCACCTTCGTCACCCAGTTGATTTCGGAAGGCGGTCAAGCCGTTTGGGACTGCACCAACATCAATGGTGAGAAAGTGAGTCCTGGCGTTTATTTCATCTTTGTCAGCACCAAGCAAGGCACCGACAAGTTTGCCACCAAGATTTTGATCATGAACTGATGGACGACACAATTCAAGGCATTGTCCTGCAATCCATCCGCTATGGCGACACCAGCCTCATTGTAAAGGTGTTCACACGAAACCTCGGTCTGCGCTCCTATATGGTGAAAGGCGCGTTCAACCGCAATTCGAAAAGTCGAGCGGCTTTATTTCAAAACCTACACCTTATTAATTATTTAGAAGCCAGCAGGCCCAACAAAGGTAGTTTGGGTTACCTGAAAGATGTGCAACTCTCCACCGTCTACCAAAGCATTCCTTTCGTGATGAACAAAAGCGCCATCTTGATGTACATCAGCGAATTGCTTTCAAAGACCATCATTGAACAAGAACAGAATGAGGTCATGTTTGACTTCATCGTTCGCTCCCTGCTTTGGCTCGACTTAGTGGAACAAGACTATGCCAATTTCCCTTTGTTTTTCACCTTGGAGCTGACCCGTCACCTGGGATTCTATCCCAAAGCCAACAACGAAAAGGGCTATTGCTTCGACATGATGGAAGGCTCGTTTGCCCATGACCTGCCAGTGCACCCTTATTACTTCGACAATGAAAACGCACAACTGTTGGCGCAAATGCTTAATGTTAGCATTGACGAGGCTTGTCGCATGCCTTTGCGTGTGAGCCAACGCCGAGAGTTGCTCGACGGACTCATCATGTTCATGCGGCTTCATGCCCCTGTGATGAACGACTTCCATTCGCATGAAGTACTGAAGACCGTGTTGGAATAAATAAGCTATTGTAACGTATTACGTCATTGCAAGGCCTCATTCCGTAAAAACGGAAGAAGCAATCCAGAAAAGCAACTTGCTCCCTGGATTGCTTCGTCGTGCCTCCTCGCAATGACGTAATAGCAGAAGTTACTTCAAATCAACGGTGGTTTGGCCTATCAGCTTACCGCCTTGCTCGTACACGTCAATGAAATAAGTGCCAGGCATCAGCTCGTAAGCATCAGGCTTCACATAATAGGCACGCACTGCAGTTTCGGTGCCATCATAGTTGACCCTCACCTTCTCAGTGAACTGCAAGGTCTCACCATTCGACTTGAACGAATACTCATCGCCCGTGCCCTTGCTGATGATGGCACGCTTGGGGTCGGCGATGCGCACATAGAATAGTTTTGTGCCCGGCTCAATGAGCTCATTGGCAGCCACGTTGAAGTCGATTCTGATGCGTTCGGCACGGCTGGCCCGATCGGTGTCTGATTCCTTACCACTGCCTTTGAAGCGCACGGCTTTGGCTTTGTAGTTGGAGATCCTCATCGTAGCTGCCTGGTTCACCTTGTTGGTCAGCTCTTCCTTCTGACGGGTCAGGGTAGTGTTCTGACGGCGTTCAGCTTGGAACTCTTCGCGGATACGTTCGTTCTCGGCCACCAGTTCACGATTGACAGTGTAGAGCGAGTCCATCTGGCGCACATAACGCTGCGAAATATCTTGCAAGGCAGCCACTTTCTTCTTGATACGGTTGTAATCCCATTGTGAATCAAGAAGTTTTTTGATTTCAACAGCATCGGCTTGGATGATGCTGTCCTTCTCGGCCAGTTCAAGGCTTAACTCGCCATAGCTTTCTTTCAGCTCGTTATGCACTTTCATCAAGCTATCCACTTCAGCCTGAAAATCGAGACGTTGCATCTCCTTTTCAGCTTCAAGGGCTTCCTTATCGGTTTTCAGTGACGAATTACGCACCAAAAGGAAAACCAAGGCAATAGCCAACAAGCCAAGAATGGCATAAAGCCATATTGGCTGATTTGATCTTTTATTCTCTGAATTCATGACTTATTGTATTTGTTTCTATTCGTGTTTTATGCTGCAAAAATAACAATATCCTCAAATGTACCTACTTTTTCACATCTTCACACGGTTCCACTTTCGCCCTTGGGATATGAACCGGAATACATTGCCCGACCACATCGATATAGACAATCAGATGGCGTTTGTTATAGATGGTCTCAAGCTTGCCTGTGAGTCCTTTCATGGGACCATTGATAATCCTCACCTTCTGCCCCACTTTCAATTCCTCATGATTCATCATCTTATACTCTTCGCCCTTCTCGAAATCACTGACGAACTTCTTGATGGCAAGAATCTGATTCTCAGGAACAGCAACGGCCTTTCTCTCAAAGGTGACAAATTTGATTACGCCATACACATTCAAAATAGGGATGTACTCCCTTTCGTTGGAATACACGAACACATAAGACTTGAACAAAGGCTCCTCCACTTTCTTTTTGCGGTCGCTCCATTGCTTGACCTGGGTAACCAACGGCAAATAAGCTTTGTAGCCACCCTCCTCAAGCTGCGACAGCACCTTTTTTTCCATACGCGACCTCACATAAAGGGCGTGCCAGAACCTCTCATCAAGATCGTCTACCGTGTTACTCATTTATGCCTTATCTTCTTTTCCCTTACGATGACTGTGTTTTTTCTTATCATCGCCTTCACTCTCGCCATAATAGCCACTCGTATCTCCGTAGCCGTAGCCATAACCATAGCCGTAACCATAGCCATAACCATAGCCATATTTCTTACCTCCATAGCCATAGCCCTTTTCAGCTTTAACACCATTGATGACAATGGAGAAATGCATATCGCGGTCTTCAAGGTCTTTGATGAGACCCCCAAATGCGTTCTTGTTGGTCACGCCCTGGCGGACAATGAAGAGGTTGGCATCAGAATGACGCATGAGCAGCAAGGAATCGGTGACAAGGGCAATAGGCGGCGTGTCGATAATGATGTAATCATAACGCTTTTTCAGTTCGGCAAACAACTCGTCACACTTTTCCGAAGCAATCAACTCAGCTGGGTTGGGCGGAATGGGACCGCTCGGGATGATATCAAGATTCTGGATTTTCCCTGAACTCTGAATGATGTTATCCAAACTCTCCTTATTGCCCAAGAAACTGCTCAAACCCACACTATTAGATAACGCAAACTCTTGGAAAAGTCTTGGTTTGCGCAAGTCGAATCCCAACAACACGGTTTTTTTGCCATATAAGGCATAGATGGATGCGATATTGATACTATTGAATGTCTTTCCGATGCTCTGCGTATCACCTGTAACCAGTACCGTGCAAGGCAATTTGCTCTGTGTGATGAATTCGATATTGGTACGGATAGATCGGAAGGATTCTGCTATGGGCGACTTGGGGTTGTTGACCACCAAGAGCGGGTCTTTGGTATTGCTTTGAGCCACCATACCAACGATAGGGAAGTTTGTCAGTTTTTCCACATCCTTGCGGTCAGTGATAGTCACATTGAAGAAATTCTTTAGGAAGAGGTACAAGGCAGGAATCAACAGACCTATGATGATGGCTACGAGGTAGTTCATCATCGTACGAGGAGCAATGATGAGAGTTCTCTCCAGACGAGCCTCGTCAAGAATCTCATTGTCAGGAGTATTGGATGCTTTCAAGATTTGGGCTTCAGCACGACGGCGCATTAGGTACTTATAGGTTTCGTCCGTGAAGTCGAAATTACGTTGAATATTGATGAGCTGTTGTTGCTTGCCTGGCAGTTGGCGTGATTTCACTTCCAATGAACCAATACGGCGTTCTACCTCGTTGAGACTCATCTGAGCATTGTTCACAAGGTTATTGACATTCTCAAGCAATGCCCTCTTTGTGGTGACGATCTGCTCGTTGAGTTTCACAATTTGCGGGTGCTGCTCGGTTTGGGTAAGCAACTGGGTAGCCTTTGATTGCGACAGCGTGACAAGGTCACGAGCCAACTGATTGAGTAAGGGATCGTTGATACCCATCGTGCTAGGAGCGGCAAGATTCTCAGGGTCGTCAATTTGCACCTTGATATAATCCTGCAATCGCTGGTAGATTTTCAAATTAACAGTTTTTTCAGCTCTTTCCCTCTCCAAAGCCTGAAGGTTATTATATACCTGATTGGTCTGTAAGTCAAGGTTCATGAGGTCGTTTTCTTGGCGGAAATCCTTCAAATCGGATTCAGCTTGACTCAACGACTCCTGAATGCCACTCAGTTCGTTATCGATGAACGCAATCGTGTTTTCCGAGACTAAGTTTTTCTTCTCCAATCCACGATTAACATATTCGTTCATCAGCAAGTTGACAAAATCCACGATTTTCTGCTTGTTGGTACCCTGCATACTCACTGCTGCCACTGAAGCTTGTTTGGTGAGAGGACCTACCGAAAAACCACTCATTTGTGATACTAGCGATGAATAACTGTTGAGCCAGAAAAACAACTTGTGTTCTCCACTAGCATCCTGTTTAAACTCTTCCGATCTGGTAATGCGAATACGATTGTAGCCATTGTCAATCCAGGCACCTTGTTTGTATTCTCCACTAATATCAATCTTGGCGAATGGGTCGCGTTCTGTTTCTTGACAAAGAATGTAATCATATTTACTAAGACCTTCACCTATGGCATGTAGACTGATGCCATCATTGTCCAAGAAAGTTATCTCGTATTTCAATCCCACTGCCTGTGGAACGCTACTTTCAAATTCGACATGGAATGGCGCGTTTTTGTACAACTCACGGCCTGCAATATGACCCTTATCAAAGTATGTCACTTCTATACCCATTTTCTTCACCACACGTTCGGTAAGTGAATACGATTTCAATATGGCAATCTCATTGTCCAAATTCTGTCCAATACCGAAATTTCTAGTGGTCATAATAGACGTAGGGTCAATATCACTATTTCGCTCTTTGATTAGCACAGTACCCGAAGTCTGATAAACTTTAGGCGTGTAGCGATTGTATGCGAAGCAAATGGCCAAAGCCACCACGATAAAGATGAGGAACAAATACCAATGACTCAATGCAACAAAAAACAATTGTTTTATGTCGATATTTTGGTCATCTTTATTCGGTTGAGAATTGTATGCTTGTTTCTTGTTTGCCATGGTTTTGTAAATAGTTAAATTGTTATTTGATAATACTATACAGCGTAACGCCCAAAGTGACAATAGAAAAGACCGTGGAATACGGGAAAGTGGTGAAACCCCATTGCTTGATCCTCAGCGGTTCCACATAAACGATGTCGTTAGGTTTCAGATAATAATATGGTGATGAAAGAATATCAGCCTGACCCATATCGACAGTAACAATCTCAGAACCATTATCCGTTTGTCGGATGATTTTCACCTCGCTCTTTTTTGCAAAATTGGTCATATTACCCGCCAAAGACATGGCTTCAAAGAGGTTGATCTGCGACTGGTAGATCTTATACATACCCGGTTTGCTTACCTCGCCTAGCAAAGTCAGATTGAAACTGGCCAATTTGACTACCAGCATGCTTCCATTGATATAAGTATTGATAGCGGTTTGCAACTTGTTTTTGGCTTCGTCAACCGTTAGGTTCTTCACCTCAACCTTACCTACCAAAGGCATTTCTACACAACCTTCTTTATCAATAGTAGTGGTTTGAAGATAGATATTGGCGTCAGAAGACAGGTAACCTCTAACGTCACCATTAATCGAAGCTGCACTACGCTCGTCAATGGTGTTAACGACATGAATGTATAAATTGTCTCCAGGCTGTAGCTTGTAGTCAATGGCGCGATCATTGACATATTCTTTGGAAATGTTTTCAGCAGCCATTTCAGCGTTCTTCAAATAAAGCATCTTTTTCTGAGGTACGCACGAAGCAAAGACCACGGCAAGAAGTGCCGTAATCAGTCCAATTTTCAATAATTTGTTCATATAATTCATGTTTATTTGTTTTTCAATTGTTGATAAGTACCAAATCCTTCACGCCCACAACGGGGGTAATGGGCATCTTTTGTTCAAGCCTAAACTGATATTTGCCTGGGTCAGTAATCATCAGTTGCTTGTTGATAGGTAAGGTAAAGGTGTAGCATCCGTCCACTTTTTCGACGTTCCAATGGCCTTCCTCGTCCTTCAGCTTGAACTTGTAACCCTTGGCACGATAGGGGTTTTCATGCTCATCAAAAACAGTGAAAATCAATGAAATGTCGTTGTATGGATAATCGTCAGTGAAACTAATGCGCAAACTGAGATTGTAGGTTGTTGCTTTGGTAATGTCAATGTCTTTGGTCACATAATCAAAACGTTCCCAGACTGTTTCATAGAAACTGCGCTGCAACAATTCCTTGTTGTTCACCTGTTGCCCACACCCGAAAAGGCTGAAGAAAAAAAGCAAAACTAAAATGCGGTATACTTTCATATTTTTACGCATAAAAACGTGCAAATATACAGAAAAATTATCATTTGCCCTGTTTTTATTCTCGCTTTTTGCTGAAAAGATTTTTTTTTGAAAAAAACGGCCAAAACCCCTTTCCACCAATAAGAAAAACATTTACTTTTGTAATTCACAAAATTCATCATGAGAACGGGCAATAACAATTTGACAAACAGGAAGTTGTTGGTAATGGGTGTCTTCATTGCCATAGGTGTGATATATCTTATCAGATTGTTTTCGCTCCAAGTGCTCGACAAACACTACAAGCAGCTAGCCGACAATAATGCCTTACGTTTCGTTACCCAATACCCCGCCCGAGGCAAGGTGTACGACCGCAACGGGAAGCTGTTAGTGTTCAACGAGGCCGTCTACGACCTAATGGTCACTCCAAGACAAGTCAATGAAGCCATAAAAAAAGACCCTTTACACCCTTTCGACACGGTGACTTTCTGTCATCTGCTGGAAATCGATAAGGCATCGTTCATCGAGCGGATGAACAAGGCCAAGAATGAGTCGTATTTCAAGCCTTCACCCTTTATGACCCAAGTCTCGAAAGAAAACTTCGCCCATATCGCCGAGATGCTCTATCGCTTCCCAGGATTCTTCTTCCAGACACGTACCGTACGTCACTATCCCAATGCCATCGCTGCCCACACCTTGGGTGACATCGGTGAAATCAGTAAAAACGAATTGGAAAAGGATGAGGAAAACTACTACCGCCAAGGCGACTACATCGGCAAGTCGGGTATTGAAAAGTCGTACGAGAAAGAACTGCGTGGTGTGAAAGGCCTGAAAGTCATGATGGTGGACGTGCACAACCGCGAGATGGGAAGTTTCATGGAGGGCGAACTCGACAAGGAGCCCGTTGCCGGAAAAGACCTCTACCTCGGCTTGGACGCTGAGTTGCAAGCCTATGGCGAACAACTCATGGTCGGCAAGATCGGCTCCATCGTGGCCGTCGAGCCTTCCACGGGACAGATTCTGGCTTTCGTCACCAGCCCTACCTACGACCCTAACCTCCTCGTAGGCCGTGAACGCGGCACCCACTACAACGAGCTGAAAAATGACCCAATGAAGCCCCTCATCAACCGCGCCATCAGCGGCACTTATCCTCCTGGCTCCACCTTCAAGACCGTCGTGGGCCTCATCGCCATGCAGAGCGGCAGCATCACGCCCGCCACCTGTTTCCATTGCAGCGGACCTGGCTCCATGCCTATCAAATGCACCCACAGCCACGGCTCGAGTCCCGACTTTGCCAATGCTATCATGAACTCATGCAACCCCTACTTCTACGAGTCGTTCAAGACCACCATCAACAACCCGAAATTCGGTAACATCAAGAATGGCTACGATTATTGGAAAGACATGACCTACAAAATGGGACTTGGGCGTAAGTTCAACACCGATATCCCCTACGAACGCTCAGGTAACATTCCCTCACGCGAGTATTACGACAAAATGTACGGTGGACAATGGAACTCAGTGACCATCCGTTCCTTAGGCATCGGGCAAGGTGAGGTTTTAGTGACGCCTTTGCAACTCTGCAACATCGCCGCCTTGATAGCCAATGAAGGCTATTACTACCCACCTCATCTAATTAAGTGTTTCGGCGACACCACAGCCATCCCCGAGGTGATGACCACCAAAGTCGACCCTGGCATCGACCCGAAATACGTCCGCACGATGAAACAAGGCCTGCGCACCGTGTTTAGCGGTCCCGCCGGTACTGCACGTCGTTATGAATTGAAAGACATCCCCCAATGCGGCAAGACTGGCACCGCCCAGAACCCACATGGCAACTACCACTCCAATTTTATCGCCTTTGCGCCCTACGACAACCCGAAAATCGCCCTTGCCGTCATCATCGAGAACGGTGGTTACGGTGCCACCTGGGCAGCTCCTATCGCCAGCCTGATGATTGAGAAATACATACGCGGCTATACGGTACGTGAAGATTTGGAAAAACGCATCATGGAAGGCAGAATCTCATATAAGAACGAACGATGAACGAACGTAACAGCATCATAGGAAAAATCGATTGGGTGACCATACTCATCTACTTGGCTTTGGTGATTATCGGCTGGTTCAGCATCTTCTCAGCCAAATACGACGAAATGCACCCCAGTATCTTCGACCTATCACAAGTGTATGGAAAACAGCTCATTTGGATTGGCTCATCTCTTTTGATAGGGTTCGTCATCCTATTGATTGATGCCAAGTTCTTCAATGCCTTCTCATTATGGATTTACTTCTTTTTCCTAGCCAGTTTGTTTGTCGTTTTGGTCTATGGCAAAGCTACCAATGGTGCCACTTCGTGGATTGAACTAAGCGCTAACGTCAAGTTCCAGCCTTCCGAATTTGCCAAAATGGCTACTGCTTTGGCACTTGCGGGCTACCTCGACCGTTTGGATGTTGATATGCAAAAGCGGAAGGATCAAATCATTGCAGCGCTTCTTGTCCTCGCCCCCATGGCACTCGTATTGCTCCAAAACGACACGGGGTCTGCCATCGTGTTCGTCTCTTTCATCTTCGTACTCTATCGAGAGGGCTTCCCTGGCACAGGACTGGTTATGGTTGGAGGCGTGGTGGCCATCCTTTTATTCATCCTCACCTTGGTATGGAGCCAAAAGGTCATGTACATCATCCTCGGTAGCCTTCTCGTCCTCACCCTAACTTACTACTTGATTACCAAGAGAAAAGGCATTTTCAAAATGTTGGGGGTCTTTGCCTTTATGTTTGTCTTCGTTTTCTCAGTCGACTACGCTTTCCACAAGGTATTGCAAACGCATCAGCAAAACCGTATTCTCGTCATGTTAGGCAAACTTGACGACCCCAAAGGCGTTGGCTACAACGTGCATCAGTCGAAAATCGCCATCGGCTCGGGAGGTTTCACGGGAAAAGGTTTCCTGCAAGGCACACAAACCAAATACGACTTTGTCCCCGAACAACACACCGATTTCATTTTTTGCACTGTAGGTGAGGAAGGTGGTTTTCTTGGAACCGCTCTAGTTGTATTACTTTATGTGGCATTATTGGTGCGTATCATCCTTCTCGCCGAGCGACAACGATCTACCTTCAGCCGTGTGTATGGCTATGCCATTGCAGGCATCCTTTTCGTCCACGTGGCTATCAACATCGGCATGACCATCGGCTTGGTGCCAGTCATTGGTATCCCCCTACCATTTCTGAGCTATGGTGGTTCCAGTATGCTGGCATTCACCATAATGCTGGCCATCTTCGTGAAACAGGATGCTAATCGATTGAATATTTTGTAATTGCATTTTGCGGTTATATCCCTATGTCATTCCCTTGGGAATCTATGGGGATATAACCGCAAAAACTTTATTCGTAAATCGAAGTAATCCCAAACTTCTTGACATCAAACAGCCCTTGGTCGCTGAGTTTCAATTCAGGAATGACCAACAAAGCCATGAATGCCAAGGTCATAAAAGGTGCATAAAGCGTTGACCCCAAGCGTTTGGCTAAGGCATCAGCATTTTGATAGGCGGCAGCAACCTCGTAGCCGTCCTCGTTGCTCATCAAACCTGCCACTGGCAACGGCACTGCCACCATTTCCGTACTGCAATAAGCCGTCACACCCCCCGTATGCTCAATGAGCAAATTGACCGCATGAAGAATGTCCTTATCGGTGACACCCACCGCCACAATGTTGTGACTGTCGTGTGCCACACTCGAAGCTAAAGCCCCACGTCGTAAACCAAAGCCTTTGATAAAGGCGACCGCAGGTTTGGATGGTTTGTATCGGTTTACGACGACCATCTTCAAGATGTCGTGCTCCACATCGCTGACAATACCACCATCCGATACTTTCGGTTCAGTCGTGAAACTTTTTGTAATCAGTTGTCCGTCAATACAATCTATCACCTTTATCAGTTTGCCTTCATTCGGAACAAATAGATCTTCTGCCGTAATGAATTCGGCTTTGAAGATATTGGGGGTCACCATTTCCTTATAATCAATGTTCGACACTCCATTTTCTGCCACCAAAACACCTTTAATATAAGTCTGCTTCGCGACAGGATGGTGCAAGTCGTCGACAACAATGAAATCGGCATCATCGCCCACCTGCAACATGCCAACGGAAAGGTTGTAATGCCGCACAGCGTTGAGCGAAGCCGCTTTCAAGACATCCATAACATCATAGCCCAACTCGATGGCACGCCGCACCAAGACATCAATGTGGCCATCGTCCAACTCGTCGGGATGCTTGTCGTCAGAGCAAAACATCAGCTTATCAGGATGGGTGGCCATGAGAGGTATCAGAGCCTCAAAATTCTTGGCTGCGCTGCCTTCACGGATGAGAATTTTCATGCCGAGGCTGATTTTCTCCAAAGCTCCTGCCATCCTAAAACACTCATGGTCGGTGGTGATGCCTGCACCCACGTATTTTTGGAGGTCGTGTCCTGTAACCGCTGGGGCATGTCCGTCGATGGGCTTGCCATAACGTTTTGCTGCCTCAATCTTACGCATCATCTCAGGGTCACCGTTGATGACACCAGGATAGTTCATCACCTCTGAGAGGTAGTAGATGTCGGGCGAAGCCATCAGCTCCTCAATGTCATTGGCATCAAGGGTGAAACCAGAAGTCTCGAAGGCCGTGGCGGGGACGCAACTTGGAGCACCAAAAAAGAACTTGAATGGCACCTTCTTGCCATTCTCAATCATATACCTAACTCCTTCTTTTCCAAGCACATTAGCTATTTCATGAGGATCACTGACAGTGGCTATCGTGCCATGACAGACTGCCAATCGGGCAAACTCCGAAGGTACCAGCATGGAACTCTCGATATGCACATGGGCATCGACGAAGCCTGGCATGATATATTGCGTATTACCAACGGGTTGTTGCTCAATTTTGCTGATTTTTCCATCCTCAACGACGACCACGCCTGAGAAAATCCTGGAATTGACGAGGTCGACAATCTGACCTCCGATGGTAAATGTTGCTGAGTTTGTCGAAGTACTGTTATTCATGGATGCTATTTTGGCGCAAAGGTACAAAAAAACCTCCTGGCAGAGGCCAAGAGGTTAATTGTTCCTTTATAGTGGGTTTGTATGAATAACTATTTCTGTTTTTTCGTGTTGAATTTACAATTGACAAAACTATGATGAGCTTTAGTTAGCTTTTTACGGATTGAGAAATCCCACTGCTCAAATTCACTATCCTTAAACTCCAAATGTTTTGATTTGAACTTGATGGATCGTCCATTATAAACAGATGAAATAATACAGTTTTCAAATCGTAACCAATAAGTATTATGGATTTTTATAGGCGCAGTAAAACTACAATTCTTTATGGTAGTGGCAATCGTTCCGTAATCATTCAAATTGTTGTTATAAGAAGCCACATCAAAACAATTGTTTTTGAAAGTACAATTCTCCATCAAAACATTTTGGTTTCCTATTTCTGGATAAGACTTCACTTTATCAGGCTCGAAATCAATGGCACTTCGCGGAGCTGTACCTTTTACAGTCTTAATTCCACAGTTTTCAAAATGGCAGTTCCGAATGATTACATTACGCGCTCCAATAGCCACTCCGTTGCGCCTTGCTCCAATAATCTTGACATCCTCCATCAGCAAACCATCGGCAAATCTAGAACCATACTCGTTAGGCAGATGAGAACCTTGAAAAATAATACAATCCCCAAAAGCATCTCTAACCGTAATTCCCCGAAACACAAAATTCTTACATTTGAAACATCTAAAAATATGACCCCATTCGCCATAATACTTTGGCCCCGCGTAGGGGGAGGTGTAAAGATGTTCTTTATTATCGCCAGCAATGGTGCCCTTGCCTTCAATCGTCACATCCTCTTTGTCATATTCCCAAAAAACAAAATATGCCCCCACATTGGTAGGGAGCATTTGTAAGGTGTTGTTTATGGTTAATGTGGTTCTTGAGGGAATGGTGA
This sequence comes from uncultured Bacteroidia bacterium, assembly GCA_902801625.1. Lineage (GTDB taxonomy): Bacteria > Bacteroidota > Bacteroidia > Bacteroidales > F082 > Limimorpha. The sequence continues at coordinate 53,286 of CADCJI010000014.1, read as the reverse complement.
ATATCCTTAAAAATGAATAATTATCACCATATACCTCAAGATAATGTCTTTTTATCTTTCCATCCTTGTTATAATGAAACGTGAATTCATCTCCAAAATTGGCTTTACCCTTGTAAGGCAGTTCAAAATAATAGGTTCTATCCTCCTCGAAATAAAGATGGCAAAACAAACTGTCATTGGAAAAAGCCAACATGTTTTTGATCAGCTGGTTGGCAACAAAGCCCCTTCCCTCTTCAAACTCAAACCATCCGTCATGGGCTTCTTCAACATCCCAGACTCCTCTGACGATGACATTTTTTCCAAATACAGGTTTCTTACCCTTTACTTTCAATTTGGAATGTCTGCCCACGAGTATCACATGGTCAATCCTCCCACCATCAAAAACCAGCTCCTGCTGGTTGCCTAAATACAAGATGGCATCATTTGCAGTATAGTCTCCTTTTACAACAAATGTCGCTCCAGACTTGTCCAACATCTTTTGGGTTAATATCGTGGGATTCTTCCCACTTGCCGTAATGATGCTGAAAACAATGCAAAAGACTACACAAAAAACTCTTTTGTGCTCAGTTATGCCCATTGAATGCCTCTGATGTTGCCTGGCCTTCCTCCGAGATTCCCTCGCGCTTGAACACTTTGAAGATGGTCATGAAGAAAATCTTCACATCCAACCAGAAAGTAAGATGATCGACATAGTAGATATCGTATTCCAAACGCTTGGTAAAGGAAATGGCATTTCTGCCATTCACCTGCGCCCAACCGCTGATGCCAGGACGCACCTCATGGCGACGCATCTGTTCGGGAGAATACAGTGGCAAATACTCTACTTTCCAAGGTCTCGGTCCAATGAACGACATATCGCCTTTGAGAATGTTTATCAACTGAGGCAATTCATCGATGGAAAGGCTGCGTACGATTTTCCCCACTTTGGTAAGCCTTTGGGCATCGGGCAACATTTTACCATCAGCATCACGTTCGTCCGTCATGGTCTTGAACTTGAGAACCTTGTAAATCTTGGCATCCTTACCTGGACGTTCCTGCATAAAGAACACTCCTGCTCCTTTGTTGGCAAAATGCAGGATGATGGCCACAATGATGATAATCCATCCAACTACAATAAGCGCTAGCAGTGCCCCGAAAATACTGATACAGCGTTTGAAAAAGTGTTTGTACATAAAGGCAGATTACATTATAATTTCTGATTGGCATCAGGTCGTTCCCCCCTACAAATCATACTTCCATGATCATTGAGTTTTATATTCACTTTGATGATTTTTGCTGGATTTCCTGCAACAATACAACCATCTGGAACATCCTTCGTCACCACAGCATTAGCACCCACTATGACATGATTACCAATTCTCAATCCCGGGTTAATCACAGCACCCCATCCAATATTCACATGATGCCCAATCCAAGTATCAACATACTGATGCGCTTCATCCCGATAATGGTCATGGGCAAGAATTAAAGCGTTTTGTGATACCCTTACGCAATCTCCAATGTGAATTCCATGAGGATTTACACCGTCTATTTTTGCCTTCCTATTGACAAAACAATTATTTCCAATATCAACTCCACGAATACGCCTCAAATAAAACGATTGTAATTTCGTAGATGATTTGAATAGGAAAATTTTGATCTTCTGTTTAATGCTCCTTTTGGGTTCAATGATTTTTTCTTCAGTATTCATTTTACTTGTATTTATTGTTATTTCTCATTCAACAAAATTAAAAAATATTATTACGACAATATCTTCCCCACCTCCAGCACCACCATCTTCTGTGTCTTCAGAATTAAATTCTTTCTCTCGGCACAATCTTCATAACACATTCTCTCGAATGTCAATAAACTCAAAATTGGGTTGTTCTAACAAATCATACACCTTTTTGGCCTCTGAGTCAGCAGAGACAAAACTGCGAATATCGGCTTCACAGCTAGCTTGACCAAACATCTTCGTATCATTAGGAATAACCACTCGTGGCTGAATGACAGCTCCACGCTCCTTCTTTACCCGTAATACTATACGCATAAACTGAGCGGCACGTTCGGCATGGTTGTAATGAAACGGCAGCACTTGCAAATATTGCATCGGCAGATGCGTTAAATCGTCTTTCACGCCATATTCAGCTAATGCAATGGTAGACACCTTGCAGACGACTCCTTGTTCGATAAATAGGCGAAACCAACGCATGGCCACTGTGTGTAAAGGCTCTTCTGGATTCATCAATCTGATAAGAAATCCACTATCGAGTAATACCGCTTGTGCCATATTATTCTCCTCTTAACTCATGCACCCAGACATCTGCATCTGCAATGCCTTTCCACGAAGGAGCGGAAAGAGTAATCAGCCTTTGCATATAAGAGTCATCAAACAATTGGACTCCAGCTACGCTTGGAACATCATCAGGTAATTGTAGCGTCAGGAAATAGTTGCGGATCTCGTCCTTGGGCAACACTTCGCCAACATTATGATTACGCCAAGGACCAGCCGTATGGGTCATTTGCATCAATGCAACAGCCGAATAGCGACTGTATTCGAGATACACTTTGTCAAACAAGGCCTCCTCCTGAGGTTTTAACTCCACCTCATCTGTGATGCCTGCTGTATTGATATCTCGACGGCGATATTTCTTATAAGTGTCATACACCTTGGGTACAACAGGACCATAAGTCCATGCTATCATATCCTCCTCGAACAAGGCTTGGCCATACGATGCGAGATGAAAACCTTGCACAAAGTATAGCAACTTCTGTAATTTCAAATTAGAGATGGTATCCCCATGCTCCACATCCACTCGAGATAGAATCTTACGAGCAATATCTAATGCTTTGAAACCCATAGGATCAAAATCTTTATCATTGTGCAAAATTACACATAATTATGATTCTCCGCAACGGGTAGACATACTTTAAATCTTCCCTACCCCCAGCACTACCATCTTCTGCGTCTTCAGAATCATCGTGCCCCAAGTGAGGCCGAGGCCAAAGGAAGAGCAGACTAAAGTCAGTGGACGGGATTGCAATTCTTCTCGGAGATTATAGGTCATCAACATGGGCACAGAAGCACCGCCAAGGTTGCCAAATTCTTGGAGATCATACGGAGTCTTCTCCAATGGCAGTTTCAGTTTCTTCACGATTCTATCCACAATCAGCTTGTTGGCCTGATGGATAAGGAAGAAGTCGACGTTCTCGGTATTCAATCCATATTTCTCCATGAGGTTCTTGATGCTGATAGGAGGCCTCGAAATGGCGAAGGATAAAACGCTCATACCTTCGATAAGCGTATCTTTGGGCGCACGAATGATGCCATTGCCAAAGTCTTCCTCGATGAACGACTCTGCCGTGATGGGATGACGATAACCACCATGTGGCGTAATCAAGGCCTGATAGCCAGAGCCTAACGTGTTGAACTCGATGACGATGTCTTCCGCAGTAGGGTCATACTCCAAGGCCATAGCCGTACCGCTGTCACCAAACAGAGGCACACGGCTCTTGTCCTTCAACGAACCCATGCGAAGCGCCGTATCGCCCACCAACAACAAAGCTCGTTTTACCGTTCCAGCACTCAACAGATTGCCCGCCACATTGATGGCGTACATACTGCCACAGCAGCCCATAGGGATGTCAAGTACAAAGGTACTCGTGGGCAAGCCCATACGATGCTGCAAGATACCGGCTGTTGGAGGTGTTTTATAATCGCCAGTCACCGAGCCGAACACCAACACATCGATGCTTTCCTTCTCCCAACCCAAAGCAGCCAACAGTCGTTCCGCCGCATCTTGGCAGAGGTCGGAAGTGCAAAGGTCGTCGGGACCGATGTAACGGTTCTTGATGCCAACCGTGTTGTCAAAGATATCAGCTTCTTCTTGAGTGAAGATGTCGAAGTCGGCGGTCTTCACCGCATGGTTCGGAACGGTGCCCGTCACGCCGCGCACTGCCACATTCTTGATTTCCCAAAGTGCCATTACAATTCGATTTCGTATTTGCCGAGGATGGCCTTGGCTTTGTCGTAAGAGGTAAACTCGAGGATGTCCTCAGGGTCGAGCATGATGTCGAAAGCGTCCTCAACAGCCGAAGTGAGGCTCAATTGGCGAACGCTGTCCCAACCATCGATGGCTTTGTTGTCGAAACCGGCACCTAAAGCCGAAACATCCACGGAAAACACTTCGCAGAAGATATTGTTCAGTTTTTCTAAATTGTTCATGATTAAACTTTTATATTGATTGTTTATTGATTTATCACTTTTCCAGCTTCATTGCGCAGAATTGCGTCAACAAATTGTATCTCTATATTCTTGTGGAACAGATGGGTCTTCTCTTCGATAAACGCTGGCAACACATCAACAAGCTCGGGCTTCGTGACGAGAACTATAAGCTTCTCATCATTGCCTTTGCAGTAGCAATCGACCTTATATTCCGACTTGATGAGATTCTCCACCTCATCCAAGCCTATACGCAAACCGAAGATTTTCAGGAAGCGTTTCAAACGTCCCACGATGAAATAGCAACCGTCGGCATCACGATGCGCCAGGTCGCCCGTGTGCATCACGCCATGGTTCTCATCACCTTTGAGCAGGTCTTCCCTACTATTGGCATAGCCCATTGTGACATTCTCGCCTCGATACACCATTTCACCGGTTGCTTCGCCTTCAAAGGTCTCATTGCCATTCTCATCAACGATGGACAACTGTCCTCCAGGCTCTGCAATGCCTATACTACAAGTTTTTTCCAAGGCCAATTCCGCAGGAAGATAAGCCATACGTGCCGTACATTCCGACTGTCCGTAGGTGGCGATGAACTTCTTGCCCTTGTCATGGGCATATTGCGCCAAAGCTTTGAACATCTCATCAGTCAACTTGCCACCACCTTGCGTGATGATTTGCAGGTTGGGTAAGTCCATCCTTGTGAAGCGCATCTTCATCAGCAACTCATAACTATAAGGCACACCTGTGAAACTGGTGGCCTCTTTCAACATGGTCCAGAAGCCCCTGTCTAACAAAGAACGGCCTGAGAGCAACAAAGTTGCGCCTGCCAACAAGTGGCTCGCGATGACAGAGAGCCCCATGGTATAGTGCATGGGCAGGATGGCCATGGCCTTTTCGGTACCGTCCATTTGAAACATTCGCCTCACATTATCGGCATTGGCCTCGATATTGTGCAGGCTGTGACGCACCAACTTAGGACTTCCTGTTGAACCCGAGGTAGGTAGAAGCAAGGCAAGGTCGGGATGCATAGCCACAGGGGCATTTCCTGTTTTCAATAAGGAGTAACCGTGTGACGAAAACACCTTTTCATAGCTCAGTTTCTCGACCATCCCATCTGGAGCCCAAAGGTATTCGGGCTGATAGAGATTGTATAGGGCGGCGAAAAGACTCTCTTCCGTTTTGGCACTCAGAATGAGTGGTACAATGCCATTGGAAAGCGAACCCAGATAGCCCAGCAGAGAACCGTTGCAGTTCTCGGCCATAAGGAATATCAACGACCGTTTCGGCAGATGTTTCTTAAACTCCTCCGAGAAATCGCACAAGTCACCATAGGTCAGCTGTTCTCCGCTATCGTCAATGACAGCTATCTTATCTTTTGGCTTTTTATCTAAATCTAAAAACATTATTATCTCACCGAAATGATAGTATTGGTTTCACACAGAAAGCACTTTATTTATCTCACACAGATACCACTGATTTCACTGATTATTATTGAGCTTAAAAGCTCAAATATTTGCACAAATCAATTTACTATCCGCTTAATACTTTCGCTTAAGTTACTTGTGTTGAAGTTGACAAGAATGCCTACATGTTTTTTGAGGAGTCTTAGATAAGTAAGTAGTTGTTTTGCAAACACCGGTTTCATTTCTTCAACCGACTTTAATTCAACAATAACTTGGTTCTCAACCAATAAATCAAGTCGAAGGGGTGTTTTAAGCACAGTGTCCTTGTACACAACAGGAACCTCCTTCTGGCGAACCACATCTAAACCACGCTCTTTTAGCTCGAAAAACATAGCTTCTTCATAGACTGATTCGAGTAATCCAGGACCGAGTTCGTTATAAACGTCAAAAATGGCCCCTCTTATCTCGTATGTTATTTCGTTGTCAGTCATATGTACGTTCCACTCACCCACCGCCGCAAGGCAAGCATATCCGTGAAATCTGTGAAATCTGTGTGACTAAATAGACGCGCAGCCGTCCACACCCAAGATATGTCCGCTGATGTAAGATGCCCTATCAGAGGCAAGGAAAGCCACTGCATTGGCCACATCCAGAGGCGTGCCCAAACGCCCGAGGGCAATACGACTGATGCGTTGGTCAATCTTGTCGCCCGAGGCTTCATAAAGCTCCTCAAAGCGTTCCGTCTTGATGATACCTGGAGCCACAGCATTCACCCTGATTTGCATGGGTGAAAGTTCCTTGGCGGCACTCTTGGTGGCAGCGATGACCGCACCTTTGGTAGAGCTATAAGCCACTTGTCCAGGTGAGCCAACTACACCAGTAATCGAGGCAATGTTAACAATACTGCCGCCTCCAGTGCGAGCCATCAAGCGCGAGGCAATCTGCATCATATCGATGACGGCAAATACATTGACGGCATACATCTTTTCAAGCAACGGCTTGGTCACCATGCCCAACTTTTGGTTTTGGATGATAGCGGCGTTGTTCACTACCACATCTATCCGACCTTCGGTTTTGTGGATGGACATCAAGCCATTCTTGAGTGCGGCACTGTCGGTTACGTCCATCACCATGGGTATGATACGTGTTTCGTATTTCTTTGACTTCTCTGAAGCCCATGTCTCCATGTCACCCATGGCGAGATCAGCGGCATACACCACCGCACCATCGGAAGCCAGTTGATTGGCAATCACACGGCCTATGCCACGACCTGCGCCAGTGACAAGGCAAATCTTTCCTGATAAGAGTCTTTCCATCTTAATACAAAGTTTTTCCTCCATCAATAATAAGTGAATGTCCTGTCACCCAAGAGGAGGCATCCGAGAGCAAATAAACAATGGCCAAAGCCACATCACGAGGCTCACCATAACGTTTCATGGGATAGGTTTCCATATCCTTGGCTTTGTCATCGTCGGAATAAGCTCTTCCAGCAAGATTGGTATTGACCATTCCCGGGTTGACACTATTGCAACGGATGCGTGGCGCACCCTCCAAAGCCACATTACGCACAAACACCTGCAATGCACCTTTCGATGCACCATACATGGCATTTCCTGGAGCAGTGGTATAAACTCCTCCAATAGAAACGGTAAACACCAATGAGGCGTTGGCATTGAACTTCTTTTTCTTCAACAAACGCTGCGTCAGATAGATGGGACCGTATGTGTTGATGGACATAATCCGTTCAAGCGCTTCTTTACTAATCATTTTTACTGGTGTAGGCTTAGTAACACCAGCGTTGCTCACAAAACCATCAAGCATAGGAAGACTATTTACCAAATCATCCAAGGCTTCTTGTGAAGTCAAGTCGGCGGAAACACATTCATGCCCTTCGCCTTCCAACAAAGCCTTTGTTTCGGTAAGACCTGTTTCATTGATATCAGTTAACACAAGTTTTGCTCCCAGTTTTGCACATTCAATACTAGTAGCTCGCCCTATGCCTCCAGCAGCACCAGTGACTAGGATGGTCTTCCCTTCCAAGGAAAAAGGATTGTAGCTCATTGTTCCGCCTTTTTCTGGACAAGATTGAACAAATCCTCGATGGTGACACACGATTTCATCTCGTTGCCATCGATGGTAACACTGTATTCCTCGTCAACCATCAAAATGATGGAGAGCGCAATTAAGGAAGTGTATTCCTCCAAATCGTGGAATACGGTTTCGGGCTTGAATTCGCTGATGTCGGTTTCATCAAACTGTTCCGCAAAATGCTCGATAAATTCTTTGATTTCCATATTCATTATGTGTTTATTATGATTTTACATCAGTTTTTTTGCTGGATTACCCATGACGGTTGTTCCAGCCTTTACTTTCTTAATCACGAAGCTACACGCCCCTACATGAGCGCCACTCTCCACTTTGACATTGTGACTAATGACCGCACCCGTATGGATGTTCACATCATCTTCCACTATGGTACCACCCACGCAGGTGACATGGGTATCTATACGGTTCCAACTGCCAATATGGGCATCATGGCCAATAACTGTATAGGACTGAATCATATTGTAGTCACCTACTACGGCATCATTACCAATTACGGTATAGGCTCCTATGAAATTACCCTTACCAAGTTGGGCATTGGTATAGATTCTCGCCATTTTGTGTACCAACTGCAAAAACTCACCTCCTCTAGCAATGATTTCTTCCATACAAGGTCTACGTGCCGCTCCCCCGATAGAAGAAACAAACACGTCATCTGCTTGTGGTTGATAGTTTTTGATAGTGCCAATAATGGGAGGATAATTGGGATAACCGTCCAACGCATTCAAGTCGTCATCAATAAAGCCTTTAATGTCAAAGGCCTCTCCGTATCCCACACTTTCCAAGGCGTTGCTATAAATAGTCCGGCCCATGCCGCCGGCACCAATGATGACAAGGTGTTTCATACTATTTGTTTCTTCTTTTCTATTTCTTCTTCAAAAATCTTTTCAAGACGCTTGGCAATGTTTTGTGGAGCAAAGCGTCTATTGCATTCTTCTGCAATTGACACACAGTCATACTGTTCGTAATCTTTATATATTTCCTTCATCGCATTGGCCAAAGCCACGACATTATTCGGTTCAATCAAAATGCCATTGGATTTTGTGATAAACTCTTCAGGACCGCCACATCTTGTTGCTATGGCCGGCAACCCTTGCGATAAAGCTTCAATACAAGCGACCCCAAAAGTCTCGGCATCAGAAGAAAGCACAAAAGCGTTGCTTTCTTGCAATAATCCAATAATCTCTTGCTTGTTCTTTCTTCCAACAAGAAAAACACAATCTGTAAGCCTTAGTTCTTCGATTAAAGACTTGAGTTTTTGCCTTTCTTCGCCGTCTCCAACAATGGTGACACTACAATCAGCCTTTGCCAATTCAGATTGGGCAAAAGCTCTAATTAATAAGTCAAAGCGTTTTATGGTATACAAACTGCCAACCGCTATGAATCTAAAAGATGCTTCTTTTTGCTTGTTTCCGACTTTGGCTCCAACAAACTCTTCACCCAACATATCGTTTACTACTTCCGAATCCTTGTTGAAATGTCTATTAATCTGAGACTTCAAACTTTCCGAAACAGCCAACAAGCGATCCACGGTATTATAGGCTTTATTGCCAAGCACTTGCAATTCCTTGGAGAGAGTTGGTTGGTTGAGCTTTGACCAATGCTCTATGCCTATGATAGGAATATGAAGGTGTTCCCTGCGAACAAAAGACAACTCATACATACTAAACATATAATGTGCATAGATGACATCAGGCAATCCTTGTTTAGAAACAACTTGATGAAAAAGCCGTTGCATCATTTTCATCCGAATAAAATATTTCAATCTTGAAAAAAAAATGAATTTCAGTGGAATGAGGTAATAGAGATAAGCAGCTATCTCCCCAAATTCGACACGAGAAATACCTCTGTGACGAAATAAACTTCTATATCTACCATCAATTGCAGCTATAGTTACTTGATGTCCCAAATTCTGTAAAGCTCTAGCTTGGTCTAACTCAAAACAACCCCATTGTGGATCTAAAGAAGAAGGTATTCCATGAGAGATGATTAGGATATTCATAATAAGTGTCTTTCGTTTAAACAGATTGATTTATCTTGTACTAAAAGGGTATGAAACATCATTCATCTATGGGTGATTCCACAGGTAAACAAAATGCATAAATTGATGCAAAATAACACCATATAAACGTTGGTGCCGTATAACTACTATTTACAATAGTATAAAAAGGAAGGGAAAACAATACACTATAAATAACAATTTTTTTAGGAATTGTATCTAATGTTTTTATTGATTTAATAATTGAAAAGAGGTACGAAATGAAAAAAAAGCCAAATAGAATTCCACCCTCTAGTAGTAATTCCAAAACCATATTATGTGAATAAACAATGGTGCTGGTCCAAAAACCTTGGAATGTTGCCATAACTGGTTTCATGCTTCCAATACCCATACCCATACCATATGATTCCAAAAACTTTTGCCATGTAAAAGCCCACAACTTCATTCTAGAATTGTCTTCGAACATAGCTCCCCCTTCTGCTCGGAATAATATTGCTTGGAAAAGAGTGGGGCCAAAAACTATTAGAAATACTACTATGAAAAAAATCATCCATTTGAGACGCTTTTTTGTTTTTCTATCACTCTTTCTAAATTGAAAGACAAAAAACACAAAAAACACAACAGCCAAACACAAAAAACATCCTCGGGACGAATTCATAAACACAATATAAACCAATACCAACAACAAAAGAATCTCCATCAAAAGTTTAATACCTTTTTTCATCTGTAAAATAAGGTATAATAGAAACGGAAGTACAGAAACTGCAAATAAAGAATAAGTATTGGGATTATGAAACGTTACAGCTGCAACATGTTTTTCCAATTGCTCTCCAGCTCTATTAGATAAATACTCAACCTCCTCATGTGCAATAGTAAAATAATGTTGGTCTGTCATTATTTCCCATAATGCCATAACAGACGTTAAAGCAAATGCGAGAACCCATCCGTATGCGATTGCATGAAAAGGACTTTCCGCTTTTTGAGCAAACAATATAATCTCCAAACAAATCAACAAATGAACAACCAGTCGACTGAAAAACGTGACACCGTATGACAATTGGGGTGTCCATGACAATGAAAGAGCACTGTATATTATTAATACAACAAACCAAATCATTGTATTTTTTATAATGACTGTTCCACTACTTAAACACTTTAATACCCATGGGGTAAAAGCAAACGCAATAATATGGCTAAATTCGGTAAGCACGTTTCCTTGAAGGCCCGACACTAACCCGAACAACAAAAGCATCAACAACCTGTCGTATTGATTAAACACATTTTCAGTTTCCATACACCTTTTTACAAAAACAATAAAAACATTATTTTGTGCCTAATATACAGTCTATCACATTCTCGCATACTGAATTACCATGAGGAATAAGATAGTTTGCATAAAAACTCTCTCTATCATGCTTCCTTAAGTCTTTCCCAGATACGACATCTTCGATGAATTGTTCAACTTGATTTTTGTTCAAGCCTAAACTATGAACCTTTATTGCTTCTTGGGTTTGTTTATTAACCGAATTCAAGGATTCCTCCGAAAACAGATACATTACTGGTTTATGCATATAAATATACTCTAAGATAAACGACCCGCTATCATGTATCATCGCATCAGAGTGTTTAAACAGACCCATGTATTCTCCCGTCTCTATTTGAGAATTCTCCATTTGTTCCCATTCTCTATAATAGGATTCTGTTTTTTGCTTACCCCAAACTTTGAATAGCTTTTCTTTCAAAAGAGGATGAGGCTTGAAAGCCCATTGAACACTATCTTTGTATTTTCTGGCCATTTCAAGCATAAACTCACCGTAAAGTAAAAAGGTCGACCTATTAATCGTTTCGTGATTGATGGTGTGATGTGGAGCATAAATAATACGTTTACGTCCCACGAGAGGTTTCCACGGATCAAAAATCAAGCTCTTGTCCTTCATCAAATCATCCATCACAGTTAATCCTGTAACAATTGTATTTCTTCCACCATTATCCATTATGGATTTCATTTCCTCTTTCACAGAATCATTCTCTAAATAAACTTGCCAAGCATAATTGTGGAAAAAGGTATTTTGATTGAAATCCATCATGGTGTTCCTAAAACAATAACTCATATAACAGAACAAGGATTTCAGGTTCTTTCTAAAAAACAAGGATTGGTCAATGCACCAACTATACGGCTTTTGATAAAAAATAATGTCAGGATGATATTTATTTTGAATAGTTTCCTTTTCCTTCAACTCAGAGTACTCGTATCCTCTCGACTGCATATAGTTTTCTACATTTCGAATTTCATCCTTGTTTTCCTTAGACGGAACGACTAACAGCATCGGATTGAACCTAGGATGCGCCAACATCTGGTTATACAAACTCTCCGTCTTCCATGATGCCACTTCGAAAACAACAAATAGAACCTTGATTTTTTCCTTTTCCCTCAATCGTTTAACCAAGGCCGGCGTGGTGATATGCGTATAGATGACTCTTTCAGGGGTCAAAACAACTTTCTTACACCCATGTAAGAACCGAATCTTCAATTGTTGGAAACCCATAACCGTAATAACAAAAAATAACGTATTGTAAAAGCATCTTTAATGGATTCTACGCAAGACATTACGCACCTTGCGTCTGAAAACCATACTCTTTTGTTTCTTCTCAAGAGCCTTTTGGGGAGATGGATCCTGTTCGTCAGCTACAAAACAAATATCAGAATCTTTTATCATACGATGATATTGTTCAGTGGTCAAAAAACCTTGATACCAATCGTCAGTACACATCCTTTCATTAATAAAGGTGGCTCGTTTTGTTACCTCTTTATTCATGTCGACAATGCTCTCACCCGAAAATGACTTTACCATCATGGCGGGGAGATTCACACCCATCTTTGTCACTGCATACCCTGAACCTCCAAATCTGAGATTCATTTCGCCGAAATAATATATCCCTTCACTCTTGAAAAAATCAATATCAAAAACACCAACATAACCGACCGACTTCACAAAAGCATTAAGCTTAACCAAAAGATCTTCAAAGCCTTCAATAGGCATTATTTCTCCTCGCATTGCAAGGCCGAAATGGCTTTTTGAAGGAGTCAAAAAATGAATAATCCCAGGGATGATAACCTCACTACCGTCCGAGAACCCTAAAAGCGCATATTCTTCCTCAATTGCTTTATAATCTTCAACCAAAACCTTATTATCCCTTTTGCTCCCCAAATGCTCTATCACTGCACGTAATTGTTCCTCATTATCACAACGCTTCATATATTTGTCACCCAAAATAGTAATTTGGGGTTTGGGGAAACAAGGATAGTTAATATTAAAAGGAAGATTGTATTTTCCTCCTATTATATCCACCTCACAAGCCGCCGCTACATTCAAACCCAAAGATTTTGCTAGATTTTTCTGTAATCCCTTGTCCATCCATCTCATCACTTCACCTTGCGTGTGATGAATATGTGGAACAAGAAAATCCTGACAAAGTCGATTTAGATTCTTATCTATTACCGAAGCTGAAAAATCACTATCGGGAATCAAGATTGCCTTTTGGTCTTTGTCAACACACTTATCAAGCAACAATTGAACCAAACCTTCCTCATCTTTTTTGTAACAATAATAAATACTGTTGACGTATTTACTATAGCAATCAATGGGTTGTGTTGTATCTATATTATTCCCAAATCTCTTTTTATCCGTCATCACAATGACGGTGATATTACATCCAATTTCTGCGACTGAACGAATTACTCCCAAACGGGATGTGTACCCATGCCCTATGACAACGACTTTTTGCTTCATAATCGTAGCTTCTAAACAATTAGATCATTACTTCTTCAATATTCTTTTCAATGTATTAACAGGCAATCTTTTCCGAATTAACCTATTATACATTTTCTCGGGCAAAGTGTCTTCCGCATCAGGAACAAAACGGATATCTGCTGTTTTTATATATTTTCGATATTCCTTGTAGGAGATATAACCATAATTCCAATCATCCACACACATCCTTTCATTTACATAAACGGCTTCTCCCGTAATAGTCATATTCATGGCTTCAATGGACTCACCATAAAAGTGTTTCACCATCATGGCTGGGAGGTTTACCCCCATTTTTGTGATGGCATATCCCGAACCTCCATAACGCAAATTCAACTCGCAGAAATAAAACTTGCCCTCACTCTTATAGAAATCCACATCAAAAACGCCTACAAAACCAATAGCCAATACCAATTGCTTGAACTTTTCCAACAATGCCTCAAATCCCTTCACAGAAATAACCTTACCTTGTAAGGCAATTCCCATGTTTTTCTTTGATACTTTAAGAAATTGAAGTACTCCGGGGATAATCACTTCTTTTCCATCCGAAAAGCCTAATAAGGCATATTCTGTATCAATTTCTTTATAATCCTCTATCAATACTTTGGTGTCCCGAGTCCTGAAATTGATGATAAAATCCAAAGCTTCCGACAAATCCTTCGCATTGTCACAGCGTCTCATGCCACCCTTGCCTCCATTCATGGTAGCCAAAGGCTTGGGAAAGACAGGGTATTGCAAATCGGACGGGATGGTGTATTGTCCGTCCTTAATCTCAACTATCGTGGCGTTGGTCACATTTAAGCCAATCTCCTTTGCCAATTGTTTTTGATGGGTCTTCTCCATCCAATACTCCATTGAAGACGGCTCTTTGGTTATATGAGGAAACAAGAAATGCGCTTTTAATCTGTCTTTGTTATTATCGATTGTGGCCACCACATCATCGCCATCAGGAATCAACACAACCTTCTGACTTGGGTCAACGCATTTTTCGAGCAACAGCGAAACCAACAAATCGCGCTCACGGCGAACGCAATAATAAACATGGCTGACATATTTGCTGTAACAGTCAATAGGTTTAACAGGTTTTGACTTCTTGTCCTTCGGTTGCGCCATCACCACAACAGTGACTTCGCATCCGATTTGTGCCACAGCACGGATGAGACTCAACCGCGAGGAATAACTATGTCCTATGATGACAACTTTGAGTTTCATTGATTACAAAACTATATATGCAACAAATGCTCAATCCCTACAATGGCTGTTTCTCTGTTCTGTTCGGAACGCAGGGTATGGAGCGCAAACATCAAATCCCGTTCGTTGTATTGGTATAGCCATTTCTTATAGGCTTTCGGGAAAAATCTTTTCATTCTAAGCCTCAACTTTGAAGGGCTTTTGAAAGCGGTAAGATATAAACGCAACTCTTTGTCGCAGAATTTCTGCAATTCTTGATACACATAATCCTTGTCTCCAACCTTATTCGAACGTGCATTGAATTCCGACAAATCCTGCTGTTCGTCATAGCGCACAAAGAGGTTATCAACAGACTTAACCTTGTGTTTCTTGATCTGAACTTGCCCGTTTTCGATGACTAATTCCACAATCAACCCTGTATCCGTTAGTCCTGGAGCAAAGTTCTTGAGCAAAAAATCACCTTGACCATAAAGTAGATACGAGCCATTGTAATATTCCTCACATCCAATGCAATGCGTATGTTGAGCAAGAATCATATCCGCACCACAATCAGCCATACGATGAAAGCGCTTCCTCGTCTCAGGCGATGGATAGTGGAACTTTTCAATTCCACCATGATATAACACCACTAAATAATCGCATTGTTTCTTCAACTGTTCCAACTCTCGGCAAACCACAAATTCGTCATACAACCAAGCTCCTGCCGTATCGTTTGTAGGCTTATTATACATCGTTTCACTGACATTGTAGAAACCGATGTTTATTCCACCAACTTCTTTAACAAACGAACGGACTATTTCATTTTCATTTTTGCCAGCACCGATATGCCTAATTCCAGCATTAACCAAAGTGCGCATCGTATCTATCATGCCTTGGTGTCCACCATCTGTGGCATGGTTGTTGGCTAAAAGACACAGATCTATTCCCAGTTTCTTGTAAGCTTCAACGGCCGATGTTGTTGCCACTTTAACTGGGCCAGTTTTTCTGCATTTGTCAGGATGGTCGGTCAATGCGCCTTCGAGATTACAAATGGTGAAATCCGCACTAGAAAACAATTGTGTTATTTCTTTGCCGAACAATGAGTCCGTGTCACCCTTTGAAAAGAATGAAACATTTTGTTCGGTAGGGAACAGATCGCCGACAATAAGAATAGTATTCATTTTACTTGTTCTATGGATACAACTGAATATTAATAATGGAAGAAAAAAAGCTCCTTTACTTGCCAAATAATTGTTTGACGGTTCTCTTAAAGAACTTTTTTCTAAAATCCCTCATAAAAACTTTTTGAGGTTGAGTATCGTTTTCGTCATCAATAAAATTAATCTGAGAAGTCTTTTTTAGATGTAAAAAGGCCTTGGTACTCATATATCCATTATACCAATCGTCAAAAGCCATCCTTTCGTTGAAAAATGTCGCACTTTGAACAATCTTCTTATTCAGACCATCAATATTTTCGCCTAAAAATGATTTTATCATCATGACTGGCAGGTTGACTCCGGTTTTGGTATAAGCATATCCCGAGCCTCCAAAGCGCATATTAATCTCAGCAAAATAGATCAAGCCTTCGCTTTCATAAAAATCGATGTCAAAAATGCCAACAAAACCAATCTTTTTAATAAGCTGTGAAAATTTCTCTATAAGGTCATTGTCTTCTGCGGGATAAACCTTGCCTTGCACTGCTACGCCGAAATGCGTTCCATGAGCCAATTGCAAGATTTCGATAATTCCGGGAATCACAACCTCTTCTCCGTCAGAAAAACCCAGCAAAGCAAATTCCCTGTCAATTATCTTAAAATCCTCAACTAATAGTTTTATATTTCTATACCTTTCATTCAAAGTCGGCAATTGAGTCAGATGTTTTTCCAACTCCTTTCTATTATTGCATTTTTTCAAGCCCAACTTTGCCCCTACTAAAGAAACTAATGGTTTTGCAAAGCATGGATATGTAATCGTGTCAGGGATTATGTATTTTCCATCCTTAATTTCAATAACCAAAGAATTCGGCACATGTAATCCAACTTCTTGAGCCAATTGTTTTTGCCGCTCTTTATTCATCCATTCCACAACTGCACCTTGTTTCCAATTGATATTTGGACAATAAAAATGATCTTTCAAGACATCCAATGACTGGTCAATGGCCGCCGCAGAAAAATCGTTATCAGGAAAAATGAAGGTCTTTTGGCTAGGGTCAACACATTGAGTAAGAAGCAAATCGATAAGCATTTCCTTATTGTAAGTTTCACAATACAATATGCGATTCACATATTTGCTATATGCGTCTATTGGCTTGTCCTCTATCAAACCGCCATTGGTCTTGTTGCGATGTGTTAGCACAATAAGAGTGATGTCACATCCTATTTCAGCGACGGAACGGACAATACTTAACCTTCCAGTGAATCCCTGACCTATGATAACAACTTTATTATTCATTAAATACAGTTCTTAAACAATAACATCAACCAATACCTAACTTTCTGGAAACCTTTCTACAAATAAATGAAATCATCCGGGAACGCTCAATTCTTCCTGGCTTATATTGCCACTTGGTCAATCTCTCCGACCATTTACAACGTTTGTTGATATACTCATCTGAAAAAGGGCATCCTTTAAGCCATTTCACTATCCTTACTGAATAATGGTCTGTGTTTTTTGGAGCAAAATAGGCAACCACTTTATACCCATCTTTTCCTAGCACCTTCAAAATAGTGTGATTGTTTTCTGCTGTGTCACCTTGATTCATATCAGCTCCGTGAGCTAAGGTATAGTCATATTTCAAGGCATTCATGTCCTCCAAAATACCGATGCCTTGGTATTGATTTAATATGCCAGTGAAACACCCATGGGCCACTTTTTTCCCTTTGTTCCACCAGTTTTTTCCTTGGAAGAATGTGACCGATGTGGTCCCAACCAATTTATCTCCGTCCATGGCCACCCAACATTCACCTTCTTCGCCCAACATTTCTTTGATTTGGTCGCCTGTCATTTGAGAATAACCTAAAACTATTCCTTTTTCATAGTTTTTTTTATGTGCTGCAGCCAACAGTTCATGGATGTCATCGTATGAAACCCAATCGGGCTTGGGCATTACTTTTATATCTTCCATCGTTTTCTGTTTTTATCTTAATGTATACCCACCATCAATTACTAGCGATGTGCCAGTGACAAGCTGCGAAGCATCCGACATGTAATAAATCACGGCGTATGCAATTTCTTCAGGTCTGGCAAATCGGCCCAAAGGATAGTTGCTCCGGATTTCGCTTAAAGTTTCCTCGCTATACTTGTGAATCATCTCCGTTTCGACGAATGCAGGCTGAATGCAATTCACCCGAGCTTTAAGCGGCAACACTTCAAGCGCCAAAACCTTAGCGAACTGGTTGACTGCCGCTTTTGAAGCCGCATACATTGCATTGGATACCGAAGGATAGAATGCCGAAACAGATGACATAAATACGATAGAGGCTTGCTTGGCTATTTTTTTACCTTTAAGCAATGATTTGACCAACATAGCAGGTCCAGAAAGATTCGTTGAAAGCATCTTTGACACATACTCATCATCAATTTTCTTAATGATCATTTTGTCGTTGATGCCAGCAATTAAAGCGATTCCATCCAACACAGACACCTCCTCAGCCAACTTCTGAACGTCCTCTAAATGGGTCATATCTGCCGTTATGATACTATGGTTGCCTGGAGCCATTTCCGAAAGCGTCTGTTCCAATCGCTCTTTATTACGTGCCGAAAGAAAGACATTGGCACCCATTTTAGAACATTCGATGGCAGTTGCTTTGCCTATTCCAGAAGAAGCACCGGTGACCAAAATAGTTTTACCTTCAAGACTAAAAACAGTATTGTTCATATTTTTAGAGTTCAATTTTTTTTGCAGGATTACCTAAGACCGTTTCTCCATCTTTCACTTTGCGGCTTACTACACTGCCCGCTCCAACTGTACAACCCTCTCCTATTTTCACATCAGGATATATGATGGAACCAGTAAAGAGAGATGTTCGCGTCCCAACTTTGTTTCTGCCACAAAGTTTAACCCCAACATAGAGATGCGAGCCTTGCTCTACAACACCATCATGTCCAATATTACAATGGTCTTGAATCAAAACATCATCATGAATATTGGTGTTAATAGAAACCGTAGTGAATGCACCAACAATGACCCCCGTACCTAAAATACAGGATGGTGCGATGTTGGCTGATGGATGGATAATATTTACAAACTGACCGCCTTTAGAGCGTATGATGTCAGCCTTCTCTCTTCTATCGCTCGGCTTCACTTCCGCGCATACAAAAACATCGTCTGGTTCAATCTGATAATCATCCACATTATCTATGTGACATTTAATATCCCATTCTACAAGATAATCTTTACTGATAGAAGCGTACCAATGTACTATTTGGCCAATATTGCCAGTCCCAATTATGACTAAATGTTTCATATCAACCTGGCCAAATGTTTTGAGGATCATCCTTCACTATTACCAAATCAGAACAATGAACCTTTCCAACCTTAATCATTGCGGAAGCCAATGAAAAACCCCCTCCGATTGCAGTTGAAAGAATGTTTTTACGACCTTCTTGATTTAGAATGTCTTTCATTTCGGTGACCATAGTCAAAGGGATGGATGCTCCTGATGAGTTACCAAAGTTCTTATATGAGAAAAATGATTTTTCGGCTGGCATCCCCGACTTTTTCATCACTTTGTCACAAAGGAACTTGTTGGCTTGATGCATCACAAAATAATCAACATCTTTGTCTTTATCTATATTGAAATGCTCAACAAGCGCTTTTACTGATTTCGGGAGATGTTTGTTAGCAAAAGCAAATACATCGGTACCATTCATAATCAAATTGGTCTTATTACGTTTTATGCCATCTCCGCAATCTTCTACAACAAACGAATCAGGAGTGATAGGATGACGGTATCCACCATGAGGGACATACACCGATTCAAGTTCTGAACCGTCTGTCATGAAATGGAAATCAAAAGAATCACCACCAGCAGGAGCATATTCCAATGCTGCCACAGCACCAGCATCCCCAAAAATCATGTATGTGCTTTTGTCTTCATAACTAACATTCTTTGATTGAGTGTTTCCTACGAGTAACAGACCTTTGTGGAAATTGCCTGTTGACATTAGATTAGCAATAATACTCAAGCCATACAGGAATCCCGAGCAACCATGATTAATATCAAATGCCATACATTCGGTAGGAAGTGAAAGCCTATTTTGAAGAATACAGGATGTCGAAGGCAATTTATAGTCACCCGTATGAGAAGCAAATACAAGTAAATCAATGTCTTGTTTCTCCCATCCAAGATCTTCGATAAGTTTTTCAGCAGCGGCAACACACAAGTCAGAAGTGCATTGATTTGCAGTGGCACGACGACGACGTTCCACTCCTGTAGATTCGATGAAATGCTCAATCTGCTCTGGGGTCATCAGGTTATAGGCATCCGTCTCAATAATATTCTCGGGCACTCCTGCAGAAAGACCCACAAGTTTAATGTTTTTGATACTGAGAAATGACATGTCTTTTTGTCTATTTGATTTAATACTGAGTATACCGAGAGCTGGTATCCAAAGGAGACCAACTCTCGGAAACCAGTGCCTTATTTTGCACAAACCACATTGTACAGATCCTCTATAGTCTTTGAATTACGGAGGTCTGCACCCGTGATTTGAACATCCATCTCATCATCAACCATCGAAATGATGGCTAAAGCTACGAGAGATCCCCATTCATCCAACTCTCTAAAGTTGGTAGTTGGAGTGAATTGTTCTTCTGGTGTGTCGTCGAACTCGGCAGCAAATGCCTTTACAAATTCATCTAAAGTCATTGTTTTGATAATTTATTGTTAATACTAGTGTTAATTATTCTTTTATAATTGAAAAATCACGAACCTTTCCTTCATACATAGGCGTGTGAAGAATAGATGTCACGAATGATTCAGGGGTCATGCGTTTTACAATTTTCTGGAGTGTGTCATCCGTTCCCACTTCATAGAATTCGCTAACTCCGTTAGACAACATGTTGAATGTTAGTTTTGTCCATTGGACTGGATAAGTCATAAGTTTGATTTGGTTATCGAGTATCTCTTGAGGGTCGGTATGAGGATCTCCATCAGCATCTTGGTAAATAGGAATCTGTGCTTCCCTAAAGGTCAATTTCTTAAGTTCTTCACCAAGTATTTTACCTTCCTCAGCGGAGTTGGGCGAGTGACCTACTCCTTTTTGAGGCAGCACCAAAGCCCGTTTGGCTCCCATATCTTTCAAGATTTTACAGGCCTTCTTTACAGACGCTCTCGCACCTGTCACTACCAATTGCCCAGGACCATTGTAGTTGGCAACATAGAGTTTTTCGTCATCTTCTTCACCCACCTGATTCAGCACAGCTTGAACTTGTTCCTCAGGAATACCAATAATGGCTCCCATGGCACTGGGGTGCTTTTGGAAAGCTTCGTAGAACACTTCACCACGTTTCTTGATGAACAACACCGCTTCATCAAAAGATAACACACCCGACACCACTAATGCGGAATATTCACCTAACGAGTGTCCGGCAACGCAGTCTGGTTTTACCTCATCCTGTCCCAAGGCCAAAGCACACTCATAAACAAAAATGCCCATTTGAGTGTATCGAGTATCCATCAACACTTCCTCATTTGCCTTAAACAGGAAATCAGAAAAACGCTCTCCTAAAATGTCATTGGCTTGTTCAAAAACCGCTCTGGCTTTGGGAAAATTCTCATATAAATCCTTTCCCATTCCCTCCTTTTGGCAACCTTGGCCTGGAAAAATGAATGCTTTCATAAATTATTTTGATTTAATCTTTTAACCATGTGTTTGGCCTAGGCCAAAGCTCTTTGATGATTCTTTCTGTATATCCTCCCATGCCTGAACAGAAAGCCGATTGGCTTAAACCTGGATTTGTATTAAATTCAATCAATACAGGTTCACCAGATTCTTCAATAGCGACATCCCATCCGACAAGATTGAAGAAAGGCAAGCGCAAATGAAGCCTCTTAACCAACTCTATCGCCTTGTCGTATGATGGCAGCTGATACCCTTCCAACACAATTCCCGTATCGGTCTTGACAATATTGTCTTCACTATAACCTCCAAAGGCTTCTTTGCCCAACTTACCGTCTTTTGAAATGGTTGTACTGATACCTCCAGAGCACTGATTGTCTATAACTTGATTCAATCGGCCAATTCGAACAACTGAATAAATAATCAAAACTTCCATTCCAGAACGATAAGACAGAATACGCAATGTATTAACAGATGTCGGATTCAAGGCCGCCATCCTTTCATGTTGCTTGACACATTCTTGAACAAGGAAATTCTTTTTATACTGTTTAAATAAATCCTCGACCGTTAAGCCATCCAAAGTCGTCTTGCCGTCTTTTGAACTGAACAGCTGCACACCATGGCCTTGAGACTCTCTGGAGGGTTTTATGATTACCCTATCCAAGTTACTACATAACGAAATAGCATCTTCTTTAGAAACAGGATTTCCTTCGAAGTAGAAATACCCATTCATATTCTTCAGAATAGTATGCGCTATGTTTTCATTCGGAAACAGCAGATCACACATATTCTTGTCACCATACGCTTTTAGCAAAGAATGGTCATTTGCTTTGGGTAGGATTTCACAAGCATAGATATTGGTGGGCACATATGCTTTATTAAACACACCCGTTCTAGAATAGAAGTATTCATGGCTATACAAAGGAATCTTCTGTCCTATCATGCCTTGATAAAAATCTTGAACCTCCTTTTCTTGTTCTTTGGTGAGCTTTCTCAGATGTTTTAAGTCCTTAAAATTCTTAGTGATTTTTTCTTTATATTTTCTAAGCTCACGCTTTTTCTTTCTGTTGCGTTTTAGTTTTTCAAACATAATTATAAATTTTGTTTCATTGTCCACATCAGCAGATTCCGCCTTGCGTCATGGGTGAGAAAGCGCAATAGTGAATAGTCGTTAGTCTTGTTTTTCCCTATGAGTTTGTTTTTCCAACAGGCAAGCAATACCTTGGTACTCTCCTTCAATAAATACTTGTTCAATAACTCATTAGGATAAACTTTTATTCGTTATAGTACACCTTGTTATGGTTGTCGTTGAATAACGTCTTTATGCGTAAATCTTTTTTAGATACATCAGATACAGCCTACCCAACACCCTGATATAATAATTATTGGTGCGCTTGTGTTCTATTTTGGCGATTATATGTGAATCCAACAACGGATTGATATGGCGTTTATAGTTATACGTCTGCCTTGAGACACCCAATGCATCAAAAATCTCCATTGAAGAACAGGCGTTCTTATCGCTCATTTCTTCCAACAGCTCGATTAGTGCTATTTGGATAGTTGGGCGATATGTAACACCAGTGAGGTCGTCTATGTAATTATCTACCATATCCTCCTGAATTTCATTACGATGCACGGAATAAGGCTCTAACAACCAACTCTTTTCTTTGTTAGTTTGTTTGTTTGTTTGTTAGTTTGTTCGTTAGCTTCTGCTATTTTTACTTCAAAGACGGTAATGTTATCTACATTGAAAGAGGCCTCTCCGTTACTATTGCCGATGAGTTCTTCCTACACTCTAGACATGGCAATTCAATGCTTTGTCCTACACAAAGTTTGCAAAGTTACAAAATACAATCTTGAAAGATTGTCAATATAAGGCTGTTTGACAAGAGTTATTTGCCATTTCATCGTCCACATCAGCAGATTCCGCCTTAGAAATTATTCTTTATCATCTGCCTAACATATCCGATTTTGGGAAGGAAAAAGTACCTGTCTTGAACATTATCTATTTGGAGTTCTGTTCCCAATGCTACTTTTGTAACCAATTTATGCACTTCACAAATTCTGTCATATTCATATTTGCTAAATTCGATGTTTTTATCACGAAGCATTGTATATACAGGTACACCACAATAATTCTCTTTCTTTTCTTTTCCAAATTTACAATACGCATAAAGTGGAATACAGGCAGAAGCAAACGGTTTTCCCGTTTCTGAATCCAGATAACACTCCACTATCATTGAAGCATCGCCATCCCGCTTTATATACGAATTAACAAAGTTTCCTGGACAATGAACTACCAGAACCTGCCTGTCAGATACATTCATCCATTCAATTGGTTGCACTGCATGAGGATGATCAGAAAAGATAATGTCCGCTCCATTTTCAGCGAAAACTTCACACCAATATTTTTGAAATTCATCTGGAGCATGTCTGAACTGCTTCCCCATGTGCGGGATTACGACAATGGTATCGGGATTCAAACTTTTCGCCTCTTGAAAATCATTTCGGACAGATTCAAGCGATTCTGTTATGTGCTTGTTATTTGGAGCAACTATTATTCGGCTTAAATGCCGGTTCTCTTTAAGGAAGAAGAAGTCGGTATCATAGTGATTGCTGCCGTATGTATAAGGTAACAATGCTATTTTCTTTCCTCGAACATTTACCAAGGTAACAACTGTCTTTTCCTGCTCGTTTCGATATGCGCCCGTATGAGATAACCCAATACTATCAAACACATCCAGCGTGGCATATAATCCATCAACACCTTGATCCAACATGTGATTATTCGCCAAACTCACCATGTCGAAACCCGCTCTTTTTACTGCTTGTGCGTACTCTTTAGGAAAATTCAAATAAATAGGAATACCATCATTAAAACAAGATGTTGAATATCCTTTTTGTTCACCAGCTACTGGACCCTCGAAAATCCCAATATTATAATCAGCATCCTTATAATAATCCTTGACATATTGAAACATGGAATCAAACTCATATTGATTAGATTTGACATCATATCCATTCTCAACCATGTCTTTCAACAAAATCAGATCTCCTGTAAAAGTAATCTTTATTGCATTCTTTATAGCCAATTCCTGCTCCGAGGAAAGTATTGGATAAATCGGATCTTGAATGACTTTAGATTTAGAATGTCTTTTTTTTACAAACAACCGTTTCTTGATTTTGTCAGGTAAGAACTTATTAAGCAATTTCTTGGCCAATGACAAAATACTATTTCGCCCTAATAAAAGAAGCAAAATACACAGTACTATAATTATAATGTCTTTAATCATTCAAAACAGGGGTATTTGCAATGAATACATTATCCAACTCTTCATTTTTCACAATTGTTTCAATTCCTCTAATCACCGACACACTATTATTTGGAACATCTTTAATCACAACACAATTAGCTCCAATTCTAGCGTTTCTTCCAACACGAACATTGCCTATGATCTTTGCGCCACAACCAATATAAACACAATCCTCTAAATAAGGAGCCCCATAGCCTTTACTGCCTTTTATGGTATTACTGCCTATTGTAACTTGCTGGAATATAACACACTTCTTTCCTATATGGGCGGAATTGCTAATAAACACACCTAATGGTTTATGAGGAAATGTCGGTTTTTCTTCCAAAACAGCATCGATTCCTATAAAAGACCCGTAAGATTCCCAATACGAATTATACAAATCCAGTTTCCATCCATGTTTTTTACATGATTTTGGAATGTTTTTCCCTTTTCTAATAGTCTGAACATTATTTCGAAAAGACCAAATATCATGGAACAAGAAACCCACCCAGAACCTTGGATTTTTAGTTACGATCTTTTTTATAATTCCATTCAACATAATACACCAACTTATAAAACAACAAGTACTAATAAGTCATCATTTGATGCTTTAATAAAGGTTTACGTTTTTCAATATATTCCCTCACCTCATTGAAACGTTCTCCAAAAACAGGTCCATTAAAAACCTGATGTGCTTCAATCAAAGCACTGTCAAGGTTTACTTCAATTACGATCGGATTACCTTTCTCATCAATAGTAACATCCCAACCTATCAAATTAGCAAATGGGATTTTTTTATGGAAATCTATGATTTGCTGCGTGATTCGAGAAAAATTAGGAACTATTATTCCCGCGAACTTAACACCCATAGGAGATTCATACTTTTTCTCAAAACTCTTGTCAACTCCAAAATCATTCAAAGCACCTTCTTTATTGATGCCTACTAACACTCCATGTCCACCGCTCAGATTATCAACAAAAGCACCTCTTGAACCCATGCGAAGAAACGTACTTAACAATGTGCAATTCTCATTGATGTTCAACGTGACAAAGCGTAATGTGTTCACTGAATCAGGATTAAATTGGGACAAAAAATCATTTTGTTTTATTATTTCTTCAAATTCGATATCAATCGGTTCCAATAACTTTTCAAGACTCGTATCAATGTCATTTAATTCACCTAAAACAATTCTTTGTACGCCTTTTCCACCTCCTGTTCCTCTTGCAATCTTTGCCATAAAAATCGGATGCTTTTTCAGGCAAGCAATAGCTTCTTGTTTGCTGATTTCTGTATTATCCTCATATACAATATGCCCGTCTATCTTCTGAAGAATCACTTTCGCTCGATTTTGAGGTGGAAGTATGTATTTCAAATTACATTTGTGTTGCAGGAAATAAGCTGACCATCTTAAATTCAATACATGCTCCGCAAAATCATAATAATCATCAGGGACATAATAAGGATCGAAATGGCCGCAAAACTGTTTGTAGAAGCCAAAGGCATGATAATCTCCTCCATATTCTCCCCATATTTCTTTTATGGCTTTCTTCTCTTCCTTTGATAACGGAGCTTGATTAAAACGAGCACAATGTCTATTTGATTTTTCAGCTCGTCTTCTTAAATCATATTTATAGGCATTTCTATCTATAAAACTATAGAACTTATCTCTAATCTTTTTCATTATAACTCAATTTTATCTTGTTTTTATTTTGTTGCGCATTTGATAGTATTTTCACACAATTGAAAATATTCATCAAAAAGCTTTACCTCTCTAATTAAAATATGCCAAGTGAGTAGCAGTACTCCATTATTGTTCTTTACCTCATTAATAACACTTGCTATTTCATCCCAAGCATCATATCCATGAACATAGTCTGATCGGATTAAGGCGGTATCCATAATCACGCATGGATATTCTATGAGATTTAGTTGCTTTCTTTCGATAGTATCAAAAACAGGATAAGGAACAGCTATACCACTGCGAAACCCTATGTGTTTATGAAACACACAATTACTTATCAAAACTGTGTTTTCTAAAGTTTGTTCATTTAATACAGACCAATTACGTAGGGTTTCATCATTGTATAACAAATGATGATTTCGTCCTATTCTGGGTTTATAATGCAACAAAGAATTAATCCTATCAACTTCTTTTTTCCACTGCTCACTATTATTAAAAGTCAATTGAGAGGGATGAAACCCCAACACAATATCACCACCAACCTCTTTAGACAATTTATTGACATATTCTTTTGTATGTTGGTGTCTATAGTCATAGGTATAACCACGTTCTCCTTTCGAACATACTTTTAAATAAAACCATTCAGGAAGATGATATTTTTTTGCCAATTCAACATAGAGTTTAGTCTGGCTATAAACATTGGGGAATCTAAACTTGTATGACAAGACGTCTTTCCATGTTAAAGTTGGATTGTATGTCAAGGAACTAATGTGTTTGTTTCTAATTACACATTTAACAATTTGAGCCCAAGTGGGGGTGTTTATTGCATCTACATCATGAGTTAACACCACTTTGTATTCCCTATTTGCAATCAGAGAACCCAACAAAAGTTGCCTTAATAGTTTTTCGTATTCATGCACTATTGGGCAATTATGAATATGATGTTTAACACAAAAAAGTTCATTCTCCTCACAATCTCCTTTTTCTTCCCTTCCATACAAAGATTCTTCCCAACGAGTGAGCATAAAGAATGATGAAGCGAAAACATCCAAACCTACTGTGATACAACCATCTTTTGTCTCGAATTTGTCAACACCATAAATAATAGGAGTATTCAGACCCAAACCATGAAAATACTCTAAACTTTTTGGAAGATTGTTCTTATTAATATATGAAAGAGGTTGTGGGTACTTATTAAAAAAATGATCCTCAACAATTATCGTTTTTTCATTACAACAAATGAGATAGTCACTTACGGAGTCATCAAATTGTATCTCATTTTGTGAAACTCCACACCCTAATAATTCATTGAGCAGCACTTTGATTATGTATGTGCGTTCTGGAACATTATTGTTTGGACAAGTTATTCTCAACATAAAAAAACGATTTGGTATCTTTTTGAAAAGTGCTTTGTTTAGGCTCTTTTTTTCTCCCAAAATCTAAACCTTTTCGGTATTATTGTTAAAAAATAGGTATACGATTCCGGCTTGAACAACATGGACCATCCAAAATATATAATGAATACAACTACTGCTTTTAATATGCCATCAATATAAACATTGAAATGAAACAAACCCACTATCAAATAACTCACAACAGCGGCAACCGTTGAAACAATCGCAATAGGTGATAAATCTACTATTTGACGAATCCATTTGTATCCAATGTATTTCGAGACCAAACCAATATTAACAAAGTATGAAAACCAGCAATTAAAAATAACGCCTCCCAATAGTCCTTTCATGCCAAACAAATACAATCCGCCCACAATCGCTGTAATTCCAATGGCTCTTTTAACCAATGTCCAAGTAAACATCAATTTGCTTTTACCAATCGCTGCTATAGGTTGCGTATTGACAGACATTAGACACGCACCCATACCCGCAAAACATAATACTTGAAAATAAGGAACACTCGCCAACCAACGATCAGAGTACAACAATAAAAAAATTGGTTTAGCTGTAAGAAGTAAAACAAACAACAATGGGAAGGTGATGTATGCTATGGTCATTGTCAACCTTCTTATCATATTACCCAATTGTACCAAATCACTTTGAGCTTGTGCATAGAGAGGATATGTGACTTGCGTCATTATTGAAGATATGCTTGAAGATGCCAAATGCTCAGTACTAACAGCCTTCGAATAATATCCCATTATAGCTGGACTATAAACTTTACCTATTAATAATCCTTGAATTTTATTAGAAAAATTATTTATAAGATGCGTCAAAAACATATAAAACCCAAAACCAAACAGCTCCTTAAACGACTGTTTTGAAAACGTCCAAATCGGCCGCCATTTGATAAAGAACCAGAATACGATAGCGGGAATAGCCGCTGTAATCAGGTTCTGTGCTACCAAAGCCCAAACGCCAAAACCTTTATAGGCCATGAAAATAGTAACGCCTAAAGAAATGATAGAAGTGGTAATGGTAACAATAGAGAGTACCTTGAAATTCAGCTTCTTCTTCAGCTGGTTTCTCTGAACGACGTTGAATGCGTATATGAATAGCACCAAACCTTGAACTCGAAGGACTTTACATAAAAGTGAAATATCATAAAATCTCGAAATGGCAGGAGCACTTACAAACAATATCGCGTACATAAGCAACGCCATACCCAAATTCCACCAAAAAATGGTGGAATAATCCTCTTGCGTAGGCTGTTTTTTTTGTATTAAAGCAGAGCCGAAACCACCGTCAATAAAAGCCTCGGCAAGAGTCATAAAAATGGCTAGCATACCGATGCAGCCATAGTCGTATGGTGTAAGTAAGCGCGCCAAGATGATGCCCGAGATGAACTGAATGAACATCGTTGAGTATTTTTGCAACGCTGTCCACACCATGCCGGAGGCGGCTTTTTGTTTTAGATTTCTTTTTGGCATTATTTAGTTAGGGGTTCAAAAGTTGGATAATATATTGTGTTGATATGGGAGTTTTTTGGCTATTGGCTGCTGGCCACTGGCTATTGGCAGCTCAATGATAGAAATAAGCTCTCAAGCTTTTCGGTAAGCTGCCAGAAGCTAGAGGCCTGAAGCAGCCCTATTCAAAGTCATTGGACTATGGTGTCGTGTCGTTAATGTAAAACATAACTATTTCTCATTCTCATGCATGTTTTGGGCATGACAGGCGTCAACAATGGTTATAGTGTCACCATCGATAGTATATGCAAAATACCACTTGTCGGTGTTGGCCATATAATAATTGTTCCAATGAGATAATGTGGGATTACGCCTGAGAAGCGTACGCTCTATCTTATACATTGAATCGATGGCATCATCGATGTTCTGATGCATCAACTCTTCTGAGTAGGAATGCCTATACTTCATTGCTACATGATAGTAGAAAGAATAAATCTTCTGGTAGCACTGAAGATCGATCAAATACTTATATTCTATCATGGCCTTGAGTATACCTCTTTAACCATTTGGTGTAATAAAGTGCGTGCCGTTTCGAGATCCATTGTCTCTGCTTCTTTAGCGACAATTTCTTCAATCATCAAATCCACTCTATGCTGAAGCCATTTGCCAATACTTTCACGAGTTGTAAGGCTGGGATTGATTTGTCGTATCGTTGCTTCGTCTATATTTATAGTTACCGTACACATTGTATTATTGTTTTCTTATTCTGCAAAAATAGAAATTTTTCACCAAAAACCGTTATTAAAGATACTTCTGCAACGCTGTCCACACCATGCCGGAGGCGGTTTTTTGTTTTAGGGTTTTTGTGGCATTGTTTAGTTAGGGGTTCAAAAATTGGATAATATATTGTGTTGATATGGGAGTTTTTTGGCTATTGGCTGCTGGCCACTGGCTTTTGGCAGCTCTATGATAGAAGTAAGCTCTCAAACTTTTCGGTAAGCTGCCAGTAGCCAGAAACTAGAGGCCAGATGCAGCCTTAGTCAAAGTCATTGTTTTATGGTTTTGTGTCGTTAATAAAAAGTTGAGGGTTTAGGAGTTAGAGTTTAGAGTCAGTTGATAGTTTAGAGTTAATAGTTATTCACAAACTTAACAATACAATCAATACAAATGGGCTTATAGGTCACATCGTCAATGAAAACGTTGGCGGGGTGCATGTCCTCAAGGGCGATGCGCTCGGAGATGTAGTTCACACCCTCGCCGTTCCTGTTGTCGCGAAAACCCTTTGAGAAGGCCAGCTCATCGATCTCATCCTTGGAAGCCAAACGTTTGCAATTAATGTAGGGCTGGGTGAGGACGATGCGGAAGATGTGGTCGTTGTCGCGCGTAAAGCCGATGACGCGCATCGTAGTTTCCGGGAAGAGGCAATTGTGAAGGGCGATAGCCTCCAAAGCCTTTTGCGTGGTCGAGTAAATCGAGGCTCGCTCCTTGACCACAGAAGTATCTCCACTGCGATAATAGACCTTGGCCTCAGCACCTTCTGCGATCTTGGGGCCAAACGCCTCAACGAGAATCTTCTCGGAATCGTTCTCCCACAAGTTAGCCTCTCTTGCCCACTGCTCTATGAGCTGCTCCTGAAGCTCGTCTATTTCCCAGTTGCTTGGGCGGCTTCCTTCGCCGCTTGTAACATTGCTACTTGCTTCAAGGCTTGCTCGCGCGTAGCATGCGACGATGGACGCCCCAATAAGAGGCGCACCAGCCGAGCAGAGTCCTGCATGCTCTGATAAATTGAATCGAGGAAAGCTTGTTTTCCCATAAAGTATATCGTTTATGTAATTGTCAATCAATGCCACGACCCTCGCAGAAAAGCCTTCAGCCGCAATGGCATCGAATATTTCTTGAAGGGGATTCATGTTTTTGCATCTAATAGTTAGTGTGTTTATTTCTTAATGTGCAAAAGTTTAATGATTTTTTTAGTCAGCATACAAGCGTGCCTTTTGCAATTGTGCCTGTTTGTAACAGCTTGTCTCTCTATTATTATTACTTGCCTTCCGCAAGATCCTTCAAATAGGCAAACCTCGGCGTTAGTTAGCCTTCCTTCAAAATCCTTATTCTGTTATAGCTTGCTTGATTTCCTCAACTGTAACTTGATCTTTTCCTAACAGATATTGGATAGTTCTTGCCCCAGACTTCAAATCCTTATTCAACAAAGCAGAAGCTAAGGACATGATACCTTCCTGTATAGAAGTGTCAACTCCCACCAACTTGGCAACAGAAACATAAAGGCCCAAGCCCATTGGCACATCCTCCAGCAGGTATCGATGATTGATAAAGGATGGACCCTTGTTGCTTGAATCAGCAAACGAGCGGAACACCGCCATGGCATCAATGTTCAAATCTTCCTCATTACGCCATTTGGCAGCCTCAAAATAATCCAAAGGTTCACAATCAAAAGCTTGCAACACCTTGTTTTTCTGCACATCAAAGGCTTTAATCACATTAACCACAGAAGGTGTGAAAGCTTCGCGGTACATCCAGAATTCTCCATTGCTATATTCAATGCGTGAAGCAGAGAAAAGAATACCTATGGGGTGTACAATCATGTTAGGATTGTGGAACGCCGATTCAAGGATATGCTTACGGGTGTATTTGGTATTGTCAAAGCATTGTGAAAGCACATCCAATACCTGCTTTGTACGACTGACAGGCAATACAGAAATGGCATTACGAGGATTGTAGAATGAGATTCTTACATATTCGTTGTTGACGATACGGCCATTGTAAGCGGTGGTTTCCCATTCACTATAGGTAACATCCTTATCAATATATTTCTTGAAAATCAAACTGCCCATATAGCCAGGCACGAGAATAATAGTTTGCCCATCTCTCACATATGGGGCAATCAACTCTGCCACGAACTCGTGTTGTAAAGTGGTAGTCGTTACCATGATAATGTCGGCATACCTCACAGCTTCTTTCACATCACGGGTGATAAGAGCGGGCTTCACAAAAAACGAATGGCCATTACCTTGAATAGTGTCATCCAAGGCCTTAAACCCGCCTTGTTCGTTCATGATATCGAAAAATCGCCCGTTGGTGCTTGAAGTCTTCAACAAGGCTACTTCGTGGCCTTTTTCATA
Organism: uncultured Bacteroidia bacterium; assembly: GCA_902801625.1. Classification (GTDB taxonomy): domain Bacteria; phylum Bacteroidota; class Bacteroidia; order Bacteroidales; family F082; genus Limimorpha. Next base: position 20,783 of record CADCJI010000014.1, on the reverse strand, counting down.
TAGCTTGGCAGCATGGATAAGACCTGAATTGCCGCAGCCTATTATTGTGAATTTCATAAAATTATCGAGTTATTATTTGTTTTTACTATATTCCCTCAACATCGTTGAAGAAATTCCCTCTGTCCTGGGTATCGTCACCACTTTTTTCCCATTGGCCTCGCACCAAGCTACAGCTCTTTGGAACCCTGCATGTTGCTGGTCAGGGCCTTTGGCGAAGACATCGAAATCTATCTTTTGGATGTCAACATCCACATCGTTATAGGTCACCACCTCGTCCACCCAACGCACCGCACTTACCATAAACATACGCTCTTCGGTGGAATAGACCATCTTGGTGCCGGGCTTGTATTTTAGTATACAATCACCGTCCTGTACAGCTACAATAAGTTTGCTTTCCTGGTCGGGAAATTGCTCTTTTATATGCTTAAAAAGCAGAATATGCCCAATATGTAGCATATCGTATACACCGAAAGTGAGGATTTTTATCATTTGTTGATTTGGTATTTCACTAATTTGTCAATTATCGGCCTGAATACATATCCTCATAATATTTAAGGTAATCCCCACTCGTCACATTGTCCATCCATTCCTGATTGTCCAAATACCAACGGACGGTCTTTTCGATACCTTCCTCAAATTGGAGAGATGGCTCCCAGCCCAATTCCTTCTGAAGCTTGGTGGAGTCAATGGCATAGCGCAAATCATGGCCTGCACGGTCGGTGACATAGGTGATGAGATCCATATCCTCGCCTTCCTTGCGACCTAATAAGCGGTCGACTGTATTGATGAGCACCTTGATAAGGTCAATGTTCTTCCATTCGTTGAAGCCACCGATGTTATATGTTTCAGCAACTTTTCCCTCATGGAAAATGAGATCGATGGCGCGGGCATGGTCCTCCACATAGAGCCAATCACGCACGTTCTCGCCCTTGCCATACACCGGCAACGGCTTGCGGTGGCGGATATTGTTGATAAACAGCGGGATCAACTTCTCGGGAAACTGGTATGGGCCGTAGTTGTTGGAGCAGTTGGTCACCACCGTAGGCATTCCATAAGTGTCATGGAAAGCGCGAACAAAATGGTCGCTTGCAGCCTTGGCCGCACTATAGGGACTATGAGGCTGATATTTCAAGTCTTCGGTGAAGAACTTGCTTCCGTACGCCAAATGATGCTTCCCGCTGCTGGCCTTGGTAGTGAAGGGCGGAATAACGCCTTCAGGATCTGTCAACTCAAGAGCACCATAGACTTCGTCAGTGCTGATATGGTAAAAACGGCAAGGAACGCATGTCGTTGAGCCCGTCGAAACGCCGTTAATACGGGTCGGCCCTTCGACAGGCTCAGGGACCTCAACTTTATAAGGCGTTGGCAAACTCTCCCAATATAACTTAGCAGCTTGCAACAACGACAATGTTCCCATCACATTGGTCTGAGCAAAGGTGAACGGATCCTTGATGCTGCGGTCCACATGGCTTTCGGCAGCAAGATGGATGATGCCGTCGACATGTTCGTCCTGCATCAACTTATACACACTCTCAAAGTCACAGATGTCCATCTTGACAAAGCGGTAGTTGGGCTTGTCCTCAATGTCTTTCAAGTTGGCGAGGTTGCCGGCATAGGTCAGCTTGTCAAGGTTGATAATCTTATATTCGGGGTATTTATTCACAAATAGGCGGACAACATGGTTACCGATGAAGCCTGCGCCTCCAGTGATAATGATAGTACGTCTCATGATTGCAATAGTTAGTTTATTTGAGGATGTGTCAACGTATCAGAAGTAATCTCCGATTTGTATTCATCAATGACCTTTAGCAAGTATTGCCCATACTGGTTCTTCAACATCGGCTTGGCCAATTCGCGCATCTTCTCTTCGGTAATCCATTCGTTGCGATAGGCAATGCCTTCCAAACAAGCTATCTTCAACCCTTGCCGTTTCTCAATCACTTCTACGAAAGTGGAGGCTTCGGCAAGACTGTCATGAGTACCTGTATCCAACCAGGCAAAACCACGTCCGAATACCTGCACTTTCAGTTCACCGTCTTGTAGGAACATCTGGTTCACAGTGGTAATCTCAAGCTCACCCCTTGCCGATGGTTTGATGTGTTTAGCGACATCCACTACCTTATTGGGATAGAAATACAGCCCCACCACGGCATAATTGCTTTTGGGTTCCTTTGGTTTTTCCTCAATGCTCAGGCAGTTGCCTTGTTTGTCAAACTCAGCCACACCATAACGTTCGGGATCACTCACCCAATAACCGAAAACAGTGGCTTTCTTGTTCTCTTCCGCATCTTTAACAGCATTCCGAAGAAGATTCGTGAAACCACTTCCATAAAAGATGTTATCACCCAACACCAAACAAGCGCAATCGTCTCCGATGAACTTTTCACCAATGATAAAAGCCTGCGCCAGACCGTCGGGACTCGGCTGTTCGGCATACTCGAAATGCACACCGTAGTCAGAACCATCACCTAGCAAACGCTTGAAGCCTGGCAAATCATACGGCGTCGAGATAATAAGAATGTCCCTTATGCCTGCAAGCATCAGAGCCGAGATGGGATAATACACCATCGGCTTATCGTAAATCGGTAACAATTGTTTACTGACCCCCTTGGTAATAGGATACAATCTGGTGCCAGAACCTCCAGCCAACACAATGCCTTTCATAGGTAAAATTTAAGTTTTTTTATTTCAAGTTCATCATTTGGTATCAATAGCGTTGAAAAAAATAGGCTTCTGCATTATATAGCTTCGCCTCCTAAGTCCCATTAAAACCAATCAAGGAACTGAAAAACAATAGATTAAATTATCGCCTATTGATGCTAAATAAATTATTTTGCAAAAATATGGAAAAAAGAGATTCAAAGTACCATTTAGGACAGAAATTATTTTCCCTATCTTTGCGCCAAAATAACGGACAATCTATGCCACAAAATCCACTTTATCCCATCATCCGACTCAACCCAGGCAAGGACGATGCTTTGCGCCGTTTCCATCCATGGGTGTTTTCTGGTGCCATCCACGATGCAGCCAAAGGCCTACAAGCCGGCGATACCGTCACCGTCACCGATTATGATGGAAACATCCTAGGCACCGGCTTCTGCGAATCGGATAGCATTGCCGTGAAGATCCTCAGCTTCGAGAACCGCCGAATCGACGAATGGTTTTTCCTCGAACGCCTCAACCAAGCCTACGAAGTGCGCAAGGCTGTAGGACTCACCAACAATCCCCACACCAACTGCTTCCGCCTCGTCCACTCCGAAGGCGACGGCCTGGCAGGGCTTATTGTTGACGTTTATGGCCACACTGCCGTGGTGCAAGCCCAGACTGAAGGCATGGCTCTCCACCTGAAGGAGATTGTCCGCGCCCTAAGGTTGATGCCCGACCTTGGCCTGCAAGCCATCTACAACAAAAGCGCTGAAGCCATGCAACGCATGGGTAAGGAAGACGCTGTAATCGAAGACGGGTATCTCTTCGGTGACAAACTGGATGAAGTGATTTTGGAAAACGATAGCCGTTTCCTTCCTAACTGGGAGGAAGGCCAAAAAACTGGATTTTTCCTCGACCAACGCGAAAACCGAGAACTGGTTCGGCATTTTGCACAAGGCAAGACTGTACTCAACGCTTTTGGTTATACAGGAGGCTTCTCCGTCACGGCACTGAAAGGCGGTGCCCGCAGGGCCGTCACTGTCGATGCATCCAAGAAAGCTATCGCCGCTGCCGAAGCCAACCTTGAGCTGAATGGCTACTCAAAAGAGGAGAATCCCTGCTATGCTGCCGATATGAAGGAATATGTGACACAGATGCGCGAAGGTGCTTTCGACCTCATCATCCTCGACCCGCCAGCGTTTGCCAAGCGGCATCAGGATAGACATCGTGGATTGGGAGGTTACAAATTCATCAATGCAGAAGCCATCAAACGCATCGCCAAAGGCGGACTACTGTTCACCTTCAGTTGTTCGCAAGCTGTAGACAAGTCCACATTCCAAGGCATTGTCACGGCCGCTGCCATTGAGGCCAAGCGCAACGTTCGCATCATCAACCAGTTATCGCAGCCTGCCGACCATCCCATCAACATCTTCCACCCCGAAGGTGCATACTTGAAGGGCTTAATGCTGATGGTGGAATAAAAAATGTAGAGACGCGCCTTGGCACGTCTCTACAAAAAAACATATTTTCCATTGTTTATCTGTCGCCAAACAATGCACCGGGACCCTTATGCGGATGGGCAGGCACATTTCTGCTTGCTGACTTCGTGGTCTTGCTGACACGCTTCAAATAAGCTTTCTCCATGTAATCAATACCATACTCGTTCTCGTAGGTAAACGAATCACTGGTCAAGTTATCAATTTGTAATCTGAACGGACGTGCGCTATTAGACATATTCATGTATAAGCTGTGGTCGTTCTTGTCGTAAGAATAGGTAAATTTCGTCACCACAACCGTGTCGGGACAATGGATGTAAACCGTGTCATTGTCTTCAACCGTTGGAATTGAATCTATGGCACTGTCGCGCATTTCTCCAGTCTTATCCGTTCTGAAAACCAATTGGATGCCATTGTTAGTATCATTCGGATCGAATGTGAAAGTCTCCAACGACGCAGCAATCGGGTTGCCAGCATAATCGATGTTGTAATACTCAATTTTTTCCACACCCCAAGTGCCAATGAAAGTCTTGTAATCTGTCTTTGAGCATGAGGCAAACAGCATGGCCACCATAGCCATCATAGTTAATAAGGTTACTTTTTTCATTTTTTTATAATTTAAAGTTAGTCAATTCGTTTCAAAAAAAATCGTTCAAAAAAAGGCGTGGGTTCCGAAAAATAGTTCGTCCACGATGCCCTAATAGTATTGTCCGTCACCTCTTCAATAAGCATATCAGCACTCGTGGCATCGGAGAATGCTGAAATAATCCAAGAGGTGTTATAGATTGTAAGTATATGATTTGTTGTATCATAGTCATAATCACAATTGAATTTCTTGATCAATGCAGGGCTGTCATTCAGCAACAACTTGCCAGAACCATCAGCATAAAAATAGACCTCATATCCATGTCCTTCTCCAATCTCATATTCAAAAATTTCCCATTTCTCAAAGCCAGTGCTGTCGGTACGACAACTGATGTATTGCTCACATCCCCAATGACCTATGAGCGGCGACTCAGCATACTTCTCCTCCTTATGGCAAGATGTTGCAGCCAGCAAAACCAAGATTGTCGTGGTCAGAAAAACTATATTTATCTTTTTCTTCATTAAAAATCCGTGCAAAAATAGGAATAATTCAAATATCGCGCCATTTTTTCTATTTTTGCTGCAAATTTCCTGCCAAAAAATGAAAAAATACTTGCTCATTATCATAACTTTAGCCATTATGTGGGCTGTCATCCCTGCCAAAGCCCAAGACACCCTCACCGTGATGCAATACAACCTCTTGTATTATGGCAACTACCAAAGCGGTTTTGCCGACTGTTTTGAGACCAACAACAACACGCAACGCAAGGACGAATGCATCCGCACTATCGTGAATTATGTGAAGCCCGACATTTTCACCGTGTGTGAGTTTGGTGCCACACAAGCCCTTCAAATTGATTTTTTGCGCCATAACCTCAATATCAACGGTGCCAATTATTGGCAGTCGGACAACATTATTAATTATGCAAACAGCAACATCATCAACCATATCTTCTATGACTCGCGCAAGATAGGCTTGAAAAAGCATGTGGCGTTGCGTACCAACCCTAGAGACACCGATGTTTACGAGCTTTATCTGAAGACACCCAGCTTGGCTGCTGGCGACACCACCAAACTCGTTTGCATCGTGGCCCATCCCAAAGCGGGAATGGGCTACGAAGGCCAACGTCGCGCCTTGATGCAAATTGCCATGGATTATGTCAACCAGCACTATCCCACTGACAATGTGCTGATTATGGGGGATTTTAACATGTATGGGGCCAGTGAAAGTGGCTATCGCCTGCTTACACAGACTTATAGCAACCCAAGCATCTGTTTCATGGATCCCTTGGCTATTGTTGGTGGCGTGGGCGAATGGACCAACAACAACCAGTTTACGGCTTTCCATACCCAGTCCACTCGTTCCTATTCAGACGAATGTTTCTCCAGCGGAGGTTTGGACGACCGATTTGACTTCATCCTTATGGCAGATGAGATTGCCTTCAGCTACAACCACTTGCGCTACGTGCAAGGCTCTTATCATGCCGTGGGCAACGACGGCCGTCATTTCAACATGAGTGTCAATCAAGGCAACAACACGGCTGTGCCCACCGAGGTCGCCGATGCCCTCTTTGATGGCTCCGACCACCTGCCTGTGACAATGAAGATCGCGGTGGATGCCCACCTCGGAGTGGAGGATAACGAAGCGCAAAGCCTTTTTGCCACTGTGGCGCCTAACCCAGCCACTGACCAAGCTATCGTAAACTTCTTCAACCCCATGCAAGGGCAGGTGCAGTTTGAGTTGTATTCGTTGCAAGGGCAATTGCTGCAACGCAATACTGCCGCTTTTAGCGAAGGAGCACAGCAGTTTGAGTTGGCGCTGCAAGACATTACCAAAGGGTTTTATTTGCTTCGCATCAAGCATGAAGGTGGAATCAGCCAGGCATTAAAGCTTATTGTTCAGTAAAAGCAGACTCGTTTCTATCCTACACTCAACCTTTACGACAATCCCCCTACTCCTTGCCCTCATTGCGGGCTTGACCCGCAATCTCTTACACGCTCGGGATACGTCTCCGCACGAAAGAGATTGCGGATGTTCCTCCGCAATGAGGGATGACGGCCTATTATATTGTTTCTCAGTGAGTTGGATTGTCTAGAGACCTCCATTCACTACCCCACACTGCGTATGGGGTAAATAGGATGGTGTGTCTCCGACACACCCCTTACTCCCCTACCTTCACGCGCATGCCATCCGAATACGCGCTGAACTCCGGCGCATACTGGCACTGGATTAAGGCGTAGCCATTGTTGAGGTAGCCTTCCTTGGTGACAAACATGCTGTACTCCAGCTGGTGCGTGCCCTTGGGCAGGAACTCGATGAAGAACTCCATGTCGGTGTCGGTGTTGCTCTGGTAGTAACTCATACGGTCGTTATACTCGTAGCGCGAGATCTGCTCTATCGGCTCGAAACCAGCGGCACGGAGGTCCTTGACGAAGACGAAACTCATGTCTTGCTGGCTGGTGAAGGTGATCTTCACGGTGAGTTTATCACCTACCTTTAATGTCGGCCCTTCGACAGGCTCAGGGACCTTAGATCCCACTGGCACCAACTTCTTTCCCTTGTCGGTCACCGTCTCCACAAACAATTCGCGCTTGATGGTGAAGCCCGATTCGTCGCTCTTGACTTCGTCGATCGGGACGAAATACTGACGGAACAGGCCGCCCCAGACCAAATGGTTGGTGGGGTTGTTGACAGTGAGCTGACGCATGTCCAGGGTTACCTCGTTGGCGTTCCAACGGCGCTGGATGAAGCCTGTGCCGGCCACGCCACCCTCGGTGCTGATGGGCGTGTTGCCGAAGCGCAGGGTGACTTCCTTGCCTTCGGCGAACCAGTCGCTACCACGCATCAGCAAGGCATAGATGGCGTCTGCGGTGGAGGCGGAGTTCTCCCATTTGTTGGTCTGCTTTTGGGTGAGCAGCCACACGCGCAGCTGATCAATCATTTCCTGGTCTTGGTCGATTTCGGCGAAGGCCGCCATGATGTTGGCGTGGGTGGCGATGTGCGACTCGAAGCTGAAGTATTTCTTCGGCCAGTACATGCCGATTTGCTCGTTCTTTTGAGCGGTTTCCTTGAAACTCTGGATCATCAGTTTGGCGGTCTTCTCGTTGCCGTTGCGGTAGAGCACCAAAGCACCCTTCGAGCGTTGGTTGAAGTTGAACGAAGTCCACTCCTTGTCGAGGCTCTTAAGATAGTAGTCCTTGGCTTTGGCAAAGTCCTTGTCGGAGTTCTGCTCCTTGAAGAAACTCAAGGCATAGAGCTCATTCAAGGTGTTGGAGCCGATAGGCCAGTCCTTGCCTTTGCTGTGGGCTTTCATATAGCGGTAGGTCTCGGCCACGTCGTATTCGAGATAACGCACGGCCTTGTCGCAGATGCTTTGGGCGGTGTTTTGGTCCGCCTTGCTCAGCGAACTCCAAGCGCCCATCTTCTGCAACTTGCCAAAGCCGCTCAAGATGTAAGTGCTGATGTAGGGACTCTCGGGCATACCGTCCATCCAAGGCCAACCGCCGTTGTATTTCTGCTTCTGCGCAATGAGTTTCAGTGCGTTAGTCTGTTGGTTGCGGATGGTGTTCACCTCGAAGAGCGTGGCGATACGGCTGCGCTGTTCGGTCTCGCTCTTGGCCTCAAGCACCCACGGCGTCTCTTGCAGCATGATGGCCTTCAGATCTTGGTCTTTCTCGAGTTGCGAGAGCAAGGCATCAGGCGTTTCGATTTGCCATTTCTTGATGTAGTTCAAGAGGTTCGGGATGTGGTCGGCGATATAGGACGAGAGCGTGTTGGCGTAGAAAACATAGAAAGCCGTCTCGGCGCGGTCGGTGCTGATGTTGGCCAGGTAAGGCAAGGCCTGCACGGCGTACCACACGGGGTTGGTGCTGAAGTTGAGCGTCAGGCTGTAGTCGCGCTCGTGGCTGTCGGGGTTGGCGATGGCCTCGAATTCGAAGGTCTTTTCTGTCTCGGCCTTCACCGTGATGGGCAGGGTTTGCGTCATGAAGATCTCGCTGCTCAACACGGGCAGGAGGTGCTGCTCGGCATCACTAAATTGTCCTGCGTAGGCCGTGAAGCGGAAGGCCAAAAGGCTCAAATCATATTGTCCCTTTACTTTCCAGCGCACTTCCTTGCTGCGACCAGGTTGGATGGTCTCCATTGGAATAGTGCAGGTCCCTGAGCCTGTCGAAGGGCCGTCATTGATTATCAAATTCACAGGTTGCATCGTGCCCGCATCGAAGATTTCGAGTTTCGCCTTGGGCGTGACAGGCTCGTCGCCCGTATTGATGACATTGGCCACGAACCACAGCTCATCGTTGTCGTACATATAGCGCGGCATGTCAGCCATTATCATGACAGGCTTCGAGGAAGTGAAAGTGTAGTCCTTACTTCCAGTCTTGCGGTCCTTAGTGTAGGCCATCAGCATCAGGCGCCAGCGCGTGAGGGCGTCGGGCATGGTGAAGCTGAAGGTCGCGCTGCCATCGGCATTGGTGCGCAGTTGCGGGAAGAAGAAAGCCGTCTCATTAAAGTTCTCGCGGAGGGTGGGTTCAGCGGCTTCCTTGGGCTTTTCATCTTGACCTCCCGTTTCATTAGGATACGGGGATTCCTGTTTCGCTATTTCAACCATTTCTTCATCTACAGCCATTTCATCGGCACCATCGGCAGAAGCGACAGCATTCTTTTGCAACACAGCTCCCGACTTGGCGGGCATTGGCATAGCATATTCTTCCACAACATCATAAAGCACGCGGCCACCTTTTCTGAAACGGCGACCACCATAGCCATACCCGAAATCGAAGAAGGGTGCATCGGAGGGCAGACTGAAGTTGAAGAGTTCGACAAAATAGAAGTATTCCAAATCCGTGTTGGACGAGGTGAAACTATGATTGTCTGTGCCGAAGCCATTAGCGTACACACCCGAAGGCGACATATTAAACCACCAGTGATTGCGTTCAAACTCATCCAACGAGGCATCATACATTCCAGCAAGCAAAGCAGCCTCCAAAGGCTTTTTCTTGTAGTCGCTGACGGTTACCTCCCAGGTCTCTTCCGCTCCAGGACTAAGCTTGTCGCGCACAGTAGCGAGTTTCACGTCCAAATCGTAGTTGTCGAACGGCACAGAAACACTCAAACTACTGGTATTGAAGCTGTTTTCCTTCACGAAGGCATAACGCCAAGCGAGACCGCCACGGTCGCTTTCTGTCACCTTATAAGATAAGGTCTGCACACTGTTGCTAACGGTGATTTTCTTGTCCATACGGATTTCATCGCCGTGGAGCAGCTGCACCCAGATGTCCACATCCTTGGCCGAGCTGCCGATACTGAAACGGATTTCATCGCCCGGCTTGGCACTCGATTTGTCTTGATGCGCCCATTCCATCTTGGTGAAAGGTAGCTTCTTGGAGTCGTTCTCAAACACGGTGAACTGTTGCGAAACCTTCGCCAAGGGGTCATCCAAACTCACCAATTCTACCACATATTTTCCAGGTTCCAATGCCTTGCCTTCGTATAGTTTGGCTTTGTCGTCTACCATGATTTCGGTTTCAGAGACCAAGGTATTGCGAGGTCCCTGAGCTTGTCGAAGGGCCGGCGTTTCGACAGGCTCAACGACCTGGCTTTTATCATAGAAACTATACTCTGGGAACAACCTCTCCAACTCAGCATCACTCAGTATCTGTCTATCAAGTTTTTCGCGATGCTTCAAAGCCTCAAAATAATTGATCTTAGCAGCATCTTCATAGCGGTAAATCTTCCGCGAAATGCGGCTCTTTGCAGGCTGCCAACTGAGGTTGCTCACCGTGATTTGGTACTTGCCGATTTCCGACTTCTCCACCTCCGAAGGCAAATCCGTGCTGATGGCGATTTCGTTGTAGCCTGCGCGGATGCTGTAGGTGTCGGCATGGGTCTCGCCCTGCTTGCTCGTGGCGGTCACCTCAATTTCGTAGGTGAACACGGGCTGCTTCTCAGGCGCGATAGTCTTGGAAGGCTTCAGGTTGAAGGTGACGGCAAACTTACCGTTTTCGTCGGTACGAGCCTTGCCATAGGTGATTTGCTCGTCCTCGACGGTCGGGTACCACCACCACCAGCAACGCCACGGGAAAGAGGTCTTGCGGACAACGCGGTAGCTGTATTCCACATCGTCCAAGCCGAAACCGGCATAGGCTTTCACATCGCCATGCACCGTAACTTCTTGGTTGAGTTTGTATTGTTCTTTTGGCTTTTCAAAGGTCACCTCGAAGGTCGGGCGCTTGTATTCCTCCACGCGGATGGTCGCGTTGCCTTGGTTGGCATTGAGGTGGAACACACCGTTCAGTCGGTCGGTAGGAATGACGAAAGAACCGCTGAACGAACCGTACTCATCGGTGGTAAATCTTGCCGAACTGATTTCCTGCCAATTGGCATCACGGAAAGAAACATTCTCATTGTAATTGTGGACAAGGCTCAAATCCTCACCTTGACGGCGCGTAGTGATGCCTTGGAAATAGACGGTTTGTCCAGGACGGTAAATCGCACGGTCGGTGAAAAGTTTCGTGCTGTAAGTTTCATTATCGTTCCTATAGCGTTCATAAAGGTGGAAGTAATTATATGACAGCAGGTTGTCATCGCCCTTGCGTAGGTTGATACTGAAGGAATTGTCGCTTTTTACCTTGCCATCAAGCACGGCGCGTCCGTTTTTGTCGGACTTCATCGTGGCGAGGATGATAGTCTTGTATTCGCGAGCCTTGTAGTCCCACTCGCGGCGATACAATTCCACGGTGACCCCTTCCACGGTTTTCCCCGTTTTACGGTCGACGGTCACTACCGTCATCTTGTCGTCCTTTTGGTCGGTGATGAATCCAAGGCTGGAAACTTGGAAAGAGAGCATCAACGTCTTATCCTTGCTCTTGATGTCTTTTGCAGTAGTGACGGTCAGGAAGTAGAAGCCACATTCCAACGCGGGCAAGGCTATCAGGGTGCTGTGATGGCGGTAGTCTGTCTCTGCGGCCAAACTGAGTTCTTGTTCGGCAACGGCGCTCTTTTTGTTCAGCTCCTTCAGCTGGTCTTCTTTGTCCATGTCGTTCAGCTTCTTCAGCTCTTTCTCGTTGACCTTTACAATTCTATAATAAGGTGCGGTCGTGTTTTTGTATTCCAACACGGCGGGAATCGCTTCGTTGGGCAGCTGCACCGAGTTCAGCGTGAGGTCGATTTGCGGCTCCTCGATGCGTTTGATGAGACCCTGGCAGTTCTTCGCGCCCTGCGACTTCGGGAACTTGGCTATGGCTTCCTCGCACATGGCCTTGGCCTTTTTATAGTTATCAAAATAGGAACTGTCTTCGCTATTGCTCTCATATTGGTTCATCATATTGCGCGCAATCAATGAAGTGATTTCTGCGGAGAGCGGGTTGTCCTTGTGCTGCGCCTTCAGATCCTCCATAGCGGCTTGGTATTGGGCATCCTTCCCCAAGATGCTATTAACGAAGCCGAAACGCTTGAAGTCGTTGTAAATCAACACATCCTCGTTCTTTTCCTTGAGGTTGTAGGCGATCAGGTCTTGATAAATCTTCAAGCATTTGTTGAGCGGATTATCGGTCGCGCCAAGGTCTGCCTTCACAAAGTCCTTAGCGGGCAACCACCAGGCATCAGTCTCGCCTTCCACATCATCGGCATCGGCCTGTCCTTGATAGTAGTTGGCTACGCGGTGAAACATAAACTCGAAGAGCGAGGCCTCGTATTCGATGTGGTCCTCGTTATTGTTCTTGTTTTCGTAAAGCACCATGAAATCCGCCGTCTTGGCCTTTTTCAAGGCTTCGACGGGCTTCAAGGCTTCGCTGTAATATTGGTTGATACGCGTTTTAAAACTCTCCTTGTCCCAATATTTCATCTCCACTTTTGAAATGTCACCATCGATAGGCAAGTTCTCGTTGATGCGCCAATCGTTGCCATCCAAATAATTGGCGTATGCCTTGGCGATTTCCTCATGCAGCAAGGCATCATGCACCTCGTCCAGCTGGCCTACTTTGGTCTCGATATATTGGATGAAGGCCTGGTCGGGGTCTTCCTCGACAGTAATCTGCATGATATTCTGCCGATAGAGCCAAGTCTTCAGCAGTTGGGTTTGGTTTTTGTCTTTCGAGGCCTTCTCCTCAATGGCATTCAGTTCTTTTTCAGCCGATTCCGGCAGGTCTTTCTCAAGGTTTTCCTTTACTGTTTTCCACATAGTCTCGTAATTGTTTTTTGGTTTTTTAGGCGAATCAGGGGTGTCGGGGTTCTTGTTTGGCGTTGCAAATGCCAACAGGCCGACGGCCACCAAGGCCACAATCGCGATGATGATTCCAGTGCGTTTCATTATGTTGAAGTGTTTTATTGTTCGTTAATGTAGGAGATTCCCTGCGGGAATGGAGAGCCGTTTGTGTTACTTACTGCGGCGGCTTGTGGCGTTTACCTTCCGAAGAATCTACATGCCGCCGCCTTATAAACACATGACCATTTCCATTCCCATGGGAATCTCTCGTGTCATTATAAACGCAAAACTAGCAAATATCGTGCAAATCGTATAAAATCTCTAACCGAACTGACCAGAAACAAACCGAAAAATCAATTGGATTCTTTCGGATTCCATCGGTTAGAGACATATTATCTATTTTTTCCTATTTTTGCAGCCGTGAAAAAATTGACCGACATCATACCCTCTATCGCCGTCGAATTAGCACAGTTTGAGGCCTTTTTCGAGAAAACCATGAAGGCCGAAACCGAGCCTATGGACAGCATCATGCAATATGTGCTTGATTCAAAAGGCAAACGCCTGCGTCCCATTTTGGTGTTGCTCAGCGCAAAACTTTTTAGCGAAGTCAATGAGCAAACGCTGCGTGCAGCCACCTTCGTAGAAATGGTGCACAGCGCAACACTCATCCACGACGATGTGGTGGACGACTCCAACTTGCGCCGCAACCACGCTTCGGTGAAGGCCCAGTTCGGCAACCTTTCGGCGGTGCTGGCAGGCGACTACCTCCTGGCCAAGGCCATGCTGCTCCTCGCCAACCCAGGTGACCATGCCATCCTGCAGGAGATGCTCAGCACGACTGCCGCCATGAGCGAAGGGGAATTGATGCAAAACCAGGCTTTTGAAGGCATGTCATTCCTTGTAGAGGATGTGCGATTGGAATCTATGCCTTCAAAATCCGCCCAAACACCCATAGATTCCCATCGGAATGACATGGATATTTGGGCGGATTATCTTGACATCATCACCCGCAAGACCGCCATGCTGATGCAATCTTGCTGCGTAGCGGGTGCCCTTTCGGTGGATGCAACACCCGAACAAGTCCAGCAAATCACCGACTTCGGCCTGAATTTCGGCATCCTTTTCCAGCTACGCGACGACCTCCTTGACGGAGAGAACATAGAACAAGCCAAAGCCTTGTTACCCATTTACTACGAAAAGACCTTGAAGGTCTTGGAAGGCTTTACCCCTTCGGAAAGCACTGCCGCGCTGCACGATTTGACTGTGTTTTGCGCGGAACGGAAATCTTAAACCGCCTTCCATAGATTGACTACGTCGAATCTTCGATTTCCATGCCCACCCTCATGCCTCTGCAGGAATGACATGGATGGCTAGCTTCTATAAAAACTCGAGAAGGCTTCAAAAAGTATGTCGTCCCTACCTTAGTCGCAGGCCTCAACAGGTATGTCATCCCTGCGCTGGCCATGTGGACAAAGGCATGGGATCTATACCTGTTGAGGCCGTTATGTATGGTCTTGTCTTGCCTTTATAACCGCCGCGAATAGAATCTCCTAATGTTTTTCCCACCATTTATATCATCAATTCAAAAGTTTTTGTATCTTTGCCATCAAATATAATAATATCCATTATTTACGATTTTCCATATTTATAGATACAATAATATGCCTTTACTTTACGACTTCAATATGGACACTGCGGATGAAATTGCTGCACATCTATCAGAGAATGTCAAGCACCGCAGATTGGAGAAAGGCCTCTCGCGCAGTGCCCTTTCTATGATGAGCGGCGTGCCTGCTCCCACTATTGCCAAGTTTGAGCAACAGCATAGCATTTCATTAATCGGTTTCATAGCCTTGGCCAAGGCCTTAGGCTATACCGATGCACTGAAGTCGCTACTGGCTGAGCCCATCTATTCCACTATGGAAGAACTGGACACCATCAACAAAAACAAGAATAGAAAACGCGGAAGAAATGAATTTCATCAGTAAACTCTATGTCAAATACCACGGAAAACCAATCGGCGAACTGACCATGACCCCTGACGGAAAACGCTGCGTTTTCTGCTACGACAAAGAATGGCTAGCCACAGGCTTCTCCATTTCGCCCTTAGATTTGCCTTTGAAATCGGACTTGTTCATCGCACCTGAACGACCTTTTTGGGGCAATTTCGGAATCTTCGAAGACAGCCTCCCCGATGGCTATGGACGCTATTTGCTCAATAGGATGTTGCGCCAGCAAGGCATTGACGAATCGCAACTGACCCCTTTGCAAAGATTGAGCATAGTCGGTAGTTCTGGGATGGGAGCCTTGTGCTACGAGCCTGAAACCAGGATGGATAGAACAGATGAGAAACTGTCATTCGACCATCTGCAACAATTGGCTTTGGAAGTCCTCGCCGAAAAAAACGAAAAAGATGCAGCACTCCTTTATTACAACAGCGGCAACTCAGGCGGCTGTCGCCCCAAATGCCTCTACCATGACGAGGAAGGCGATTGGTTGGTAAAATTTAGGCATACCTACGACCCGAAGGACTTGGGCTTGAAGGAATACCAATACAACAAAATCGCTCGCCAATGTGGTATCGAAGTACCTGATTTCAAGTTGTTTGAGGGAAAATATTTTGCCACACGACGATTCGACATCGAAAATGGAGAACGCCTTCATGTAGCCACTGCAGGAGCCCTGCTCAACGAATCCATCGACTTCCCAAAACTGGATTACAAGACCTTACTGCACCTCACTGGTTTTTTGACCCAAGACCCCAAGCAGGTAGAAGCTATGTTCCGACTCATGGCCTTCAACGTGTTCACTGATAACAAAGACGACCACGCCAAAAACTTCAGCTTCATCTGCCGTGAAGGCCATTGGCATCTGGCACCCGCCTACGACTTGACACCTGTCCCCGAAGGCTACCACAGCGAACATGCCACATCCGTCAACGGAAGCGGAAAGCCTTCAATTGATGACATGCTCATTGTCGGAGAGAGCATTAGAATACCCAAAAAACATGGTCTGGAAATCCTCGAATTCGTTCGGGAACACTGCAAAGAAATACTCTCAAAAGATTATCTGTAGGAGTATGCAAAATATTTTGTATTTTTGCACCTCAATTTAGGATACTTTTCGTATTATGAAAAACAACTACAAGGAATATAAACAGCTGAATCTCACCGAGACAGCCGATGAAATCCGTAAGTTTTGGGAAGAGAATGACACCTTCCAAAAGAGCCTTGACAATCGCGACAAGGACAATGCTTTTGTGTTTTATGAGGGTCCGCCGAGTGCCAACGGTACCCCAGGCATCCACCATGTGATGGCCCGCTCCATTAAAGACGTGGTGTGCCGCTACCAAACCCTGAAAGGTAAACACGTCGTCCGTAAGGCCGGTTGGGACACCCACGGTCTGCCCGTCGAACTCGGCGTGGAGAAGAAACTCGGCATCACGAAGGAAGACATCGGCAAGAAGATCAGCGTCGATGACTACAACCGCGCCTGCCGCGAGGAGGTAATGAAATACAAGGACATGTGGGACGACCTCACCCGAAAGATGGGCTACTGGGTCAACCTGAACGATCCCTACATTACCTTCACCAACGACTACATCGAAACCTTGTGGTTCCTGTTGAAAGACCTCTATAACAAAGGTTTGCTCTATAAAGGCTACACCATCCAGCCATATTCGCCCGCTGCCGGCACCGGCCTCAGCTCGCATGAACTGAACATGCCCGGCTGCTACCGCGATGTGAAGGATTTGACATGCGTTGCCTTATTCCGCCTGAAAGCGCAACAGAGCAAGTTCACGAAGTTGCCTTTCGACGTTGATGTGCCATTTGGTCAGGTGCAGGTCATTGCTTGGACCACTACCCCTTGGACTCTGCCGAGCAACACCGCCTTGTGCGTTGGCCCGAACATCGAATATAACCTTGTCCGCTCGGTCAATCCCGTTTCGGGCGAACCTACTTACCTCATCCTCGGCAAGCCGCTGATGGCCTCTTTCTTCCCCGCCGAAGAAGAGAAGCTCAGCTTTGAAGATTGGAATGTCGGCGACAAGAAACTGCCTTACGAGGTGCTAGGCACCGTGAAAGGCAGCGAACTGGTTGGCCTCGAATACGAGCAACTGATTCCTTGGGTCAACCCGGGTGAAGGTGCCTTCCGCATCATCCCTGGCGACTACGTCACCACCGAAGATGGTACGGGCATCGTCCACATCGCCCCCACTTTCGGTGCCGACGATAAGCGCGTGGCCGCAGCCGCTGGCATCCCGCCTTTGCAAATGATTGACAAGGACGGCAAGGCACAGCCTATGGTCGACCGCACGGGTAAGTTCTTCCGCATCGAAGACCTCGACCCCGAGTTCGTCAAGAACTGCATGAATGCGGAAGCCTATCGCCCCTACGCCGGACAGTTCGTGAAGAACGCCTACGACCCCACCAAGACCGAGAAAGACAAGTCGTTGGATGTCGATATCGTGGTGATGCTAAAGGAAGAAGGCAAGCTCTTCAAGAGCGAGAAACATACGCACAACTACCCACACTGCTGGCGCACCGACAAACCCGTTCTTTACTATCCCCTCGACAGCTGGTTCATCAAGACCACGGCTCTGAAAGACCGCATGATCGAACTCAACAAGACCATCAACTGGAAGCCCGAAGCCACCGGTAGCGGCCGTTTCGGCAACTGGCTGGAGAACCTCGTCGACTGGAACCTGTCGCGTTCGCGCTATTGGGGCACACCGTTGCCCATCTGGCGCACCGAGGACGGCAAGGAAGAGATCTGCATCGGCAGCGTCGAAGAACTCCGTAACGAAATCGAGAAGTCCATCAAGGCGGGCTTCATGACAGAGAACCCCTATGCCAGTGAAGACTACACCAAGTTCGACCTGCATAGACCTTATATCGATGGCGTGGTTTTGGTTTCGCCAAGCGGCAAGAAAATGATGCGTGAACCTGACCTCATCGACGTGTGGTTCGACAGCGGCGCCATGCCATATGCCCAATACCACTACATGGGCAAGGAAGGCCAGTTGGGCAAGGATGTGTTCCCGGCAGACTTCATCGCCGAGGGCGTTGACCAAACCCGTGGTTGGTTCTTCACCCTGCATGCCATCGCCACGATGTGCTTCGACAGTGTAGCTTACAAGAACGTCATCTCCAACGGCTTGGTACTCGACAAGAACGGCAACAAGATGTCGAAACGTCTAGGCAATGCCGTTGACCCGTTTGGCGCCATCGAGAAATTTGGTGCCGATGCCGTGCGTTGGTACATGATCACCAACTCGCAGCCGTGGGACAACCTAAAATTTGACGAGGCTGGGGTGGACGAGGTGCGCCGCAAGTTCTTCGGCACTCTTTACAACACCTACGCCTTCTTCGCCCTGTACGCCAACATCGACAAGTTCGACTACAAGGAAGCCGACATCGACATCAAGGACCGTCCTGAAATTGACCGTTGGATTCTCTCGGAGCTCAACTCCCTCATCCTCGAAGTCGACAATGCCTATCAGAGCTATGAGCCCACCCGTGCGGGTCGTGCCATCAGCGAGTTCGTGGATGCCCACCTCAGCAACTGGTATGTGCGCCTCTCGCGCCGCCGTTTCTGGAAGAGCGAAGACAACCAAGACAAACTATCTGCCTACCAAACCCTCTACACCTGCCTTGAGACGGTGGCACGCCTCATGTCGCCCATCGCGCCGTTCTTCAGCGAACAACTCTACCGCGACTTGAACAACGTCACTGGCCGCAATAAGGCTGAATCAGTGCATCTCACTGACTTCCCAGTAGCCGATAAGACCTTCATAGACAAGGCTTTGGAGGAGCGCATGGAGATGGCACAACTCGTTTCTTCTTTGGTGCTCTCGCTGCGTAAGAAAGCCAACATCCGCGTGCGGCAGCCCCTGTCGAAGATCATGATTCCCGTCAAGGACGAGAACATGAAGACGCAGCTCGAAAAGGTGTCGCACCTCATCAAGAGCGAGGTCAACATCAAGGAAATCGAGTTCCTTTCGCCCGACAACAACATTTTGGTGAAGAACGTGAAGCCCAACTTCAAGACCTTGGGCAAGAAGTACGGCAAGCAGATGAAGCAAATCCAAACCTACTTCACCAACATGAGCCAAGAGGAGATCCATGCCTTTGAGAAGAACGGCGGCACCCACCTCAACGTGGACGGCGTCGATGTCGAACTGACCCTCGAAGATGCTCTCATCTCTACGCAAGACATCCCCGGCTGGGCCGTCACCTCACAGGATGACCTCACCGTGGCACTCGACATGACCATTACCGATGAGCTGATGCAAGAAGGCCTTGCCCGCGAAATCGTGAACCGCGTACAGAACCTCCGCAAAACCGGCGGCTTCGAAGTCACCGACCGCATCGAGCTCCTCATCGAGAAGAACGAAAAGACTGACGCTGCCGTCGAGAAATTCGGCGACTACATCTGCACCGAGACCCTGGCCACGATTAATAAGGTGGACGCACTAGAAGGCGTGGAAGCTGAAGAATTGGTGGAAGGCGTTAACGTGAAATTAATGATAAAGAAGAAATAATGCTCCTGGCTGCTGGCTCCTAGCTCCTGGCCGCTCCATGAAAGATGTAAACTCACAAACTTGTCGTAATGCTGCCAGATGCCAAAGGCCAGATGCCAGAAGCCACTAAATAACTGAATAACTGAACAATTTCACTACCATGGACACTAACAAGAAAGAACCCCAAGTGCGCTATTCCGACGAAGACCTTGAGGAATTCAAAGCATTGATACTGGAAAAGCTTGACCAAGCAAAAACCAATCTGGAGACCTTGCAGGCCAACCTCTCTGGCGGCGAGCACAGCACCGACGACACCGCCCCCACCTTCAAGGTGTTGGAAGACGGCTATGCCGTGGCACAAAAAGAAGAGAACGCCAAACTTGTGGCCCGTCAAGAGAAATACATACATAACCTCGAGCTCGCCCTAATGCGCATCGAAAACAAGACCTACGGCGTGTGCTGCGAGACTGGCAAACTTATTCCAAAAGAGAGACTGCGTTGCGTGCCCATCACCACACGTTGCTTGGATGCTAAACTGAAGAAAAAGTGAAAAAACAAGGCAACCGCGGCCTGATATGGTCGTTTTTGGTGATTTTTCTCGTTTTGCTCTTCGACCAAATCCTCAAAATTTGGGTGAAGACGAGTATGACCTTGAACCAAGAGATTTCGGTCATCGGGAGCTGGTTCAACCTGTTGTTTGTCGAGAACAACGGCATGGCCTTTGGTTGGCTTGGTGGCGGCGGATTGTGGAAGCTCGCCTTAAGCCTCTTCAGGATTGTGGCCATCGTGATCTTGTTCTGGATTTTGATCCGTCAGGCAAAGAAAGGCACTAAGTTCGGTGTGCTGTTTGGTATTGCCCTCATCACGGCAGGTGCCATGGGCAACATCATCGACAGCGTGTTCTACGGGCGCATCTTCAGCGAAAGCACCTTCACGCAAGTGGCGACGCTTTTCCCCAACGGTGGCGGCTATGCGGGCTGGCTGCACGGGCGCGTGGTCGACATGCTCTACTTCCCCATCATCGACGTGGCCCGCGAGAATGCCACCTGGCTGCCCGAGTTCTTCTTCGGTCCCGATGGGCATTTCATCTTCTTCCGTCCTATCTTCAACTTCGCTGACGCGGCCATTACCATTGGAGTGTTCTATATGCTCATTTTCCAGTGGAAATGGTTGAAGACGTTGAAATAAACATTTTGCGTTTACATGGCATAATAAAAAATCCCGCCAATGTGATGTGACCCCCAGAAGTTGGACGGTTAAACATTAATTGTTTAGGTAAAGAGTTCGGTATTGTACCGGACTCTTTCCTTTTAGTCTCAACTTAATTCT
>CADCJI010000013.1 GCA_902801625.1 uncultured Bacteroidia bacterium | reverse complement strand
TGGTTCAAAACTCTAAACACTCAACTCTAAACTCTAAACCGACTCATATCGTTATCATCAACGGCAGCCCAAGAGTGCAGAAATACAGTAACACCGACAAAATCATCCACACCTTCGCCCAAGGCATGGAAGAGGGTGGTGTCACCTGGGAACTTCACAACCTCTCCAGCCGCAAGGAATGGGACGCGGCACGCGAAGCCTTTCTCAACAACGAACGCATCCTCATTGCGTTTCCGCTTTATGTGGAATGTGTGCCTGGCTTGATGCTGGAATTCTTGGAAACGTTGCCTAAGGAACGCAAGCAGCATGCCGAAATATCCTTTATGCTTCACGGAGGAATGGATGAAGGGAATGAATTTCGTCTATGTGAACGCATCCTGCGAGGACTACCCGAACAACTTGGTTGTAGTTACGGCGGCACACTCATCCATGGCGGCAGTTTCCGTATCCGTACCGCACCAGCCGATCAAGTGGCCAAGATGGTGACTCCCTACATTGAAATGGGTCGCCTGTTTGCGCAAAAAGGTAATTTTCTCTCTCCCGAAGCCGCCAAATTTACAGGCATGGAACAATATCCTTGGCTGATTCGCAAAATGGTGAGCTTGTTGTTTTTGAAGAAAGTCAACGGGGAGTTTGAGCAGTTCGCCAAAGATTGGGGCTGCACTCGCCCGCTGAACGATCAACCGTATATTGAATAAGAAAAAATGTATTGATATGGAATTATCAAATTGGTTTAAGGGATTCGAGAAAGGCATTGCACAACTTTCACCAGAGCAACGGTCAGTTTTCTTCGCGGAATGTGGAAAGAACTGTGTGAAAGGCGGCACGCTTTCGGTTTACCAAAAACTCTATGAGGACGCTAAAGGTGACATGGATGTTTTCTTTGAGATGGCCAATGATTTGCCAGGAGTGAAAGGTGAGGTCGTCGAGAAAGGTCGTGTCTATCGGCTGGTCTTTTTGGAATGCACTTGTGAATTGCGCAAAAAAGGATATGTCACAACACCTTTGCTCTGTGAATGTTCGCGCCAAAGCGTGATGTATTCGATGCAAAGTTTGTGGAAAGGCAAAAACTTCAACGTAACGCTTTGTCATTCCATCTTGGGTGGGGGAGCGGATTGTGAAATGAGGATAGAAGTAGAAAAATGAACACGAAAATATGAAAACATTTGAAAAAATCCTAACCCTGTTCATCGGCATCGGAGCAATCGCTGGCGCGGTGATGATGTGGATTGACCCAACTGGCGCAACATGGGGCGGTGAGCCGCTATTGGAAATGTTGCGGGCAAAGATGCCTTGGCTGGACGTGTTTTTCAGGGACTTCATCCCATCGGGCTTTGTGTTGTTGGGCTTGAACGGCATCACCCAATTTGTGGCGGCTTACATGCTGTTCAAAAAGCACCGTTTGGCCCAGCCCGCTGTCCTCGCTTGCGGCATCATCTTGATGCTTTGGATCGTCCTCGAATGGTGGGTGTGGGGCTTCAACGCCATGAGCAATATCTATTTCGTCTTTGGATTGGTTGAAGTTGCGATGGCCATCAAAAGCATTGGAAATCAAAATGAATAAGTGAATGAGCAAAATTAGTTTACATAAAAGACGCGAGACTGCGAGACACGAGACGCGAGTCTTCCGTTTTCACGAAGTGACAGTCCCGTGTCCCGAAGTCCCGTGTCTCGTGTCAAATAAATAAATAGATTGTTTTATCCTGAATCTAATTAATGGTATTGTTCTCATGAAAACACTGAAATTAATAACGCTTACCGCTGCATTGCTGATGGCGGTTTCAGCATTGGCTCAAAACCAAAACTTAGTTGGCCACATCACCGATGAAAATGGCGAACCTATGCCTTTCGTGAATGTGGTGTTGCTTTCGCTTCCCGACTCGACCTTTGTGCAAGGAACGGTGACCGATGAGCAAGGCACATTTCTCTTGCCGACCGACAAAAAAGAAGGCCTGCTGAAAGTGTCGTGCGTGGGCTACCAAACCCAGTATGCAAAGCCCTCAAACGGCCTGACCATCCAAATGACAATGGATGCACAACTCCTCGGAGAAGTGGTCGTGAAAAGCCAGTTGCCACAAACGCGGCTGACAGGTAACTCGATGATTACCACCATTCAAGGCTCGGTGCTTGAAGATTCGGGGACGGCGCAAGAGATGCTGACCAAAGTGCCTGGAATGACGGGCAGCGAGGATGGTTTGGAGGTCTTGGGCAAAGGCTCACCTATTATCTATATCAACGGGCGGCTGATGCGCGACGATAGCGAACTGCGTCGCCTGCGCAGCGATGACATCCGCGATGTGGAAGTCATCAACAACCCGGGAGCGCAGTATGACGCCACAGTAAGGGCAGTGGTCCGCATCCGTACCAAGAAGCAACAAGGTGATGGCCTCAGCCTCGACCTGAACCTGACCGACGATCAAGACTTGCAGTACGGTTGCAACACGCCTCGTGGAAAACTCGGCTTGAACTACCGCAAAAACGGTGTCGATGTATTCGGATCGGTGTATTACAGGCATACGGATTACCGCCAATACAGCAGTTTGGAAGAAATCGCCAACACCACCAAAGTGTTCCGCCAAGTGGGTCCCTACACCATGACTTGGAAAAACGACCAACTCGTTTATACCGCTGGCGCCAACTGGCAAGTCTCCGACAACCATTCTTTGGGCATCCGTGCCGACTTGACACATTATCTCGGCGGCGAGAACAAGGTCATCTACGATGAAGATGTCTTCGAAAACGATGTCTTCCTCGACCATCTCTACAGCGTGCAGACCAGCAAGGAAACCAAGCCGCTCGGCATCCTCACTAATGCCTATTACAACGGCACAGCGGGCAAACTCGGCATCGACTTCAACTTCGACTTCCTGAACACAGCGACCAACACCGACCGCGAAAATGTGGAGCAGAGCTTGGTAGAAGATGACTTTGTCAGAAGCAGGTCGGGGGCGGAGAGTAGGCTCTATGCCTCCAAGTTGGTGCTTTCCTATCCCGTTTGGAAAGGCAGCATCGAGGCAGGCACGGAGATGACCTTCGCCAAGCGTCACAACACCTATTGGATTGACAAACAAACCATTGCCAACACCGATGCCGACATCACGGAAAACAATATCGCTGCCTTTGCGCAATACGCCTGCGACTTCGGGAAATGGGGACAAGCCAGTGTTGGAATGCGTTACGAACACACGCTTTTGGACTATAGGGATGTGACCAACGATGATTTCCTGTATCGCCCGCAGGACGAGTTCTTCCCGACGGCCTCCTATTCTGTTGCCTTGGGCAAGGTGGAGATGGGCCTGTCGTATGGCATCAAGACCAACCGTCCGAGTTTCTTCGCGATGAACGATGCCGTCACTTATATCAGCCGCTATTCGATGCAGGCGGGCAACTCGCAACTGCTCAACGAGCGAATTCAGGACCTTACGCTGAATGTGGGATACAAGTGGCTCGCGTTCACGGCTTCCTACGGACATTGCAAGAACCCCATCACGCAGTGGGCTTACCTAACCGATGGAGATGCCGCCCTCATCAAACATATCAACCTCGAGAAACCTGTGAATACGATTGGCGCCTACATTTCGGCAACGCCGAGAGCGGGTATCTGGTCGCTCAACGCCACCGCAGGCATGGAGAAGCAAGACCTTTGGCTTGACCTCGAAGACATTCACGTTCCAGAAGGTACACGCAGGGTTTATTTCGACAAGCCTGTTTTTACTTTCAATGCCTTCAACACCTTCAGTTTCAAGCATGATTGGAAAGTTGACATCAACTTCATGTTCCGCTCGCACGGCCATCAGTTGAATTTCTACAACGATTACAACTACTTAAACCTTGGCGTTGTCGTGCAAAAGAGCTTCCTGAAGGACAAGTCGCTCACCATCCGTGCAGCCGTGCTCGACATCCTGCGACGCTGTGGCATGAACGAATACAGCGACATGGGTTACTACCAAATCCAGCAAAACAATGTTTTCTCTACACACAAGTTCCAAGTGTCGGTATATTATCGCTTGAACTCGACGCGCAGCAAATATAAAGGCACGGGCGCTGGTAAGGATGCGCAGGAAAGAATGAAACCATAGGCTGGAGGGCGGATCATCACAATCCCAACTTGGCCTTAAGCCTTTGTCGTGCCTTGGTGACCGAGGCGGGCGAAATACCCAAAAGAAGGGCTTGCTCGGTCACGGAAAACTGAAGTCTGGAAAGCAAGATCAGGCGGACGTCGCCACGGGTGAGGTTGGGATGCTTCTCCCGAAGTGATTCAGGCGTGAGGGAGAAGCCATTTCGGAACACGCGTTCCATTTCTATCCATTCATTGTCTTGAATATAGCGGGGCGCGGCGTGAAGTTCTTGCAGCAGGTGGTTCTGGCCAGCAAGGGAATGGATTAAGAGATAGGATTCAACATCGCCTTCGGGGCCGGTGCCTTCATGAGGCATAAACGATTCGCGCTCATCATTACCTGCGCGAATGACCATTAGGAATGCCCTCACATTCTTGCCGAAGATTTCGGACACTTGGGGAATGCTGAGTGCAGCACCGCCTTCCACGCAGGTATGAGCCAGTCCAATGCCGACAAGCATCAGTTGATAATAAAGCATTTCCGCGTCTTTTCCCTGCAAACCGAAAGACTGGCTGATGGCGGCAATCGACTTCTGCTTGAAGCCCACTTGGGTGTCGATGTAATCCTCGAAAGAGGTAGCCGAAGCCTTGTCATCCATCACCAATTTGAAGAGTTGAGGCTCATCGATGGCGAACCACAGGAAGGCCAAGCCCATGCCTTTGAAAGGTGGATTCAAGGAAAAGCCTGCGCCTACTCGCTCCTTGAACAAACGGCGGGCTTCGGTGCGGACGGCCTCCAAAACACCTTCCATGGAACCAAATTTCGAGAAAATGGCATTAATGCCACAACCCAATGCCGAGGAAAGGTTTCGGGCTGTAAGTGCGGAAGTGCCGCCTTTTCTCACGATGTCAATAGCAGCAGCGAGTATTTTTTCTTTCGTTACGCTTGTCGGTCTTGCCATAATAAAACAACTGTTCCGTTATTATTCGCCGCAAAAGTAGGGAAATCCCATGCAAATCCAATGCGTTTTGAGAACAAAAATGTCGCAAAGTCCATAAAATTGTCCATATATGGTTTTAATTTCGAAACGGATAATAAAGTATTTTTGCAACTGTTTAGATATGAACAAGTAGAATCGTATTAAAACCGATGTCCCGATGGTATATAACAGCGGCCATATTAAAATGAAAAAGTATTTGGCAATTCTGTCAGTCATCGTTTTGTTTGCATTTTGCAGTTGTTCCAAATTTGCTGGTGAGCCTATCTCCAAGGATTTCAGCATTTCGGGCACATACACCGAGCTTGAAGTGGAGGATGCGTTTGAGGTCACCGTTAGCGATGTGGCAACCCAAGTCACAGTTACGGTAGGAGAGAAAATCATGCCGAATGTGGTGGTGGAAACCGTTGAGAATACTTTGAAAATCTATCTCAAAGGTTGGCATTCCAACCATGGAACGGATATGACGGTAATTTTGCCCTATAACGCTAACTTGACGAGTGTTGACCTGTCGGGTGCCTCGGAGTTCCATTCGGAATATGGCCTTGAAGGCAATAAGGTTGAGGTTGAGTTGTCGGGTGCATCTGATTTTTATTGTGACATCGATGCTGATGAAGTTGACATTGACCTGTCGGGTGCCTCAGATTTCTTTGGCGACATCCTGGCCGATGAAATCGAAATGGATTTAACAGGCAGTTCCACAATCAAGGGTTATGTGGAGGCTCTTGACCTCGACCTTGAGATGAGCGGTGCCTCGGAGGCTACCTTTGAGGGACAAGTCGATATGCTCAAGATTGATTTGTCAGGTGCCAGCGACATCAAGAAAACCGTCGACGGCAATAGATACGGCTTCGCTTGCGACCAATGCGAAGGCACAATGTCAGGTGCCAGCAATGTCTACATCCACTGCGACGGCACCATCAAAGTGAACCTTTCGGGCGCCAGCGATTTGTATTTCACGGGTAATGCCTTCACTGGCGACAGCACCACCTCTGGCGGTTCTGACATCTATCATGATACGCTGTAAAACAGTTTAACCATGGAACAAAAGTTTTGTCAGAGCTGCGGAATGCCGCTCACCAACGAAATCCTTGGCACCAATGCCGACGGAAGCAAAAATGAGGATTATTGCATCTATTGCTATAAGGATGGCAAGTTTACCCAAGACTGCACGATGGATGAGATGATTGAGCATTGTGTCCAGTTTGTGGACGAGGTAAACAAAGGACTGCCTCAGCCCATCACGAAGGAAGAATACATCGGCCAAATGAAGATGTACTTCCCGCACTTGAAACGCTGGCGTAAGGAATTGTCAATAGATGATGACACCCCAGAAAACCCTGCCTTGATGGGCGTTAAAGAGCTTATCGCCAAGATGGCCGACACGCTGCCCATCACTATGATATCGTCGGTCGATGAGGAGGGCTTCCCTTGCACCAAGGCCATGCTGTCGCCTCGGGTCCGCGAAGGTATCAAGGTGTTCTATTTCACCACCAATACCTTCTCGCTGCGTGTGGCTCACTATAAGGCCAACCCCAAGGCCAGCATCTATTTCTGTGATGCCGAAGGCTTCAAGGGCATGATGTTGCGCGGCACGATGGAGGTGCTGACCGACGCCAAAAGCAAAGAGATGATTTGGCGCGATGGCGACACGGAATATTATCCAGGTGGCGTCACCGACCCAAACTATTGCGTGTTGAAATTCACCGCCACCGATGGCCGTTTCTACAGCGACTTCTATCCGAGGAGCTTTGTGCTTGAGTAAGGTTTGTTGATGAAATCCCTGCCAAATGCAATATCGGCACTTCGATTTTTAGGGGCAGTTTGCCTTCTATTTTTCGGAGTCGAGAGTTGTGCTTTCTGGGTCATTTATTTTGTCTGTGGTCTCAGCGATATGGCAGATGGCTATCTCGCCCGAAAACTCGGATGTGAAAGCAAGGCAGGTGCAATGCTGGATAGTTTAGCAGATTTGGCCTTCGTAATATGTTGCTGCTTTAAATTGATACCTGCATTGGCATTTCCAAAATGGCTATGGATTTGGGGCGGAGTGATTGTCGCCACCAAAATCATCAATCAAATCTCTGCGTTAGTGATGTACAAGAAATGCATCTTTCCTCACACCATTGCAAATAAAGTAACGGGGGTTCTGCTTTTTGTTGGAGTTCCTTTGACGGTATTTTTGGAATCGATTGTTCCGATGGTCATTATAGCCTTTGTCGCAACATTTGCTGCTGTTCAGGAGGGGCATTTCATTAGGACGGAAAAGGGGCACTAATCATTCTCGCAAATTCGTCGTGCCAAATCGTTAAGCATAAGACATTGGTTTCTGCTGATGGTTATCTGTTCGTTGTGGTGTTCCCATGGGGAAAGGATGAGTAGTTGGCCTCGTGCGCATGCCTCCATACGGGTTCCGCTTGGCTTGGCGAGTTCGGTGAGGCCGTTTTCCTGTAAGTAAATCAGAGGCAAGCCCTCGTTAAAGGCTGCCCTCATCACCGCTTTCTCACCAGGAGAGATAGCGGGAGAAACAAGCACCGCGCCTTGTCTGGCAGCTGTTAGGTATTCCTTTACTTTTGCTTGTATTTCTGCTTCAGTTAGGCGACGAGAGCACTGCACAAATAAGCGAACGGGTCGGTTGAGCAGGAAACAGTTACCGATGGCAGAGAATGAAACTCCAGCAACAGTTAGGTTTCGTTGGACACGGAATAAATCGGGGTGCTCGCGTTTCATAAGCAAGCGACAAGGGTTGTCGGTCAAATAGCGGAGCCATGTTTCAAGTTGCCCTGTTCGTAAAAGGAGCTTGTCATTGTAGCCACGAGCAAAGAGCATTCCGTGGGTGCGGTCTTCGCCTCGTCTGTCTTTGTGGGGCGCGGGTTGGGTTTGTTGCGTTGGCAACGCAACAGACGGAACAGGCGGCAAACCCAGCACCAACTCACGGTAATGCTTGTTGCAGCTCTGCTTAAACCCACGCAGCGCCATGCCAAGCGGTTTCTCCATCCTATCTCTGACAAAAAGGATGCCGTGCAAATGGTCGGGCATTATTTGTAAAGCGATGACCTCCACTTCGGGGTGGTGCAATGGTGCCGCCCACCACTCGTCTGCAACGCGTTGGCCTAACGCTGAAAGCTCGATGTGCGGCTCATCTGGGTTGCCCTCAGGAGCATCGCTTCTACCTACAACATGCCCAAATAGAGCACGACGCTCCTCAGTCACCATCGTAATCATGTAGATTTGGCGGCCTGTATAGTCATGCCCAACACATCGTCGAAGCATGGAAGGTTTTTTCTCGCCAGCAAAGGCTTTTTGTGCTTCGTAGGTTTCTTTTTTCATGCAGCAGCTTCTTGTTTTTACATTGCAAAGATAGAATTCTTTCTACAATTATTCCAAAAACTTGCGGAAACGAGGCTTATGCCGTATTTTTGCAGCGTATAAAACGTTTGCAATGGAAACCGAAAGAATTCTACTTCGCCCCTGGCGCGATGATGACGCAGAAGCACTTTTCAAATACGCCTCCGACCCTGATGTCGGTCCTCGTGCCGGCTGGCCACCGCATAAAAGCATGGAAGAGAGTCTGGAGATTATCCACACTGTGTTTCATAACGACACCAATTGGGCTATTGAACTCAAGGGGACAGGTGAGGCCATCGGCGCGATTGGTTATGTGCCTGCGCCTGAAAGCAATCTCCCATCCCGCGAAGGCGAGCCGTTGATTGGCTATTGGGTAGGCAAGCCCTATTGGAACCAAGGCATTTGCACGGAAGCACTTGAATTGATGCTCGAACATATCCGCAAGACGACCGACATCAAATCGCTGATTAGCAGCCATTATTTCGATAATCCCGCTTCAGGAAAAGTGATGGAGAAATGCGGGTTCAAGCCTACTGGTGAGACCTGCATCGATGAGAAGCTGACGGGGACGACAAAACCGACACGAGTAATGAGGTTAGAAATCCGTAGATAGAAGAAAAAGTGTATCTTTGCCAAAAATAATCCAATTACACTTCTCACTATGAAAACAAGAAACCTACTTAAAATCAGCGTATTATCTACTCTTCTGCTGTTTTGTGGTCAACTTTTCTCACAGATTCAGACTTTTGAATGGCAAGGCACACAACGGCAATATCTCATTAAATTACCAGAAAACCATTCTGAGACGATGCCCATCCTGTATTTCTTGCATGGCTTGGGCGACAACATCACTCGATTGGACAATGAGTTCCATTTCCAACAGGTGGCTGATGAGTTTCAATGGGCAGTTGTGATTCCTCAAGCATTGACTCAGTCGGGTGCAACCATGTGGAATGCTGGACTGATGGCAAGCAGCATCGATGACTCAGGCTTCTTGATGGCACTCCTTGATGCATTGGCCGAGCAATATCCCATCAATTTGGACAGTGTCTTCTTCACGGGCTTTTCGATGGGTGGTTTCATGACGCATCGCATGGCCATCGAGCATGGCGACCGCATCACCGCCTGTGCACCTGTCAGCGGACTGATCACGCATTCCATGGCGAATCAAACGGCTGTAGCACCCGTGAGGATGTTGCACATTCATGGCACTACGGATCCTGTGGTGGGTTACGACGGCAATTCGCAATACTTTGGCGGTAACTTGGGTCTCAATGTCGACGCCATCCTTGATTATTGGAAAAACACCAACCATTGCGTTGCCGAACCCGTCATCGATACTTTCCCTGACCTAAAAAACGATGGGCTGCGTTTTGTGCGATATACCTACGAGGGTGATGCCGAACTGCAACACATCAAGGTCATCGGCGGCAACCACACCTGGTATATGAGCGAAAACCAATACGACATCGGTTATCTGACCGAGATTCATAAGTTCTTCACCATCAACAACGGATATGTCGATGTTACTGAACATGAACAAAACACATTGCAACTTTGGCCCAACCCGACTTCGGGATGTGTCACCATCAAAGTGGAAGATGATACGGTCGTTGAAGTGATGGATGTCCAAGGTCGTTGCATGGCCAAGTATGCATTGAAGTCTGGCACTCAACAAATCGAGTTGAGAGACCTTACCGAAGGCTTGTATTTCATCAAAGGAGAGAATGGTGCAGTAACAAAAGTAATGCTGACCAAATAATCCCTAAAGCGATGCTTGAACCAAAATTTGATACCTGCTTCTTTGAGCGTTATGCCATGGTCTCATTGGCCACGCTGTTGGGCGAGCATTATGCCCATCTGGTCAACCGTGACCGGCCTGACTTGCAGGATGAAGAACAAAGTATCGGTATCGAGGTGACACGTGCCATCCGTGAGAACAAGAATGTGGCCAATGCTTTGGTAAACGAGATGGCGGGAGAAGACATCAAGGAAGTGAATGCTGAGGATTTGCGCCATATCAACCAAAGCGGTTATGCCTATGGCTTGGGTGACGGCACTCTCATCGGTCGCAACGAGTACGAATTCTGGTCGTTGGCATTGCCCTTGAAGCGCATCCTCGAAATCAAGATGGACAAGGTGAACAACGGCTTTTATGGTGACTTTAACGAGTTTGGTCTTTTTGTCTTCACTAAGGAAGACTTGGATCTTGACCAAATCAAGCAGACCATTGCTTTCATGAGGGAGAAACAAGCCTACCAGAACCGACTCTATTCACGGCTCTTTATCTCACAGATTCAAGCTATGTTCGATTGTGACCTTGAGACGGGGCAATACAAAAAATATAAGGTCAGTCGCGAACAAAGGCGACAGTTTTACGATGAGGCCATCAGGGTTTGATGACTTTGGCGGCGGCTGTTTTTCCTTCGGCTTGGATAATAATTATATATGTTCCGCTGGTCAGGTTTTGGAACCATTCTCCAATCTCAATGCGATTGATGCCAATTTGGTTTTTTTCTAAATTCTTGTTAACCAAAAGTTTACCGTTAACGGAATAGACCTTGGCAAACAAATTGCAAGCACTCTCGCATTCGATTTCTGCATAGCTTGAACTTGTGACAGGGTTGCCAACAATGTGAATAGTTTGCTCGTTTTGAAGAGTTTCTTGAACTCCATTAGGGTCATATTCGTAGGCACCTATGTCGATGCAATTGTCGCTGACACGTTGGTTCCCATCCAAGTCAAGGCCATTGAGAAGATTTGCTGGCGTTTCTGGAGAGCCGGCATTGATGCATGGGCTATCGTGGTCAAGTTGGTAGTTTTCGTTATCTGGGTCAGCAAAAAGCGGGTCTGCATCAATGCAGTTTTCATATACGGTGATGACATCGTGGTTTGAAATATTCTCAAGTCCATACTGCACTAAGCAATTGTGAAACTCTGGGGCACAGTCGTCGAGGGTCCACGACCACATCTGCACAGGTTCTTCGAGTGGGACATTATTGGTGTTGCCGTAGACGATGCAGTTCCATAGGACGGGTGAGCTGTGCTGGTAGAAGAAGATGCCGCCACAGTTGACGCCGACGGAATGATTGTCCACCACGGTGAGGTTGCTGACCAGTGGCGATGAGTCGCTGATGGCCAAACCACCTCCGAAATGCCCCGAGGTGTTGTTGGCGAAAAGGGAGTTGGTAATGCTACACGGATTGTCGAAGCAGCGAATCAGATAAAGTCCGCCGCCGTTAATGCCAAAATTGTGCTCAAAGCGGCAACGGTCGATTTTTGCCATACAGCTGTCTATGCTCAATGCTCCGCCGATGGCAGTTTCACCATTGTTGTAATAAAAATCAGTTGTAGTGATTTCCACCTCGCATTTCAGAAAACGCAGTCCCCCGCCATACATGAAATACACTGTGTCCAACCTAGTGTAAGTCAGATTGTTGTTAACCTTACAATCGTGAATCATCACTTTTGAGTTTTCGGCATTTAGGGCGCCGCCGTGTTCGCGAGAAAAGTTACAGAACAGGTTGCAATGGCTTATTTCCACATTGTTGCAGTCGAAAATGCGAAGGGCGCCACCATCTTGGTCATCATCAAGGGCGGCTTTACCGTACTGAAAGCGGCAGTAATTGAATTTGCTTGCACTTGCTTTGTTCAAGCGGATGCCGTTCCAGCCACCGCGACCCATGTTGAAGAGGTGAAAACCTGTGGTATCGGCTATAGTAAAGAGGATGGAATCGTTTTCCGTGCCTGATGCTATCAATGACGCACCATTTTCTACTTTAATGCTGTAAAAGCTGTCAAACAGCACCGTCGTTCCAGCGGCGATACGCAATGAATCTTGGACTTTGACATCGCCTGTGACCAGCACTGTGTCGGCTTCCCAGATGCCGGATTGTATCCCCGAAACCTCAATGGTTTGGGCTTGGGCAAAGATGGTGACTGTCAATAACAAAAGTAATAGTCTGTTTTTCATACTTTGAAATCTTTTCAAGTCGCAAAAGTAAGGCATATTTTCATTTTTCGCCTTATTTCAATAAAAATAATTATTTTTGCAGGTTCAAAAATGAGGAATACTTCGTTAATGGATAATTCTGCCTCCATATTCAATCACATGTCTCAAGTAGAGGGTCCGTTTTCATTCGAATGGATCTTTTGGGCTGTTTTGTTGGGATTGTTCTTGGGTCTTGTCATCAATATGGGTCCAGCCTTTATTACTTTGGTGCAAACCAGTCTGCATCAAGACTTTAAGTCGGCAGTACAGTTTGCTTTCGGCGTGATTTTGAACGATGCCATTGTGATAGCCATTTGCATTTTCACCTCGGTTCAGTTGGGGGTATCGTTCAACTCGGGTGTACCTTGGTTTTGCATAGGGGCAGGAGCCATTTTGGTGGCGTTTGGAATAATGACTTTTTTCTTGAAGGCAAGAAATAGGGAGACGCGCCATGAGCAAAGAGCCAAGGAATTGTTGGAAGAGCAAGATGATAGCCCATCACCCTTCTTTTTCATCGGTAAAGGGTTTGCTCTCAATGTGTTGAATCCTTTCGTATGGATTTTTTGGTTTTCGGCAGTGGCCATTGTTGTGGGCGGTACCAAGAACACCATCATCACCATTATCTTTTTCACTATCGTGTTGAGTACCAGTTTCGCACTTGATGTTTTGAAAGCTTGGGGTGCAGCAAAGCTGAAACGCTTTTTCGATGCCGATCGCACCACAATGATGAACCGCGTTGCAGGTATTTTGTTGGTGATTTGTGGTCTTTATTTCATTGTTTATAAGGGAATTATGAACCTCGTCTAAATCATATTACTATGGAAATCAAAAAAGCAAATTCTAGCTGGATCGCGTTCCTTGTGAGCGGAATCGTCGCCATTGGTTATGGTGTGTTAGCCATTTCGTTTACGGAGCAATTTATCGACATTCTCGAGATAGTCATGCGTGTTTCAGGCATCTGTATTGCCGCAACAGGTGCTATTTTCTTGATCGCCGCGATAATGCGTATAAGAAAGAAATTGCCTTGGGGCTTGATTCTTTTGGAAGCAGTGGCATTGATTACCATTGGAGTACTTTCTGCTATTTATGCTACAGAAGCCCTTAAATTATTGGTGATTCTGATTGGTATGTGGGCAGCTATCATCGGTGCTTTCATGTTGCTTGTGATGTCGCGCACCAAGAACCTGTGGAACAAGGGCTTCTATATTGTGAGTGCTATTCTCAGCATAGCATTCGGCGTGCTGCTCATAGCGCATCCCTTTGGTTTCGTGAAATGGTTTATCATTTTGTCAGGTATCATCGCTTTGGTATTTGGCCTTATCATGATGATGTTTGGCTTTGCCATTCGTCGTGCTGACAAGGAAGTCAAAGTGGAAGTCGTTGAGAGTCGAATAGAGGAAAGTAATCTTTAATCCGACAACTGCTGAAACGCAGTCCAAGGAGCCACTTCAGGCAAAGGCGCTGTTATCTCTATTTGTGTCTTCAAAACGGGATGTTCAAAAGCGATGCGCCAAGCATGCAGGCTGATAGAAGCATCGGGATTACTACGTGGATAGCCATATTTCAAGTCGCCACGGATGGGACAACCGATGTGCGCTAACTGGCAACGAATCTGATGGTGTCTTCCCGTAAACAACTCGACTTCAAGTAGATAAAAAGTCTCTGATTTGCCGACTACACGATAGCTGAGTCGCGCCAACTTGGCTTCTTTAGTGCCTTTAGGCACGACGAACGATTTGTTCATCTTCTCGTTCTTGACAAGGTAGTCCTCCAACACATCGGCTTGCTTGGGCGGGTGGTTCTTCACCAAGGCCAGATAGGTTTTGCGAAAGTCGCGGTCTTTCACCTTCACGGTCATGCGCGACAGGGCTTTGCTCGTCTTGGCAAACATCACGGCGCCGCTCACGGGGCGGTCGATGCGATGGACAAGGCCGGCAAAGATATTCCCTGGCTTGTCGTACTTTTCCTTGATATACTCTTTCACATCATCGAGTAGGCATTTGTCGCCCGTCTTGTCGCCTTGTACGATTTCAGAGGGGAGCTTGTTGACCACGATGAGGTGGTTGTCTTCGTATAATATGCGATCAGCTATTGTATTCATTGGTCTCAATAATAACTCCACTACCAATAACATAAGGTTCTATCTCATGGTAAACCACCCCAAACTGCCCAGGTGCCACACCTGAGATAGCTAGTTCAGAAACAATGTCGGCACCACGCTCGGTGAGGCGGATATGGCCATAAGTGAACTCAGGCTGATGGCGTATTTTGAAGCGGATACGCTGCCCATCAATGAATTGCAAGGCAGGATTCATCGGTTGCAAGTCGCCCAAGGGAACAATGTTGGTGTATTGCGCCACGGGGTCGTAGCCCTGCGAAACATAGACAATGTTGTTCGGGATGTCTTTTTTCACCACAAACCAAGGTCCGCCTCCGAGACCCAAGCCTTTGCGCTGTCCGATGGTATGGAACCAGAAGCCCTTGTGACGCCCCAGTTTCTTGCCTGTTTCGAGCTCAACGATATCTCCAGGCATCTCGCCGAGGTATTCGCGGATGTAGTCGTTGTAGTTGATCTTTCCCAAGAAACAGATGCCTTGACTGTCATGGCGTTCTGCGCTTGGTAACTTGTATTGGGCGGCCAAACGACGCACCTCGGGTTTAGGGATGTCGCCGATAGGGAAGATGACCTTGCTTAGTTGTGCGTATGTGATGCGACCTAAGAAATAGGTCTGGTCCTTGAAAGTGTCGGCCGCCGTGCCGAGCCAGAAGATGCCGTTTTCATCCTCCCACGAGCGGGCATAATGACCTGTGGCAATCTTGTCGAAATTGTGACCTTCTTTCTCCTCAAAGGCACCGAGCTTAATCCAACGGTTGCACATCACGTCGGGATTGGGCGTGAGGCCCTTTCGCACCATCTCCATGGTGTATTTTCCGACCGTCTCAAAATACTCGTGTTGCAGGTCCACAATGTCGAACTTGCAGCCGTATTTCTTGGCGATGTAGGTCGTGATTTCAATGTCCTCCTCCGACGGACAGCTCGACAGGTCTTCCTTGCCTTCCATACCGATCTTGATATAGAAGATATGCGGGTCGTAGCCCTGCTCTTTGAGTAGCGGCACCACCACGGAGCTGTCGACACCCCCCGAAACCAACGCGGCAATATTCATAGGTTAGATATTTTCTGCAAAAATAGGTATTTTTCGGTTTGTAGAGACGGTGTGACACCGACTCTACATCATTCTGTCATCGAATAGGGTTTGTCCTCAGGTCTCATGCCGCGTTCCAGATTCGGCTTACTACCCATCTCGAAGACCAGTTCCCCACCTTGCATCAATTGCTCATGGGTGATATATAATTTGCTGATTTCTTTTCCGTTAAATGTCACCTTTTGAATATAACGATTCTCATCACTCACTTTTGGGGCCTTGATTTCCAATGTCTTGCCATTGCCCAAGCGCACTTTCAGATAGGGCAGATAAGGTGCACCTAATACATATTGGTCGCTGCCGGGACAGACGGGATAGAAGCCCATCGCGGAGAAGATGTACCAGGCTGACATCTGGCCGCAGTCGTCGTTACCGCAGAGGCCGTCGATGTTGTTTTTGTAGAAGCGGTTCATGATCTCGCGCAGCCAGTATTGGGTCTTGTAAGGTTGTGAGGTCCAGTTGTAAAGGTAGGCGATATGATGTGCGGGTTCGTTGCCGTGGTTGTAGCAGCCCATGAGGCCTTCCTCGGTGACATCTTCTGTGTTTTCGAAGAACTCGGGCGGCAGTTGCATGACAAATAAGGTGTCGAGATTGTGGATGAATTGTGCATCGCCGCCCATGGCCTCGACAAGGCCTTTCACATCCTGCGGCACATAGAACGAATACACCCAGGAGTTGCCCTCCACGAAGCCTTCGCCCTCGGTGTCGAAGAGGCTGAATGGTGCTTTACAAGTGCCATCACTCATCTTGGGACGGGCAAAACCCAACTCCGTGTCGAAGGTGTTACGCCAGTTAGCGGCGCGTTGTTTGTAGGTATTGGCCATCTCTTGGTTTCTAGCCTTTAGAGCGGCTTGATAAATAGCCCAATCGTCATAGGCATATTCCAAAGTGATGGAGACGCAACCGCTGTTCTTGTCGAAGGGAACATAACCAAGTTGTTGATAGTCGTCGAGGTTGACATAATACGGGCATATGGAACTCCGTTGCATGGCATTTAACATCATTTCTAGATTGCTTCTTTCCTCGCAATGACGGACTACGTCCTTGACATAGGCATCCGAAAGCACCGAAACGGCGTGGTAGCCAATCATACACCAGTTGTCGTTGCCCATGTGTGACCACACGGGCAGCAGTCCGTGGACACTCTGCTCACTGTGTTTCAGCATGGATTGCACCATGTCGGCATTGCGTTGAGGTTGCAGTACATTGAAGAGCGGGTGTAAAGCGCGGTAGGTGTCCCAAAGCGAGAACACGGTATAGTTGGTAAAGCCCTCGGCTTGGTGGATGTTGTGGTCGAGGCCGCGATATTGGCTATCCACATCCATGTAGATGGAGGGATTGATCATCGTGTGGTAGAGCGAAGTATATAGCATAGCCTTCTGATCTTCGGTGCCTTCGGCTTGCAGGATAGAGAGTTCCTTGTTCCATTTGGATTGGGTTTCGACGAGAAGTTGCTCGAAATTGCGACCATCGGTCTCGGCGTGGAGGTTGCGCAAGGCTCCCTCGGTGCTGGTGGCAGAGAGGGCAACTTTCATCTCCAAAGTGTTGGGATTGTCGAAGGTGAAATAAGCCACAATCTTGCGCCCTGTCATTTCAGGGAAGTTGTGTTTGACATCGAACTTGCCCCAGCCGCCATTATATTTGGGTTTCTCTAACTCACGATAACCATAGTCCTTGATGGGTTGATTGAAACTGATGGCGAAG
The DNA here is from genome assembly GCA_902801625.1 of uncultured Bacteroidia bacterium. Taxonomy (GTDB): domain Bacteria; phylum Bacteroidota; class Bacteroidia; order Bacteroidales; family F082; genus Limimorpha. Next base: position 59,879 of record CADCJI010000013.1, on the reverse strand, counting down.
TAGGTATAGTTTGTCCTCGCCCAGCCGTTGGTGATGCGGTAGCCCGTCAGCAGGGTGTCGTTCTCCACGCGGAGGTTGGCCCAAAGGGTCTTGCCGTCGTAGTTGTAGATGCCGTGCTGCAAGTCGAGGATGATGCTGCCGTCTTGGTCTTCGGGATAGGTATAGCGATGGATACCAGCGTGTTCCGTGGCGGTCAGTTGGGCTTTGATGCCATAATCCTGCAAAAACACCTCATAATACCCTGGCACGGCAATTTCCGTTTCATGGCTGAAACGAGAGCGATAGCCAGCATCGGGGTTGGTCTGCGTCCCAGGATTGAACTTGATTTCACTCGTAACGGGCATCACCAGGATGTCGCCCAAATCAGAGTGCCCCGTGCCGCTAAAGTGGGTATGGCTGAAGCCCACGATGGTGCTGTCTTTATGTTGATAACCAGCACAATACTCATACACGCGAGGTTGGTAAGCCCCATCGATGTTGTGCGGCACGGTGTCGGTGTCGGGGCTGAGTTGCACAATGCCGAATGGCGCACAAGCCCCAGGGAAGGTATGCCCCATGCCGTTGGTTCCGATGATGGGGTTAACGTATTGGATATAATCGGCAATGGGTTCTGACTCGGTGGTCACAATGGGTTGTTCGCTGCAACAGATCATCGTTAATCCTATGAAAACCAATAGATAGTGATGTATTTTCATTTGCTTGGTAGTTTTAAAGGGCAAAATTAGAATAAATAATGAAACCTCCGACAAGAAACGAATAATGGATTTTGACTACCTTTGCAGCCGATGAAAACCTATCTGCATATCGTCGTGTTATTATCGTTGATGGTGGTTGGCTGTGCCCGAACCGTTGATGATAGGGTTGAAGAGGTGGTGGCCACACCGTCTCTCCTGAAATTATCCGCCATTGATAGTTTGATGTGGTGGCGGGCGGATAGTGCTTTGGCGGTGATGATGGAGTTTGCGGCAAGCCCCGAGGCGGATAGCTTGGATGTGTTTGAGGGGCATTATTGCCAGGTGCTGATTGCGGAGCTGCTTTATAAGAATGATTATGGGCAGAGCAATAGGAAGGAGCTGGTGAAGGCGGTGGGGTTTTTTGATTCGATTGTGGGGATGGATGGAGCGGACACACGCGGTAAATCGGACGCACGCGGTGCGTCCCTACAAAGGGATGCGTTTTTGGCGGCGCGGGCGCATTATATTAATGGTGTGGGGTATTATGAACGGGATAGCCTTATTGAGGCTTGCGAGGAATATCTCAATGCCTTGCGGATGATGGAAGAACATTTTGAGGAGAAGGTTTTGGTGGGACACAAGGCACGGTTTATGGCGTTAACTTATAACCGACTTGTGGAGTTGTTTTCCAAACAGTTTATGCAAGAGCCTGCCATCTATTGCGGGAAGCAAAGCCTGATTTACTCCAGGATTGCGCCTACCTCTCCATACGCAGTTTCCAACGTGCTTTACAGGATAGGAAAGCAATATGACAAATTGAAGGTTGCAGACAGCGCGGCCTATTACTATGATAGGGCTTTGGAAATCATGCCCGACAGGAACAATTTAATTTACAGGGATATCGTTTCATCGCGTGCATTGTTTGATTACGAGTGGCATCACGACACTATTAGGGCATTGGACAGTTTGAAAAGGATGGCGATTCAAGCAGCAAATGAAACGGAAAGATTACACCGATTTCCGGCTATTGGCAACATTTACCAAGATATCAGGCAATATGATTCTGCAAAAGCCTATTTGATGCCTGTGTTTGAGTCTGAAAACGAAGCCATCGACAAAAAACTTGCTGCCAGAGTTTTGCATATTATTGCCATAAGCGAGGGCGATACCTTGAATGCCAGTCAATATGCCCAAATCCTTGTAGAAGATGTGACCTCGACAGCCAATAAACAGTTACGAAACTCGCAATTGAACGACCTATTCCAGCAGTATTTGCAGTGGGAACAGGAGAAGGCTGAGGCTGAGAGACGGCAAGCCGAGCAGTTGGCGGCACGGCGACGCTTGGTGCGGGGTGTAGTGACGGCTATGGTGGTGCTGCTGGTTTTGGGGCTTGGGCTGTGGTGGTGGATGGCCAAACGGAGAAAGGAGCATGAGACAGAGACGCAGACCTTGAACGAGGAGAAGCAACAGCTTCAGACGCAGGTGGATGATGCTTTGCAGCAGCTTCAGACAGTGGATGAAGCGCTGCAGCAACTACAGACGCAAGCGGACGATGCCTTGCAGCAGGCGCGGGCGATGTTGCCGCAGCGGGTGGCCGACCTTTACCGCGCGAAGGTGCCGAACCGCTTGGAGCGCATCATGGAAGAGTTTGAGGCGGCCTATCCCGGAGCCATGGAACGGGTGGCGGCTGCCTACCCCAATCTGACCAAGACGGAGGCCCAACTTTTCGTGCTTTCGTTCCTGCAATTCCGCGCGAAGGAGGAGGCGGATTTGTTGGGTTTGAGCCAAAACACGGTGCTGCAGTACCGCTCCAACCTGCGAAAAAAGACGGGAAATGCCTCGATTTCGTCTTTTTTGGAGGCGTAAAAATCTATATATACCGATTATAATTGCTTGATTTTCAACAGGCATTCCAAAGGAAAATCTATAATTGGCCTTTGGGTTGATTTTTTCGTTGATTTTTGTTATAGTTTTGCAACAGAGTTTTAAAAACATACAGATATGCAAAACAGAAAAATCAAATCAAGTAAGTTGCTGGTGGTTTTGGCAGCAATGTTCATGGGGGTGACATTCATTTCGGTGTCGTGCTCCGTTGATCGTCTTTGCCATTTGGAAGTTGTGATGAAAAACACCTTGCCAATGGAACTGACCATCATGACAAAGGATTGTGGTTTGGTGACCTCGCAGGATTCATCCTATTACCCTTCGAAGACAATTACGATTCCTGCGCAAGGAGAGGTTTCGGTGGTTTGGGATTATCGTTATCAGATCAATTATCCACAATACTTTAATGACAACCAATGTGATTCGATGAGGATTGTTTTCAACGATTCGGTCCAAGTTGTGTTTTCAAAAGAAGACAGGAGCAGGTTCAATCCCATCTTGATGGAAAACTACGAAGTGCTTGCCGCCGAGAACAGTTGGGACGGCTGCCTGCGATATACTTTTACTGAAGATGACTACCAGAACGCGGTGCAGCAACGAGAATGATGCTTTTTCGTTATGCGGGCTGACGGGCTATCGTGCTTACGTGCTATCGTGCTTACGAAGTGGGAACTCCCCCGGCCTGCGGCCACCCCCTCTTAGAGGGGGAGGGGACTTATAGGACAAATATGACTAATAAAACCAATAGAATAATGAAAACGACTAGATTCTACATTATGCTTGCGCTACTGCTGATGGTGGGAGGGGTGACGATGCAAGGGCAAATCCGTATCGACAAGCAGCAATGCTTTGGGGGATATGACGAAGACCTTATAGAAGGAAGAGGGATCATCATGGAAGATGATTTCATTTTGCTTGCGGGCTATACCTATAAGCCTGGTGTCGGCACGGGGCTGGTGCCCGAATATTGCAGCGATGCGTATGTTTACAGTCCTGCTTGGATTGTGAAAATCAACTACGATTATGAACTCATCGACAGTTGGTGCTATGATATGGGTGTCAAAGACATCCTAAAGGTTGAAAACGGTGAGAGAAAAGAATACTATTTGGTTGGAGGTGCTTTCTGTGACATCTGTGGAGATACTGTACGTAACATGAAAGTAATCAAAATCAATTCCAATGGAGAAGAAATTTGGACCAGTTGCTTCGGTAACCGAGAGGGTTATTATTGGGAGTCTGGTGGAGGCGATTTGACACACGACGGAGGAGTGCTCGCCTTTGCGAATTATTTTAGTAGTGGTTGCGACATCAGCCATTTTTATGGTGCTGTGGATGGTTGGATGGTAGCGATGGACAGCCTCGGGAACATGACTTGGGAGACCACTCTTGGAACACAAGCAGTGGATCTTTTGAGTAGGGTGGATAGAAGCGACAAAGGTGGTTATTATGTCACTATGTATAATGACCCTGCGGGATCCTACGGAAACCTCACGCCATGTTATGATCCTCCCATGAACAGCAATGCCACGTTCATCAAACTGGATTCCATCGGAGGAATAGAATGGCAGGAATGTTACGGATGCATACCTGGACCCAATAAAGAATCGGCGATATTAAGGTTTATCGACCTTGAAGACGGCTATATCGGCATTGGGGAAACAACTTGTACGGACGGTGATTTGCAAGGTGCCGGATGGCATCCTGGATATTACGGAGGAGGTTTCCCATGTTACGACATTTGGTTGTTACGCTTGGATTTAGACCGCAATGTCGTTTGGAGCAAGTGCTACGGTGGAAGTTCCCATGAAGGTGCAGCGAGAGTGTTCCCGTTAGAAGATGGAGGCTTCATGGCGTTTGGAACGACGCAATCCATTGATGGTGATGTGGCCAGTGCAGCACACCTCAATTTGAGTGACCTTAACGATGGCATAGGTTGGGTGTTTCGTACTGATGCCCACGGCAATTTACTTTGGGAGCGCTGTTTGGGGACAAAAGATGGTTCCACTATATTTAAGGAGGTTGTTCAACATAACGACAGGGAATACACGATTGTCGGCGACGTGATATGTCCGAGAACCGGCTCCAGCGGAGATGTGAACTGCTCCAACTGCGCCTTCACATATACTCCAACTCCACAGGTAATAAATCGGGATTATTGGATTCTGCACATCACCGACACGGTGGACTACACCACATTGCAGGTGCCGGAACGACCCATGCCAAAAGAAGAGGCTGTGGTGGAGATTTATCCCAACCCCACGAACAACACGGTTTGCGTGCTGCTGCCCAACGAGGCCGAGGCCACGGAAATGGAACTCATTAACATGAGCGGCCAAGTGGTGGCCACAAAGACCTTCAGCGGCAAGGGCGGTTGGATGGAGATGGGCGACTTGCCCAAAGGGATGTACATGCTGAGGATCCGCAATGCGGAAGTGTGCCTCACACGGAAAGTGCTGAGGGAATGAGTCGTCGCTTCGCGTCTTTGCGAACGCAGTGAAGCAATCCAGGGAACAAGTTTTCTAAAAACCAATAGTCTGGACTGCTTCGTTCCTCGCAGTGACGACAAGCGCAGAAAACTAGTAAATAACAAATCATTAAAACAGAATAACCTATGAAGAAACTATCATTTATTCTTGCCGCATTTCTGGTATGCGGAGCGATGCAAGCGCAAATCTCGTTCGACTTTGAAGACGGCACCCTTCAAGGCTGGACCACTATTGATGCCGACGGCGATGGCCACAACTGGCAACGGCAGTCTGCCAACGGAATGGGACACTTGGGTTCCGATGGAGTGTTACTATCGTTTTCAGTGGACCCTACCACTGGCAACCCTTTGACACCTGACAACTATCTCGTCTCACCACAAATATCCTTAAATTCACAATATCCCATTCTCAGCTTCTATGCCTGCGCTTTGGATGAGTACAGCAGTGCGGAACATTTTGCGGTGGCCATCTCCACTACTGTCAATGACGACCCGTTGGCTTTTGCCAACTTTCGTGAATGGACTTTGATGGCCAAATGCGAGGGAAAACGTCAAGGCAATTGGTATCGGTATACAGTTGACATTTCCAATTATGCCGGTCAGGAGGTCTATATTGCTTTCCGTCACTTCAGTAGCACAGGATATTCCGCCATCTGTATTGATGACATTTTTATTGAAGGTTCGTATGATGGGATCGAAGAAGAGGCAGAAAGCATTGGCGTTTATCCCAATCCGGCAAGGGACAGGGTTGTTATTGAAGGTATGGAGACTTCCGAGGTGAAGGTTTACAATGCCCTTGGGCAGATGGTGAAGACGGTGCGAGGGACGAATGAGATTGATTTGAGTGGATTGGTGGATGGAGTTTATTTGCTGCGCATTACGGATGCGGATGGTAAAGTTTACACGAACAAAATCACGGTACGATGAAAAACATAAGACTTATTGCTTTGGCCGCCTTTATGATGCTTGGGACGAGGATGCAGGCACAAAACAAAGTCGACCCATGGCCACATTATATTGAAGAATATCCATTGTGGATTGATTCTGTCACAGTGCAGCCTAATGGCTTTGTGATGGATGCCAACGGCAATGTGGAAATCTCCACGCCTGAAGGTTTGGCGTGGTTGATAAGCGCAGCGAACGGGATGAACGGCTGCGAGCCTGACAATTTCGATGGGCGCACCGTGAGACTCACTTGCGACATCGACCTTGACGCTGGTGCGCATCGGCGCTTTTCGCCCATCGGCAGCCGCGAGCATCCCTTCATGGGTACTTTTGATGGTGGCGGTCATACAATCGATGGCTTGTATGTCGCGTATAATTCTCCAGAGTATGATCCCGCTTTTGATATTGGCATGTTCGGATGTCTCAAACACGGAACGGTGAAAGATTTTGTTGTCAATTCAGGCTTGTTTGTTACAGGCCATCACCTCAACGGCAGCGAGTTTTTTGATGGGTGTTTGGTGGGTGTCTCCGATTCCCTCTCTGTAGTGGATGGTTGCATTGTGAAAATAAGGGCTGGAAGTGCTGGAGGAGATGACCAATGTGGCAGTATTGTCGGATTGAACAGGAACTCCGTTGTAAGGAATTGCGCCTATTGCTATGCTGACAATGACTATTTGGTTTCAAGGAACGGAGGAGGTATCGTGTACCACAATCTTTCGGAAGGCGGGTATGCTGATGCGGAGGTGGTTAATTGCTTCTTCTATGGAAGCGTGAGAGGTTCGTATAGTGCCCAGTCGTTTGGCGGGATTGTCTGCTTCAACGAATCAGATAGTCAGGGCGGCAAAGCCGTGGTAAAGAATTGCTTTACCGAAGTCCTTTCTGGGTTGAATGGTTTTATGGAATACAAAGGTTCCGTAGTGGGTTGCAACATGAAAGGTTGCGTGGTGGAAAACTGCTATGGCCATATTTGGAACAACTACGGACAAGCAGGGCTTTTCGGCGACAATCAGGGTTTAGCCATGGAATGTGCGGAGTTTGTTCCTACCGGACCCTGCCAATTGGAAACAAACGTGATGGTAGGCTCCACTTCGACTGACATCATGGTGGATGCCCTCAACGCTTGGGTGGACATGCAGGAAAGCCCATCAATTTATAAACATTGGAAGCCTGTCTATGAGCCTTACTATATCCCGATGTTCGAGGACGGTATTGAGGCTGTTGGAGAAAACAATGGGACTGCTTTTTTATTGTCGGTTTATCCCAATCCTGCCAGCGGGGTTGTTCGCATTGAGGGGGTTGAGGCTGATGAGGTGCAGGTTTACAATGCACTTGGGCAGATGGTGAAGACCGTGCGGGGAACGAATGAGGTTGATGTAGCGGATTTGGCGGATGGGGTTTATTTGGTGAGAATTAGAGATAAGGAAGGGAGAATCTTTTTGGAGAAGGTGATGGTGAGGTAGTGTTTTTTTCGTGCTAACGTTATGCGTGCTGACGTGCTAACGTGCTTACGAAGGGGACTAATAGGACTGATAAGACTAATAAAAACCAATAGAACAATGAAAACAACAAGACTTTACACCCTGCTTGCGCTCCTGCTGATGACGGGAGGGGTGACGATGCAAGCGCAAGTGCGCAGTGAGATGTACGAATCGCTTCCCGAATCGCGCAGTATCAAGGTCGGCGATGTCAACAACGACGGATTTGTCGATGTGGTCGTTAGCCGACTCAACAGCCCGGACAATGAGGTAATCTTTTCCATTTATCTCAACGACGGAATAGGCCATCTTGAATGGTACGAAAGCATTAGCAGTTCCAAGCCCGACGCGCACATGGGTTATGACCCGGCACTATTGTCTTTCCTTTTGGAGGATTTTGATAAGGACGGCAGTATAGACATAGCTTCGTATGCCTACGTTAATTATCCAGGAATGGATAATGACACTTGTTTTATAAGAGTTGACTACAATGACGGCGACGGAAGATTCGGGCGTTTTGCCGAGACCCCTTTAATTCAGCCGGAATGGGTTTGGTATAATGGCTATCAGTTTGAGTTGGATAATCCGTATTATTTGATGATGGCATCGGGTGATTTTAACGGCGATTCGTTCCTCGACATAGCGGTAGCAAACGATTATCATGCCAACACTGAATCAGGCTTGGGTTATTTGTGTAATGATGGTACGGGCAACTTCGCTGCGGAAGCGGTTTTTTCTATTGGTTCGCTTTATGTGCCCACTGTTTGCGACATGAATCACGACAAGAAGGACGACATTGTTGACGCCTACTCCCTTCTTTATACCACAGACAGCTTGATTCCTCGCGAAGGATATGTCCATCCGTGGGTCCCTGACGGCTACTCTACTAATGGTCTGGTGGTTTTTGACATCGACGGCGACGGTTGGGAGGATGTGGTGGAAGGCAGATCAACTAGCGATTCACACCTTTGGGTCTATAGGAACCTCGGCAATGAGGAATTCCAAAAGATGGATTCGATTTGGTTCCCAAGCAGTATCACTTGGTATGATGGGGGGCTTGACAATATGAAACTAGTGAATTTCAACGGTGATGAATACCTTGATATTATTGTGCAAATGAGTGATTTCCAGTTGGGGCATACGGGTTATTATATATTTGAGGGCAACGGCGCATTTGGGTTTGGCAATCCTGTGTTTTTCCCAGTGGAAAAATATGAATACGAGTTTGTCCGCAATTTCGAAGTCGGCGATTTGAACAACGATGGTTTCGACGATTTGCTCGTTTTGCATGTGCCATTTGAGAGAGAATCATGGCTTGAAGTGTTTATGAACGATGGCACAGGGTTCGATGCCATAGAAGAAAATGAAAGCAATTCTGTTGTTACCTGTTCACCTAATCCCGCAAACGACTATGTTTATATCAATGGTATTGAACCCGCCGAAGTGCAGGTATACAATGCCTTGGGGCAGGTGGTGAAGAGGGTGCGGAACTCTAATGAAATTAGTGTGGAAGGTTTGGCGGAAGGGGTTTATTTGGTGAGGATTGCGGACGCGGAAGGAAAAGTTTACACGAACAAAATCACGAAACGATGAAATACATTAGACTTATTGCTATGGTTGGGCTTGGCCTTATGGCGAGTAACCTTTTTGCACAAGTTCCCGGCAGATGGGAAGACCCGATGAAGGTGGATGCCACTGTTATCAGCAACCAAACGGTCAGGGTTCAGTGGGAAAGCCAATTCGTCGATCATTTCGAAACGGGTGATTTCAGCCTTTTCGACTGGAACAATGCCGTTTCTGATTATCCTTGGGAGATTACCGACAGCCAGTCCTTTGACGGTTCCTTCTCCATGCGGGCGTCGAATGCGGGCATAGACAATTCGACTTCGGCCATACAAATCACGATGTCCATCCCACGTGATTGCGAGATGCGGTTTTATGGCAAAATCTCCTCGGAAAACAACTGGGATTTGGGTAAGTTCTATATCGATGGCGAGTGCATGACGAGCCAGTCGGGACAAGGTTCATGGCACGAATTTCGGTATGATGTCACGGAAGGCGAACACACCTTCAAGTGGGAGTATGCCAAAGACGGCGAAGAGAGTGCCCTGGACGACACTTGGTATATTGACTGCATCCATTTTGTTTACGATGGCTCTTTTTATCAGCCGCAAAGTTGGTTGTATTATGGATATGACGGTTACCGTGGCAGCATGGGTGACGGCGGCAATGCCTGTGAATGGGCCATGAAATGGACTGAGCAGACGAGTGGAGTCATTACGGATGTTGCCCTCTACAGCGATGCTGAAGGACTGACGGGCGGCACCTATACGTGTACCATATACTTGGGCGGTGAAGATGCGCCTGGGGAGGCGATGTCGTCAATTACCGTGGATGTGACGCCAGGACTGGGCGATTATCAGTATTTTGAATTGGATGACTGGGTGGAGGTCGGTTTAGAGGCAGGAAGCATCTGGATGGTATGGAGTACCGACGAAGGCCACGAGACACCGGCTCCCTACGGCAATGGTGGTTCGAGCGACGATGGCACTTGGTGGAAAACCGAAGACGGATGGCAGCAAACCGACCTTGGCGGTGGCGCTTGGCTGATGCAGATGCTTATGTATTATGACAGCGGTTTTCCGCACTTCAAGGTGTATCGCGCCCTTTGCGACGGCCAGGACATGGAATTGATTGCGAGAAAATTGGAGGTCAATTCCTACCTTGACGGACAATGGGCAGACTTGGATGACGGCCTTTACAAATGGGGTGTCAGCCATGTGATCAACGGCGTGGAATCAGCGATTTCGTGGTCTGAATGCTTGGAGAAGAATACCACGGGGGTTGAAGAGAATCGTTTTGAGGCTGTTGTTTATCCCAATCCTGCCAGCGGGGTTGTTCGGATTGAGGGTGTTGAGGCTGAAGAGGTTTGGGTTTATAATGCTTTTGGGCAGGTGGTGAAGAGGGTACGGAACTCTAATGAAATTAGTGTGGAAGGTTTGGCGGAAGGGGTTTATTTGGTGAGGATTATGGATTCAAAGGGAGTTTCGCAAACGGAACGCATCACGGTAATAAGATAAGCCATGAAAAAAGCATCTGCATCCATGATTCTCGCAGTAGCAGTGGCGGCTTTTGCCGCCCTGCTGCTGGCGGGATGCCAGGAAGGAAGAAACCATGAGATGCGGCAACAGCCAGCGAATGTGGACACCTTGGTATTTGATGAAGCCTATTATGAGCGGATGTGGTTGTTTGAGGCTGTGGGGGCTGGGGAGGTGGAGCTGGATAAATGAGTTTAGAGTTGAGGGTTTAGAGTTTAGAGTTGTTAGTTGGGAGTTGGTCAGTTTCGTTATTCGTGCTTTAACTACGTTGAAATCGACGATGCGACGATAGACAATACTATGCATTTGTGCTATTGTGCCAACAAGCCATCGAAAGCTTTGAATTGTCAAAAAATTACACGAAATCAAGGTTGTGAGGTACATGTTTTTTACACGAAATCAAGGGCAAAAACAGAATAGAATTCAATTCAAATTAATTTTGTAATTTTGCCAATTATTTCACAACGATGGCCATTCCAAGGGAAACAGTGGAGCAAATCCTGCAAGCCGCTCACATTGAGGAGGTTGTAGGCGAGTTCGTCACGCTGAAAAAGCGTGGGTCGAACCTATGGGGCAATTGCCCTTTCCATAATGAGAAAACACCATCGTTCAGTGTCAATCCAGCGCGCAACATCTTCAAATGCTTTGGCTGCGGCAAGGCGGGCGACTCGGCCAAGTTTCTCATGGAACATGAGCATTACACCTATCCCGAGGCTCTGCGTTACCTTGCCAAAAAGTACAACATCAAAATCGAGGAGAAACAGCAGACTGCTGAGGAGATCATGCAGCAGAGCATCCGCGAGAAGATGTTCAACATCAACGAGTTCGCTGACAAGTATTTCGTTGATACCCTTTGGAATACGGAGGAAGGTAAAAGCATCGGCCTTGAGTATTTTCGTGAGCGCGGCTATTTCGACCCCATCATCCAGAAATTTCACCTCGGTTACAATCCCGCCAAATGGGACGCCTTCACCGAACATGCCAAGAAAAACGGTTATTCTGAAGAGTTGTTGGAGCAAATAGGTCTTTCAATTAAAGGCAATAATGGCCTTTACGACCGCTACCATGGCCGCGTGATGTTCCCCATCCACAGCCTCACGGGTCGTGTCATTGGCTTTGGCGGCCGTATACTCACCAACGACAAGAAAAGCCCGAAATACCAGAACTCGCCCGAGTCGGAGATCTACGACAAGAAGCAGACGCTCTATGGCATCTATTTCGCCAAAAATGCCATCGCCCGTCAAGATGAATGCATCCTTGTGGAAGGTTATTTCGATGTGTTGCGCATGCACCAAATTGGCATCGAGAATGTAGTAGCCAGCAGTGGCACTTCACTGACGATGGAGCAGATTCGCCTCGTGAAGCGCTATACAAAGAATATCACCATGCTCTACGATGGCGACGCGGCAGGTGTCCATGCAGCCTTGCGCGGCACCGACATGATTCTTTCTGAGGGCATGAATGTGCGCGTGGTGGTATTACCTCCAGAACACGACCCCGACACTTTCGGCAAGGAGTTTTCGACAGAATATGTCAGTAACTACTTGAAAGAGAATGCCAAAGACTTCATCCGATTCAAGACCGAGCTGTTGCTGAAAGACGCCGAAAACGATCCCATCAAACGGGGTCAGGTCATCCGTGACATCGTAGAGACTATCTCTGTCATCCCTGACAGCATCTTCCGCATCACCTATGTGAAGGAATGCAGCCGCCTCTTGGATATGCCCGAACAGACGCTTACCAACGAGCTGAACAAGATACTGCGTTCCAAACTGAAGAAGACTTTAGGCATTGAGGATAATGTGGTTCCCGAGACGGATACCACGACAGTGACACCCAAACAGGAGGAAACCGTTGAAGACCAGCTGCCGGCGGGTTATTATCAGGAGCGCGAGTTGGTGAAGCTTTTGCTCATGTATGGCAAAAACACAATCATCGATGAACGAGAAGATGAAAATGGCGAAAAGGTGTATGAGCAAGTCTCTGTGGCCCAGTTGATTGTCGATGACTTGAAGATGGACGGTTTCGTTTTCACCAATGTCATCAACAAAAAGGTTTTCGACATCTTCGACCAAGCTATTGATGCAGGCTATATCCCTGACAATCAGGTTTTTGTTTCACATGAGGATGAGAACATTGCCCAATTGGCTGCCGATTTGCTCTCAACGCCTTACAAGCTTGACCAATGGGAGAAATATGGGATTTTTGTGAAGCGCGAGGAGGACATGTTGAAAGCCACGGTGCTGTCATCGATTTACCGTTACAAAGACCTTATCATTGAAGAGCGGCGCAAAGCGGTGGAGGAGGAACTGAAAACCACAACTGACCCCGCCGACCAGCTCATCCTACTCAAACAGAAAAAAGACCTCGATGACATCCGCAAGCAGATTAATAAGGAGTTGGGTATCGTAATAGCCAAATAGTATTCAAAAAAACACTAATTTTGCAGCCAAAATAAGAACAATATGTTTACCAGGCGTAAAGTATGGCGTGTGCCGGCCGGACAGGAACCGACAGCATTGGATAAGAAAGTGATGGCGATGGAGGCCAAAGGCGCGATGGTGCCCAAGCGTAGCCTTATTCGCACCCCCGAAGAGATTGAAGGTATCAAGAAGAGTGGTGTCATCAATACGGCTATCCTTGACCTCGTGGGTGAGAGGATTCACGCAGGCATGAGCACTTTGGAAATCAACGATCTGGTGCACAACTACACCATCGAGCATGGTGCCATTCCGGCCACTTTGGGCTACGAGGGCTATCCCAAGAGCGTTTGCGTCTCCATCAACGAGGTGGTCTGCCACGGCATTCCTTCAGCTAAGGAAATTCTTAAGGAAGGTGACATTGTCAATGTGGATTGCACAACGATATTAAATGGCTTTTATGCCGACGCTTCGCGCATGTATGTCATTGGCAAGACTTCGGCGCGTAAGCAGAAGCTTGTCGATGTGGCCAAGGAATGCCTCTATGTAGGCATGGAGGCTGCCAAGCCTTTCGGCTTTGTCGGCGACATCGGTAATGCCATCCAACAGCATGCTCACAAGAACGGCTTCAGCGTGGTGCGCGACCTCTGTGGTCATGGCGTGGGTGTCAAGTTCCACGACGACCCGGAAGTGTTGCATTATGGTAAAAAAGGCACAGGCATGCTCCTTGTCCCTGGCATGGTATTCACCATTGAGCCGATGATCAACATGGGCACTTGGAAGGTTTTTGTCGACCGCGCCGATGGGTGGACCGTCATCACCGAGGATGAACTGCCCTCCGCCCAATGGGAACACACCTTCTTAATGACTGAGACTGGACTGGAGATTTTGACGCATTAAGTGTTGCAGTCGAACACTCTCTTTCCTTGTTCGCCATAGAAACCAACAAAGCGCTCCCTTCTCCGAAACCAGGGAAGCGTTGGTTTTTTAGATGAAACATTGCCATTTATGCATATTCTATACAAATTTTGTAACTTTATTTTGTAATTTCGAATTATTTTATTATCTTTGCGGCACAAAACATAAATAATGCCGTTATGCGAATCATCGCAAAGAAGACACTGACCCAATATGCCGAAAACCATCCACAAGCAGCTGGAAGCCTTAACGATTGGTTTGAAAAGACCCGAAAGGCAGAATGGAACAATCTGACCGACATTAGGCAAACCTTCAATAGTGTGGATTATGTTGGCAACCAGCGTTATGTGTTCAATATCAATGGGAATAACTATCGCCTTGTAGTGCTGATCCTCATGACTTCCAAAACGGTTTACATTCGCTTCATCGGTACACATGCAGAATATGACAGAATTACGGACATTGAAAACATTTGAGTCATGGCACAACTAAAAACAGAAGAGGCTTACAATGCCGCAATGCAACGCATCGAAGAACTTTTGAAAGTGGTGACAGATGAGACCCCAATCACCGACCCTAACTATCAGGAACTCGACATCCTTTCCGACATGGTAGAGGAATACGAGGACCTTCATTTCTCCTTTAGCAAACCGACATTGCCTGATGTCATTAGGCTCCGTATGTATGAGCGCAGTTTGACACAGGCAGCTGTGGCAAAGCTTCTTGGAATCAGCCCATCGAGAATGAGCGAACTGATGCATGGTAAAATGGAGCCTTCTTACCAACTCTCCCGTGCCCTTTGCCTCAAACTCAATATTGAGCCTGCTGTGGTATTGGGAGTTTGACAAATAGTTGTTACTTGTTATACCATCTTACTAAACCAACCGACATTGGGAGAGCTGATCGCGGAAGTAACAAAGTATATTATACAAGTTTGAAACACAAAATGTTATCGGATTACAAATCCTTATATTCAGAAACCAGTGGATTGCAAATCCGCTGGAACTGAGATTAATTATACAATATCAAGAGTTTGTAAAGAAAAGAGTTTCAATTCATATTAAAATTGAAAAACATGGAATTTACATTGAACAATTATAATAGAAATGTAACAGACGAGGAACTAATAAATGATCTCCTGAGAGTCGCTAAAATACTAAATAAGGAGAATCTTTCTATGCCAGAATATCAACAAAAAGGGAAGTATCATCCTTCTACTTTGGCAAGAAGATTCGGCGGATGGAGAACAGCTTTAAAACGAGCAGGATTGTCTTTAAATAAATCTTGGTATAAGCATGAATTTTGTGAAAAGGAAGAAGATTTTCTGCATGATATGCAAAATGTTGCTATTATGCTAGGGAAAAACTCAATCACTTACGGAGAATATAAGCAGTATGGAAAGTATAAGATAAAAAATAAACATGATAGTTGGGATGTGTTATTAAAACTAGCAAATCTTAAATCAACTCCATATCGATTGGGTAAAGGCAAAGAGATTTCTGATAAGGAACTATTTCAAGATATTGAACGCGTTTGGATAAAACTAGGAAGGCAGCCTACTATTACCGATATAAGAAATGGAGAGTTTAATTTTTCACAAAACACCTTTACAAGAAGATTTGGCGGATGGCGCAAAACATTAGAAGCGTTTGTATACTACATTAATAATAATACAGATGATTTAGAAATATTAAGAGACACAACAGACGAAGATAGAAACATCAATAGTCCTAATGAGAATAAGTCATCATACTATAAACATAAAACAAAACGAGAACCAAGTAATAGACTAAAAGTTCAAGTATTAATGAGAGATGGCAATAGGTGCAGAATTTGTGGTGTTGCTTGCAACGATGGAATACATAAAATTCATTTTGATCATATTATTCCTTGGGCAAAAGGAGGAGAAACGACTTTGGAGAATTTGCAAGTACTATGTTCTGATTGCAATGCCACGTTAGGCGATTTAGACAAATAAGACACCTTTCAAATCAAATACAATACACAATCAATTAAAACTCAATCTATAGATGAAAAGAAAATATTTACCTATAATTACCATTGTAGTTATGGTCCTCTTTTTTGTTTCCTGCACCAACAACCTAACCATCGCCATCACCAGCCCCAACGTGGAGCAACAAATCCACGAGCAGCCTCTGGCCACAGCCCAGCCGCGCTTCAGTTGGAATTATGGAACCGACCGCCGAAGTGATGAAGAAAATCCGACCACGGAAAGTGAGGTAATGCAACAAAACTACCGAATCATCGTGGCCACAACCGCCGAAAACGCCCAAAAAGGTCTCGGTGACCTTTGGGATTCTGGCGTGATTCCTTCCAACCAAATGCTCTATATCCCATACGCAGGCAAGGAATTGAAAAGCCGCGACAAAGCCTATTGGAAAGTCATCACGACCATAACCGCCAAGGGCAAAAAAGCCAAAGTGGAAAGTGAAGTCAAGTCGTTTGAAATCAGTCTGTTGAACCAAGATGATTGGCAAGCCAAATGGATTGGCCATGAGTTTGAGGACGATGTGTTGGTAGGCAAAACCCGCTTAGCTGCCCGTTATCTCCGAAAGGAATTTGCCCTCAAAAGCGAGGTCAGCGAAGCGAGGCTATATGTCAGCGGAATGGGCGTCTACAGCGCTTACCTCAACGGCAGCGAAGTCGCGCCAGAGGAACTGCTGAAACCTACCCTTTCATGGTACTCGAAGCGCGTGTATTTCAACACCTACGATGTGACCAAGATGCTCCAGCAAGGCGACAATGCCGTGGGCATCATCCTTGAAGGCGGACGCTACACATCCCTTCGCTACAACGCCGCCAACCCCAACTGGGACGGCTCTGATCATGTGTTTGGCTTCGGCACGCCACGACTGCTGCTGCAACTCGAAGTGACTTACAAAGACGGCCAGAAAGAGACCATCGTCAGCGATGAGACTTGGAAAATCACTAACCGTGGCCCGATCCGCACCGCCAACGAGTGGGACGGCGAGACCTATGATGAAAACTTTGACCTTGGCGATTGGAACAAAGCGGGTTACGATGACAATGCTTGGCTCCAAGCCGAACTTGTAGATGGTCCCGAAGGTCAGCTCACGGCCCAGCCCAATCCTAACATCAAGGTGATGGAGAAACTGAAACCCGTCAGTCTGTTCCAAAAAGGCGACAAATGGTACCTCGACATGGGTCAAAACATGGTCGGCTTCATCGATATGAAGGCTCGCGGACAACAACCAGGCGACAACATCATCCTGCGCTTCGCTGAGCTTTTGACTCCCGATAGCCTACTTTATACCGCCAACCTACGTAGCTCGGAAAATACAGACCACTATATTTGCGCTGTACAGACGTTGCGCGCAACGTCTCTACCTATTTCATGGCATCCATTGTTCGTCTATCACGGTTTCCGTTATGTTGAAATCTCCGGCCTGCGCGAGACACCCAATTTGGACGACTTCGAAGGCTGGGTCATCTACGATGAGATGCCCATCACGGGTTCGTTTGAGACCTCCAACGAAATCATCAACGCGGTGTACCACAATGCCTACTGGGGTATCCGTGGCAACTACCGTTCCATGCCCACCGATTGTCCGCAACGCGATGAGCGCATGGGTTGGACGGGCGACCGCACCACAGGCAACTATGGCGAGTCGTACATCATCGACAACCATCAGCTTTATGCCAAATGGATTACCGATGGCGATGACAGTCAACAGGAAAACGGCTCGTTGGCTAATGTCATCCCGCCCTATTGGCGTGGCTACACTGATAATATGACTTGGCCGGGCGCCATGGTCACCGTGACGGACATGCTCTACACCCGCTTTGGCGATATTGAGCCCATCCGCCAACACTATGCGGCATGGAAGAAATGGATGCTCCACATGAAAAACGACTACATGCGGGCTGGCCTCATGCCTCGTGATACTTACGGTGACTGGTGCATGCCGCCCGAGTCGCTCGAGCTTATCCACTCCAGCGACGCGACCCGCATCACCGATGCGACAGTCATCTCTACGCCGTTCTATTGCTACCTCTGCGGCATGATGGCAAAGTTCGCCGAAATCTTGGGTTTCGATGAAGATGTGGCATTCTTCCAGAAAGAAATCACCACTTCTACTATCGCCTTTAACGACAAGTACTTCAACCGCGTGACGGGCGTCTATGCCAACAACACGGTCACCGCCAATATCCTACCCTTGTGGTTTGGAATGGTGCCCAAAGGCTTGGAAGACAAGGTGATGGAAAGCATTATCAACAAGACCATGAACGAATGTGGCGGACATGTGTCGACGGGCGTCATCGGCATCCAGCAGCTGATGCGTTGCCTGACGGAATATGGTCACGGTGAACTGGCCTTCAAGATTGCCTCCAATGACACCTATCCGAGCTGGGGGTACATGTATCGTAACGGTGCCACAACTATTTGGGAGCTCTGGAATGGCAATACCGCCGACCCTGCCATGAACTCAGGCAATCATGTGATGCTGCTCGGCGACCTCATCCTTTGGGAATACGAATATCTTGGTGGCATTCGTGCCTTGGAGCCAGGCTACAGCAAGATCCAGCTTAAGCCTTATCCCATTGAGGGGCTGGATTTTGTGAATTGTGCCTACAATTCAGTTTCAGGTCGCATCGAAAGCCATTGGAAGCGTGAGGGCAACCATTTTGAATGGGATATTGTCATTCCTGCCAACACCACGGCAGAGGTTTGTCTGCCTACTGCAAACGGCTACGAAGTGAAAACTTACGGCAGCGGGTCATACCATTTAGTGTCTGAACTTTAATAGAAATTGCCTTTCTATAGATTCCAAGCCAACGCTTCTATCCAGCGCAGGAATGACATAGAAAGGCAATTTCGTGAATTATCATTTCTTTATCCTATCGGGATTCTCTGCAATGAACTTGCTCCAGTCGGGCTTGCGATGTGCCTTGGCTTTTTCAGTGGTGTGCTTGGTGTAGTTCACATCCTTACCTTTTGATATGGAGTGGCACACGGCAGCGGCCACGGCATCGGTGGCATCGAAGAATTTTGGGTCTTCATCGGTCTTGAGGATGAAATGCACCATCTTGGCCACTTGTTCCTTTGAGGCATTTCCATTTCCAGTGATATTTTGTTTGATGGTTTTGGGCGAGTATTCGAAGATGGGAATGTCGCGATAGAGCGCGGCAGCCATGGCCACGCCTTGGGCGCGTCCCAGCTTCAGCATCGACTGCACATTCTTTCCAAAGAACGGTGCCTCAATAGCCAACTCGTCGGGATGGTATTCGTTGATGATTTCCAGCACGCGTTCGAAGATCTTCTTCAGCTTGAGTGCCTGGTTTTCCAGTTTCTTCAAGTTGATAACTCCCATCGTGAGGAGCTCCATTTTCTTACCTTGTTCACGAATCACGCCGTAACCCATCACCATCGTGCCCGGGTCGATGCCTAGTATGATTTTTTCTTGATCCATTCTCTATTTTTTGCAAAAATACGCATTTTTCTCTTGCTCTTACTGTTTGCATTTCGCATTTAAGTCTCCGTTTCTTTTCGTTTGGAATGATTATTGATTTCTTTTTTGGTACTTTTGCATCGATAGTTCAACCATATAAACAGAAAGAGACATGAAAATATTAAGAGTTTTGATTTTGGCCATAGCTCTAATGATGACTTCGGGAGCCATGGCTCAGGCCGTATATAACAGCAGCGGTTCGCGCTGTGGCACAATTGAGAATGGAGGTACCATCCGTAACTCCAGTGGCTCCAGCGTCGGCAAGTTCGATAGTGATGGCACTATCCGCAACGGTTCTGGTTCCAGCATCGGCAAGATTGATAGGGACGGTACCATCCGCAATAGCAGTGGTTCAAGCATTGGAAAGCTGGACAATGACGGAACAGTGCGCAACAGCAGTGGTGCCAGCATTGGCAAGGTAGAAAGCGATGGCACGGTACGCAATAGCACCGGTTCCAGCATTGGCAAAGCCCAAGGCATTCCACGCGAATGGGTGGCCGCCTATTTCTTCTTTTTCCCGTTCTACTAGTTTTTATCCAAATAACTCCGCTCCCAACTCATACACCGATGCCACAGGCACAATCTGGATCTTAAATCGCTTGGTGTCCAATCCCTTGGCATTGTATTTCGAGACAAAAATCTTCTCAAAGCCCAATTTATCGGCCTCGGCGATACGGGCTTCGATGCGGGTGAGATAATGAAAACTAATTGTCAGACCGTTTTTTCATATCTCGTTTTCGCAACCACTGACGGAAATCTTTAGCCGTCAATCCCATATTGTGCAGATTGTTTCTGATGATGAATTCGGGTATTGGGTCAATATGCGTCTGGAAAACAACCGGACGCAACATACCCTCTTTTGACCATTTTTCATGCCCGGAGTTGCCTGATTCCACCACTTTGCAACCTTGTTCAGCAAGAAAAACCTTGAAATCAGCGATGCTAATATTGCCTATCCGATAAGTATTCATGCTGAAATCTGGCAGGTCTTGTTGACATTGGTTTTCTTGAAAGAGTGTGTGACGAGATTGCGAAGTTGCTCATTCATGCCAAGCATGTCCGACAAATCAGGCTCATTACCTTTGGCCTTCCCCACTTTCCACCCATGCAAAGCCAAATCAGCACGGAGTGTTCCATTGCGCAACTGTTCAGAAAGATAATCGGAAAGCATGAAATCGAAATCGGCACGGGCACTTTCTTCGGTAAGGTCATAGCCCGAAAGATCAAGCGAAGGACAATAGGCAATGTAAGTGTCGCCTTCCTTGAAGACAAACAACGAAACGCTGATTTCAACGCCATCTTTGCTAAAACTGATGTAGTTCAGATTCGTCATCGTTTTTTGTTTTATGGCGCAAAAATAACAATAATTCACAATTCCAATACAATTATCCAACTCTTTTTCCGTTTCAACGACACTAACAAAACACAAATCTAGATGAACGAACCTCAATTTTTTAGTTTTTCTCATGGTAGGGGAAGCCTCTTTTTATTGCCTTGTTTTCGTCAAGATGAATGGGATGATTTGAAAATCAGGATAGACAAAAATATACCTAAAGGAGAACTCAGATTTATTGTAAATCCGTGTTTTGGTAAAAAGTTTTGGGATGTTGTCACAGCTGGGCAGGGCTTGTTGCTTGGCATTTCAGGAAGGGTAGTTAAATTGTTACAAGACAACAATATAACTGGTTGCAAATTCTATCCAATAACTATCAATGACCATGAAGATTTGAGTTATTATCTACTTACAATAACAGGAAGATGCGGGGCATTTGACATCTCAAAATCTAAAGTGATGGAAACCATAGAATATCCTGAAAGTGTCATTCAAAACTCTAACATAGTTATTCCTAAAGGCAAGTTTTCTATAATGAAAGGTTTTCATTTTCCTTTGGAAAGTTGGGACGGCAGTGACTTTTTCACTCCCGAAGGTGGTGGCGACATCATTGTGACAGAACGCGTAAAAGATCTTCTCAAAAAGCATAAAGTCACCAATGTCGTTTTGGAAAATATAAAGGATATGGTATGGAATTCTGGCATTTATCCGGAAAATACCGCTCGAGGGATTTTGCAATCCGAATAGTTACGCTTTTTTGTTTTCGGATTGCAAATCCTTATATCCAAGTCCAGCGGATTGCAAATCCGCTGGAACCTATGATTTACAAAAGATTTGTGTTAGATTTGCTTCCCTTATCCAAACAACTCCGCTCCCAACTCATACACCGAAGCCACCGGAACAATCTGAATCTTAAATCGCTTGGTGTTCAAGCCCTTGGCATTGTATTTCGAAACGAAAATCTTCTCGAAGCCCAATTTATCGGCTTCAGCGATGCGGGCTTCGATGCGGGTGACAGCACGGATTTCGCCCGAAAGGCCTACCTCGGCGGCAAAGGCATAACGCGAAGGAATGGGAATGTCGGCATTCGATGAGAGAACTGCTGCAATGACGGCCAAATCAATGGCAGGGTCGTCCACATGGAGGCCACCAGCGATGTTCAAGAATACATCTTTTATTGAAAGGCGGAAACCAGCTCGCTTCTCCAAGACTGCCAGCAACATGTTCATTCTGCGGATGTCAAAGCCCGTGGCGGAGCGTTGCGGGGTGCCATATGCGGCACTGCTCACCAAGGCTTGCGTCTCGATGAGCATGGGGCGTTGCCCTTCCATGGTGGCGGCGATGGCGATGCCGCTCACTTCCTCGTCGCGTTGCGAGAGGAGAATTTCGCTGGGGTTGGTCACCTCGCGAAGGCCCGTGGCGTTCATCTCAAAGATGCCTAACTCCGACGCTGAGCCAAAGCGGTTTTTGATGGTGCGCAAGATGCGGAAGCCATAGTGGCGGTCACCCTCAAACTGTAACACTGTGTCGACGATATGCTCCAAGATCTTCGGTCCGGCGATGCTGCCGTCCTTGGTGATATGGCCGATGAGGAACACGGGCACTTGATAGGCCTTGGCGATTTTGTTCATCTCGGCAGCGGTCTCACGGATCTGGGAGAGGCTGCCCGCCGTGGCATCCACATAGGGTGATTCGAGCGTCTGGATGGAGTCGACAATCACGATGTCGGGCTGCACATTCTTGAAATGCTTCAGTATCTCTTGCGTGTTGGTCTCGGTGAGGATGAGGCAGTCGGTGTTGTGGATGCCGATGCGCTCGGCACGCATCTTGATTTGGGTCTGGCTCTCCTCGCCAGAGATGTATAGTATCTTTCTGCCAGCAAGTTGCAATGCCGTTTGCAAAAGCAAAGTCGACTTGCCGATGCCAGGTTCACCACCCACGAGGGTCAAAGAGCCAAGCACCAAACCACCACCCAATACACGATTGAGTTCCTCGTAGGGCAAAATGATGCGTTGTTCCTTAGCATTGCCAATCTCGTTGATGGGCGTGGGCAGACCTTTGTCCATCTCCATTCCAACGTTTTTCTTCACCGATTTGCTGTCTTTTCCCGTGACGACGGTCTCTTCCACACAGGTGTTCCATGCGCCGCAGGCAGGGCATTTCCCGAACCATTTCGGCGACTCATTGCCGCATTCCTTGCAGAAAAAGGCGGTTTTCTCTTTTGCCATAGTGTTTGCCTTAATGACTAGCCAAGGTACACAACACCACCCTTTACCCTCATTGCGGATGTTCCTCTGCCATGAGGGTAATAGTGTTAGGGTTGTGACCCTTGGTCCAGTGTCCGTTTATGCTGCAAAAATAAGAAAAACACCTCGTAAAAGAATAGAGTCCAAGATTTTTCCTATTTTTGTCCCAAATTCGTAGAATCAACGTAGTTAAATCAAGAAGTTGAATGAAAAAACATCTACTCATACTACTTATGGTCATCTTCACTTTGCCGCTCTTCGCGCAGCAGGGCGATGTGGTGCTGTGTGAGGGTTTTTTCAACCCATGGCTCGAAGAGGGCTGGGACGCGAAAGGCGATGACTGGGTGGTATGGTACATCTCCAACACGACTTTTGCAGGATGCAAGCCTCATGAAATGCAGATGTATCCTGACTTCAACTTTGAGGGTACGACTCGCTTGGTGACACCTATCGTAGAGTTGGACAAATACGATTTCATCAATTTTCAGTTCAACCATGCCCTTGAAGCCACTCAAGGCGAAATCAACGCGCAAATTGGTATCGGCATTTCCCAAAACGGCGAAGACTGGGAAAGCATCTGGGAAGACACTTTGGTGGGAAGCATCGCGCAAAGCCAATATCTGCTTACCTTCGACATGGAGGAATGGACTACCAAGTCACCACAGTTTTGCCTTTATTTTAAAGGGCACGGAGCTTATGTGACAAGTTGGTATATCGATAATATCATCGTTTTCGCCTCGAAGAAAAATAAATATGGTGGTATTGATGACACTGACGAGAACGGCTTCATTGCTTCTGCGTCGCATATTACCACTTTGAAAGGTCCCTCTGCTGGAACGATAACGCATTTTTCGAAGATGCGAAAGTCGCGCAGCCGCTATGCCCGTGTGGTGGAAGGCCGACAAAAGAAGTGGTGGCAGTTCTGGAAGTAAATATGTATATGAAGAAGTATATCATAGCTTTTTTGTTGGTTATCATGTCTTTGGCGGTTAATGCGCAGACCTTCACCGACAGCAACTTGCCTATCTTGGTCATCGAGACCGATGGGGGCGCCAGCATTCCTGAGGAGCCAAAACTTTTGGCAACGATGAAGATCATCTGGCATCAGGATGGCTCGCGCAACTATTTGACCGACATCGACAACCCCGAATTCCTTAACTACGACGGGCGCATCGGCATCGAGCGTCGTGGCTATTCCTCGCAGATGGTTTCAGACAAGAAACCATACGGTTTGACAACGCTGCAAGACGACAATACCTCCAACAATAATGTCAGCCTTTTCGGGATGCCTGCCGAAAACGATTGGATCCTTAATCCTTTGGCATACGACCAAACCGGGATGCGCGATGTGTTGGCTTACGAACTATCGAACCAAATCGGCCAATACGCCTCACGAAGCCAGTATTGCGAAGTGATTCTTAACGGCAATTACCGAGGCCTCTATGTCTTCATGGAGAAAATCAAGGTGGACAAAAACCGTGTCAATATTGAGAAGATGGACGAGACCTGCAACGAACCGCCTGAAGTTACTGGAGGCTATATAGTTCAAGCGAACCGTAGTGACAACGACCCCTTGGCATGGACCATGCAAACCTATCTCATGAATTGGTGGTGGCCGGTCTACACCGAGTTTATCCATCACTATCCCAAACACGAAAACATTACTAGCACTCAGAACGACTATATCCACAATGTGTTTCTCGACCTTGAATCGGTGGCCCATAACTATGACACCGACATAACAACAGGTATTCCTTCGGTCATTGACATTCCTTCTTTCGTCGATTTCATGATTATGTCTGAGTTCACTTCCAATGTCGATGTGTACCATCTGAGCACCTTCTTTCATAAGGACCGTTGTGGCAAGCTGCGGGCAGGCCCCATTTGGGACTATAACCTTGCTTTCGGATACGACGCTTTTGGCAACCGAAGCGGCTACGATGTGTGGCAGTTCGACAACCAAGACAATACGGGGCCGCGTTTTTGGAAAGACCTGTTCGATACGGATGCATTTCGCTGCTATTTTGCCAAGCGTTGGTTTGAATTGACCGAGGAAGGCATGCCTTTGGACTACAATCTTATCTCTAACCGCATTGACGAGATAGACACATTGATTGCGGAAGCCATCGGTCGCGACAACCAACGCTGGAATCAAATGTCGCAACACGCTCAGTATGTGAACGACATGAAGACTTGGCTTCAACAGCGCATTGACTGGCTGAACGACCATATTGGCGCTTCACAAGGCTGTTCCGAAGTCGATCTGCCGCCTTTGGTCATCTCAAAGATCCATTACCATCCCCAAGACTGGTGGAGCATTGATGGCGACCATCTTGAGTTCATTGAAATCACCAACAATGGCGATGCGGAGGTGGACTTGACGGGCATTTATTTCCGTGAGTTGGGTCTCACTTACCAATTTCCTGATGGAGCCCATCTTGCTGGTCGACAAGCTGTTGTGATTTGTTCCGATTCTTTGTTGTTTAGCGAATACTATCAAATTACGCCCTTCGGCCAATATATGCGCAAGCTCGACAACAAGTCGGAAAACCTGGTGTTGGCCGATGCTTGGGGCAACATCATCGACCAAGTGCAATATTCCGACAGCGAGCCTTGGCCTACGGAAGCCGATGGTAACGGGCCTTACCTTCAACTCAAAGACCTAGACCTCGACAATAGCCTCGCCGAAAACTGGACCACTGGTGATGATTTGACAAAGATTGACAAATACATTGAAGACCAACACATTGCCATTTACTCCAATCCTACCTTGGGCAAGATTCACATTGTCTTATCGGAAAACGCAACACATTGCCAAATCGTTGATTTAATGGGAAATGTGTTACAAGAAACTTCACCTTCAAGTCCCGTTTTCGACATGGATTTGAGCAGATTACCTTCGGGAATGTATTTGGTGAAGGTACAGAGGTGTGATGGAAAAGTGAGTTG
Organism: uncultured Bacteroidia bacterium; assembly: GCA_902801625.1. Lineage (GTDB taxonomy): Bacteria > Bacteroidota > Bacteroidia > Bacteroidales > F082 > Limimorpha. The sequence goes on along the minus strand of CADCJI010000013.1, from coordinate 33,960 downwards.
GAAGAAAGTAGTCAAGCAGTAAGAAAGATTAAAAATCCTCCTCAAACTTAATGTCCTTTACATTAAGCTGCAAATTGGTCTTGCCTTGCCAAGTGTTGTATTCCAAATGATAGCAGATGCTGAAAGGCTCGCCGTCGTGGATACGGTTGAAGAGGTCGCCTTTCTGGAATGCAATGCCTGAAAATGGAGGTACACCTAATTCAGCATCGCCCACTTGCGACACGGTGAGTTTCAAGTGCTTGTGACCACCTACAGGACGCGAGCCGCCAGCGTCGATGACATTGTCGGTCCAAAACACGGGAGCCATGTTGCCCGGGCCGAAAGGTGCAAACTGGTTGAGGATACGCATGAACTTGGAGGTGATATCGCTAAAGTTGATCTTCAAATCTACTTCAAGTTCAGGCACAAAGTCTTCATCCACAAGGTGTTCGCTGACATAGGCCTCGAAACGACGGCGGAACTCGGGAAGATTCTCGGGCTTCATCGAAAGGCCAGCAGCATACTTGTGGCCACCGAAGTGCTCCAACAAGTCGGAGCAATGGTCGATAGCATCATAGATGTCGAAGCTTCTGATGGAACGAGCCGAGCCAGTCACTAAACCGTTGGCTTTGGTCAGGACAATGGTGGGACGATAATAGTAATCGGTGAGACGCGAGGCCACGATGCCGATGACGCCACGATGCCATTTTGAGTTGAAGACCACAGTACTCTTGGCATCACGCAGTTCCACATCGTCTGCAATCATGCCCAAGGCTTCCTCGGTGATGCGGTTGTCGAACTCGCGGCGCTCGTCGTTGAGGTCATTGATGGACGCGGCCAGTTTTTCGGCATGTTCCTTTTTGTCGGCTATGAGCAGGCGCACCGAGTCGGAGGCCTTGGCGATACGGCCGGCCGCATTGATTCTGGGACCAATGAGAAACACCAAATCACTGATAGTCAATTCTCTAGTCAGAACATTCTCGTCCTCATCAATCTGGTCTTCGTCGCGACGATAGATGTTGGCATGTTGCAGGATGGCCTCGATGCCCGGACGCGGTTTCTTGTTGAGTTGCTTCAAGCCGAAATAAGCCAATACGCGGTTTTCACCCGTGATGGGGACAATGTCGGCGGCGATGCTCACAGCCAAAAAGTCGAGCAATTCATATACTTGCTCAATGGTTCCCAAACCCTTCATTGACAAGGCGGTAACCAGTTTGAAGCCCACGCCGCAACCAGAAAGCTCATCGTAAGGATAGTTGCAATCGGGGCGCTTGGCATCAAGCACGGCTATGGCGTTTGGCAGCACATCGCCCGCACGGTGGTGGTCGCAGATGATGAAGTCGACGCCACGCTCGTTGGCATAGTCGATGCGCTCATTGGCCTTGATGCCGCAGTCGAGGGCGATGACCAGCTTGAAACCGTTTTCGGCGGCATAGTCGATGCCTTTGAAGGAAATGCCATAGCCTTCTTCATAGCGGTCGGGGATGTAAAACTCAATTTTTTTCTTCTTAAAGAAAGGCTTGAGGTAGGTATAGACCACCGCAACGGCTGTCGTTCCGTCGACATCATAGTCGCCATAGACCAAAAGTTTCTCGCCATTGTTGATGGCTTGCAACACACGGTCGACTGCCTTGTCCATGTCCTTCATGAGGAAAGGATCGTGCAACTGGGAGAGGGAAGGACGGAAGAAAGTTTTGGCTTCCTCGTAGTTGGTAATTCCGCGTTGGACAAGCAAAGTGGCAAGGTTCTCGTCAATATTGAGTACCTTGACAATTTCGGCAACTTGCTGTTTGTCAACCGATTGGTTTAAAATCCACTTCGTTTCCATCCGCGTAATTTTGAATCGGTAAAGATAAGAAGAAAAACAATGCGAAAAGACGATTTTTGTAGTTTATTATCAACTTTTATTATATGCCATTCATTTTCAACGGATTATTTTCCATCATTTTCTGACAATTCTACATAACAATTCGGATTTTAAAAGGGTGAAAAAATGTTGAAATCTTTGTTCAAAAAAAATGCTTTCAACCCTTGCGCGGTGTGTAGATTTTTGGTAATCTTGCAGTTTAAAATCACCTTAATTTTCTACCCTTGAAAAAGATTAAAACTGCTTTAATATCAGTATTTTATAAAACAGGCATCGATACCATTGTCGACTTGTTGAAGCAAAATGGAGTGCAAATTTACTCCACTGGTGGGACCTACGACTTCATCAAGCCTTTAGACCCCTCGGTGAAGACTGTCGAGTCGCTCACGGGCTATCCGTCCATCCTTGGTGGTAGGGTCAAGACCTTGCATCCTAAGGTATTCGGTGGCATTTTGGGTCGCACCCAACTTGAGTCGGACCAGAAAGAGATGAAGGACTACGAAATTCCTGCATTCGACCTCGTTATCGTCGACCTCTATCCCTTTGAAGAGACCGTAGCCAAGACCGAAGACGCTTCGCAAATCATCGAGAAGATTGACATTGGCGGCATCTCGTTGATTCGTGCCGGAGCCAAGAACTTCAATGATGTGCTCATCGTGCCTTCACAAAAATATTACGGAGAACTCATCCAGTTGCTTAAAGACCAGCAAGGTGAGACTTCCCTCGAAGACCGTCGTCGTTTTGCAGCCTACGCCTTTGGCGTGAGCTCGCACTACGACAGTGCCATCATGAACTGGTTTGTGAAAGACGACGACAACAAGCCTTTACGCATCACCGAAGAAGAAGGTACCTCTTTGCGTTATGGCGAAAACCCACACCAAAAAGGCACTTTCTACGGTGACTTGGATGTGATGTTTGAGAAACTTCACGGCAAAGAGCTGTCGTACAACAATTTGCTTGACCTTGATGCAGGCCTCAACCTCATCCGAGAGTTCAAGGAGCCGACTTTCGCCATCCTCAAGCACAACAATCCTTGCGGATTGGCTTGCCGCAAGACTGTCAAAGAGGCATACGTGGACGCCTTGGCCGGTGACCCTGTTTCGGCTTTCGGTGGCGTGTTGGTCTGCAATCGTCCCATCGACCTCGAAGCCGCTGAGGAAATCAACAAGCTCTTCATCGAAGTCATCGTGGCGCCGAAATATGAAGATGGTGTGCTTGAGCTGCTCTTCTCCAAGAAGAACCGTGTGGTGTTACGCCTGAAGGCTGACCTTTACAGATCTCAGACGGTGAAGACGGCCTTGAACGGCTACCTTGTGCAAGACCGCGACCTCCACACCGAGACTGCCGATGATTTCAAGGTCATCACTGAAAAGGCACCAGCCGCTGACGAGATTGAAGACATGGTTTTCGCCAACAAGATTGTGAAGCACAGCCGCTCAAACGCCATCGTCCTTGCCAAAGGCAAACAACTCTTTGCCTCGGGTATCGGGCAGACTTCGCGTGTGGATGCCCTGCGCCAAGCCATCGAGAAGGCCAAGTCGTTCGATTTCGATTTGAAGGGTGCCGTTTTGGCCTCCGATGCCTTCTTCCCCTTCAAGGACTGTGTCGAGTTGGCTCATGAAGCGGGCATCACCTCCATCGTGCAACCTGGTGGCTCGGTGCGCGACCAAGAATCCATCGACTGCTGCAACGAACACGGAATCAGCATGGTATTTACAGGATTTAGACATTTTAGACATTAACGAATGATGATGGTAGAGATGTTGCATGCACCATCTCTACAAAGGAACAATTAACGGATAATAGAACAACTGACAACTAATCACTAACAACTGAAGATTATGGGAGCATTTTCATTCCTGAACAAAGAAATCGCTATTGACCTTGGTACGGCCAATACGATTATCATATACAACGACAAGGTCGTCGTCGACGAGCCTTCCATCGTGGCGCTGCAGCGTGACACGAAGAAAATCATTGCCGTCGGCAAGCGTGCCATGATGATGCATGGCAAGACCCATGAAAACATCAAGACCATCCGCCCGTTGCGCGACGGCGTCATCGCTGACTTCCAAGCCGCCGAATACATGATGCGCGAGATGATCAAGATGATTAATTTCAAGAATACCCTGTTTCCGCCTAGCCTCAAGATGGTCATCTGCATCCCTTCGGGTATCACCGAGGTGGAGGAGCGTGCCGTGAAGGACTCTGCCGAGCAGGCTGGCGCCAAGGAAGTGCGTCTGATTCACGAGCCTATGGCTGCTGCCATCGGTATCGGTATCGATGTGCTTGAGCCGACGGGTAACATGATTATCGACATCGGTGGTGGTACTTCCGAAATCGCCGTCATCGCCTTGGGTGGTATCGTCAACAACAAGTCCATCCGCATCGCTGGTGACGACTTCACTGCCGACATCGAGGAATACATGCGCAAGCAGCACAACATCATCGTGGGTGAGCGCACCGCCGAACGCATCAAGATTGAAGTGGGTGCCGCTATTCCACAGCTCGACAATCCGCCCGATGACTATGCTGTGCAAGGCCGCGACATGCTGACGGGTATCCCGAAGGAAATCCGCGTCAACTACGCCGAAATTGCCCACTGCCTCGACAAGAGTATCATGAAGATCGAGACCGCTGTGTTGAATGCTTTGGAGCAGACCCCGCCTGAACTTTCGGCTGATATCTATCGCACGGGTATCTACCTGACTGGTGGTGGTGCCTTGCTGCGTGGTCTCGACAAGCGTCTCAACGCCAAGACCAAGTTGCCCATCCATGTGGCGGAAGACCCGTTGCGCGCCGTCGCCCGCGGTACAGGCATTGCACTGAAGAACTTCGACCGCTTCACATTCTTGATTAAATAATGCTGAATTATGAATGCGGAATGAGGAATGTCTTACGACAAGTTTTCCTCATTCAGCATTCAACATTCTGCATTCAGCATTAAAACAACTATGTACAACCTGCGGCGTTTCATCATTAAACATCACTTCGTCATCTTGTTCATCTTGCTCGAGGTGATTTCCGTCTTGCTGCTCGCCAATAGCCAACGCTTCCATCGCGACCGCATGGTGAACACGACTAATGATGTCGTGGGCAAAATCTACGAGTGGAGCAGCGAGGTGGGCAACTATTTCCGCCTCAACAGCGCCAACGAACAACTAGCCGAAGAGAATGCCTTGCTCAGACAAAGGTTGTCGGTGGTTTACGACACTACGACTTGTACCTTCGACATCAGTGAGGGCGACACCTTATATAAATACATCCCCGCGCAGGTGGTCAACAACAGTACCAATCAGGCCAACAATTATATAATTATTAATAAAGGTAAGGTTGACGGCATTGAGCGTGACATGGGTGTCATTTCCACCGATGGTATCGTGGGTGTGGTGACCGATGTGAGCCGCCATTTTGCCTCCGTCATGAGCCTATTGCACAGCAAGTCGGTGGTAGGTGTGCGCATCAAGGAAAGCCAAGAACTCGCCAGCCTGAAGTGGGAGACCAATAACTACCGCTACGGTATGGTGGAGGACATCCCGACGCATATCCTTTTGCAGAAAGGCGACACTATCTTGACCAGTTCGCATTCCTACATCTTCCCCGAGGACCTCATGGTGGGCACGGTGGAGGAGTTTTACCCCACCGCCGTCGATGCCTTAAATAAGGCCAAAGTCAGGTTTGCCACCGACTTCGCCACCTTGAGGCACGTCTATGTAATTAGAGATTTGCACAAACCCGAGCTCGATTCGCTCAAAGCCAGACAAAAGTTATGAACAAGAACGTGCTACAAATCATCCGTTTCCTTGTGCTCGTACTCTTTCAGGTGTTGGTCATCAACCATATCCGCCTGGGAGGCTATGTGCATCCTTATATCTATCTGGTTTTCATTATGTTGTTGCCGTTTAGCACTCCCAAATGGCAACTGCTGGTTTTGGGCTTTGCCTTGGGTTTGACCGTTGATTTGTTTACGGGCACGCCAGGGCTTCACGCAGGAGCCACCACTTTGATGGCTTTTAGCCGTCCGTCCATCATCAAGTTGGTGTCGGGCAGCCAAAAGTTTGAAAACATCACTGAGCCCAACCTTGGCCAGTTGGGTGGACTTTGGTTTTTCCGTTATGTGCTCTGCATGGTGTTCATTCATCATTTCACGCTGTTTTTCCTCGAGTCGTTCAGTATCAGGCTCATTGGACAAGTGCTGTTGCGCATCTTGCTCAGCGTGCCCGTTTCCATCTTCTTGATTATGATGATCCTTTACATCTTCAAATCGGAAAAGAAAAGAGAATAATTTAAATATCTGATTTACAATGAAAAAACATCTTCTATTCCTATTTGCTGTGGTCCTTGGCCTGACAGCTTGTAACGAAAACAAAACCTTTAAGGTTAATGTCGGTTTGACAAATGGCAACGAAAAGACTGTTTACTTGCAAAAATATGTCGACAATGTGCCCGTCACCATCGACTCGGCTGTCATTGTTGGGGACCAAGCTGTGTTGACTGCCCCTGTTGACAATCCGCAGCTTCTTTACGCTTTGAAAGTGAAAGGGAAACGAGGCTCTATGCCTTTCTTTGCCGATAACAAGGATGTCGCTTTTGTGGGCGATATGAACAACCCGCAAGATGTTGAGATCATCGCTTCGGAAACGCAAGCTGAACTGGATGCCTATAACGACCAGCTGAAAGCTTTTGACACCCAGATTCGCGATCTGTACGCCGACATGCAGCAAGCTTTTGCTGACAACGATTCCATCATGATGGATTCACTCAACAAGGTTGGCACGGCGTTGATGGAGCAACAAGACAACTTCCGCGATGATTACATCAAAGCGCATCCGGAGAGTTTTGTCACCCATTACATCCTCGATGGCGTAAAGCAAGACTATCCCATCGACCAGTTGAAAGAATTGGTTGGCATGTTTACCACCGAATCCATCTATCGTGACCACCTCAATGACTATATCGCCAAACAGCAACGTTTGGATGTGGGTCAGCCGTTCATCGATTTTACCCTGAAAACCAATGATGGCACGGAGGTTGTCTTATCCGAGATGATTCCCCAAAACAAGCTTACCTTGGTCGACTTTTGGGCTTCGTGGTGTGGTCCCTGCCGCAAGGAGAACCCTGTCGTGAAAGCTGCCTACGAACAGTTCCATGGAGCTGGCTTCAATGTCATTGGTGTCAGTGTTGACCAAGACGAAGCCGCTTGGCTGCAGGCTGTCGAGGAAGACCAGTTGCCTTGGACGCAGGTGCGCGATGCCGAAAACAAGGCCAGCGAAGACTATATGATCTATTACATCCCGTCCAATTTCCTCTTCGACCAGAACGGCACCATGGTGGCCAAAGGCTTGAGAGGGGAAGACTTGACGGCTAAGCTTGCAGAACTTTTGCAATAAGTATCGGCCCTTCGACAAGCTCAGGGACCTTTGCTTTTACAAAAGTTAAGGGTGCCTGAGCCTGTCGAAGGCCCCGCTTTAAAACGGAACAACATGAAAACAAAAACCTTACTTATCGCGGTTGCGGCTATCATCTTAGCTGCCTGCACTTCAACCCCAAAGACTGAGACCTTTAAGGTAAATGTCAATCTCGCCAATGCCGATGGCAAAATGGTCTATCTACAAAAAGACGGTCAAACCCTTGACTCGGCTGTGATTGCCAATTGGGACGCTGTGTTTGAAACACCGGTTTGCAAAGATAACGAGATGTACAGCGTCATGCTGCAAGGCTGGCGCCGTCCTTTCCCATTCTTCACGGACAATGTGGATGTGACCCTCGAAGGCGATGCACAGAATCCTAACGCCATCTTAGTGAAAGGCTCAGAGTCACAAGACCGTCTTAATGCCTTCACTCAGAGCTACAACGACCTTGAGGCCAAGCTGGAAGCCGACAGTACGATGGTCCAAGCCGATAAGGATGAGATCCTGAAGATGCACTGCTTCGACTATGTGTGGGAAAACCCGACCGACCCCGTGGCGCATTATGTGATGTACCGCTACAAATGGGCCTTTGGTCCCTGCGAGCTGCGCACGATGATTGATAACATTCACCATGCCGACAGCACGCTTAGTACTGCCAATCTGAAACTGGCTGAGGAATATGTGGAGAAGCAAGAGCGCGTGCAGGCGGGTCAGCCGATGATTGACTTCACCCAAAACGATGCTGATGGCAACCCCGTAACGCTTTCACAATTGGCTGAAGGCAAACTCCTGCTCGTCGACTTCTGGGCTTCGTGGTGCCCCGACTGCCGCAAGGCCAATCCCGATGTGGTGGCGGCCTACCAGAAATACCACGACCAAGGCTTTGACATCCTTGGTGTTTCGTTTGACACGAACAAAGAAGCTTGGCTTGCTGCCATCGAAAAGGACGGTCTCACTTGGACCCATGTCTCCGACCTGCAAGGCTGGAGCAACGCTGCTGGTGCTTTGTATGCCATCGCTTTCATCCCTCAGAATGCCCTCATTAAGGACGGCATGATTGTCGCCCGCAACTTGGAAGGGGAGGAGCTGATGGAGGAGATTGGACGGCAGTTGGAAAAGTAAACTTTCAAATTATTGAAAAAAAAACCTCGTCACACAACAGCGACGAGGCTTTTTGTATCTCAATATACTACCAATCGTGTCGAATAAAACGTACCATCTGTTGCAATTAACCGTAGCAGATAAACCCCTTTTTGAATATCATTTGTGTTGATTATATTGGTATTGTAAAAGGTTTTTACAGCCTGCCCGAGGTTGTTGTAAACTTGCACTTGGGCGACCTTCACTCCTTCAATGTTCACTATTCCGTCGGTTGGATTGGGATAGACATAAAAGGCAGTTACAAACCCATCTGCAACAGCGAGATTGTCTTTCTCAAGAATAGGGAAACCCTCATTGATATTATTCTCATCCCAAGCCCACACGGGATTGCTATTATTACCGTTGAGACAATTCACGAAATCAAGGCTGCGCATATAGTCTTCGCTTAATGCCACACCTTCGCCGCCTGCACTACACGTATTGATGTAATAGTTGTTTTCAAGTGTTGTATTATTGCCATAGGCCAAAATACAGCCGGCATCTTCGGTGCTGGAAATTGTTCCTACATTATAGCAATTGGTTATCACACAATTACCATTATGCAAGAAGCTAGCGATGCCACCTGCAGCAGGTCCTGCTGGAGCAGTGCCTGTAACTGTACCGTCAGCGAAAATGCTTCCTGTATTGTAGCAATTGTTTATTGTCACTTTTCCATTAAGAGAAAAGCCATAGATTCCACCCGAGTAGGCCCCCGATACCTCTCCTTTATTGTAACATTCTGCAATTTCCGTGGTACCAAAACCAACGATACCACCCGCATATTGGCCACTGATATTACCAATATTGTAACAGTTATAGACTTGATAGGCGCTAGACCCAACGATGCCGCCGGATCTAGAATCATTGGAGACTACGGTTGCGCCATTCCAACAACGGGAAACCAATGTGGAGGACGAGCCATTTCCTACAATGCCACCACAAATAATTCCTGTAACATAACCACTAGTGACAAATACATTCTCGATAACGGCTGGTTCCACATCTTGTCCGATTAGTCTGCCTTCAGTGCATCCAAAAAGGCCAACGCCATAATCATAGTAGTAGGCTTCCGAATCAACATACATATTCGAAATGCTGTGCTCTCCACCATCGAAGTGGCCTCTGAACACAGTTTCTGGATTATAACCGGAAATACTACCTTGGTTGCCTCTATCACAGCCGTCATCATCGAACCACTTGTTGTACAACCCGATGGGCACCCATTTTTGGTCCTCACTGCCGTTTAGGTCGATGTCTGTGGTGAGACGGAAATACAAGCCTTCCGTATCAAAGCCTTTGTTGACCATATAAGCCAAGAAAGCCAAGTTTTGGGCCGATTCAATCAGGTATGGGCTACTTTCAGTTCCATTGCCTCTGGTCCAAACGGCTCTGCTGCCGTCCCAAACGCTGGTCTGTGCCTCGACCATGATGCCCGTCAAAAGGAGCATCATCATAATATATAATCTTTTCATTTTGTTCAGTATTAAATCGTTAGATATTTGTTTTATTTTCCGAAGCCATTGTTGAACAATGTCCTGATATGGTCGATGAATTCGCCTTTGCGCTCAAGAGCCGACTGGCTGTCGTTTTTCCACACGGTAATCATCGCATAGTCCAATTCTTGCGTAGTGCTGGCGGCAAAATTGAACGGCCCAACCATAGTAAGACCACGGCGGTCTGTGGGTTCATTATTACATTCTTCTTCCGTCCAATATTTGCCATTGGTGTTGTAGTCGTCATTAGGGGCCACACCATTAGTGCCAAAATTGCAAGGGTCGGTGTCACCAGGGAACATAAAGTTGCATTCGGGACCGACAACATTTTCACCGCTGTAGGCATTGCCACCATATTGCATATGTGTTTCGTCTCTCCATATACCGCGCAAATAATTATAGTATTGTATAGCCGAACTTGGATCGCCATTGATACCTACAGAGTTGACATGATACATAAAGCCGCACATACCCAAGCGTTCATCATCGGCGATGCCATTACCAAAATTGTAGCCATTGTAGGCATATTTGTCCATAGGATGCGTGTTGTTGAACAAGGCTCCACAATCGCCGTAATAGGCGGGATTGTCGCGCCCGTCGGCATCCATATAGGGACCAGCCAATATAGTACAGACCTGAACAGGTGGATTATTACCGTAGGCCCATGGCTGCCCATCGCCATCCACTGGGACACCATTATAGGCGAAACTTGAGCCACGTTGCACATCGCAGCCAATGTAGTCATCCCAACCATAGCCGATGTCCCAGTCGTTCCAAAGACCGAGATAGGTGTCGTGGTAATCGTTGGAGGAACGGTTGAAGAACTTGTAGTTCACAAATACGGTATTGTTCAAAGCCTCATCATTTGGGGCATCAAAGGCATACACCATGGCATGGACCTCAAGGCCAATCTTTCCTCCTCCCGATTCAAGATGATTACTAAAGCAGTCATTGAAAACAAAGAAGAGGCATTGGTCGCCCTTGATGTCGGGATAGTCGCCATCGGCAGGGTTGTAATGTCCGTCACCATTCACGTCTACAAAAGGCGCAAGGTTTTCGGTATAGCCCGCATCGCCATGGGCTGGCCAAGTTAGGATGTCCTCAGGTGTTTGATAGCCTGCGTTGCCGTGATTGGCTATGAATTGTTCGATTTCGGAGCGAGTGAGGTTCCATACACGATGGAACTTCAGTGCAGTCATCAGGTCAATTGTGGCATCAGCCGTCTTGAGAGGCCCTGCCCAATAGTCGTTAATAGCTCCTCTATTCCCCTCCGGGCTTTGTCCGAATCTTAAAGCTGCAAGGTGAAGACTGTCGGCGGCATCCAGACCGCCAAACCAGAGCGAATGTTGGAAGATGGTCTCTTTGCCGCTGCCTTGGGGCACTTCCCAAGTGGGGCAATCATTGTGATAGGTGTCCCATTGTTCATAGTATGTACCACGTTGCGGGACAAAAACGCTGCCATTGCCGAGGATGGTTGCTCTTACATTGTTGGTCTCGATGTGAGAAATGGGTGGCTGCTGTGCCATGGATGCCAGCCCCATCACGCACATCACCAGTAACAAAAGTCTTTTCTTTTTCATAGCTGTTGAATTTTGATGCATACTGTTCATTGTTTTTCGATGGACAAAACTACAAATGGCTTCCATCGCTGTCAAGAAAACGATGGTGCGGATTGGTGCGGATTTTTGTGAAAGATGGAAATCAGATGTTTACATTAAGCTTTGCTATCTTTCGCAAGGTGATGGAGAGCGGTTCTTCGCTACCGAAAATGCTCTTCAGTTTGCGGCTGCGTTCGCACACCGTGTTGAAGGCACGCTGCATCAAGGCTGCCACATCGGTTTCCTCCACGCCCAAAAGATATATGCAACAATAGTCGATATCACCCTTGGTGAGTGCTGGATACTCCTTTTTGAGGCGGGTGGTGAACTGCTCAAAATGGATATCGGCTGCCTCGCGCAATGCCAACAGATGCTCTTTGGTGAGGGCATAGTCCTTATAAACTATATAGTCCACTTTCGACTTGAACTGTCCTTCATTCACTCGCTCTATGATTAGGCGACAGATGGGTTCTTCGGCAAACGAAGCGGCTTCCACCCGTTTTTTCATGGCGGAAAGGGCCTCGCCCTGCTCCTGCAATTGCCCCGAAAGAACTTGTTTCTCGGCCTCCGTGCGTTTGTGCCGTTTGCGATTGATAAGCGTCCAAACTGCAAACACTGCAATCAATGCCAACAAAGGCAACACAATTTTCATAATCCGCTCACGGTTAAGCTTTGCCTCTTGTAGTCGGGTGTTTTCCTGTTTTTGCTGCAAATAGTCCTGAAACAGACTTGTGAAACGCCATTCATCGGCCTTTGTGCCAAATTCTGGAGGGGTGTTTTGGGTCACAAATCGGGCATATTCGCCTGCCTTGTCCGACTCGCCACGGTCCTCGTATATCTTGCGCAGATAATCGGCACTTTGGGTTTTCAGGAAAAGGCTGGGCGCATCCTCGTAGACTTGATTCAGATAAACGATAGCAGAATCATACTGGTTATCAAGTTTGTAAATATAGCCAATGCCCAAATAACGGTCATATTTTTCAAACTCATTGCCGACAGAGGCGATATGCTTTAGGGCAACCACAGATGCTGAGGCGTCATATCCAACGTGATAAGATGAAAGCGCTTTCCTATTGATAATATTCCTGTAAAGTATGCCAGTCGTATCCTTGATGCAGGCAAGCGATTGGTCATAATAATGCAAGGCACTATCATACTGTTCAGACTTCTCATATTCGTAACCCAAGAAAAATAGGGTGTTGGCTAGACTCGACGGAGGATTATAGGCTTTCCGCTTGTAATTCAGTACATTATTGTAGAAATAAATAGTCGGCTCAATGAGGAACTTGTCGGAATAAATGTTGGCCAATCGGGCATAAATCAAGGCCATAAAACCGGCTTTATGCCCAACAATCTGTTCCTCATCGAATTGTTGTTCCATGATTTCCAAAGCTTTGTAGTATTCATTGCAGGCTAACATCGTGAGGGAATCATCAGTAAAAATGATGCCGTTGTTGATGCATACGGCATTCATATAATGGGTGCGAGCGGAAAGAAAAGCCATATCCTTGTCGTGGGTGTAAACAGAGGATACGCTATCGAAATATGTCAATGCCACTTTCACTTCATCACAGTAGGCTACCTCGCGACGCACTTTGAAACATGCCTCCGAAAGCATTAGACTCATATACTCAAAACTGGGTGATAGAACGGGACTACAACTCTCATAAAACTGCTCAAGATACTTCAAAGCACTGTCTGGGTCGCTCTGCAAAAGGCTGTCAACCACTACCAAACATGGGTAACTGTTCTCTTGCCGACTGATTTCGGATTCCAAGGTTCTTGAACATGAAAATCCGAAACAAACCAAAAACAAGCTTACTATAAGGTGCATTAGTTTCATAGGTACAAAAGTAGGGAATTAATTTCGATGCAGCTTTGGTTTATCAAGAAAACGAAGGTGCGGATTGGTGCGGATTTTTTATGTATAATTAGGAATCAACAAGTTACAATGTGTTTCGATTGGCTGCCCAAGCCACAAACGGTGGGTTAGGATAGTCTTCTTTGCTGTATTCCAAAGGCTGTCCGTCGCTGATGCGAAGCACCTTGCCGCCAGCGGCGCGGAGGATGGCATCGGCGGCGGCAGTGTCCCATTCCTTGGTCTTGCTGTAGCAGACATAGACATCGGCGCTACCTTCTGCCAAACGGGCGAACTTTAGGCTGCTGCCTTGGGTGTCGATGACCAAATCGGGATGGACAGGTCGCAATACCTTATTAATATATGCGTCTACCTCGGGCGTGCGGTGCGAACGGCTGACTAATACAGTGAAAGTTGAGAGTTTAGAGTTTAGAGTGTAGAGTTGATTGTCATCTGAGGTCCACATCCTATCTAAAACAGGGGCATAGATCACGCCCAAGACGGGCTGTTTATTGTCAATCAGCGCGATGTTGACGGTAAATTCGCCATTGCGGTTCACGAATTCAACGGTGCCGTCAAGTGGGTCGACAAGCCAATAACGATTGTACTGCGAACGGTCGGGAGGCAGGTCTTCCTCGCTGATGAAAGGTATTCCTGTGGGCTTCAGTATCTCTTTGATGATATTGCTGGCCCGGAGATCCGCCTGCGTGACGGGCGAGTTGTCGTCCTTGGTATAGACCTCGAAGGGCTGCGCATACACTTCCATGATGGCCTTTCCAGCTTCGAGGGCGGCATGTTGAGCTAATTTGAGTAGTTGTTTCATGGTGCAAAAGTAGTGTTTTTTTGACTATGGTCTATAGCCTATGGCTTATGGCAGCTACACGAAAAGCGTAAACACCTACCCTTATGTGAAGCTGCCATAGGCCATTAGCCATCTGCCATAGTTAATTTTATTATACTGCAAATCAATAATATAAGAAAAAAACTCTAAAAAGATTAGCTTTGTCAACTTTTATTCCACTAATTTTGCACGCGAAAACGAGGGGTTGCAGGAGCATCCTTAGTGTAAAAATAGAGACTATGGCAAAGAATTTAGTTATCGTGGAGTCACCGACCAAGGCCAAGACCATCGAGGGCTTTTTAGGTAAGGAATATACGGTGAAAGCAAGTCAAGGCCATGTGCGCGACTTGAACAAGAACACCTTGAGTGTCGATATTGACAAGAACTTTGAACCCGAATATGAAATCCCCGACGACAAGAAGGCCCTTGTGGCTGAGTTGCGCAAGTTGTCAAAGGCCGCCGACACGGTGTGGTTGGCATCCGATGAGGACCGTGAGGGAGAATCCATCTCATGGCATCTCTATGAGGTGCTCGACTTGAAGAAAAAGGACACCAAGCGTATCGTCTTCCACGAAATCACTAAATCGGCCATCACCAACGCCATCGAGAACCCGCGCGACATCAATATGGGACTTGTCAATGCGCAACAGGCTCGCCGTGTGCTTGACCGCCTTGTAGGTTATGAGCTGTCGCCGCTGTTGTGGAAAAAGGTGAAGCCCGCCCTATCGGCAGGCCGTGTGCAGTCGGTGGCTGTGCGCCTCATCGTCGAGCGCGAGGAAGAAATCAAGAACTTTGTGCAAGGTAGCGCCTATCGTGTGACGGCACAGTTCACCTTTACCAAAGACGGTCAAGAGTACAACCTCGCCGCAGAGCTTCCACATCGTTTTGAAAATGAAGAGGAAACAAGGAAGTTTTTGGAATCGTGCATCGAGGCTGTCTACAAGGTGGACAGCATCGAGAAGAAGCCCACTGTGCGTTATCCTGCTCCGCCATTCACTACCTCGACATTGCAGCAGGAAGCGGCTCGTAAACTCGGCTTCTCGGTCGCCAACACGATGCGTATCGCCCAGCAACTCTACGAATCCGGTAAGATTACCTATATGCGTACCGACTCGGTCAACCTGTCGAGCCTTGCTCTTGGTATGGCCAAGAAGGAAATCGAGAAGAATTATGGTGCCGAATATGTCAAGACGCGTCAATACCACACCAAGTCGAAAGGCGCACAAGAGGCTCACGAGGCAATCCGTCCGACCTACCTCGACCAGCAAACCATCAAAGGCACTGCTGATGAGCGTCGACTCTACGAACTCATCTGGAAACGCACTATCGCTTCGCAAATGGCTGATGCTCAGATGGAACGCACCAATGTAAACATTGGCATCTCGACTAACGACAAGCAGTTTGTGGCCACGGGTGAAGCCATCCTTTTCGACGGTTTCCTCAAGGTTTATCGTGAGAGTTACGATGACACGACAGAAGAAGATACCGCCATCCTGCCGCCTATCGAAATCGGCACATCGCTCGACATGGAAAAGATGGAAGCCCAGCAGCGCTACACACGTCCGCCGTTCCGCTACAACGAGGCCAGCCTTGTGAAGAAGATGGAAGAATTGGGCATCGGTCGTCCTTCGACCTACGCGCCCACCATTTCCACCATTCAGAAGCGCGAATATGTCACTAAGGGCGACGTGAAAGGCACTTCACAGGAATTTCAGATTATCACATTGAAAAACAATAAGATATCCGAAAAGAAAGGCAAGGAAACCATCGGCTCCGAAAAAGGTAAGCTCATGCCAACTGACATTGGTGTATTGGTCAACAAGTTCCTGTTGCAGTATTTTGAGAGCATCATTGACTACAACTTCACCGCCAACGTTGAAAAGGAGTTTGACCAGATTGAAGAAGGCCAACGCGAATGGAATGCCATGATTCGCGACTTCTACAAAAACTTCCACAACCAAATTGTCTCCACCACCGAAAACTCGGGCAAATTCAGCGGAGAAAAGCTTCTTGGAGTGGATCCTGCCACGGGCAAAAATGTGTATGTGAAAGTCGGCCGTTTTGGTCCAGTGGCACAAATTGGCGACACCGAATCGGAAGAGAAGCCTCGTTTTGCAGGTCTCAAGAAAGACATGAGCATCGAGAGCGTCACCTTGGAAGAAGTGCTGAAGTTGTTTGACTTCCCACGCATCCTTGGCGAGTATGAAGGCAAGGAGATTGTTGTGGCCGTAGGTCGTTTCGGGCCGTACATCCGTCACGATAACAAGTTCTATAGCATGGCCAAGACTGACAACCCCGCCTTGGTGGAGTATGACCGCGCCGTTGAAATCATCAACGAGAAACGGCAGAAGGACTTGGACAACATCATCCTCACCTTCGACCAAGATCCCGACATGCGCGTCTTGAACGGTCGTTTCGGGCCATATATCGCCTACAAGAAGACCAACTATAAGATCCCCAAAGGCACCGAGCCCTCCACTTTGACCTACGAACAGTGCTTGTCCATCGTGGAAGACCCGAAGAACGCACCGAAGAAAAAGGTGGTGAAGAAGAAATAATATTGATGCGGCTAAAAACGAGGTTTGTTTCAAGGTTTTTGTTATTTTTGCAGTCAGAAACCTAAATCTTGGAAACGATGCCCGATATTTATACTTATTTTGGATTCATATTCTCGTTCTTTTCCCAAGAACATGAACCAATTCATGTACATGTAGAGCATCAAGACAGAATGTGGGTAAGATGTACGGACATTAAAACCAAATTGAAATGAAACAAATCGGTATAGATAGTGTGGAGTATGTTGATGGTTTGGTATTGTCATTGCTGTTCAGTGATGGTAGCAGTCAAATCATTGACTTTAGTGGTTTTTTCGAAAAGCATCCTCACCCTCAATACAATAAGTATAAAAAGATTTCTGAGTTCAAGAAATTTTGGTTACGCAATGGCAACCTTATTTGGGGCAAACATGCCGATTTAAGCTTTCCGTTAAATGCCTTGTATTTTGGGAACTTAGAATTGTGTTGTGATGATGAATGGCCTGAGGCAAGCTAAGAACAGTTATTAAAATATAGAAAACTAAAATACAATTCAAATGGAGAAAAAAGACTTACTGAAAGATGTTGTCGAACATATCGACATTAAGAAGTACGACTCAACCGAACTCATCAACGCCATGCGTAAGATGTCGTTCACCTCGCGCGACACTGCCCGCGCCGCCGATATCCTCTGCCAGATGATTGCGGAGAAGGACTGCACCAACATCCTCACCATCGCCGGTTCCACTTCGGCCGCTGGCTGCATGCAGGTGTATGTAGAGATGGTCAGAAACAAGATGGTTGACGCTGTGGTCAGCACGGGTGCCAGCATCATCGACATGGATCTCTTCGAAGCCCTAGGCTATAAGCACTACATCGGCACGAAGGAAAACGTCATCCCCGACACTAAGCTGCGTGAACTCTATATCGACCGTATCTATGATACCTTCATCGATGAGGAAGAGCTGCAGGCTTGCGACCAAGCCACCTGCGATGTGGCCGACACCCTGGAGTGCCGTCCCTACAGCAGCCGCGAGTTCCTCTATGAGGTCGGCAAATGGCTGGCCAACGGTCACGGCGTAAAGAAAGAGAGCCTCATCCAGACCTGCTACGAATGCGGCGTGCCGATCTTCTGCCCCGCTTTCAGCGACAGCTCGGCTGGCTTCGGCATCGGTAAGCACCAGTGGCTTCGTAAGAAAGCCGGCAAGCCTTATGTCAGCATTGACTCGGTGGCCGACTTCCTTGAATTGACGGAAATCAAGATGAACAGCCCACAATCAGGCCTCTTTATGGTTGGTGGCGGCACACCCAAGAACTTCGCACAGGACACCGTCGTTTGTGCTGAGATTTTGGGTCATGAAGTGCCCATGCACAAATATGCCATCCAAATCACTGTGGCCGATGTGCGCGATGGTGCCTGCTCATCATCGACATTGCTCGAGGCTGGTTCATGGGGCAAGGTGAGCGAAGAGCTCCAACAGATGGTCTATGCCGAAGGCACCACCGTCATCCCCGCCATTGTCAGCTACGCCTACCACAACGCACCATGGCAAGAGCGTGAGTATAAGAACTGGCAGAAGTTGTATCATTAAATAACTATGGCTTATGGCTCATGGCCTATGGCAGTGCAGCCGCAGGCCATGGGCCATAGTCATAGGCCATAAGCCAAAAGAATGGACATCAGCATTTTCCTTGAGCCTGTTGCTGAGAAGTATTTCAGCAAGGCCTACCGTCCAGGCAAGAAGACCTTGGGTGAGAGCATCAATATCTACCGCAGCGAGGACACTTTCCCTGACCTCGAAGGTGTGGATTTGGCCATTGTCGGCGTCAAGGAAGAACGTGGTGCGGTCGACAACAAAGGCTGTGCCGATGGTGTGGACTATGTCCGCAAGGCACTCTACCAACTCTTTAACCATTGGCCTCAGCTTCATATCATCGACTTGGGTGACATCAAAATAGGGAAGGAGTTGAACGATACCTATTTTGCCGTCAACCAAGTCCTTACCGAACTGCTGAAAAATAAAATTGTGCCTATCGTTATCGGGGCGGGACAAGACCTCACCTACACGATGTACCAAGTGTATGAGCCCACGGGCAAGCTCATCAACATTGCCGCTATCGACCCCATGTTCGACATTGGCAATGACAAGGAAGCCCTTAACTCGCATTCCTATTTGAGCCATATCATCCTGCATCAGCCCAATTTCCTGTTCAATTTCACCAACATCGGATACCAGTCGTATTATGTTGATACGGAGAATATTGAGTTGATGAAGCAGCTGCTTTTCGATGCCTATCGTTTGGGGAGCATCCGACAAAACATGGAGCTAACCGAGCCGCTCATCCGCAATGCCAACCTCTTGAGTTTTGACATCGCAGCCATCCGTGCCGCCGATGCGCCAGGCGTGAAAAATGCGTCGCCCAACGGCTTCAACGGCGAAGAGGCTTGCCGTATGACACGCTATGCTGGACTGAGCTACAAGCTCTCATCTATCGGTTTTTTTGAGTACAACCCGCACTACGATATCAACTCGCGCACAGCCAACCTCATCGCCGAGATGATTTGGTACTTCATTGAGGGCTTCTCGAGCCGTCAGGATGACATTCCTACCTTTGGGAGCAACGATTTCAAGCGTTACATCGTGCAAATTGGTGAGAATCAGAACGATGTTGTCTTCCTTTGCCACAAGATCACAGGCAAATGGTGGATGGATATGTCGTTCCTGCAAAACGATGACCAGCGTTATGAACGCCATCACTTCATTCCTTGCTCGAAAGAAGACTACGATCAAGCCATGCGCAACGAGTTGCCCGACAAATGGTGGCAATTCTATCAGAAGCTGATGTGATTTTTTGGGGATTCGCTTCGCGAAGAAATACGCAGTATTGATGAACGTCGAGTCTTCGATTTCAACGGAGTTAAATCTAATCATAATCCTCTATTTAAGAAATCTATCAAAAAGCTGATTTTGAAAGATTGTGATTTGATTTTTGAAAGATTTCTTGCCGTAGGCAATCCCAAATTAGTATCTTTGCCGCAAATTTTTCGACCTATGAAAAAAGCACTATCTATTTTCACTCTTTTACTCTTGATGGCCGTTACCATGCAGGCTCAAGACAATAAGAAACCTGATTGGATGAGATGGCATTACCTCTCTGAAGAGGAAATGCACGACAAATCTCGTGGCATGACTTTCGTTGAGACCGACCCGCCGACAGGCACACCGCGTTTCGTGGCTGAGTTTGAACCTATGCAGGGCGTGATGATTCGCTATCCCTTGGGTATCCCTGAGAGTCTTGTCGCGCAACTATCGAACAACTGCATGGTATATTGCATCGTTAGCGGTTCGCAACAAAGCCAAGCCCAAAGCACTTTCCAAAATGCAGGTGTCAACATGAGCAATGTCACTTTCGTGAACGCCCAGTCCGACTCCTATTGGGTGCGCGACTACGGTCCTTGGTACATCTTTGAAGACCGCAACCCCGCCATTGTCGACAACATCTATAACCGTCCACGTCCCAATGATGACAATATGTCGCAAGTGTTCGCCAATTTCTGGCAGATTCCTATGTACGGAATGAGACTGGAACACACGGGTGGCAACATGATGGAAGATGGTCGCGGCCACGGCGTGAGCGACGACCTTGTGTTTCAGGAAAACCAGCAAGACTATGGCATCAATGAGGCCACTGTCCGTCAAAGGATGAACGATTATTTGGGCATCAATCCCTATCATGTCACCATTGACCCGCAAGGCGACTACATCGCCCATGTGGACTGTTGGGGCAAGTACCTCGCTCCCGACAAGATCTTGATTGCGCAACTGCCGCAAAGCAATCCTCGCTATCAATATTACGAACAAGTGGCCGAATACTTCGCGACCACCAACTGCTGCTGGGGTTATCCTTACCATGTGTATCGTGTGCAGGAACCCGGTGGCTACACTTTGGCTCCTTACACCAACAGCCTCATTCTCAACAAGACCGTCTATGTGCCGATTGGCACCAACAATACTTACAACCAGCAGGCTCTTCAAGTCTATCAAGAAGCCATGCCTGGCTATGAGATTGTCGGCGTGGCCAATAATACTTACACCGGTTGGGAGAACACCGATGCCCTGCACTGCCGTACCCGTGGCGTGATGGACTTCCACATGCTCTTTGTCGACCACCGCGACGTGCTTCATGGCGAGCAGGAATGGCAGGACTCCATCCCCGTGGTTTCCAAGTTCATCGCCTATAGCGGACAGAATTTGAAACAAGACTCACTCCTCGTTTATTACAGCATCGACGGCGGCACTTACCATACTGCTCACATGACTGCCACGGGCAATCCCGACGAATATGTCGGCTACATCAAAGGCTACCAAGGCGAATCGGAGATTGACTACTATGTGTTTGGTGCCGATGAATCGGGACACCGCTACACGCAGCCTGTCTTCGCCGACCTCGACCCGCACCATTTCACCATGGAAGCGCATGAACCTCCTACCCCGCAGGGAGAATTGGTGATTACACCCGATACGCTGTGGTTCACCCAAATGGGACAAGATAGACAGTTTAATATCATCAATGAAACAAACGAAGCTGTTACCATTATCGATGTGGACCCTGAAGCACCTAGTTTCAATCTTTGGGACAACACTTTCCCATACACCTTGCAACCTGGAGAAACGCTTGTGGTTACCATAAATTTCCAAACCGCACCTGGAAAAGACACCTACATCCCTTACGAGATTCTAGTTCGGACCTCGTTGGGCGACAAAATTGTGATGGGTATGGTGCTGAATACATCCCTTGACAGTGGTTTTGTGATTGTGGGTGCGCCCGTTTTGGAATTCAACGACCCAGGCGACAGTCCCCAACAAGCGTGCATGCAAAATCGTTTCTTTGGTAGCCAGATTCCTGTTAAGGTGCTGTCTGTTACCGAAAACGGCACAGACTATTTGAGCTTTGAGCCTCAAGGTACCTTACCTTACATGGTGGAACCTGCGGATTATTTCTACCTTGATGTGTATGTCAATGCCATGGTGAAAGGCTATGCAGTCACAACCTTTACGGTTCAGACCGATCAAAATGACTGCACTTATAGTGTCGCTATCAACGAAGACCTTTTGAGCGTCACCGAACTCTCCGCCGAGACCAAACTCTACCCCAACCCGACCATAGGCCAATTCACCGTGGAAGGCGCGAATGTAGCCAAGGTGGAGGTCTATAACCTCGTTGGACAGAAGGTGCACGAAGCCGAAGGCCAAGTGGTCAGCATCGATGCCGCCGAATGGAACAAGGGCATCTATCTCGTCAACATCATTGAACAGAATGGTGCCGTGGTAACCAAGAAATTGGTGGTGAGATAAACCTTGTAGGGACACGATTAATCGTGTCTTATTGAAAAACCAAAGAATCCCTGAATCCGTTTCGGGGATTCTTATTATTTTTGCAGAAACAATGCGTCGCTTCGCGTCACTGCGAGGAACGAAGCAGTCCAGGCCATGTACTGGATTGCTTCGGTCGTGCCTCCCTCGCAATGACGCAAAGCGCGTCAAGAACAAACCAATCCAATCCAACAATGAAGAATATCCACTCTTTATTATTTGTCATTTGCGCCTTCCTGGCCTTGGCTTCGTGCCAAAAGAAAAATGCCCCGCTGTTTCGTGGCGACTACAGCTTCAAGACCTCGGGCAGCGTCACCTTGGATGAAATCAACGCTGAAGATGAGCCTGCCTCCTTCACCGTCAGCCTGCCCAACGAAATCGGACAGTTGGAAATCAGTGCCTTGGACAACGGCAAGGACAGTGTGCTCGTGGTGATGAACACCATGGGCGGCGAGGTCGTGGTCACCCATGCCTTCTGCAAGGACAACAACATCTTCCTCCGCGACTTCAAGAAAAACACACTGCTCTTCACTGGCGACTCGCTCACTTTGAAAAACGACCTGCGCGTCAGCGCCAAGGGACAGATGTACGAGGACAACACGCTCATTCTCAACATGACATACGAAGGGGAAGCCGAGACCAACGAACGCAGTTTCAAGATTTATGGCGATGGTATTAGGATGGCGGCGATAAGGAATTAATAGAAACAAGACTGCGAGACGCGGGGTTTTAATCCCCCCTGCCCCCTTTCAAGGGGGAGTTATCCCGCGTCTTGCAGTCTTGAGTTAAAATGAATACTAAAATGAAAACAAAACATATTCTTTGGCTCCTTCCCTTGTTGCTGGTAGGCTGCGGCGAAACCGACCCACAGCAACTCAAGGAGAAGCTCATTGGCGGTCCCGCCGAGGAGCGCGTCATCGCTGTGGGTGTGCAGCGTATCGACACCGTGGGCGGCTTGGTGCGCAACAGCTATCCTGGCTACCTTGAAGAAGGCAACACGGTCGACATCAGTTTCAAATATGGCGGCACTTTGCAGTCGCTTAATGTGAAAGAAGGCAGCACAGTGCGGAAGGGACAAGTGCTGGCACGTGTATCCTCCCCGCAGATGGAGAGCACACAACGTTCGGCACAAGCCACCCTTGAACAAGCCCAAGATGCCTACAATCGCCTGAAGAAAGTACACGACAATGGCAGCCTCCCCGAAATCAAATGGCGCGAGATGGTGGCCAACCTTGAGAAAGCCCAAGCCGCCTTAGACTTGGCCAATGCCATGCTGGCCGACAACACCGTCACTGCCCCCTTCGACGGCACCATCACCAACCTGAGCGCCGTGAAAGGCGAGAGCATCACGCCGCTGAAACCCATCATGCGCATCATCAGCACCGAGGGCTTGGTGGTGAAAATCAGCGTGCCGGAGAACGAAATCTCAAAGGTGCAAATCGGCGACGAGGCACAAATCCTCATCCCCGCCCTCGACAACCGCCGTTGCAAAGGCCATATCCTCGAAAAGAACATGACTTCATCGTTGCTTACGCATAGCTATCCCGTCAAAGTGCTCATCGATGAAAGAGATGAGGCTTTCACTCCAGGCATGATTGCCAAAGTGGTGTTGAGTGCGGATGTCGACAATGGCATCGTTGTCCCGGCCAATGCGGTCTTGATCAATAACGACGGCAAGTTCGTGTGGGTAGCGAAAGACGGTCGCGCTACGAGGCAGAGCATCACCATCTCGGGCTATTCAGGCACGGGTGTGGTGGTGAGTGAAGGCTTGCATAGTGGCGACATTGTCATCGTGGAAGGATATCAGAAGGTTAGTGAAGGAATGAAAGTGAATGTGGAATGATGAATGTGTTTGGCTGCAGGCCGTTAGCCATTAGCTTTTAGCTATTAGCTTATTGGCTACCAAGCTAAAAGCTAATGGCTAATAGCTAAAAGCCAACAAAGTAAAAAAGTGACAATGAATAAGTTGAAGGAAAGAGGTATCATCAGCGGCAGCATACTGCGCCAGAAGATTGTCTGGGCGGTCGTGGCGGTCATTGTGGCCTTTGGTATCTATGCCCTCGTTGACATGAAGAAGGATGAGTTTCCGGCCTATACCATCCGCTTGGGCATTGTGGCGGGCGTATATCCTGGCGCCAACTCTGAGGAGGTGGAAGCCCAGCTTACCAAGCCTTTGGAACAGCTGCTGTTTGAAATGCCCGAGGTAGACCGCAAGAACACTTATTCTGTTACCAAGGAGGGGATGTGCTACATCTACACCAGCCTCGACGAGTCGGTGAAAGACAAGGACATCGCTTGGTCGAAGATTTGGCATAAGATCAATGAGTCCAAGGCTTTGAACTTTCCTGCGGGCGTATTGGCCATCGCCGTCATCGACGACTTCGGCAACACCTCTTCGCTGCTCATCGCCATGGAGTCGGCCGACAAGACCTACCGCGAGATGCACGACTATACCGACGACCTCACTCATCGCCTGCGTGCTATCCCCGAGATGGGCAATGTGCGCGTGATGGGCGAGCAAAACGAGGAGATCGCCGTCATCATCGATAAGGAAAAGCTTTCGTTCTATGGCATCAGCCCCAACACGCTGATGCTGCAATACGCCTCGCAAGGCCTGCTGACCACCACGGGCACCATGCAAGGCGATGATTTCGACCAGCCGTTGCACATCGAGAATCCCATGGTCAGCGAGCAGGAACTCGAAGAGCAAATCATCTATTCCGACGCGGCGGGCAACACCATCCGCCTGCGCGATGTGGCCACCGTCGAACGCCGTATGGCCGAGTCGTCCAAAGTAGTCAACTTCAACGGCAACGATGCCTTGATTATCAGCGTGGAAATGCGCAAGGGCTACAATATCGTGGCCTTCGGAAGGGAAGTGGAAAAGGTGCTTTCCAAGTTTAAGGCCACCCTGCCTGACAGCGTGAAGCTTTACCGCATTACCGACCAACCCAAAGTGGTGCAAAAATCTGTCAGCTCGTTCCTCCGCGACCTGCTTATCTCCATGATTGTCGTCATCGTAGTCATGCTGCTGCTGTTCCCCTTCCGCACGGCGCTCATCGCCAGTTCGGGACTGCCTATTTGTACGGCATTCAGCATCGGGATGATGTATCTCTTTGGCATCGAATTGAATACCGTTACCTTGGCGGCACTCATTGTCGTGCTCGGCATGATTGTGGATGACTCCATCATCAACATCGATGGCTATATCGATAAATTAAGCCAAGGCTACAAGCCCTTTGATGCTGCCGTGAGTAGCGCCCGTGAGCTCTTCATGCCCATGTTCATCGCCACGGCCGCCATCGCCTGCATGTTCTTCCCGATGACGCGTATCATCACGGGGCCTTTGGGTGAGTTTGTGCAGCTCTTCCCTTGGACCGTGGCTTTCTCGTTGATGGCATCCTTGGCCTACGCCATGCTCGTCATCCCTGGATTGGAGATCATGTTCATCAAGCCGGAAGACAAGCCACGGCACAATGGCTTCGTGAGGGCTCAGATGCGGTTTTTTGGTTTCCTGCAACGCATCTACGACAAGATGCAGAGCCATTGCTTCAAGCACCCGTTGTTTACCATCGGCATGGGCGTTGGCTCTATTGTCCTGGGCGTGCTGATGTTTTTGGCCTTACATGTGCAGATGATGCCTATGGCCGAGCGCGACTGCTTCGCCGTAGAGATTCGTCTGCCCGAAGGCAGCAGCCTTGAAGCCACAACGAAGGTCAGCGACTCGTTACAACACTTGATGCTGGCCGACAAGCGCGTCACCTCCGTGACGGCTTTCATCGGCGAGAGCGCACCGCGTTTCCATGTGACCTACTCACCCAGCATACCCGCATCCAACCTATCGCAGCTGGTCGTCAACACCACCTCGAAGAAGACTACCGAAGCCCTGCTGAAGGAATGGGATGACAAGTATTCCTATTATTTCCCAGAAGCATACGTGCGTTTCCGCCAACTGGACTATCAAGCCGTTTCAACGCCTGTCGAGGTTTATGTTTATGGCGATGACTACAGCAAGACTGCTCCTGTAGCGCAACAAATCAAGGACTATATGCTCACCCTTGACAAGGAATTGCGCTGGGTGCATACCGATTACGACGAGCAGCTGTCGTCGGTGAAGGTGACCATGAAACCCGAGGAGTGTGCCCGCTTGGGACTCACCAAAGGCTTCCTCTCCTTGGATTTGGCCAGTAGCCTCAATGGCCAGCCCTTGACTACCGTTTGGGAAGGCAGTCGAGGCATCCCCGTGCGGTTGTATTCCCAGCAAAACTACGACCCCAACAACTACGAATCCGTCCAAAACCAACTGATTCCGACCATGGTGCCTGGCACCAATGTGCCGCTCCGTCAGGTAGCCGACATCAGTCCCGAGTGGCATCCCGCGCAGTTGGTGCACCGCAACGGCAAGAACGCCATCACCGTAGCCGCCGACATGAAATTCTGGAAGCCGCAGACGGTGAGCATGAAGAAGATACAGCAGTACATCAATACGGAAATCACACCCAATCTGCCCGAAGGCGTGAGCATCGAATACGGTGGTCTTTCATCTCTCAACACCAGCGTCATCCCGCAGCTGCTGAAGAGCCTGATTGCTGCCATTTTGGTGCTTTTGGTGTTCTTGGTTGCCTATTTCAAAAAGTTGAATCTGGCCATTCTCACCTTGGGTTCCAGCGCCTTGTGCATGTTCGGCGCCTTCTTTGGCGAATGGCTCTTCGGCCTCGATTTCGGCATGACTTCCTTGTTGGGTATCGTCAGCTTGATTGGTATCATCATGCGAAACGGCATCGTTATGTATGAATATGCCGAGACGCTCCGCACCGAGGAGGGCATGCCCACCAAGGAAGCCGCCATGAAGGCTGGAAGCCGCCGTATGAGGCCTATCTTCCTGACCTCGGCCACCACCGCCTTGGGTGTGTTGCCGATGATTATCTCGCGCAACCCACTCTGGATGCCCATGGGCGTGGTCATTTGTTTCGGTGTGGTGCTTTCGATGGTCATCATTCTGGCCGTGATGCCCGTGATGTATTGGCAAATCTTTAGAAAGAGTAAGTCATGAAGAAGTGTATCATCATATTGAGTCTTTTGTTGACTATATCAGCCTTTGCCCAGGAGCCGCATCACCTCTCTGTTCAGGACTGCATCAAAATGGCTTTGGAGAACAACATCGAACTGAAAAACAGCCAGTTGGAAATCGATAAGGCGAGGGCAACGAAAAATGAAGCCCGTTCCGAATACTTCCCCACAGTGTCAGCGCAAGCCGTGGCTTTCGATGCCTTGAACCCGATGCTCACCTTCGGTATTGAGGACATCGACAATGCGCAGTTAAGGCAGCTCCTTTATACGCTTTATGCCGAATATGGCGCCAATATGGGCTTGGACAAAGAGTATTCCTTCGTGCAGAACGGCGTGATGCTCAACGCGATGGCGACTGAACCCATTTATGCTGGAGGTCGTATCCGCAATGGTAACAAACTCGCCAAGTTGGGCATTGATGCCGCCGAGACCCAGGCAAAAGTAAAAGAAGATGAGGTATGCCTACAAACCGAGACGCTCTATTGGCAAATCGTGGCCTTGCAAGAGAAACTGGCCACCTTGGACCAACTCGACCGCCTCTTGGACACCTTGGACAAAGACCTGTCGGGTGCCATCGAAGCAGGTTTGGCCATGCCCACCGACCAATACAAACTAAAAGTGAAGCAAAACGAGAGCCAACTCAACCGCAAGAAAGTCACCGACGGCATCACCTTGCTCAAGATGGCCTTGGCACAAACCATCGGTGCCGACTGGCAAACGATGGTGCTCGCTGACACCTTGGGTATGGAGACTGAGCCTACTGCCTACTACAAGCAACCTAATGAAGCAGTTTCGTTGCGCAACGAAAGCCACCTCCTCGACCTCTCGTTGCAAGCCGAAAAGCTGAAAAAGAAGATGACCCTCGGCGAGGCTTTGCCCTCGCTGTTAGTGGGTGGCAGTGTAAACTATCATACCATTATGGAGAACACCAAACCCAATGCATTGGTCTTCGCTGTGCTGCAAGTGCCCATCACCGACTGGCACAAGACCTCTATCAAGCTGAAGAAGCACAACCTCGACGCCGAGTTGGCCGAGAACACGCGCCGCGACCTCACCGAAAAGATGGAGATGCAGACCAACCAAGCTTGGTTCAACCTTGAGCAGAGCTGGCTGCGCATCACCATGGCGCAAACCGCTCTCAACGACGCCGAAGCCAATTTAAAAATCACAGAGGATTATTACGAGGCTGGACTGGTGGCTTTGTCGGATGTGCTCGAAGCCCAGACCCTACTTAAGCAAAGCCGTGACGAGTTGACCGACAGCCGCGTGGAGTATCGCATTAATTTGGTGACCTATAGGCAGCTGGCAAAGGATTAACGCCCCATATCTTTGAGTTTTGCACGATTTTTGTAATTTTGCCGCCTGATTCAAAACTCAATCTAATGAAAAAACTCCTTTTTTTAGTCCTTTTCGTGGCCACGGCCATGCTCGGACAGGCCCAAGTCAGCAAGATGATTGGCCAGTGGAACACTTATGACGACAATACGGGCGACCTGCGCTCAACCGTTAAAATCTATGAAGAAAACGGCACATACGAAGCGGTGATCATCACTCTTTATGAAAAAGATGCCAACGGTAAATTTCAGGTGATGAAGGCCCCTTACGCCAAAGAATACGAAGGCGTGGTCGGCACACATCTCTTCAAGGAGATGAAGGCTGACGATGACCTGTTGAGAGGCAAGATCTACGACCCCGAAAGCAAGAAGACCTACAATGCCAAGGTGACTTACAAGGCCAAAACCGACGAACTCAGCGTGCGCGGTTCGTTGGACAGGGCCGGACTGCTGGGCCGTTCGCAAGTGTGGAAACGCAAGAAATAAACATTAGTAGAGACGTAGCGCGCTACGTCTCTACCATTTACGATAAGATTTAGCTTCGCTGAAATCGAAGATTCGGCACAGCCAATGCGGAGCATTTGTGTAAGATTTGTTTCTAATCAAACATCAAATTTGAATTCGGCACGCCCGTTTGGTGGTCAACCACATGCACGGTGCCTTTGATGTCGTCGTAGGTGAAGGTAAACTGTGAGTTTACGTCGTCGTCTTTAGGTACGTCCATTTTAGATGTTATCTATGTTTTGCGGTTGCAAAACTAATCAATTTTTCTTTTTGGAAACAAATCTGCCACAAATCTAATACAAATTGTATTGTCCGTTCTGCCGCTTCGCGTCATTGCGAACGGAGTGAAGCAAATCGAAGATTCGACGTAGTCAATCCAGAGAAAGAGCTTGTTGTCTAGACTGCTTCGTGCCTCGCAGTGACGCAAAGCGTTGCAAAACGATTTATGATAAGATTGATGTTAGATTTGTTTCTATGATCACAAACCTAATCTTTCATTCAATTTCTTCGTTTGTTCTTCAAATCCTTTCTTTCCCAAAAGTGCAAACATATTCTTTTTGTAGGCTTCCACGCCGGGTTGGTCGAAGGGATTCACATCCAGCATGTAGCCGCTGACGGCGCAGGCCATCTCGAAGAAATAGATTAGCTCGCCGAGGACCTTTTCGGAGACTTCGGGGATGACAATGCGCAGGTTCGGCACGCCGCCGTCCTCGTGGGCCAACACAGTGCCGAGTTCAGCCTTGTGGTTCACCTCGCTGATGCGCTTGCCGGCGATGTAGTTGAGTTGGTCGAGGTCTTCGTTCTCCATGGGGATGCGGAGCTCGTGGTTCGAGTTCTCGACCGAAATCACCGTCTCGAAGAGGTTGCGTAGACCATCCTGGATGTACTGTCCCATGGAGTGGAGGTCGGTGCTGAAGGTGACCGAAGCGGGGAAGATGCCCTTGTGCTGTTTGCCGTGGCTCTCGCCGTAGAGTTGTTTCCACCATTCGCTGAAATACACCAGACGCGGCTCATAGTTGACCATGATCTCGTTGGTCAGCCCCTGGGCATAGAGAGCTTGACGCACCACGGCATATTGTGTGACGGGGTTCTCGAGGGTGGGGCAGGCCTTGCATTGTTGCTCCATCTCGACGGCACCCTTCACCAAAGCGCGGATGTCGATGCCTGCCATGGCGATAGGCAGCAGACCCACAGGGGTGAGCACCGAGAAACGGCCTCCCACGTCGTCGGGGACGATATAAGTCTTGTAACCCTTCACGTTGGCCAATTGTTTGAGGGCGCCACGGGCCTTGTCGGTGATGGCGATGATGCGCGAGGCGGCTTCCTGTTCGCCGTATTTGTTGATGATGTGTTGCTTGAGGATGCGGAAGGCGATGGCGGGTTCCGTCGTCGTGCCTGATTTGGAGATGACGGCCAGCGAGTAGTCCTTCTTGTCGAGGATGGCCATGAGGTCGTGGAGGTAGTCCTCGCTCATGTTATGGCCAGCGTAGACGATGAGCGGTTTCTCGCCAGTGAGCGGTGCGAAATGGTTCTGCAAGGCCTCGATGACAGCACGGGCGCCGAGATATGAGCCGCCGATGCCGATGACAACGAAAATTTCCGACTTTTTGCGCAGGTCGGCAGCGGTCTTCTCGATGTCTGCTAAAAGATTTTCATCGATTTCCGAAGGCAGATTCACCCAGCCGAGGAAGTCGTTGCCAGCACCTGTTTTATTGAAGATAGTTTCATAAACTTCTGAAACTCTTGATTCTAAATGACTTTTTTGGTTTTTGTCCAAGAAAGGTTGGACATGTGTGAGGTCGATTTTCATATTTTCTGAATATTAAGATGCTGCGAAGATAAGACAAAATCTTTAAGAATGTGATGGTTATATCAAAAAAAATACTATTTTTGCACAACATTTTTTGCACATCAACGTTTTACATGCAAGCTTATTATTCGTTTTTATTTTAGTTTTTTTTATATGTCACGTTTAAAGATTTTATTGGCCGAAGACGATCGTGGATTAGGTATGATTGTCAAGGCTTTCCTTGATTCCAAGGGCTATCCCACCACCTTATTCCAAAATGGCGAAGAGGCTTGGAACAGCCTTCGCGATGTCCAATTTGACTTGTGTATCACCGATGTGATGATGCCTGTTATGGACGGTTTTACTTTAGTCAAACAGATTAAGGCGGTGCAACCCATGATGCCTGTCATCTTCCTGACTGCCAAGAAGGAGGAGGACGATGTTTTGGAAGGCTTCAGCTTGGGTGCCGATGATTATATCACCAAACCTTTCAGCATGGACGAGCTGTTGGCACGTGTCAAGGTTTTGGAGCGCTGGTTGACCTACACTCCTACAAGCACTTCGACATGTGAGTATCGTCTCGGTGGCTTCACTTTCGATGTGCCGCATCTCACTTTGACCGATTTCAAGGGCGAAAGGCGCAAGCTGACCTCCAAGGAGATGGAATTGCTGTACATGCTTTGTGAGCACAAAGGCGAGACCTTGGAACGCGGTCTTGTTTTGAGGACCATCTGGGAGGAGGAAAACCGCACCAATGCCCGCTCGATGGACGTCTACATCACTAAGCTCCGCAAGTACTTCAAGGACGACCCCGACGTCGACATTGTGAATGTGCATGGCGTGGGATTCAAGCTGGTGGTGAAGTAAGGCCACGGGCAAAATTGCAAGAAAGAAGGACGCAAAGAATCTCGAAAGGGATTGTTGCGTCTTTTTTTATACCTTTGCAGGCATGAAGCGTTACATTTGGATAGGGTTATTGGTTTTGTTGGCCTTGTCGGCTTGCGACACCACCACGCGAGAGGCGCGGCGCATGGTGAAGCGTGCCGAGCAGTTGGCCGACACCCTGCCCGACAGCACCGTGCGCCTGATTGATAGCGTGCTGCGCATGCCCGCGAGCTTCAGCGAGCGGGAACGCATGGACATGGCCTTGCTGCAGGCCGAGGCCTTGTTTGGCGACCGTGGACAGGAGATCTCGCCCGTGATGGACGATGATTTCTTCGACGAGCACATCATCCTCTTCACCAGCCCCGAGCTGGAGCGTGCAGCCGCCTACTATGCCGGAAAGAAACGATACGCCAAGGCCGCCCATGCGGCACTCTACAGCGGCTTCGTGCAGCAGCACTACAATGAGAAGGAATCCGCCATGCGTTCGTTCAAGGAGGCGGAGCAATACGGCAAACTAGCTATAGACAGCCTCACTGTGGCGCAGGCGGAGTATTGGATGGGAAAAATGCTTCTTGATGATGGAATGGAACATAAAGCTCTAGCATTACTTCAAACAGCCCATCTTGGTTTTGGTAATCGCTTTGTCGACAAGGCTTTGGCACAAAACATAATGAGTGTATGTTATCTGTTGCAAGGTGATTTTGATAATGCTGAAACATACTTGCACCAGAGTTTATTGGATATGGAGAATAGCCATTCCAAAATAAATAAAGTGAATCGTAAAATATGGAATAACTATGCCGTTTTGTATCGTATACAAGGGAAATATGACCAAGCCATTAATTACTTGTATCGGATGATGGAGGACTCAGGTCTCGACGAAAACGAAATCTTCATGTCAAGCTTAAATTTAGGCAATGTGTTTTTTGTTATGAAGGAAATGGATTCGGCAGCTAAGTATTACCAACATATAGAGGGTATTTTGCCCACTCTTGATGTAAAGAAAGAAACAATAGCTTCTGCATATAGTGCTCTGTCCCGTTTTGCCGAAAACCAAAACAATGCAGCTTTAGCCTTGCAATACCGTGAAAAACATGAAAAGATTCTATATGATTTGATGATTCAGCGGCAAGAGCAAACTATTTACCGGATTCAGCAGCAATATGATTACGAAAGCCTCCAGAATAAGATGAATAAGAAAATCATCCAAAGGCATTTTACAATATTGATTATCAGCATATTATTACTTATTACAACCATCATTATCTTGGTTTTGCAAAACAGGCATAAACAATTGCTGAAATCAGAGGAAGAAATGAAACAGCAATTGGATGGCTTGAAACAGGATTTGCTGCAAACGGTGAAAACCTCTGTGTTGGACCATGAGATTTCCTCTCGATTAAGGTTGATTCTCAAAGTCCACGACAAGACACCACAGGGGAATGACCCCAAAAAGGAATGGCAGTCTTTGGCATGGCAAATCATGAACGGTGAGCAAGAAGCCTTTGAGGCCGCAAGAAGTGTTTTGGAAACGGCTTATCCTAAATTGTATTCAACCATCAAGGAAAACTATCCCGACTTGACCGAAACCGAAGCCAAGATATGTCTGCTCTCTTGTTCCGACCTCTCCAATACAGAGATAGCCGAATTGTTAGGACTGAGCACAAATACCGTCAACCAAAACCGTAGTAACCTGCGCAAGAAGCTGAACCTAAAACCCGACCGAATGAAGGAACAGTTGCGTTCGGCATTGTCCAAGTAATTTGGTTTTGCCTTCACAAGCCTAAATGCTTGTCTGTTTTGTCATTTTTTTACTCTCCAATACTTATATCCAAAGCTAAAACACCTATATATTTGTTTTTGTTTCTTATTGGTTTTCAATGGTTTGTATTTTCTTCATTGAAAAAAAGCTATATGAAGCGAATTTAAAACTATATCTCAATTGACAGATATGTTTGACTCAGTAACTTCGTGCAGTGAATTGTTTCACGACACGTGTCATTACCCCTATTGTTAACCACAAAAATCAAACGACAATGAAAACAAAAACATTACTTCTCGTTGGCCTTTGTGCCATTGGCCTTTGCAGTTGGAAAGCGCAAGCCATAAACACAAGACCCATACCTAATATGAAAAAGCGTTTTCTATTGTTCCTTTTTGCGCTCGCTGCGGTAACACTTAAAGCCCAAGACAACGCTCAAAAAAACGACTTGTACGAAATCATGTCGCACAACATGGGCGAGTATCAATTCCAAGTAGAGAACTTCATGCGGCAACACGAC
>CADCJI010000012.1 GCA_902801625.1 uncultured Bacteroidia bacterium | reverse complement strand
ACTCTAAACTCTCAACACTAAACTCTAAACTAAACAAAGGGGATGTATGGTTTTGACAGCAAGATGAATTGTCATGTAAGCATGTCGAGCCTCGCAGTGACGCTCGTTAATCTTGACTGCAAAAAATTAATTGGCGAAAACAACTACGCTCTCGCTGCCTGATTGAAGCACAGTAGATCACTGGCTTAATCCGCTCACAAGGTGGGCGGACGAGACATCCCGCAGGTGGAGATTCCTGATTCCGGCCTGAGCCCGGGGTGCTAAGCAATTTCAGGATAGCCTTGTCGGCGCTCCGACAGCAAGGCGAAGCTTTAGGAGATAATCCCTTGCGCGGCACGAAAACCAACAGCGGAATAAGCATGTAGAAACCATGGGGGTTCCTTGTTTGGACGAGGGTTCGACTCCCTCCATCTCCACTTTTTGAATGTAAAACCCGTTGATTTTCAGCGGGTTTTTGTTTTATTTCAACCTATAGTCCCTTTTTTAGTTCCCTTATTTGCCATAAAAGCTGCAACCAAATCATCGCTGATAATGCTTCCAATTTGACTACAGACATCTTGGCTCCATTGTTGCAAAACTCTGGCAGCTTACTAGAGTATTAAATAGGTCGTTTTTTTGAAAACAACTTCCCTACGAAAAGGATTATTCTGTAATTTTGCGCCCTCAAAACAGCACAAATGCAATACTAAATTATTGTAAATCAAAGATTTTAAAAATAAAACAAACAAAAAAAACGCTTTCCATTCCCAAAAGGGAAATCCTAATCCCTGAATCTTTAAATCTTGAATCTTTGAATCTTTAAATCTTTAAATATTAAATCTTTAAAACTCTAAACTAACAAAATGAAAACTAAAAAAATGAATCTGAAAGCCATCGTACTTTCGCTTGGGTTGGTGGCCATGATGTTGCCGGCCAGCGCAATGGCGCAAAATACCACCGAAAGACCTGGAGGATTGTTTGGCCACAATGACGAGTCTGGAACAAGCCTTATGCACCGAACAGAAGAAAAGGGATTGGATCTCAACGTGCAAATCCAAAATTTCCAAGACCCCGCTCCTTTGGGTAGCGGCATCGCCATTCTGATTGGCGCGGGCCTCGGCTATGTTGCACTGAAGAAAAAGGAGGACGAGCAATGAAAAAGTTGGCAATTTTCGTGGCAGCCTTTGTGCTGGCCCTCGGCCTTGCCCAGTGCAAGAAGGAACAACCCGCCACGCCCCAAAACACAGAAGGCAACCTTGTTCACCTCACAGTGAACGTGGGTGCTTCGACAGGTTCAGCAACCAACGGCTCAAGAGCTGATGTTGACCCCTCAACTGGTGCTTTCTCTTTCAGGAATGGCGACAAGCTCTATGTCGGCTACGACAATGCCTGTGCTGGCACGCTGGAATATAACGCCAGCACGAACAAATTCAGCGGCGACCTCAGTCTTTTGCAAAACGGCGACCAACCGCTGCATTTCTATTACTTGGGAGGAGATGTTACCCAAGTTGGTAAAACGCAGCAATACCTCGTTGACATCTACGAACAACAATTCAATCCCTATCCCGTGATTTCTTACGGCACTTCAACGACTAACTATTCCGAAAGCAGCAACGCTTACACCACCACATTGGAGAACCAATGCGCCTTGGTGGAGTTCACCACCAACAGGATTCTCAAGGAAACGAACTTTTATATCCAGGGAATAAACAACCAGGTGGCTATTGACTTTGAAAACAACACCATTACCACGACCAACACCACGGGCAACATCTCACTGTACCCCGAAACTCCCACCAGCCGCTGGGCCATCCTGCTTCCCAATGAAGACTCAGTGACCGTTAACGTTAATGCCGTAGGTTACATTGAAAAAAATATTACCATTCCCCCTGTCAAGAAAAATGATTTTCTGCATGGCGAGAATGCTATCAGTTTTGAGTTGACAAATATGATGGCCGACGACCCGCTGACGATAGAGGCCGCACCTTTTACGAATGGCTATATCAGTGTGATCAATCCGCTGCAGGGAATGAAGTACTCGAAAAACAATGGCGAAAAGATACCCATAGAAAGCGACATCGAAATCCACCTTGAACAATTCGACGTGGTGCAGTTTTACGGCAACGGCACAGACTATAGCGGTACCAAGATTGTCAGCGGTATCAATATGTCATTGTATGGCAACATCATGAGTTTAGTGGACGAGGAAAACTTTGCGACGATCACCACAATGGAAGGTGCTTCTTTCGCAGGTCTTTTCGCTGGAAACACATGTGGCTTCGAGGCAAGCGGTCTGCTGCTGCCAGCCACGACGCTGAGCCAAGACTGCTATTCCGGCATGTTTGCAGGGTGCTCCAATCTGTCGGACACCCCCGTTGAGTTGATGCTATTCTAACATGTTCGAGGGGTGCGACATGATACCGGCTGCTCCCCATCTGCCCGCCACGGAATTAGTCGATAGGTGCTATGCTTCTATGTTTTACCAATGCGGTACCCTCGAAAATGTGACCTGCTTAGCCACCACCATCAATGGCACTGACTGCACCAAAGACTGGCTCTACGAAGTGAACAATCCTGGCACATTCACCAAGGCCAAGGGTGCATCCTGTTGGACCACGGGTAGCAACGGTATCCCATGGGGCGGGGATGTCTACGAATACTAACCCTACAACAATCGTCTAAACTTATATGAAGAGGATGACCTTTATGGTCACCCTCTTTTTCTTTTATGTCCATTCAGATCTTTTTTCCTATCTTTACCGCCGCAAACTTTATACACACAAACACCATGAAAAACATCCTCACAAGTTTTTTGGCGCTTTTAGGCTTGGCCTCGGCCTGCGGCCAACACAACTTCGAAAACGCCAATGTCGACAGGTTCGCAGAATGCATCACAGATAACAATGTGGTTTTGCTTGATGTCAGAACCGAAAAAGAATTCAATGAAGGACATATCCAGAATGCACTCAACATCGACATCAAACAAGATGACTTTGTCGAAAAAGCGAAAGCGACACTTCCGACCGAAAAGACGGTGGCAGTGTATTGCCGCAGCGGAGTTAGATCGGCTCTGGCAGCCAACAAATTGTCGGCAGAAGGCTACAAGGTCGTGAATCTTGAAGGAGGCATTTTGGCATGGAAAAAAGCCGAGAAACCTGTCGTGATTGATACGGAAGCCTACGAAACCGACAGCTTCACCACGAAGAACGGAATGACGGTCAAATTCCACGCCTTGGTCCACGCCTCTATCCGCATCGAATACGACGGCAAGGAAATCATGATCGACCCTGTGACAAAACTGGGCGACAAGACCATCGACTACACAACCCTGCCTAAAGCAAATTACATTTTCGTGACCCACGAACACTTTGACCACCTTGACAGCACGGCCATCAAGCAACTCACAAGCGACAATACCCAATTGATCACCAACCAACGCTGTGCTGAGATGCTCGGCTATGGTCAAGTGATGGCCAACGGCGACATGCTTCAAATCGCAGACGACATCACTGTTGAAGCCGTTCCAGCTTACAACACCACAGAAGGCCACCTACAGTTCCACCCCAAGGGAAGAGACAACGGCTTCATCCTCACCCTCGACGGACTGAGAATCTACATTGCCGGCGACACTGAAGACATCCCTGAGATGGACGGCATCAAAGACATCGACATCGCTTTCTTACCCTGCAACCAACCTTATACAATGACAGTTGAGCAACTTGTCAATGCAGCAAGGACGGTCAAGCCAAAAGTGCTGTTCCCGTATCATTATGGCCAGACAGATGTGAGCGGAATTCCTGCACAGTTGGAGAACGATGGGGTTGAGGTGAGGATTAGACATTACGAATAATTGACAGCTCAGCCGAGAAAAATCGAGGTAAAAGAAGAAAAACACTCGATTTTTTGCACCTTTTGGCCACACAAACTTAAATTTTGGCCCAGTTCGTATCTTTGAATCAAAGATTTCCGTACCTTTGCAGATTAATTAAAACCTAACCTGCCATGGCACTTGATAACGAAAAATTTGTTGGTGAAGGCCTGACCTACGATGATGTCCTGTTGGTCCCTTCCTATAGTAATGTTCTCCCGCGTGAAACAAGCCTGAAGACCAAGTTCTCACGCCATATTGACCTCAATATTCCCGTCGTCTCCGCCGGTATGGACACCGTCACGGAGAGCCGCATGGCCATTGCCATCGCACAAGAAGGCGGCATTGGCGTGCTGCACAAGAACATGACCATCGGCAAGCAAGCTGCCGAGGTGCGCAAGGTGAAACGTGCCGAAAATGGCATGATTAGCGACCCCGTGACGATACATGTTGACGCCACAGTGCGCGACGCCCTCAACCTGATGGGCGAATACCACATCGGCGGCATCCCTGTCGTCGACAGCTGCAATGTCCTGGTC
The DNA here is from genome assembly GCA_902801625.1 of uncultured Bacteroidia bacterium. Lineage (GTDB taxonomy): Bacteria > Bacteroidota > Bacteroidia > Bacteroidales > F082 > Limimorpha. Next base: position 86,178 of record CADCJI010000012.1, on the reverse strand, counting down.
GGCATCGTCACCAACCGCGACTTGCGCTTTGAGCGCGGCCTCGACCGCCCCATCGCAGAGGTGATGACCAAGGACAACCTCATCACCACGACAGAGGTCTCCTTCGAGAAAGCCTCCGACATCCTGCAAGAGCACAAGATCGAGAAGTTGCCCGTGGTCGACAAGGACAACCACCTTGTCGGTCTCATCACCTATAAAGACATCATCAAGGTGAAGGCGCGTCCCAACGCTTGCAAGGATTCGCGCGGTCGTCTGCGCGTAGCCGCTGCCGTGGGCATCGCCGCCAACACCCTCGAACGTGCCGCCGCTTTGGTCGATGCAGGCGTGGATGCCCTTGTCGTCGACACTGCCCATGGCCATTCACAAGGTGTCATCGACATGGTGCGTAACCTAAAGTCCAACTATCCTGACATCGACATCGTGGCAGGCAACATTGCCACTGCCGAAGCTGCCAAGGCCTTGGCCGAAGCTGGTGCCGATGCCATCAAGGTGGGTATCGGTCCCGGTTCCATCTGCACCACGCGTGTGGTGGCAGGTATCGGTGTGCCTCAGCTCACTGCCGTCATGGATGTCGCCAAAGCCCTGCAAGGCACAGGTATCCCAGTCATTGCTGACGGTGGTATTCGCTACACGGGCGACATCGTGAAGGCCTTGGCCGCAGGAGCCTCCTCAATCATGGCTGGTTCGCTCTTTGCTGGTGTGGATGAGTCGCCAGGCGACACCATCATCTACGAAGGTCGTAAGTTCAAGACATACAGAGGCATGGGGTCATTGGAAGCCATGCAACAAGGCTCAAAAGACCGCTATTTCCAAGACAATGTGGAAGACGTGAAGAAACTCGTCCCCGAAGGCATCGCTGGTCGTGTACCTTACAAAGGCACACTTTCTGAGGTGGTCTATCAGATGGTTGGTGGTTTGCGCTCTGGCATGGGCTACACGGGATCACGCACCATCGACGACCTCAAGAAGGCCAAATTCATCCGCATCACCAACTCAGGCATCCTTGAAAGCCATCCGCACGACGTGACCATCACCCAGGAAGCCCCGAACTATAGTAAGAGAAGCTGATGAAAGCATCCATTTCTTTCCCTGAACTGCAAAACATCATTGCAGCCAAAGCCAACCAACAGATTTCTTTTGCATTTGTCGACGGAAAGACTGTTCGCGTGAGCTATCCGCTCAATTTGGGCTTCATCAAGAAGGATATTTCAGCCAACTTGATCATCAAGGAACTGATAGGCAGCGATTTGTTGGTGCAAGTATCCGCTGGAATGGGCACCGACACCATGGTCACTACACTTCTCGGCCTATTGAAAAACAAAATTCCTGATGGATTGATTGAAAAACGCCCCGAAAGCCACCTTTTAATCCACTTGGGACAGATTGAAAACGTGAAAGCCGTGTTCGACAATATCGACATCAGAGACCTACACGTCCTCGCCGACGGCCTCGAAGCGGAAGGTAACCTGAAATAATAATTGCCTGCAACCTTCGTTATTGAATATAAATAGAAACAAGAAATATCTGAAATGAAACAGTTCAACTTTTTGAAAATGTTTGTATTGGCAGCATTTGTCATGCCTGCCTTTTTTGCCAATGCGCAATCGAAACTCGACAAGCAGGTCTTGATGACCATTGGCGACCAAGACGTCACCGTGAAGGAGTTCAACGACGTATATTACAAGAACAACCTTAAGAGCGATGTCATCGAGAAGAAATCAGTAGACGATTATCTCGACCTCTTCACAACCTTCCGCATGAAGGTGATGGAGGCTGAACGTCTGCAATTGGATACCAGCGCGAAGTTCCAAAGAGAACTGGCAGGCTATCGCAAACAGTTGGCCAAACCTTTCATGAGCAGCGACGATGTCACCGAAGAGCTGCTTGAAGAAGCCTACCAACGCAAACTGAAGGACATCCGCGCATCGCATATCCTTATCCGCTGCGAAAAGAACGCCTTGCCCTCCGACACGTTGAAGGCTTACAACAGAGCCATTAGCATCCGCAAGAAAGCCCTGGCCAAAGGCGCTGACTTTGGCGCACTTGCCGACCAATACTCCGATGACCCGTCAGCCAAAGGCATGAAGGCCACCGACCAAAACCCAGCACGTCCCGGCAACCATGGTGACCTCGGTTATTTCACCGTCTTCGACATGGTCTATCCCTTTGAGACTGGTGCCTACAACACCAAGGAAGGTGAAATCTCGATGCCCATCCGCAGTAGTTATGGCTACCATATCATCAAGGTGCAAAGCATAACTGATGCCATGGGTAGCATTCAAGCCGCCCACATCTTCCTTCAACTCCCCTATGACGCTCCCGAAGAGGATGTAGCAGCCATGCAGCAAAAGGCTAACAACATTTACAACGAGTTGATGGAGCAAGACGGCAAGAACTGGACCGAAAAGGTGAAGCAATACTCCGATGACAAAGGCACGGTCACCCGCGATGGCGCATTGAGCAGCTTTACCGTCAGCCGTATCGTTCCAGAGTTTATCGAAGTCTGCAAATCATTGGAAATCGGTCAGATAGCCAAACCTGTTCGCACCAATTACGGTTTCCACATCATCAAACTGTTGGGCAAGTCGGGCATTGGCACATTTGAAAAGGAAAAGCAAGGTTTGGCCGAACGCGTCGAAAAGGACATGCGTTCCAAGAAATCGGAAGAGGTGGTGCTGAAGCAGGTGAAGAAAGAGTATAAGTTCAAGCAGAACGACAAGAACTTGGAAGCTTTCATTGCCACGGTTGACAGTGCCATACTGCGCAAGGAATATGAACCCTCTGAAAAAGTCGATATGAACGCCACCCTGTTCAGTTTACAAAACAATCCGACCAAGGTGAGCGAGTTCGTCAATTACATCAAGGAGAACATGACCATGCAAAAGTATGCTTCACCTGGTGCATACGCCTATCAGCTGTATGAGAGTTTCTCCAATGGTGTAGTGATGGATTATGCCGATGCTCACCTTGAGGAGAAATATCCCGAGTTCAAGGCTTTGGTGCAGGAATACAGAGACGGCATCCTGCTCTTCGACCTCATGGACAAGGAAGTGTGGAGCAAGGCTGTGCAAGACACTCTTGGACTGGAGGAATTCCATCAGCGCAATGCCTCCAAATATATGTGGGAAGACCGCGCCTATGCTAGCATCATCACAATAGCACGTTCTGAATCGTTACCCAAAGTGAAGGCTCTCTTGGACAGTGGCGTCGAACTCGACAGTCTGAAAAGTGTCCTCCAACACGACTCCATCTCTGGTGTCTTTGTGCGTAAAGCCTACTTCCAAAAAGGTGACAACAACTTCGTCGACCAAACCGAATGGAAGGTCGGTGTGAGAAACGAGATCCCTTCCACTGTCGACCAGTCAACTACCATCGTGTGCATCAGAGAGCTGCGCAAGCCTGAGCCTAAGACCCTCAAGGAAGCCCGTGGCCTCGTCACTTCCGACTATCAGGTAGAGCTGGAGCAGAAGTGGGTGAAATCTCTGAAGGAACGCTATCCTGTGAAAATCAACGAAAAAGTGCTGGATAAAGTCAGGCAGATGTATCAATGAAGAAAATAGGCGTTCTTATCGGCATCGCTTTCCTCACGCTGTTGGCGGGCTGCGACTACTTCCAAAAAAGTTCCAAGGAAGTGGTGGTGGCCGAGTGTTACGGCAAGTACCTCTATGAGTCTGACCTCATCGGGCTCGTACCAGAAGGTACTCCTACCATGGACAGCATCCAGCGCGTCAGCACCTTCATCGACTCATGGGTCAGGAGGCAAGTGCTAATCCATCAGGCCGAGAGCAACCTCAACAAGGAAATGCTCGACCTCGACAAACAGATGGAAGAATACCGAAACTCGCTTATCATCTACACCTACGAAAGCCAGCTCATCGACCAGAAACTGGATACCGTCGTCAGCGAAGACGAGATTGCCGAATACTACGAGCAGAACAAGGAGGACTTCCAGCTGCGCAATACGATGGTGCGCGTGGCCTATGTCATTCTTGAGGAAGACAGCAAGCAAAAACCAGACTTCAAGAAGTTGTTGAGCGATCCCGACACGCTGATGTTGCAAAACATCGACATCCAGGCCACCTATTATGCCGTGAAAAGCTTTGTTGACGTGGACCAATGGATGCGATTGGACGAGTTGACCAACATCATCCCGATAGAGATCTTCAACGCGGAGAGTTTCCTGAAAAAGAACAAGTTCGTTTGCTTCGACATGAACGAATACACCTATATGGTGCGTTTTGTGGACTATCTGCTTGAAGAAAGCACTACGCCTATAGAGATGGTGCGCGACAACATCAAGAGCGTTATTCTCGCCCAGCGCAGGCAGTCCTTGATTGACAAAATGCAGACGGCGTTGTACGAAAAAGCGAAAAGAGAAAAAGCATTTGAGGTCTATGTGGGATCACCGAATTTGGAATGAGGAATGCTGAATATGGAATGCTGAATGCTGAATGTGGAATGCTGAATGTGGAATGAGTTGAATAATTTTGAATCTTGAATCTTTAAATCTTGAATTTTGAATCTTTGAATCCTGAAATAATGAAAAGAAACTGGATTATCATAGCACTACTGTTTTTGGCCTTGCCGATGATAGCACAAAACCAAAAGTCCCAAGTGATTGACAAGGTGGTGGCCGTGGTCGGAAAGAACATCATCCTACAATCGGACATCGAGAACCAATACATGCAATACCGCATGCAAGGCATGGCGGAAGGCACAGGAAAAGAAGTACGGGCCCGCATCCTCGAAGAGTTACTTCTTCAAAAACTCATGCTCAACCAAGCTGAAATGGACAGCATCACGGTTACCGATGAGCAGGTGGATGCTCAAGTGGACCAACGCATTCGCTATTTCGTCAGTAGAGTTGGTTCGCAGGAAAAGATGGAAGAACAGTTTGGCAAGAGCATGTCGGAAATAAAGGAAGAGGTGCGTCAAGCGGTGAAAGACCAGATGTTGCAGGAACAAGTACAAGCCAAAATCATGGAGAATGTGGTGGTGACACCGCAAGAGGTGAAGGACTTCTTTTATGAAATCCCGAAAGACAGCCTACCGACCATCAGCCCCAGCTATGAAATCGTGCAGATTGTGAAACGTCCGCCCGTCAGCATCGACGAAAAGCTGCAGGTGAAAGACCGTCTCTACCAAATCCGCAGACGCATCCTAGATGGTGAAAGCAGCTTCGCCACCATGGCCGTGCTTTATTCCGAAGACCCTGGGTCGGCCCGTCAGGGCGGTGAACTCGGTTTTGCAGGTAAAGGTGTGTATGCTACCGAATTTGAGAATGTCGCCTTCAACCTTCACGACGGTGAGATTTCCGATGTTGTGGAAACCCAATTTGGCTTCCATATTATCCAACTCATCGAACGTCGTGGCGAGACTATCAACTGCCGCCATATCCTGCTTACTGCCAAAGTGCCTGTCGAAGCCCTTGAAAAAGCCCAAAACCAACTCGATTCAGTCGCCCAACTCATCCGTAACGGTGACATGACCTTCGAAGAAGCTTGTAAGAAATACAGCGACGACGACTCTCGAAACAACGGCGGCTATCTTAGCAATGCCGCTACGGGAGGCAACTGGCTTAGCCTGCAAGACCTACAAGAGCTTGAGCAGGGTTACCCCGAATACAAAAACCTGGCATTCGTCATCAGCCGCCTCGAAGTGGGGCAAATTAGCGACCCTGTACCGATGACCACCAATGAGAACAACGACGCTTTCCGCCTCGTCAAGGTCAACCGGAAGAACGAAGCCCATCGGGCTAATCTGAAAGACGACTACAGTCTTATCCAAAACTGGGCTTTAGGTCAGAAACGCCAGCAAGCCATCGGCAAATGGGTGAGCAACAAAGCTGAAAAGGCTTATATCCGCCTTGATGACGCATACAAAGATTATGATTTTTATTACGATTGGAATTTTCAATGACAAACTACGCATCTGATGTCGACGGTGCCAAGGCACTGGTCGAAAAATATGAGACCCTCCGCAAGGAAATCGGTAAAGTCATCGTCGGACAGCATGACATCATCCACGACACCATCCTGTCCATTTTCTGCCAAGGCCATGTGCTGCTCGTTGGTGTGCCTGGCTTAGCCAAAACCCTATTGGTCAACACCATTGGCAAAGCTTTGGGCTTGAGTTTCAGCCGCATCCAGTTCACCCCTGACCTGATGCCTTCCGACATCGTGGGTACCGAGATATTGGATGAGTCACGACAGTTCAAGTTCATCAAGGGCCCCGTCTTCGCCAACATCGTCTTGGCTGACGAAATCAACCGTACTCCCCCCAAGACGCAGGCCGCCTTGCTTGAAGCCATGCAGGAAAAGAGCATCACCGTGTCGGGCAAAACCTACAAGCTGCAAGAGCCGTTCTTTGTTTTGGCTACCCAAAACCCCATTGAACAGGAAGGCACCTATCCCCTACCCGAAGCCCAATTAGACCGTTTCATGTTCAACCTCATGCTCGACTATCCTTCCTACGAGGAGGAAATCGACATCGTGAAGAGCACCACCATTGGCAGCGTGACCGAGGTGAATGCTGTATTGTCACCTGAAGAAATCTTGTATTTCCAACAGTTGGTGCGTCGCGTGCCCGTGCCCGACAATGTGTACGAATATGCAGTGAATCTGGTTGCCAAGACCCGTCCCCATACGGAGAAGGCCCACGAATGGGCCAACCGTTACCTCAGCTGGGGAGCAGGCCCGCGTGCCTCGCAGTACCTCATCATCGGTGCCAAGGCCAATGCCCTGCTGACAGGCAAATACTCGCCCGACATCGAGGATGTGCAGCGTGTAGCCGTGCCGATTTTACGGCATCGCATCATCCGCAACTACACGGCTGAAGCCGAAGGCATCAGCATTGAAAACATCATTGATACATTGAAATAAACGATTGCCTAAAAAACCGACCGTCTATAGATTCCCGTGGGAATGACATAGACGGTCGGTTTTTTAGTATTATTCCTCATCAACCAAAAACACCGCCACTTGACGGATGCCGCTGGCACCGATGACCAAGGTCTGCTCAATGTCGGTGCTGCGACTTGGGCCTGTGATGACGGTCAACTGCGAAGGTTTGTCTTTGGCATATTTCCTTTTCACGGTCTGGAAAGCCGTGCGCATGCCGGGAACAATTTGCTCTGTGGTGGCATACACCAACAGGATATCAGGCAAGGCGTATGCCTCACGGGTTTGCGTTAAGGCATCGGATAGGACAATACTACCTGTTTGTGCCACTAAGCAGTCGCAGCCCGTCAGGCTGACTAGTTTCTGTTTAGGCTCACGATCTTTACTGTCGGTATGCGGGATGCCATATTTGTCCAAAAGGCTTTGCATCTCGGGGCTTGTACACCACAGCGGTTCCCATCCGTTTTCGGGAGCCAGCTGTTTGATGCACTCGGCAAACTCAGCTTCGCTCTCCAAATAGATGAAGATGCCGCCATGTTCCTTGAAATTCTGCACAAAAGTGATGGCTGTACCGTCTTCCTCCTTGATGGGCACCCAGGTCTCGGTGCGTTGGTCGATGTCTTTAAACAAAGCCTCCTGCCGCTCGATGAGGGCATTGCGCACCTTGGCCAGCATCTGCTCCTTGAAGGTCGCATCCTTGTTTTCTCCTTTATTGTCCCAAGCCATGGCGTTACGCGTTTTGAGATTGGTTTTCTTCAGGTTGATTCTCAGATCGGTTCTCAGCAGCTTTCAGCGCAGCATCCTTCAACTTCTCGTCTTCCGAATTGTTCCATGGACGCTTGCCGAAGATATGTTCAAGGTCTTCGCCGAAGATGACTTCCTCCTCGATGAGTTTGTTGGCCAGCTGCGACAAGCCTTCGCGATGTTCTGTCAAGATGGCGATAGCCTCTTGATAGGCCTTTTCGATGAGTTTGCTCACTTCTTTGTCGATGGTCTCGGCAGTCTTCTCGCTATAGGGCTTCGTCAAGCTGTAGTCCTGTTGACCCGATGAGTCGTAGTAACTGATGTTGCCGATTTCGTCGTCCAAACCGTAATAAGTTACCATAGCGAAGGCCTGCTTGGTCACCTTTTCGAGGTCGGACAATGCTCCAGTGGAAATCTGGCCGAAAACCACCTGTTCAGCTGCACGACCGCCCAAAGTGGCAATCATCTCATGATACATCTGCTCCTTGGTAGTGATTTGGCGTTCTTCGGGAAGATACCAAGCTGCGCCCAACGAATTGCCACGCGGCACGATGGTCACTTTGACCAGCGGATGGGCATATTGCAGCAGCCAACTCGTTGTGGCATGACCAGCCTCATGGAAGGCGATGACCTTCTTTTCTTCCGGGGTGATGATCTTATTCTTCTTTTCAAGACCACCAATGATACGGTCAACAGCATCGAGGAAGTCTTGTTTGTCGATTTCTTCCTTGCCTTTGCGTGCTGCCATCAATGCGGCTTCGTTGCACACATTGGCGATGTCGGCACCAGAGAAGCCAGGAGTCTGCTTGGCCAAAAAGTCCTTGTCGACATCGTTGCCGAGCTTCAAGCCGCGCATGTGTACCTCAAAGATTTCCTTACGGCCAACAATATCGGGCAACTCCACATAAATCTGTCGGTCGAAACGGCCAGCACGAAGCAAAGCCTTATCCAAGATGTCGGCACGGTTGGTGGCGGCCAACACGATGACACCCGAATTGGTGCCGAAGCCGTCCATTTCGGTGAGCAACTGGTTCAATGTGCTTTCGCGTTCGTCGTTGCCGCCTGTGAGGGCACTCTTGCCACGGGCACGACCGATGGCATCAATCTCATCGATGAAGATGATGCACGGTGCCTTCGACTTGGCGTTATTGAACAGATCACGGACACGCGAGGCACCCACACCGACAAACATCTCCACGAAGTCGGAACCTGAGAGGCTGAAGAAAGGCACATTGGCCTCGCCTGCCACCGACTTGGCCAACAAGGTCTTACCCGTTCCGGGAGGGCCTACCAGAAGCACACCCTTCGGAATCTTGCCGCCCAATTTCGTATATTTCTCTGGATTCTTCAGGAAGTCGACAACTTCCATAATCTCCACTTTGGCTTCTTCCAAGCCTGCCACGTCCTTGAATGTCACATTGACACTGGTGTTTTTGTCATAAAGCTGCGCCCTCGACTTGCCAATATTGAATATCGAGCCAGCACCGCCTCCACCGCCAATTCCGCGTCCCATGCTGCGCATGATGACCACCCAAATCACAATCAGGATGATGAAGGGCAGCCAGCCGATCAAGAAATCGGAAACCCAACTTTTGCGTTCCACATTACTGATATAGACCGGATTTTTTATTTCCTTTTCCTTCTGCACATTTTCCACCATCTCCTCGAAACGGCCAAGGTCGCCAATGCGATAGGTATAGCTTGGCGTTGAGGTAGTCCCCTTATCCGTAGCTGTCACCTCGGGAAAATACTCTGATAGACCTTTTTGGTTCAAGTAAATCTCGGCATCCTTGCCATTGACCAAATCAATCCTCTGCACTTGCTGCTTTTCCAGTAACTCGATAAGTTTCCCCTGATCGATATCTTCCTGCGGCGTGCTTGTATCCCTCCCAAAGAAATTCACACCAATGAGGACGATTGCCAAAATGGCATAAATCCACATCAGGTTGAACCGTCTCTTGCCATTAGGCTTTTGATTCGGTTGGTTGGGCTGTGAAGGCTGGTTCGGATTGTTGCCAGCCCCTTTAGTCTCTTTGTTCTCCATTTGTAAAAACTTGGTTTTGAATCGATTAATCCTCGTTCGCCTTCACGATTCGCTCGGCATCGGCCCAAAGCTCTTCAAGTTTATAATAGCCTCGTGCCGATTCCAGGAACACATGGACGACGACATCCACGAAGTCAATCAAAATCCATTCCGTATTGTCGCGGCCCTCCACATGGTAGGGTTTGCTGTGCGTTTTTTCAAAGACCAGTTCTTCCACCTTGTCGGCGATGGCATCCACTTGCGTTTTGGAGGGAGCATGGCAGATGACGAAATAATCCGTCACAGCGGTGGTGATTTCCCTCAAGTCGAGGGTAACGATGTCCTTGCCTTTCACGGCTTCCATGGCCTCTATCGTTGCGGCCACAATCTCTTCAACATTATCGTTTTGATGTCTTACTCTCATAATTGAATAAAAATAGCCTGCAAATTTAAGCATTTTTGCGCAATCCATCGGCATTTGCGAAAAATTACCTATTTTTGAGCCTCAAAACGAGCATCCATGAACGAAATAGACTTCTCCCCTATCACCACCATCATTTTCGATTTCGATGGCGTGATGACCGATGGTACCGTCTTCTGCGACTTTGAAGGTCATCCCCTGCGTGCCACCAATGTGAAAGACGGCTATGCGTTGCAACTGGCCTCCAAATTGGGCTATCATGTAGCACTCATTTCGGGTGCCGTATGTCCATCGACCATCGTGCGCATGAACAGCCTTGGCGTTACCGATGTATTCACAGGCATTCCTGACAAGGTGTTGAAGCTCAATGAGTACATGAAAGAAAATGGCTTGAAGCCCGAGGAAATCATCTTCATGGGTGATGACATCCCCGACCTGCGCGTGATGCAGTGTGTGGGTCTGCCCGCCTGCCCCGCCGATGCCGTGCCCGAAGTGAAAGCCATCAGCAAGTTCGTCAGCGAATGCCCTGGCGGCAAAGGTGCTGTTCGTGATGTAATCGAGCGCGTGCTAAAAGTACAGGGAAAATGGATGACGGCTGAGGCGTATGCGTGGTAAATGCTATAAGGGATTCCCTTCGGGAATGGAGTACTTCATTTTGTTATTAACGGCGGCTTGTAACAGCTACTGACGGGTAACTGCCATTGGCCGCCGCTTGTTACTTTAGGCTTAATTCCATTCCCGAAGGGGAATCTTATCATTGCACCACAATTCTCCGATTCAACTCCACACCATCCTCGTCAACGCAACGGAGGCGATAGGTTCCTTTTTCCACATCGATGGGCATCTGATGGTTGAGGCGGGTTTGGCCTAAAAACTCATCGTTGAGGTTCCAATAGATGGTCTTTTGTGGATTGCGGTGGGCAATCTCAAAGATGACCTGCTGGCGGTCACCACGGATACCGATGGGGATACTTACCTTGGCATCGCTCTTGGGGTAAACGAAAGCCATCACCTCATCGGGATGAGCTGTGCCACAGCCTGGATAAAAGGCAGGCAAAGGCCTGAACAAAGGCGAATGCTTCTTGTAGAACCACTCCATCACGGGCGGCAACACATAATACACCTCATAATTCTTCTGGTCAACGGGATAGCAGTCGGGACGCACTTGATATTGCCGCGACTCATCCAAAAACACCTTCTTGTGATATGGGCACACGCCCGTTTGGTTCTCCACGTTGGGCACACGGATCTTCTTCGTCGAAGGGCAGTACTCCGACTTAGGATAACCTGACTCAGCGCAGACCTCTATTTCGAGGCTCTCAGCAGTGTTGGCGGGATAGCGGTAGCTATCATTCAGCTTGCCGACCACATCAAACAATATGGGCGCCGCCACACCGACACCCGTCAGTCCTGGGCGACCTTCACCGTCGGAGTTACCCACCCAAACACCCACCACATAACGGTCGGTAAGGCCCACTGCCCATGCGTCCTTGAAACCAAAGCTGGTGCCCGTCTTCCAAGCCACCTGTTTCGATGAGGCAAAACCGCCCCACCCTATCTGGCTCGTGGGACGCGTCAAGCCCTGCATCACATGGAAGGTCTCGGCGATGGCCTCCGCAGAAAACGGTGATTCCTTCTCGTCCACCTTTGCATCGTAGCTTTCGTTCACATGAACAGCCAGCTTGCGACCCATCTTGGCGTAAGCATTGGTGATGTCGTAAAGCGAGGCCTCGCCACCACCTACGATGAGCGAAAGACCATAATGCTCCGCATCGAATACAATGCCTTTCAGCGGCAGCTGCTTCAACAAAGCATGAAACCGCTGCTGACCGTACTCACGCAACAGATGAACGAAAGGCGCGTTCAACGAGTTCTGCAAGGCCTTGTCGGCAGGTACCGCACCCCAATACTCACCACTGTAGTTCTTCGGCGTAAAGCCCGAAAGGCTCATCGGAACATCGGGCAGGACCATCTCTGGCAATAAAGTGCCTTCATCCAACATGGCGGCAAAAAGGAAAGGCTTCAAAATACTTCCCGTTGAGCGTTGCGCCTTCACCATGTCGACCATGGCTGCATCGGAGGCATCGCTGTTATTACCCACATACACAATAATCTCATCATTCAGATAATCAACGACATATACCGCTGCATTGCCGATATTGTTCATCACATTGGACTCATGGTGACGGTGCATGAGGTCTAACACCGAACGCTGCAAGTTGTAGTCAAGAGTGGATGAGATTTGCTGCCCATGATGCTGTTTGTCTTGGTCGCTGAGGTAATGATAGGCCAGCATGGGCATGTCGAAAGGCTTGTCGGGGATGTTCTCCATCATGGCCAACTCGGCATCTTCCTCTGAGAGCTCGGGAGCGTGAAACCGCCTTAGGATATAGGCTTTGGCGTTCGGCATACGTTTCAACAACTCATCGCGTTTCTGTTCCAAGCGGTCGCGGGAACGACCTGGGTGAATCAGTGCCGGAGAATTGGGCAGTACGGCAAGGGTGGCTGCCTCACCCCAAGAGAGCTCGTCGGGCGTGGTGTGGAAATAACGCCAAGCCGCCGCATCAATGCCCACCACATTGCCCCCAAAGGGCGCGTTGGCGGCATACATATTAAGGATAGACCTCTTGGAGTAGTGCAGTTCCAGTCGCATGGCCAAGATGACTTCCCAGAACTTCTCAGCGTATGTGCGTGGCGGGTTGTCGCGCGACATGCGCACCACCTGCATGGAAATGGTGCTGCCGCCGCGTACCACTTCGCCTGCTTTCATGTTATCAATAAACGACTTCACAAAAGCCACAGGATTGAAACCCGGATGGAAGAAAAACCAACGGTCTTCATATTCCAAAAGGCAGGCCACATATTTCGGAGAATAATTATTGGTGGCAGGGAAGCGCCACTGTCCGTCATCGGCAATCTTCGCGCCGAGCAATTCGCCATTCTTCGCCGTCAAGACCGTCGAATAGGGCTTGTCGAAGCGCGGCACGGGAATGCAGAGGAAGGCAATGAAAAGGCTCACGATAGTTATTAGAACTATCTTTGCTTTTCTATGTTTTACAGGCTTTTTCATCTCATTCCTCTTTGATTTTGATTTCCGAATTACAAATTCGTGTCTCTTATCTTTGTTAGTAGTTTTCGAATTACAAATTCTTATACTCTCTGTGGGCGAATTACAAATTCGCCCAAACTGGAGCTGCCATTTTACTATTACTTGAAAAGTGCAAAAATAACAAATTCCAAATTATTAAGCCGCAGCTTCCTCTTTAATTCGAAGAAACTGCGGCTTTTAATATCAACTACAAAACCTCTTACTTCACCACACACCCTCTGGCCGGGATCTGGTAATAAATCTCATCGTTGTACATGTCCTCGCAGCGGATGGCGGGAATCATGTAGTTGCCCTCGTAGGTGGCGTTGACCTTCAGCGTGAAGGTCTTCTTGTCGCCAGGATAGAGGTCGAAGTAGAAGTAAGCGCGGTCGTCACGCAGGTCGAGGTGCTTGGCGCCTTCGTTGCCCGTCATGTCGCCCATCAAGCGGTCGTTGACCAACTCCCAACCCGAAGGCAGGTAGTATGACAGAGCCAGCTCGGTGACTTTCCACTCGCTCGGGTTCTGCACCGTGATCTGCACGCGCAGGTCGGTACCGGCATTCAACGAAGTCAGGTTGGCAGAAGCACCGCTCTTGTCGAAGTAGTTCACCGACATTTTGATCAGGTTGCCGGATTCGTTCATGTCGTATTCAGCGACCGAGGTCTTGGTGTAGAGGTTGGCCACCATCTTGTGGTCACCGTTGTTTTTAATCTCGATCGTGTTGCCACCCAACTTCGGTGTGTAGCCAAAGCCTACCGAAGCCATATTGGTGTTCAGCGTACGCTCCTCGCCGTTCACCTTGACGGTAGCAGAGAGACCAGAATTGACGACATTCATCTTCTCGGCATACTTACCCAAGACGAAGAGCGCGAAGGCCGTCGACTGGGTGTCCACATAATGGCGCGAGCTCATCATGCGGCACACATTATTGACATTATTCTGCACCGTCTGATTATCGACATCGCAGAGCATCTGGGCATAGGTCAAGAAGGCCAGGTCGCGGATATCGGAGCCGAAGGATGTGTAGTAGTCTGACATCACCTGACCCTCGGTCACGGTGGGCAACAGGTTCTGCGCGATGCTGGTCTTACCCGTCTGGGCAAAGGCAGCAGCAGACAATGCCTTAGTCAAGTCATAATGCATCTCAAGCTCCTTGAAGCGGTTCATGGCACCCATCTCAGGCTTGCCAGCCAAGGCCAGCACGAAGAGACGGTAGGCTTGGATGGTCTCGCCCCACTTGTAGTCGATGTTGTTCTTCCACTGCTTGGCGCGGTCGGCCTGATAGCTCAGCAGACCGTCGATGAAGTACTGCGGCACATTGTAGCCTTGCTTGTTGGCCTCAACCAAGAAATGCAGGGCATAAATCTCAGTCCAAGCATTGGAGTAATTGCCACCAGGCCAGTTGGTCATCGAGTTGTCGGACTTCTGGTACGACTTCAGGTTGGTGATAGCTGTCTCCACATTGTTCTTCATCTCTTCCTTGGCCTTTTCGTCAAGTTGGATGAAATAGTTCAGGTAGAGTTGCGGGAAAGCCTTCGAGGTCGTCTGTTCGAGGCAACCATGCGGATAATCTAGGAGATAGTCGATGCGACCAAAGAGGTCGATGGGCAAGAGCGACGACACAGTGACGTTGCCTTGCTGCGTGCCATCCATACCTTCCAAGTTGAACGGCACAGTCACCGTCTGACCGGCCTCGATGTCCTTCGTGATGGTGTTGCGTCGCTCGGCGTAAGGCATACGGATAGGCATCTGCGTCGACGACTCGGCGGTGTAACCCTCACCCGTCACCGACACATTCAGCTCAGCGTTGCCCAAGGTCTTGGGGATGGTCGTTCTGACGGCCACCAAACCTTCACCGTTGCCATCAATCTTCACCGAAGTCGGCAAAGCGTCAATGGGGTTGAGGTTCTTATTGTTGAACTTCACCTCCAAGGTCTTGTTCTTCATCGTGGGAGCCTGCACCTGTACTTTGAGGTTGAGCTCGTCGCCAGGAGCCACCACACGCGGTGCGGAGGCATAGAGGTTGATTGGGTCGACCACGGTCATACGCTTGTCGGATGAACCGAAAGCCTTACCTTTACCCTTGGCCACCACCATGAAACGCAGGGCACCAGAGCATTGCGGCACCTCGAAACTGTGGGTGTTGGCATCGCCAGCCTTCAGCTCGAAAGGTCCTAAGGTGACTGCGTAAGCCTTGAAACGCTTGTCCAAGGTAACTTCTTGGTTGAGGACACCGTCACCACCGATGGCGTAGACCGAGCCCAACTCACCGCTGAACGCATCGACAATGCTGGCGTAGTTGTCCCAAGTGCGCACACTCAAAGCCTGCTTGCTGTTGAAGTAACCGTATGGATTCGGCGTGGAGAAGTTGGTCAGGCCGAGGATACCTTCATCAACGATGGCCAAAGTATAGGTCATGGCTTGTCCGGCGGCTTCGCTCACCTTCACGTCAATCTTCTTCTTCGTGTTGGCCGTTTCGGGGATTTGGATGTTGGGCTGCAATTGCAGTTTCTTGTTCTCCACCTTCACGGGTACCACGCCATAGAGACGGATCGGCAGGTCGTTGTTGGCGTCATGCGGCTGAATCAGGGCCACATAGACATAGACATTCGGAATCATTTCCTCAGTAGTCGTGATTTCCACCTTGCCTTCCTCACCGAGGTTCTCCACCAACATGGTTTGCAGCACCTTGTCGTTGGCTTCCACCGTGACGAGAGCCTTGGCCTTGTCGTTGGCGGGGAAGGTCACCACCATCTTCTCGCCTACCTCGTAACTCTCAGCCGTGGTCTTCAGCGAAAGCTGGGCAGGAGCACCCGAAGCAGATGAAGAGTGGCCATAACCCCAGTCGAAGTTGATGACCTTGGCGAAGGTATGTCTACCCTGTTTGTCGTTGACAATGAAGAGGTAGCTACCCCATTTCTCGTTCGGGATGTTGAAGGTCACCGAAGTGGTGCCGTTGCAGGTCAGGCTACCATTCTGATAAGGAGCCTTGTAAGTGCCTGAAGCATAGCGTTGCAGGCTGTATTCATCCTCGCTCGACCACCACCAGTAGTAATCCAGCTTATAAAGAGCATAGTCCAAAGCGACCGACGACTTGCAAGCCGTGCCATTCTCATTGACCATGGCGATGTTGAACTTCCAATCCTTGTTCGTGTCATAATAGCTACCGTATTTCGAGGAAGTTGGTGGCAAATCGACACCCACATAACGCTCGTAAGGCGACAGCTTCGAAGTGAACGAGGCGATGCTGAAATCGCCACCCTGCTCAAAGACCTTCACGATGAAAGTACCGTTCATCATCTGAGCGGCATACACATCCTCCAGAGGGCCAAAGCCAACATTTGTGTTGCCTTCAGCAGTCAGCTGCCCACTGAAGAGCGAAATCTCTTGAGGTTCAAAGCTTTGCATCTCATTGACAAAAGAATAGTTGGGGAACTCCTTAAACGAAGTCTGTCCGCCACGCAATTGGACATCCACTTCGGTCTTCAAACCATTGGCTTTCATGCCGTTGAGCCATTTCGCATTCAGGTTGACACGCTCGTTGCGCGAGAGGCTGATGACCTCAGGCAGGTCAAACTTCATCTCCAAACGGTTGGGCTTCACGGTCTCCACACGGAGGTTCTTGGTGATGGTGCTTGTACCCACTTTGAAGCGTGCCGTCCAAAGACCCGTCTCATCCGACACATTGGTCGGGACGGTGAAACAATAGATGTCGTTCACAGGCTTGGTGTTCACCTGCTTGGCATAGAGACGGCCATTGGCATCAATCACCTCGAGGACAACGGGATAGTCATCGGGCAGCGAGGATTCCAGGTCGTTAAGCATGAGGTTGAGTTGCAGGTCATCGCCGGGACGCCAAACGCCACGGTTGGAGTAAGCAAAGGCTGTCACACCTTTCTCTACAGGCTCACCTGAAACATTGAAGCGGCTGTACGACAAGGCATTACCATCGTTCAGCTTGATAACTGACTTGCTACCTTTCTTGTCGGTAGCCACCACGAAAGCGGGACGATTGGCGCATTGCAGTTGCAGATGACCCTTGCCATCGACAGTGCCCTTGCTGAGTTCCTGTTTCTGGAAGTTGTAGGCCACCACCTGTGCGCCCGCTGCCGGCTGGGCATCAGAGATGCGATAGACAAAGACATCCACCAAATCGTTGCGACCCATCTTGGCCGTCACAGCGAGGTCGCTGACGACGATGTTCTTCTGTTTCTCCACATAGTTATAATAATAGTAGCCATTGGGATCACCGTATTCGCCATCATAACGGTATTCCTTGTAGTCGTAGCCCTCACCGTCCCAATAATCGGCTTCTTTCTCATCGTTGTTGTCAACAACAGCATTCCTCATCTCGTCGGAGGCGAAAGTGTAATCGGCTGGACCGAAGTTGAGGCTCAGCTGATACATGGCACCCGGCTCTACCTTCACATAATCAGAAAGCTTGATGGGGAAAGTCTTCCACTGGTTGGGATAGGGGTTGTCGATGGCCAGACGCACTTTCTTCTCCAAGCGGCCTGCCTTGCGCACACCGTAGGTCTCGGTCAGCTCGTTGTCCTGCAGGAATGAAAGGATGTTGTCGTCGAAGACGCGGATGATTCTCAATGTCACGCCATTCAGGCAGATGGCATCGAAATAGACCGTTGTCTCATCCACATTGGGAATGATGACGCCATCATCGGTCCAACGCACCTTAGGCTGCACTTCGGTCAGGTCCAAGGCATACTCATAGTCCTCTTGAAGCACCATGCCATTGTCGGAACGGATGCCGCTTTTCACGCCAAGCTTCAGTTCATCCAACTGGTATCTGTAGAGGTTGCTCTTGTCGAAATAGAAGTCAATCTTATTCCCCTTGATGTCAGCCTTATAGCCCAAGTTATTGTCTTTGGTGATAAAGCCCATGAGGTTTTGCGACTCCTTCAGCGGCTGACTGAAGAACAAGGTGGCATGGTCGGAGCTTTGATCGACATCGAAGGCCAGAGGGATGAAGATACCTTGTGCATAGATGGTCAAGTCGCGTTCCATCTTGGCTTTGGCATCGACAGCCTTGCCGTCAAGGATGACATACACATTGTAGTTCTCACTCTTACGCTCAAAATTTTGAATCTCAAAGTCATAGACATTATTTCCGACATAGGTCATCTCCACGGGATGGCTCTTGCGGAAGCCCTCATCAAACATCTTGACGGCCTCATCTTGGTCGACAGGCACGGCAAAGGCGATACGCAGGTTGTAGTTCATCGTTTCGTTCGACAGGCAGATGGGCTGCTGGGCCACAAGGCTCAAGTTCTGGCGGCGCACACCGAAGCCGAACTCAAGGGCTTGCTCGGAGCCGCAGTCCACAAAGTCGGAGACGCGGAACTTGCAGACATAGTTCTGTTCCTTGTCGATGTTGTCGTACTGGAAGCCGACGGTGTTCTCATCGACCCAGTAGGCACTGCCTTTCAGGGCGGGTGTAAACTGGAAGGCTTTGGCGGAGATGGGCTCGCCAAACTTCACCTTCATCGTCTCGGGGTTCTTGAAGCGCACCACGATGGGCTCGCCTGCGGCGACCACACCCGAGGTGTAGCTGTCCAGCAAGGGCAGCAGGGCTTCATTGATGGGCTGGATGCGCTCCACGAAAGAGGCATTCTGTCCGTCTGTTCCCTTCTTGCCGCATGAAGTCAAGAAGCAGAGCAGCAGCAAGGCAGCCACCAGGCCGATGCTGCCGATTTTTTTCATTCTTTGTTTTGTTCTCATATCGTTTAGGTTTTAGTGAATAGATTCGAGAGTACAAAAGTAGAAAGTTTTACTGAAACAAAAAAGCCATTTCCCAAAGAAAAATGGCTTTTTGTTGAAAAAAAGGTGATTCGGTTTAGGCTTTAAGCATGTTTGCTCCTTCTATTCACTCCTTCAACACCTTGCGCACACACTTCTTCCCTTCCTCATTGGCAATGGTGACAAAGTAAACGCCGGCAGGCAGCGCGGCCATATCGATGTGGAGTTCGTTGCCCTTGCCTTGAATGCTGAGCACCAGTTGTCCGAGTGTATTGATTACCTCGGCCTGTCGTAGGTCTTCTCCTATAATAGAAACAAAAGCTTTGGTTGGGTTAGGATGGACTATAGCGAAAGCAGAAGATTCTCCGTTTTCCTCTATGCCAGTGAGGTCTGTTTGGCCCCACATCAGAGGATAGTCGGGAATGGTGCAGTAGGCGTATTTGTCAAAGGACACATATTGTAGTATTTGAAACCATCCATAATAATAGTGCTCCCCTACTCTGTGGCGCACTGCCCATTTTAGAGATGAACCATACGGATGATATCCACCAGGTGGAAGCACATTTGGATGCGTAACCCATAATTCTTCGATTTCAGAAATAGCGGGGTAGGGAGGTATGGTGTCGTTGTCTCTCATCGGATGAATTTCCCAACTTTCAGCAGTTACTAATGTTTGCACAGTTGCTGCACCATTTAATTTCCAATAAAACAAGAGGTCACGGGTTCCATCTTGATCAAAATCAATCCATAAAGTGTCAAAGCTGTCTTGAGCAATCCAATCGGGTTCAAAGTCCACATAAATGATTTCGCCCTGTTGGGCTTTAAGGCCTAGCGCCGCCATTAGAAGTACGGCTAATATCAAATGCTTTTTCATGGTATTATTTGTTTTTATTGTTAACTAATTCTGTTCCTGCGGATTAGCAATCCGCTGACCTCGAAAAGGGGATGTGCAATCCCCTTTTTCAATTTGGAACGGACCTGTGTGTTCCACTTATTTGAAAGGAGACCAACCGCCTGTCCATGTGATTTGCTTGGTAAAGGTCGGCGTGTCGGAGTCTTCATAATATTCAATGGTAGCGGAGCCGTCTTTACTATCGCCTTTGAGGTAAACAAGCATTGAGACAAGCTCGTTTTGACGCTGTGGCTCAATGGTGAAACCATTATTAGAGTTATCGGTAATGACCCAGCCGTTGTTGAGGCCTGCATCAACTCGTACATTACCCGTGACTTTCACCTTAAGGTTCTTCCGTAGAGGCGTGATAGCCGCTACAACATAGGCATGCGTGCCGTCAAATTGTGTCACATCTTTCACGAGGATGTTAGCCACTTCGCCTCCAGGACCAAGTTCTGGTACAGGACTGGCCTCGTCGGGATAGATGAATTCGGTGACCAATTCCTGGTGTGCTGCTTGGAACATCGCGATATATGACTCAAAGTCAGGAATTTCCACATTTTGGCCTAGTCCGGAATAGTAGTTTTGGATACGTTGCCTGATGTACCTCTGGTTTTGTATTGAGATATTGTAGAGCAGCGTATCAACCAATGCTTCGTCGTTAACGGCACCATCGCTAGCAAAATCGGTGGAGAGGCTTGTCATGAGCCAGGTCAACTCGGCTGGAAGGGTGGGAACTACAGCAATGTTGTTGGACGGCCTTTGCAGGATGATGGAGAAGGCGAGCAGCATGGCGTTGAAGTCACCTTGCGAGGCAATGGACATCTGTTCGAAGCCTTGATTGAAATGTTCGGTCACACCGAGAAAATCTTGAAATTCACCTTCAGCCTGTCGTTTGGCATCAGCGAAACTCATGCCTTCTCCCACAAGGGTCTCGATGCGGGACTTGGTGATATGGGTCAGCACGTTGATGTTGACAGTTTCTTCATCAGTCAAGTCAGCGATGGCTTGCAAAGTAATTTGTGATGACGAGAGCTGACCAAGCACCTCGTTAAAATAGAAGCCATTGCCGGAGAGCAAGGCCAAATTCGATTCCATCTCAAGATTGTTGAGACTGAAACTGCCGTCGTCGGAAGCGATAGAGGTGGTGAACGACTTACCGGTCTGTCCAAGGTTTTCGTTGAGTTCGTTGACGGTGATAGTGGCGCCCGTCACGAAAGGACCTTTCTGCACCTTACCGGAGAAGGAGAAATTGCCGCCAGTCTTTTCCTTAGTACAAGAGGTGACCGCCAACATTCCGATGAGTACAAGACTCAAAGCTAAGACTTTTGTTTTCATAGTTGTAGATTTTAAGGTTACTAATTCAGACATTTGTTTGCTGCAAAGATATACCATCCTCCAATGCGAAAAATGACATGTCAAGCCCTTCGACCGCCTTGTCTATCAATTAGCAATGAATGAATTTTATAAAGAATTGGATTTCAACTATTAAGAAATCCGAACATACCCCTTTGTCTATGGGGTTGTCTATGGTTTTTCACCATCTTGCCACATTTTTCTGGCCCTCCTTGCCAATGACAAAGACAAAATAGAAGCCTGCAAGCAGCGTCAACAAAGAAAACCATCAATATTTCGCCTTCAATGTCAGGCCTAAATAAAATCTGTCAACTGGATTATTAACCCAAAGATCGTTGTCCATTCGGGCAAAGGCCGAAAGAGTGTATCGCCGCGCAAGGCGGTAATCCACCGAAAGCACCGTGCGCAGGTTGTCGAGGCCGCCTTTCTTGGGGTCGTTGGTGAGCCAAAACAATTCAGTGGAGAGCGCATATTTCCAACGGCTGTTCATGGGCTGATAGGTCACCTTCAAGCGGTTGCGCCAATACAGCCTCGGATTCACACGATGTTCGCATGTGCGCTCATCGAAGAAAGTACCCATAGCCTTGCTACGCACCTGAAACTTGAAGCGACGGTATTCCTCCGTGTAGGTCACCTGCAAACCCAAACGGCCACGGTTCTCGTAATAGCCTCGGTCGTTGTGGCGACGGACATAATCGGCGGTGAGGCCAATGTTCATGCGGTTGTGCAGGCAGCTGTAGTCCACGCCCACCGAATTGAGCCAACGGTCGAACTGCGAAAAGTTGTGGTCGAAGCGCAACTCCTCTTCTGCCGACAAGCCCCATGGTCCACCCAAAGAGGCCTCCGCCTCAGCCGAGACAATGCCGCCGAAGTCGGTGGTCCGTTCGCTCTGCGCAAAAGTTCTAAGCGATGCCAACAATATTACTATGAGTAATAACCTCTTCATTTTTCTTTTTCGACTATGGCTTATGACTATGGCCAATGGCTTGCCTTTACGCAAAGGCAGCCATAGGCCATAGTCTATACATCAAAGTCTTTTAGCTTCGTAATCGTATCAATCGTATTCACCTCGCCGTCGATAGGTTTGTAATACACTTTTACGAAAGCCGCATCGCGCAGGTAGTCGATATGCCCTACCTCCACCTTCGAGATGTCGAGGCCCGTGCGCTCGATGAGGTCAGCCTTCAAGTCTTCTTCCTTGCCATGCTTAGTGTTCTCGATACGGTCGTACAGGATAATCTTCGTGGCAGTGTGCTTCAGCAGCTTTGTTCCATCTAACATCCAGATAATCAACACCACCATGAGGTTCACTGCCAAAAGCTCAATATAACTCGTCGAGAGTGCCATGCCGTTGACAATGCTCAAACCCATCACCACGAAGAGGTAGGTCATCTCACGGATCTTGATGGTCTCCGTTCGGTAACGTATCATGCCGAAGATAGCAAAGAGACCCAAGGCATAGGCGATGTTCATCTTCATGTTCTCCATCAGCGAGATGATGAGGAAGATGACCGCGGCAAACATGATGAAAGTGAAGTAATAATCCTTGCGGTTGGCCTTCTTGTAATAGAAGAAATGAATGATGACCCAGCAGACAAGGATGTTGAACACGAAGCGGATCAAAGTCGTCCAAAGACTCTGGGCATCGAAAAGCGGCACACCGAGGAAATCCATGGTGGAGGCACCACCGCCAAACTCGCGCGCAATGTCAGGATCGAAATCCTGCAGGTTGATTTGTAGTAGGTTCATATTGTTGATTGTTGTTTGTTTAATTGTTTAATTGTTAGCTATCAGCATTCAGCCTTCAGCAATCAGCTCTGGTTCTACCAAGCTGACGGCTGACGGCTGATAGCTGACGACTTTCAACTTTTCAATTCTCCTCAGTTTCTTCTTAAACCGGTTCTGCTTCACCTCGGGACAGGTCAGGCAGGTGCCGATACAATATTTGCTGACCTTGAACGGTCTGATTCTCAATTCAAAAAGCACATCTTTCAGCAGCGAGTGAGCGCGCCCGTCCTGCTTGAGCTCCATTACGGCAAGTGGCGCCATCGAGGCGGTATGTCCATTGCGCAGGTTCTCGAAACGAAGGTTGCAGTCGATGGTGAGACGCTCAGTCTTGTCGTAATTCACCAGCGTAAACCGGTCAAAAATAGTGACAAGATGTGGGGTCAAGGTGTTCACATCGTAAGGCTGTTTCTCAGCCAAGAATGCCGCCGCCTCGGGGTTGTCGAGGATGTTCGGGATAGGCTCCACTTCGATGCGTTTTTTCTTCGTGCGCCCTTTGTTGTTCTTGTGCTTCACCTCGCAGAAAGTCAAGTGGGAGTCAACATAGGTTCGCACCCGCACCTTGTCACGCACCAGATGTCGGTCGTGGTGGATAAGGTACATCGTCAGCTCTGGCGTGTCGTAATAGACTGTGCTATAGGGCGAAAGGCGGTTGCCTTCCACTTCTTGGGCATAATAGTTGTCGCAGATTCCCAACAAAATGGCGCGAAGCTGACACTCCGTCACCACATATTTCGTGTCGATGCGGTTCATCAGCTTCACGGCACTCATCTCATCCAAGGTGATGGACTTCATGCCTTGCACTATGTCGAGAATCTCTTCCACAGTTTATTTGGGGACGTATTCGAAGGTCTTTACCGATTCCAGCTTGCCATTGGGATAATAGTTCTTCTGGCATTTCTTAGAGCCGTCGTCGTTGTACTCGTACTTGCGGATTCGGGTCACCTTGTCGCGGTCGTTGTACTCGATTTCGCGCACCACCTTGGCCGTGATGTCGCTATTTTGAGGATACTCGAACACGATGCGCCATTTCTGGCCATAGCTGGCATACTCGATTTCCTCAATCTTACGGCCCATCTCGTCGTAAGTCGTCACGCGGTCAAGGAAAGCGCGTTTGTCGCCAGCCGCCGTATTCCACTCCTTCAACACCATGCCTTTGCGATTCTCACGTTTCTGGATGGTGCTCTCCGAAACCGACTGGGCCATGGTGCCAAAAGCGCAGGCGCAAAATACCAATAAAAACAATAGTTTCTTCATATTCAGTAGATGATTTGGGGTTCTTTTAAATCGGCCCTTCGACGGGCTCAGGGACCTTTGCTTTTACTGAAGTCGAGGGTGCCTAAGCTTATCATAGGCCCCGTCTGTTACACGTTGATAATCACTTCAAATTGTTCCTCAATCTCGTAGATTTGCCCCGCTTCCTCAACATTGACGGTCTGGAAGACAAAATCGGGGATTTCTGTGGTAATATCATCGGAAGCCGTAAACACCTCATATTCGCCGGGTTGCAGCTTCTGGAAAGCAAAATAGCCATCGGGACCCACACGGGTGTCATCAAAGGGAATATCCTCGCCTACCCTGCGGATATAGACACGATGCTCACAAGCCCAAGCCTCGCCACGGTAACTGCCGTTGTGGTAATAGGTGGCATGTACGCGACCCTTTACGATGGAAGTGCCGTAAGCCTTGCCATCGTGGATGTAGAGTGTTGGCACATTCATCACCGCACCATGTTGCAGGTTGACCGACTCGTAAACGGCTACCTTTTCGCCTGAGGGCAAAGTGGAATAGGCAAACACGGTATAATCGCCAGGACGCAGATATTCAAACTGATACATGCCATCGGCTCCCGTTTCCACATCATTTCCAAAATACGCCTCGTCACCATAGATGATGAACACATCCGTTTTGGCGGCAGCCATGGTGTCAGGGGTCAAAGTATAGTCGTCATCGGGATGATGCACAAGTTTCACAAAGCCTTGCACCGTTCCTGTACCGCCCTCTCCTGGACCTTTATTACACGAAGGCATAATCAAGGCCAATACAAGAAGCGCCATCAATAATTTTGTCATTATTTTCATTTCGTCGAAAAAATTGGGGTACAAAAATATGAAATTCACGCTTTATTCGTAATTTTTCATTCAATTATCATACCAATCGCCATAAAAAACTTGAAATCTGTCAAATATTAGCACAAACCTTCTTCAACACGCCCACGAAAGTGTTCAGGTCATCCTCCGAAATGCCGTCGAGGGCTTTGTTCATCGTGTCGATGGCCAACTGTTTTGTGGAATCTTTCAACGCCATGCCTTCCTCGGTAAGCATGATGTTGTTCACACGGCGGTCTTCTTTGGCCACCGAACGGGTGACAAGACCTTTCTTCTCAAGGTTGTCAATGAACTGGGTGACCGAGTTCTTGTCTTTCTGGATGATGAAGGCGATGGCCTGTTGGGTAAGCGTGCCCTCATTCCATAGCGCGTCCATGACGAGGTACTGTTCGCCCGTCAGGTTGACGCTATTCTTCTTGAATGCTTCAGCAATGTACTTCTTGAGCTTGCAATTGACGATGTTGATGTAAACACCAACTTGTTTCACGAGTATCATATTATCATATTTTTGGGATTATCTTGCTTTATGAAAATGCAAAAATAGGGAAATTATTTAGATGAGGCAAAAGAATACATAAAAAGACTACCAAAAACCGAACCGTCATTGCGGGCTTGACCCGCAATCTCCCAAACGAAAGGGTGTCGACTTCGCATTTGGGAGATGGCGGATGTTCCTCCGCCATGAGGGTTTAAGGTTTCGGGTAGTCCTTCCCTGTTGATTGTATCGCTTTACTCGATGCGCATATTCGGGACTTCGGTGCCGTCGTAATAGCCCTTGTCGAGTTTCTGACGCACCTCGGCGAAGGCGTTAAGCGTGTAGTTGACGTCATCCATGGTGTGAGCCGCCGTCGGGATGATGCGGAAGATAATCATGCCTTTGGGGATGACAGGATAGGTGATGACCGAACAGAAAATCTTGTAGTTCTCGCGCAAGTCCATAGCGATGTTGGTGGCCTGCACCACGTCGCCCAGCACATGCACCGGCGTCACGCAAGCCTCGGCGGGACCGATGTCGAAGCCTAGGTCACGGAAGCCCTTCTGCAAGGCGCGGGTCACCTTCCACAGCTGGGCACGCAAGGCATCACCCTCAGCGCTGCGAATGATTTCCAGACGTTTCTCACAGCCTTCAACGATGGCTAACGGCAGACTCTTGGCATACATCTGCGAACGCATGTTATAGCGCAGATATTCAATGACATACTTCGGTCCAGCCACAAAGCCACCGATGATGGCCATAGCTTTGGCATAGGCACCAATGTAAATGTCGATGTCATCCATCACATTGAAGTGTTCTGACGTACCGCGACCTGTTGGGCCCATCACGCCGAAACCGTGGGCGTCATCAATGAGAATGCGGAAACTGTATTTCTTCTTCAGGGCCACGATGCCGGCGAGATCGCCCAAAGCGCCCGTCATGCCGTACACGCCTTCGGTAATGACAAGGATGCCGCCACCCGTCTTGGCCACCACCTCAGTGGCGACCTTCAGCTTCTTCTCCAAGTCTTCCATATTGTTGTGGCGGTACTTGTACTTGTTGCCAATATGCAGACGGATGCCATCCAAGAGGCAGGCATGAGCTTCGTTGTCATAGACAATGACATCATGGGGGCTGGTCAAGGTATCGATGGTCGACACAATGCCTTGGTAACCGAAGTTGAACAGATAGGCGGCTTCTTTCTTCTCGAAGTCGGCCAACTCATGTTCGAAATGCTCGTGCATACGGGTGTGACCCGTCATCATACGGGCGCCCATGGGAGCGGCGAGGCCGTATTTGGCGGCGGCTTCGGCATCCACGCGACGAATTTCAGGGTGGTTAGCCAGACCCAAATAGTTGTTCAAACTCCAGCAGAGCACCTCCCTGCCGTTGAAGGTCATGCGAGGTCCAAGTTCGCCTTCCAGACGCGGGAATGCGAAATAACCGTCAGCGCGTTCGCGGTATTGCCCAATCGGGCCACCGGAATCCTTTGATATTCTTTCGAAAATGTCCATTGAGATATGTTTAATTGTTGATTGTTTAATTGTTGATTGTTTAATTGTTGATTGTTGTAGAGACGCAATGTTTGCGTCTCACACAACGAGCCACAAAATTAGTAAATATATTGATTATCCCAACATGAAGGATTTATTTTTATCTTTGCAGCGCAGAAAAGGAGATTCCCTTCGGGAATGGAAAGGGGGCAATATTTAACAAGCGGCGGCTAGAGTCAGCTGCCTAATCGAAAACGCCACAGGCCGCCGCAGGAAAACAACAACAGACTCCATTCCCGAAGGGAAACTGAAGAGCATTATTGTTATGTTACAACTCAAAAACAAAACCGCCCTCATCACCGGAGGTGGCACAGGCATCGGGCAAAGCATCGCGCTGCATCTCGCGCAGGAAGGCTGTCACCTCGTGCTGACTGGCTTGGGTATCGATGACCTCAACAAGACCAAGGAGATGTGCGAGCAATACGGTGTGAAAGCCTATGCCACCGAGACCCAACTCGATGACTACAGTTCCATCGACCGTCTCTATGATTATGTGATCGAAAAGGGTCTGAGCATCGACCTCTTCGTGCTCAACGCAGGCATCTCGCAACGCGAGAAGGCCTTAGACACCGACATTAGCGTTGATGAAAAGATCCTAAAAATCGACTTCCTCAGCGGCGTCTACCTGGTGAAAAAGTTCAAGGAGATGATTCTCGCCAAGGAGCATGTGCAGTTCAGCGTGACCACTTCCCTATCGGGCTTGTTCGGCTTCCCGCTACGCTCGGCCTATTGCGCCGCCAAGCATGCCTTGTTCGGCTTCTACGAGTCACTGGAGCTGGAATACGACAACATCGGAGTCACCTTCCTTATCCCCGGGCGCATCAACACGCAAATTAGCAAAAGCGCCCTTCACGGCGACGGCACCGCCCACGCCAAAATGGACGCCGGACAAGCCAACGGCCTCAGTGTAGAGAAATGCGGCGCTATCGCCGTGCGCGCCATCAAACGACAGAAGCACCGCAAGCTCATCGGGCGTACCGAGCTGCTGATGGCACATATCCATAAATATTGCTTACCTTTGTATTATAAACTATCGAGAAAAATATCGGCAACATAAGGCTTCTAGCCACTGGCTTTTGGCCTCTGGCAGCACCCCAAAAGGAATAGACTTCAAACCTTGATTGAAGCTGCCAACGGCCAGAAGCCAGCAGCCAATAGCAAAATAATAAAATACCACCATGAAAGAAAAAGTAATCTGCGGCATACAACAAGTAGGCATCGGAGTCAACGACTTCGTGGAGGCCTGGAAATGGTATTACGACAACTTCGGTTTCGAGATCAAGATTGTCGATGATGAAGGCGTGGCAGAGCGCATGCTTTCCTACACAGGCGGCAAGCCCCAGCCCCGTCGCTCGGGCATCGCCGTCAACATTCGAGGCGGCGGCGGCTTCGAAATCTGGCAGCCTAAGGGACGTGAGCTCAACTATCTGAAAGAGCCCGTCAAACTCGGTGACTTAGGCATCCTCATCGCCAAGGTGAAGACCCCCGACATCGAAACGGCCTACAACACCTTTATTAATAAAGGCCTCGATGTCATCAGCGAGATTCTGACCTCTCCCACGGGCCAAAAGGAATTCTTCATGAAAGACCCTTACGGCAACCTCTTCCAACTGGAGCAAGATGACTACGTCTTCATCGATGAGAAGAAGACCACGGGCGGTGCCAACGGTGCCATCATTGGCGTCAGCGACATCGAGCGTTCCCTCCCCTTTTATACACAGTTGCTGGAATACGACAAAGTAGTCTTTGACCAAACGGACGTGTTCGAGGACCTAAAATGCCTCCCTGGAGGTGAAGGCACGCTACGCCGTGTCATCCTCGAGCGCTCCAAGCCCATCGAAGGGCCTTTATGCCGTATCATGGGCACATCGCATCTTGAATTGATTCAAAGCGTTGAAACTTCAGGCAAGAAACTTTACGAAGGCCGTTATTGGGGCGACCCCGGCTTCATCCACCTCTGCTTTGACGTGCGCAACATGAACGCCGTGCAAGACGAAGCCGAGCTTATGGGTCATCCCTTTGTTTGCGACAGCGGCGTAGACTTCGACATGGGCGACGCCAACGGACACTTCACCTATGTGGAAGACCCCGACGGCACCCTCATCGAGTTTGTCGAGACCTTCAAAATCCCGATTGCGAAAAAATTCGGCCTTTATCTCAACCTCGCCAAGAAAGATGACCACAAACCCTTGGGCATCCTCAAGTTACTACGGTTCGCCAAAGTCAAGCGAGAGAGCATCAAATAACAACAAAACAGCCGGCTCAATTGAGTCGGCTGTTTTGTTGATTCGGATTTCAACAATCCTTATTTGGTGATGCCCAATTTGGCTTTCACATCCTTGGTGCAGTCAACGGCATTGTCTCCCACATAGACGGCAGCACCCGTGGCCAGGTCGAGGATGTAGGTATAACCCTTTTCCTTACCCACCGTGTTGATGGCATTTTGGATCTTGTCGAGCATGGGCTTCAGCAACTCGGCACGCTTGGCTTCGAATTCGCCCTCAGCATTGACTTGGAACTGCTGAATGCGGGTTTGAAGGTCAACGATTTCCTTCTCCTTCGACTGTTTCACCAGATTCGACATGGTAGCCTGGTTGGCTTCGTAATCCTGCATCTTGGTCTGGTATTCCTTTGCCATAGCCTGCAGTTGGTTCTGCAATTCGTCATAGTACTTCTCCAGGTTTTTCTCAGCCTTGGCCTTATCAGGCATGGCATCGAGAATTTCTGCCGTATTGACATGTGCAATCTTCACTTGGGCATTTGCCACGCCACTCAACATAAAGAGCGCCACACCCAAAAACAAAACTTTGAATACTCTTTTCATTTTATTGACTTTTAATGATTTATCCGATTATTAGTTGGTCTAACGAGCCGCAAAGATACAAAAAATCTGTGTTCTTTGGCGATTATTCAGTTAATTCTTCTTTTTCTCCATTTTGGACTCACCTCCGCCACCAGCCTTGGTTTTCGATTCGCCTTTCGAACCAGTGTTAAGGCTCTTGGCTCCCGTACTCGTGCCTTTACTACCTGCGCTGGCGCCCTTAGATCCAGTAGTACCAACGGTTGCAGTAGTCTTGCGGCGGTTCTCGCGACGCACGGTCTGCATCACATTGCCAAGTTGGTCGAGCACATCATCGCTGACATCGTTCTTGTCGCTAGCATACAGCACCGAGGTACCCGAAGCCAAGTCAAGGATGAAGGCATAGCCCTTGGTTTGGGCCAATTCCTTCATGGCCGTATAGACCTTCTCTTGGATGGGCTGGATGAGTTCAGCACGCTTTTGATAGAGCTGGCCTTCTGAGCCGAAATACTGCATCTGCAGGTTCTTGGCTTCTTGTTCCTTGTCGACGATGGCCTGCTCGCGGGCGCGTTTTTGGTCTTCCGAAAGAAGAAGCATCTCGGTTTGGTACTTGCTGTACATTTCCGACACCTTATCGTAAATGGCTTTCACTTCTTTCTGCCACTTATCCGACATGGCATTCAGTTCTTCCTGTGCGTCACCGTATTCGGGAATGTTTTCCATGATGTATTCCGAATCGACATAGACGATTTTCTGTCCACCGCCAAGCTGCGCGTTGGCAGTCATAATGCCGCCACAAACCAAGGCAGCGGTCAAGATCAAGGTTTTAAATGCTTTCATTTTCTTATTGAGTTTCTAATTGTTTTTCTGTTGGGTTTATCAATAATCGTTCCAAAAACAGATTGTCTATTCTCAAGTCGGCCCTTCGACGGGCTCAGGGACCTTTGCTTTAGTCAATGGAGCCGCCGATGGAGAAGTGGAACTGGCTGTGGTTGTTGCCTGCGGTGCCATAAACATCGTCGAAGCCATAACCCCAGTCGAGGCCGAGCAAGCCGAACATAGGCAGGTAGATGCGCACGCCGACACCAGCCGAACGCTTCACATCAAACGGGTTGAAGTTATTGAAACCGAGCCAGCAGTTACCTGCTTCCAAGAAGGTCAAGGCATAGATAGTGGCCTGTGGGTTCAATGAGAGCGGGTAACGCAACTCCAAGGTATACTTTGTCATAAGGTTGCCGCCATTTCCTCCCGAACCGGAATTGCTGTAAAAACCAGGCGTGAGCGAGTTGTTGGCATAGCCACGCATACCTACGAGCTCGCGACTGTCGAACGAATAGTTAGCTAAGCCGTCGCCACCCATGAAGAAACGGTGGAAAGGCGTGGGACCAATTTGGCTGTTGTAGTGACCCAGATAGCCAAAGCGCACGCGGGTCATCATCACGAGTTTTTCGTATAGTTCGGTGTACCAAGCCGCCTTGAAGGTCCAGCGGTGCATCTCTATCCACTTGTACTTCTCGTTCTCAGAAAGACTAGAATAGTCCTTATTTGCAAGCAATGAATATGGCGGCGTGATTTCAACTCCAAGTTGGAACTCGGAACCGTTTCGCGGATACAAGGGTTGGCTCACCGAGTTGCGCGACAGTACAAAACTGTAACTAATAAGGTTGAACTTACCATTGCCATCACCCACGGAAAGGAATGAATTTGAATAGTTGTTCAACTTGTATCGTTTAAAGTTGAGTCCTTGATACAAAGAGAAGTAGTCATCAGGCCAGGTCAAGCGTCGACCCAAACCGATGGTACCGCCTGTCATGTTGAACCAACCATATCTATTATCTGTCTTCTCATAGTTGTTAGCATAGAATGCTTGGTAGAACGAAGCAGTCAGAGAGTTTGGCTTGCGGCCACCCAGCCAAGGCTCGGTAAACGAAATGTTATAAGTGATGTAACGGCTGCCCAAGGTGCTCACGCTCAAAGCGAGTTTCTGTCCATCGCCCATCGGCAAAGGCCGCCAGGCCTTCTTGTTGAAGATGTTGCGCATCGAGAAGTTGGAGAACTGCAAGCCTGCCTCCAACATCAGATAACCTGCGGCAAAACCAGCCGAAAAACGGATTTGGTCAGAAGCGGCCTCTTCCACGGAATATTTGATGTCAACAGTATTGTCGGCAGGATTGGGCTGCACATCAGGATTGATTGACTCTTGGTTGAAGAAGCCCAGGGTGGCTAATTCACGCACAGAGCGCACCACATCGCTACGGCTGAAGAGCTGTCCCGGACGGGTATAAAGTTCACGCAGCACTACATGGTCGTATGTCTTCGAGTTACCCACCAAAGAAATGTTGCTAATACGAGCCTGCTTGCCCTCAGTAAGACGTATTTCCATGTCGATTGAGTCGTTTTCAACGGCTACTTCCACAGGATCGACGCGGAAGAAGAGGTAGCCGTCGTCCATATACAGCGAGCTGATGTCGAGATTGGTCTCACTATAGTTCAGGTTCTTGTCGAGCAACTCCTTATTATATACATCGCCCTTCTTTATGCCCAAAATGGAATTGAGGGTTTCGGCGGTGTATTTCGTATTACCCGTCCAAGTGATGTTGCGGTAGTGGTACTTGTTGCCTTCGTCAATGACAAGGTCGATGCCCAAGTTCCTATCATCTATACGATACACTGAGTCACGGACGATACGCGCATCGCGATAGCCCTTGGCGTTGTATTTGTCGATAATGAGCTTCTTGTCATCCTCGTAGTTCTTCTCCATGTACTTCGAGGCCTTGAAGATGCGCGGGCGGTAGTTATCATAGAAATATTCCTCTATGCCATTGATGGCTCTCAAGGGATGCAGCGTCACCACATCTGCTATGGCATTCACAATGGTCGGACCAAGTGGATTCAACGGGTCGAAATGGCCACGCTGCTTGGTCTCTTTCATAGCCGAAAGAATCTGACCTTCTGAAAGGTTCTCATTGCCAATCACATTGATTTTACCGATTTTGACCTTTTCACCCTTGTTGACATTGATTACCATGTCAACATAGTTTTCACGAATAGTGTCGGGCTTTTGTTCGATGTCGATGTCCACATTGAGATAGCCCTTGTCATAAAAGAAATCCTCGATGATGCGGGTAGTCTTGGTTATCAAATGCTCAGTAGCGATATCACCGCGCGACAAATTGATCTTTTCGCGGATGTCATCGGCCTCACTCTTCTTGATGCCGTTGAAAGAAAATCTCGAAACACGCGGTTTCTCCTTGATGACGATTTGCAGGAAGACCTTGTTGCCCACAAAGTCGGTAGCGTTGATGGCCACATCCTCAAACAGGCCTTGTTCCCAAATCTTACGGATGCCATTCGAAATCTCATCGCCAGGGATGGAAATGGTCTCTCCCACCCTCAGATTGGCAATCATGCTCAGCATGGAGCCGTCGACATATTTGGCACCCTCGACGACCACACCGCCAATCTCGTACTTCTGCGGACGGGCATAGTCGATTTCCGAAAGGTCGTCGCCGATTTGGATTTGGGCAGAAACGCTGCTCCCGAAGCCCAAGAGAGCCACAAGAGACAGCATTATAGGTAAATATCTCAATCGCATAATTCTTCTTTCAATCATTATTTCGTTACTTGCTCGCTGGTCTTTCCAAAACGGCGTTCACGGTGTTGATAGTTCAAAATCGCTTCGTAGAGGTCGGCCTTACGGAAGTCAGGCCAATATTTTGGGGTGAAATACAGTTCAGAATAAGCCAACTGCCACAGCAGGAAGTTGCTGATGCGTTCCTCGCCACTGGTACGAATGAGCAGTTCGGGGTCGGGCATATTATAAGTGGAAAGGTAAGACGAAATCGTCGCATCGTCGATAGCATTCGGTGCCAGTTTACCTGCAGCCACATCTTGCGCCATGCGCTGCGTGGCTTGCTTCAAGTCCCAACGGCCTGAATAGCTCAAGGCCAAAGTCAGCACCATGCGCGTGTTGTGACTTGTGTCTTCGATGGCTTGCATCAGCTGGTCGTAATTGGCTTTGGGCAAGCTCTTCAGGTCACCGATGGCGTTCAACTTGATGCTGTTCTTGTTCATCGTGATGACCTCCTTCGTGATGGTCGTCGCCAACAACGACATCAGTCCGCTAACTTCAGCCAAAGGACGATTCCAATTCTCTGTGGAGAACGCATATAAGGTCAGAAATCCCACGCCCAGCTCTGCGCAGCCCTCCGACACCTCGCGCACCGACTGTATGGCACTTTGGTGTCCAAAGAGGCGGGCTTTCCCTCTCTCCTTGGCCCAACGCCCGTTACCGTCCATGATAATCGCGACATGCTGTGGCAAGCGTTCGCGGTCTATTTGTTGCATCAGTTGGTCTTTCAGTTCCATAGTTAGAATTTGCTTAAGTTACAGCCCCTTCCGTCGGGCAGATTGAATTTCCAAGTCAGCGACACACGCGCCATGCCGAACCAGTCGTTGAAGGCGGAATTGCCGCGTTGTTGGTCTTTTGTGTAGATTCCGTCAGGATTAGATGTAGGATGTCCGCTGGCATTCACCGGTATTCCCGAAGGCGTCGCCGTAGGGTCAGTCAGGTCATAATACATGTTGTCTACAATAACAGTGGCATGTTGGTCGTCGGCAGGATACACCGTGCCCACATCATCAAGATAGTCGGTGAAAGTCTTCTGCATGCGCCACTCCACCGTGCCAGCCATGTGGCGGGAAAGAGCGAACTTCACACCCATACCAAAAGGAATGGATATGCCGATGGGACTAGTTTTACCAAAAGCCTGGTCATACCACTTGGGATCAGTAGGTAACGACTCTGTCTTATAGTCACTCAAGTCAACCAATGTACCACTAACATTAGCATAGGCTGTGTAATAAAACACCGAAATGCCACCAAAGATATAAGGCGAGACATTCTTTTTCGGATTGCCGGTATAATACTCCCAGAAGTTAAACTCCGCCACAAAACTGAGGTCGTGTATCTTACTCAGAAAGTTCAGCTCGCGCTCAGGACGCCATTTGATGACTTTGTCATCTGCCTTCACCGTAGCGTATGCATAGTCGGCGCGGAACGTCCAACGGTTATTGTAATTGAAGCGAACGAGGCCACCATATTGCAGGTCGGCCATGGCAAAAGGCAAAGTCGGATTAAGGTCGCCCATGTAATAACTCACGCCCACATGTGGCCCCACCTCAATCGTCTTGGGGTCGTCAAATTGGGCATTAGCATTAACAGCAGCAATCAAACAGCTGATTATCAGTAATAAACGAATTTTTCTCCACATAATTCTATCGTGCAAAGGTATGAATTTTTCCAATGAAAACGACAGAAATCAATTTCTATTGTCTTTGCCCCACATCAATTTGTTGCGAATGGTGCCGAAAAAGTCCTCGCCACGCATCCTGACCAGATTGAGACAGAAGCCTGCCTTGCGCACCTCCAGTTGAACGGAAGTATCTAAGGTACAGCTCCTTGAATCCATGCTGAAGACAAATTTCTTCTCTCTTCCCTCCACTTGGATGCGGATAGTGCTGCCGTCGGGGATGACCACAGGACGCACCGTCAAGTTATGCGTGGCGATAGGCGTGATGACAAAGTTTTTTGCATTTGGCGCGATGATGGGGCCGCCTGCACTCAGCGAATACGCCGTGGAACCCGTCGGGGTAGCCAAAAGGATGCCGTCGCCCCAATAGGTATTAAGGTAGACATTGTCAACAAACACCTTGATAGCCAATAGGCTATGTTCAGGATTACGAATGACATTCAACTCGTTAAGGGCATATTTCACATTGTCGAAAACCTTCTCGGGGGAGACCAATTCCAAAAGCGTGCGCTGCTCCACGGTGTAATCGCCAGTGAGCACGCTGTTGACCGCATTAACAATCTCATTCTTTGAGATACTGGAAAGGAAACCCAAGCGTCCCAAATTAATGCCCAATACGGGAATGCCCGAGTCTAGGACAAAGGGCACCGTGTCAAGTATGGTACCGTCGCCACCGATGGAAAACAGCAGGTCGGCATTCAGGTCTTCATGTGAGTGGAAAACACTATATTGCACTCCTTCGGGGACATAGGTGGCTACAATGTCAGCAAAAGGCTGGTACACAACGATTTCAGCTTGATTACCAGCCAGTTCCTTGAATAGTTGCTTCATATATTCCCCGTTTTCGGGGGCAAGGGTCTTTCCAAATAGGGCGATGGTTTTCATATTCCTTCTTCTTTTACTGAATCATGGCTTTCGTCGGTCATCATGCGGATGTAATTCACATAACGCCAGTCAGCGATATCTCCGTTTTCAACAGCTGCTTTCACTGCACAGCCTGGTTCATGGGTATGAGTACAGTTGGCGAAACGGCACTCGCTCATCAGATTACGCATCTCGGGGAAACGCTGTGCCAAAGTCTCTTTCTCAAGGTCGTAAAGCACAAACTCCTTGATGCCAGGCGTATCCACAATCCAAGCACCGAAACCAAGATGGTGCATCTCGGCAAAAGTGGTTGTATGCTTACCTTTTTCGTGGTAGTCGGAAATGGCTCCGATGCGGACATCCAAAGAGGGATCGAGGGCTTTTACTAGAGCCGACTTGCCAACTCCGGAATGACCCGAAAAGAGGCAAATCTTATCTTGCATCAAGTCTTTCAATTGGTCGATTTGGAAGCCTGTCTTGGCCGAAACGCCGAAAGAGGTGTAACCAAGGCTCTGGTAGTATTCCATCAACACGCACATCTCCCCTATCTGCTCATCAGTGTAAAGGTCGCACTTGTTGAAAATCAGCGCAGCTGGGATATGATAGGCTTCGGCAGTGACCAGAAAACGGTCGATAAAACCCGTGGAGGTACGTGGTTGGGCGATGGTCGCCACCACAATGGCCAAGTCGACATTGGCGGCGATGATGTGCGAGGCCTTGCTCAAATTGACCGATTGGCGGACAATCACATTGTCGCGCGGCTCAATTATCTTGATAACGCCAGTCTCTTTACCCGGTTCCTGCTCAAACTGCACATTGTCGCCGACGGCCACAGGGTTGGTGGAGCGTATGCCGTCCAAACGAATCTTGCCGCGCAGTCGACACTCCCACTGTCGCCCCGTCTCATCAAGGACGATATACCAACTACCCGTCGATTTGATAACCTTGCCTAACATTTCTGGTATCTTTTACCTGGCATGGCCATCAGCACGCCGTCGAATTCCAAGGTCAACAGAATGGCTGCGATTTTCGTGGTCGGTAGCTCGGTCTTCACGATGATGTCATCGAGACTGACCATGGCATTCGCGCCAAAGCAGTCCATGACCAGCTTTTCCTCGGCGGTGAACTCGCGGAACAAGGCCGTCTGTTTCTCGCTCTTCGACTCTGAGTCCCAGCGCATGATATATCGCAAGTTAAGCACGCTCTCCATGAGGTGGGCGCGATTGGTGCGGATCAGGTAGTTGCAACCTTGGCTGTAGATGTCCAACACACGGCCAGGATAAGCGAACACATCGCGGCTGTAGGAGTTAGCCAAATCAGCCGTAATCAGCGAGCCGCCTTTCATCGCAGACTCGATGACCACCACGGCGTCGGCCATGCCCGCGATGATGCGGTTGCGACGCGGGAAGTTCTCTCGGTCGGGCAAGGTGCCACTCATGCACTCCGTCAGGATGCCGCCGCCTTGCTCCACCATGTCAGCAGCCAACTTTTTGTTAGGCGCGGGATAGATTTGTTGCATTCCACTGCCCATCACGCCTACGGTCGGGATGCCTTGCTTCACGGAAGCTTTGTGGGCACAGGTGTCGACACCGTATGCCAAACCACTCACAATCAACACATTGTCATCCTTCAAATCCTCGACCAATTGGAGGCAGTTTTCCTTACCGTATTCGGTAATGTTGCGGGTGCCGACAATGGCCACCACACGGTTGGCGTTGAGGTTGGCCTTGCCTTTGTAATACAGCATCATCGGTCCGTCATCGCATTGCAACAAGCGGCGTGGATAGTCGGAATCAAGGAAAAACAAAGGTTGAATTCCGTTTTTCTCTATGAACTCAATCTCCTCCTCTGCCCTCTTCAGGTATTCCTTAGGCTTACAAATGGCATCGATGGAGGCCTCGCGCATTCCCGTAATCTTCTCCAGCGACTTGCGCGTCTCCTTGAAAATGGCCTCGGCACTACCGCAATACTGCACGAATTTCTTCCCGCTGATATCACCGATACCAGGCAAGAGTGTTAGGGCGATTTGGTATTGAAGGTCAGTCATTCAGTTATCCTTGTTTTGTGGGATACACTTCGTGTAGAAATCATCCAAAAAATCTGACTTTCAAAATCTTTCAAAATCATATTATTTCCTCTTTTCGTTTTCATTCGATTTTTGATTGATTTTCAATTTGATTTTTGACCAATTTAACTACGTTGAATACTGCGTATTTCTTGCGAAGCAATTCCATCATATTTGTTCCGTTGACAATTAATCCAGTTTCAGGACAGCAAGGAACGCCGACTGCGGCACCTCGACATTGCCGATTTGGCGCA
This sequence comes from uncultured Bacteroidia bacterium, assembly GCA_902801625.1. Lineage (GTDB taxonomy): Bacteria > Bacteroidota > Bacteroidia > Bacteroidales > F082 > Limimorpha. The sequence continues at coordinate 47,784 of CADCJI010000012.1, read as the reverse complement.
TGCGTTTCTTACCAGCCTTTTGTTTCTCCAGTAGCTTGCGCTTACGGGAGACGTCGCCGCCATAGCACTTCGCCGTCACGTCCTTGCGCACCTGGCGCACCGTCTCGCGGGCGATAATCTTAGCGCCGATGGCGGCCTGGATGGCGATATCGAACTGGTGTCTTGGTATCAATTCCTTCAATTTCTCGCACATGCGGCGACCGAAGTCGTAGGCATGGCCGCGGTGGATCAAGGTGGACAAAGCGTCGACGGACTCGCCGTTGAGCATGATGTCGAGCTTCACCAAGTCAGCATCTTGATAGCCGGCAATATGGTAGTCGAAGGAGGCATAGCCCTTCGAGATGGATTTCAGCTTGTCGTAGAAGTCGAAGACGATTTCGCTCAACGGCATCTGGAAGGTCAGCTCCACACGGTCGGTGGAGAGGTAGACCTGGTTCTTCAGCACGCCACGACGGTCGATGCAGAGCGTCATGATGGGGCCAGTAAAGTCGTTCTTCGAAATGATTTGCGCGAGGATATATGGTTCCTCGATGTGGTCAATCTTCGTCACCTCGGGCAATCCGCTGGGGTTATGCACCTCGATCATCTCTCCGTCAGTCTTGAAGCACTTGAACGAGACGTTGGGCACCGTGGTAATGACATCCATGTCGAACTCGCGGTCAAGGCGCTCCTGCACAATCTCCATGTGAAGCAAGCCAAGGAAGCCACAACGGAAGCCGAAACCCAAGGCTGCCGACGACTCGGGCTCCCAAACGAGGGAAGCATCGTTGAGCTGCAGTTTCTCCAACGAAGCTCGCAACTCCTCGTAGTCATCCGCATCCACAGGATAGATACCCGCGAACAGCATGGGTTTCACATTTTCGAAGCCCGCCACCGGCTCAGCACAAGGCCTTTCGACATGTGTGATGGTGTCGCCCACCTTGACCTCCTTCGAGGTCTTGATGCCCGAGATGATGTAACCCACATCGCCTGCGGAAAGCTCTTTCTTAGGCACCTGTTTCAGTTGCAGCACACCGATTTCATCAGCGTTGTATTCCTTACCCGTGGCGAAGAACTTCACCAAGTCGTTGGTATGCATGGTGCCATTCATGATGCGAAAATAGGCGATGATGCCGCGGAACGAGTTAAACACCGAGTCGAAGATGAGGGCCTGAAGCGGTGCTTCAGGGTCACCTTTCGGGCAGGGAATGCGCTCCACGATGGCATCAAGCACGGCGGGTACACCTTCACCCGTACGGGCGCTGACCTTCAGGATTTCGCTCGGGTCGCATCCCAAGAGGTCAACCATCTGGTCCTCCACGATGTCGACCATGGCGCTGTCCATGTCGATTTTGTTCATCACGGGGATGATTTCGAGGTCATGCTCAAGGGCGGAATAGAGGTTAGCAATGGTCTGGGCCTGAATACCTTGTGTAGCATCCACCACTAGCAAAGCACCTTCGCAGGCCGCGATGCTGCGCGACACTTCGTAGGAGAAGTCGACGTGGCCAGGAGTATCGATAAGGTTGAGGGTATATTCCTCGCCCTTGTAGTTGTATTTCATCTGGATGGCGTGGCTCTTGATGGTGATGCCGCGCTCGCGCTCAAGGTCCATGTCGTCGAGCACCTGGTCGACAAGTTCTTTGTCGTTGAGCGTATGGGTCAGTTCCAAAAGCCTATCGGCCAAGGTCGATTTGCCGTGGTCGATATGGGCTATGATGCAAAAATTTCGGATGTTTTTCATTTTACCTCTAGTTACGCTCGTTTGCCAACTTTTTGTGTACTATCATAAACATAATTGCGGAACAACCAGTTCTTACTTTGCTCGGATGCTTCAATTTCGATGGTTTGCAAAGGCGAAACCGTTATCAAATTGTTGGAGTATCGCGTCAAATAATTAACAGCGTCCACTGAATTCAAACTTTTGTTTCTTTGCAATGAATTGATCACCCTTGAAATGAACTTTGATTCCTTCTCAGAAAAAACGCCCTGCAAAAGGCTCAATTTTTTCTGCGAATAACGCACTTCAATACCTTGATTGTCAACTATGATAAGCCCGACACTCAGCTGCTCCGAGATTTCCGGACGAATCACTGCGTAAATAATGCTGTATCTTAAACTATTCATTTTCCAATATTTTCTTTCAAACATTCAGTGAAGTTATTCCAAACGCCTTCAACCCATTCTGGCTCAAAAAGTTGGTTTACCTTATTCTTTACAATATCAGCAGGTACATTCCACTCTTTAGGAACGGTATCGACAATCTGCATGGACAACTGTCGGCTATGGCTGACACAAACCAAGTAGTATGACTTCAAAGGCTTTACCATTGCTTCAAGTGAAGAAGTTGACCTCTCTTGGGTCAAGTGTTGAAACATGTCGGAATAAAGAATGGTATCCGTTGAAGTCAATTGAGACAATGGAAACTCAAAAGTGGCGGTGTTGAAAATGCACCCATAGTCAATTGAAACCAAGTCCTCCCGTTCCACATCGTATAGCAAATTCGCATTGTTGGCGTTTCGGTCTTCGTTGGCCATCCAAAAGTCGAACAATGCGATTTTCAAGAGTTGCATCAATATCTTTGTCGACGATTTCACTTCTCTGTTAGTTGATGGCGTAACGTCGACAACACCGTCCATTTTTTTGCTCCCGATCGACAAAGCGGTATTGCTTCCTTTTGACCAATGGGAAGGTCTAATTCTCACAAAAGCAATTTCTGGCGTATTAAGTCGCCATGCCATGGCCATTTGTGCGCCAATCAGTTCACAAACCAATTTGTACGCAGCAAAAGGCGAACGCATATACTTACAGATATAAGCGTTTTTGTCGGAGCACATGACCAAAACGGGTTCCTCACCTGTAAAGTATTGCCTTTCAATGGATTTTACGCTGTCTAACAAAGAAATTGGCATGGTTGGCTGCTTTCTTGAATAATTGAGTGCAAAATTAGAAAAAATTTCGTTTGCAGCCTCAGAAAAACGATTGAAAAGCGCAGGTGGTTTAGGCAAAAAACAAATTATAAAGCAACCGTATCGAACAAATCCTCAAAATCATCAAACAAATCCTCAAAGAGGTCTAACTCAAAAATCGAAGCTCCAATACCGATGAGAAACACGGCACAGACCCCAGAAATGATTAATCCTGCGATGGCTTTACCCTTGGGGCGCCTGAAGACTCCAATAAACGAGAACAACAAACCAAGGAACCAAAGAACCAAATTCACCAATGGTATCCAAAAGAGTGCCAAACCGAGGATGGACAATACGAGACCCGCGCTCCCAGGTCCATTTTTCTGTCTCACGGGCTGGGGCTGAACATTTATTGGCTGAGGTTGAGGTTGTACAGGTCGTGGTTGAGGTTGAGTTGCAGCTTGTGGCTCGTTCACCCAAGCCGTGCAATACATGCATTTCGTAGCGCTCTCAGGTATTTCCTCGCCGCAATAGGGGCATTTCTTGTATCCTTCCATGGTTTTATCGTAATAAATTTGGGGCAAAGATATATAAAAACACAATCATTCCCCATTTTTATGGAAATTTGTAGGGCTGTCGCATTGCGGCAGCCGCAGCGAAAAACAATGCTGCGGCTGCCACGGTGTGACAGCCCTACAAACCACGGCGTGACAATCCTACAGTAGAGACGGTGTGCACACCGTCTCTACAAACAAAACAATATCATTCCACCACGAATTTCCTTGTGGCACCACCCACGGTGATGAAATACACACCTTGTGGCAAGTTGCGCACGTCAATCTGTTGTTTTTCCGACGTGATTTGGCCTTCCATCACGGTTTGGCCGATGGGATTCATTATGCGGTAGGTTTCCACTGGTAGAGACGTGGCGTGCCGCGTCTCTACATACAAAACGCCATTGGCGGGATTCGGATAAACGGTTAAGGTCCCTGAGCCTGTCGAAGGGCCTTCGTTCTCCTCGATTCCCACCAAAAAATCCGTAAGGTTGGAGAAGGCCAGTTCCTCATATTCCTTGCCTTCGTTGAACATGGCGGCGACAACGGCATAGCCTCCGTCAAAAAGGTTCACATCATAGCTACCGATAGTGTTATTGGCCCCAAGCTGGTCAACGACGGTCACTTCGTTAGTTGCAGGGTCGTATTTGCAGATTTGGAAATAGCTGACCGAGATGGAGGCACCTTCCTCAATGAACGGTGGTGTCCAAGCCATGTTGAGCTTGTTGGGATTGCTGGCGTTGGGGCTGTAGTCCACATGAAGGGTGCCTTTCTGGTAGCTTGGGATGGGGCATTCAGTGCCATCGGTTGTGATGGCCGTGAGGCGGTAGTTGCGTGCGGCGTTCTCGCTGCCGATGTTGTCCAAGAAATAGCCCTGCTCGTATGGCGCTGTGCCTACGACCATACCATCGCGTTCCACCTTCACCTCGCTGATGTATTCAGCTTGCTCGGGTGTAGTCTGCCATGTGACCTTGTTCAACTTGGTCTCCAAATCCACTGTAGCGCGGTAAAGTTCTACATTGTCACGGACGATGAATGTACGCGTGGCGGTGGCACACTGGTCTGAGATGCCGCAGGTATAGATACCTGGTTCGGATACTTCGACAGTCGGTATGGTCTCGCCAGTGTTCCAGTGGAAGTCGTACATCTCCAAGGAATCAGCTCCGACTGGTACTATCGATAGAGTTTCATCCTGATGTTTCCAAAGGATGTCAGTGGTTTCGCAAGGTGTGGTAGGGTGTTTAAAGTATATCACTGAGCTATACTGTCCACAGTTCCACCCACCACAATCTATTAAATAGGAACCTGAATTGTTCCCATCCAATATAATAGAATCACCTATCAACTGCTGGTTATAATCAATTAACCAATGTGGTTCAGCACATCCATCTGGTCCAAATATAATAGCACGTTCATGTTGATTGAAACAAATGTTGTGTACTTCTCCATCCATTTCTGTAATATACATTACAGTGTCTGTTTGTGCGTGAGCCGAGATAACACTGGCTATCACCATCGTAACTAAGAGAATTAACTTCTTCATAGGCTAAGTCCTTTCTTTTTTATGTAATTGAGTTTCCTTGATATTTCAGGCATAAAAAAAACAGCGTGGAATCAATTCCTTGCTTGAACACCAGGGGTTCCACGCCCTACAACTCTAACAAGTATTCCACGCCGTACCCAATACGGCATTTGCAACTTGTCCTTGAGTTGTTGCCCCGCCAAAACGGGGTCTAAATGGAACTTTGGTGTTCAAGGACAGCAACAAGTGCTATCTGATTATTTTATGTCTTTGTGTTTATCTTCTTTTCTTTTGTTCGATTATTTTGGTTCAACTTTAATTTATCTCATTATAACAAACTGATTCATAGCCGCATTAAATCCGTTACAGCATAAACACGGCTCAGGTTGTGGAATGTGAAGAACTGGTCATCAAGAATCATCCAATCCTCGCGCTCCTTTACTGACAACTTTTTGATGTCGGGGAAAAAGCCAATGGGCACAATGATAACCCGTCCGTCAGTCAACACTGCGCACAACTTCCCTCGATGTCCACTGAAATCAAGGCTTTTAATTCCAATATTGGTTTCCTTAATCTTACACATTTTATTCAATATTTCTTACTCTTGTCTTTTCTCCATTGAAGCAGCGGGTAATCTGCTCGTTAATAAACTCCCAGTTGTTGGAAATTGCATCCACTAACATTTTGTCCTCTTTTTGTGACAACTTCGATTCAGCGATTTCAATACACCGTTCACCATTCTTCTCAATCCAAATCTTTGCCACTGAGTGCTGCTGACGGCCATTCCTATAAAACACATGCACATGTCGACGATTGTCATTTATATCAGTCGGTATCGACACAAGCATGAAGAGTTTAATAAATGCGAGCTGGCCCATAACTTTGTTATATTTCCGACTGCAAATATAAACATTTTCCAAAAATCCATCCCAAACCATAAAAAATTCGCCCTCAAACGGCAACGAAAAACAAGGAATATGCCTAATTTTGCGGTTTGAAAAAGACGATTGCCTATGATGCCCATTTTACCCGACACTTATTCCAAAGAAGAAAAAGAAGAAATCGAGCGACGACACCAGCGCCTCATCGACGCTTGGCAGACGCGCAAGGAAGCCGCCGACCTGGAGATGGTCGACAAGGCGTTCTATTTCGCCTGTGAGGCGCATAAGGACCAGCGCCGCCGCTCGGGCGAGCCCTATATCTATCACCCCATCGAGGTGGCCACCATCGCCGCCCACGACATCGGATTAGGCCGCACCTCTATCATTTGTGCCCTGCTGCACGACGTGGTGGAAGACACGAAATATACCCTCGACGACATCAAGGAGATGTTCGGCGAAAAGGTGGAGCGCGTGGTGGACGGCCTCACCAAGTTCGCCAACATGGAAGGTGCCGAGAGCGCCCAAGCCGAGAACTTCAAGAAGGTCATCTCCTCGCTGTCGTACGACATCCGCGTGGTGCTCATCAAGCTCAGCGACCGTTTGCACAACATGCGCACCTTGGACTCGATGCCCAAGCACAAGCAGCTGAAAATCGCCTCTGAGACTACCTATATCTACGCTCCCCTCGCCTACCGTCTGGGCCTACATGCCATCCAAATCGAGTTGGAAGACCTGTCGCTGAAATATACCAACCCCACCATCTACTACAACATCCGCAAGCGCATGGATGATGTGCGCAGCAAAAGCATGGGCGAGTTGCGCAACTTTATCGCCCCGATTGAGGCCGAATTGAAGAAAAACGGCATCAAAGCAAGGGCCGAGATCAAGGAACGCTCTGTCAACTCGGTATGGAAACGCATGATGGACAAGGAGTTGGCTTTCGAAGACCTGTATGGTTCCTTCATCGTGCGCCTCATCACTGACTGCCCGAGGGAAGAAGAGCGCATGGAATGCTGGAAAATCTATGCCGTGCTGACCAATTGCTACCGCCCCTATACCAAAAAACTGAAGGACTGGATCTCCTTCCCGAAAGCCAACGGTTACGAATCGCTACACGCCGTGGTGATGGGTCAAACGGGCAACTGGGTCGAGGTGCAAATCCGCAGCGAACGCATGGAAGAAATTGCCGAGAAGGGTTTCTCCGCCTATTGGAAATACAAGACCGACAACGATACGACTGAGAGCGGCTTCGACGAATGGCTGAAAAAGGCCCAAGACCTTATCAGTGGCGAATCGGACAACGCCATCGAGTTTGTCGACAACTTCAAGCTCGACCTCTTCTCCGACGAAATCTATGTTTTCACCCCACAAGGCAGAATGATCACGTTGCCCAAAGGCTCGACCGTGCTTGACTTCGCCTACAGCATCCACTCCGAAATTGGCGACCACAGCATCGCGGCCAATGTCAACAACCAGCTGGCCCAACTCGACCGTAAGCTCACCAAAGGCGACCAAGTGGAAATCATCACCTCCGAATCGCAGCATCCGCAGGAGAAATGGTTCGAGTTTTTGGCCACGGCCACGGCCAAGTCGCGCCTCAAGAGCGGCATCAAGGAATACCGCCGTGGCTTCCGCGAAGAGGGCGAGAAGAAATATGAGGAAATCATGCGCAAGCTCGACATGGAGCCTTCAAAAGTCAACCGCAACGAAGTGATGGCGGCTGAAAAGCTTACCAGTACCATCGACTTTTATTACAATGTAGCCACTGGAAAAATCGATGAGCGACTTATTCGCAGCGTGCTGAAGCCCCAGTCAAGCAGCAGCAGTTTTGTGCGCTACATCACATTCGGACTTTTGGGCAACAACAGCAAGGAAAAGGATGAAACACCGTCCATCACCACTTCGGGCGAGTTCGACTTCAATGTGTCGACCTGCTGCAATCCCATCCCCGGCGATGATGTCATCGCCTTCAGTTTCCCCGGTGAGCCCCTGCAAATCCACAGGAGCAACTGTCCCAAGGCCATCCAGCTCTCATCGCGCTTCGGCAACAACATCGTGAAAGCCAAATGGCAACCCAAGAGTGAGATTGCCTTCCTCGCAGAGCTGAAAATCACGGCTTTGGACACCAAGGGACTGCTCAACCGCATGACCAACCTGCTCTCCAACGAGATGCAACTCAACCTGCACTCGCTCCACATGGAGGCCAAGCAAGATGTGGTGGAAGCCGCCATCTCCATCTATGTTCACAACACCAAGGAACTTGACGACCTGATGGCCAAACTGAACCAACTGAAGGAAATCCAAAAGGTGGTGAGGAAAAACAGCAAGTAATTAAAGATTGGTCATCTGTTGCTCGACCTCTTATAGATTCCAATCGCACATCCTCTGCATGGAATGACATAAGAGGTCGGACAATTAACTTTTGAAGGCATGTCATTCCACGCTTGGGTCTGTGGGTTTGGAATCTATGCCTTCAAAATAATTCAAACTATTTAGAATCAATCTGAAAATAATTCTTACCTTTGCGCCTCATCACGACGTAAAAAAATGAAAGACTCATTCGACAACACCTACCTGGCTGTCAAGAAGTTATTTGTCGATTACCTGCAACGGAGGAAGCTTCGCAAGACTCCAGAGCGTTTTGCCATCCTTAAGGAGATTTACTCGACCAATGGGCATTTCGACATCGACTCGCTGTACAACCAAATGAAAGACAACAAGTACCGCGTCAGTCGGGCTACCTTATATAATACCATCGACTTGCTGCTCGACTGCGGTCTGGTCATCAAACACCAGTTCGGGCACAACTGTGCGCAGTACGAACGCTCCTACAAGTTCCGTCAACACGACCATTTCATCGACTTGGAGACGGAGACCGTCATGGAGTTTTGCGACCCGCGACTGCTTGAGATCCAACGGTCGATTGAGGAGCAGTTGGGTGTTGAGATTACGCATCATTCGTTGATATTTTACGGACATAAGAAAAGTTGAGAGTTTAGAGTTGAGAGTTTAGAGTCAGTGGTTAGTTAAGAGTTGAAAGTTAGAAGACGCTTTGCGTCATTGGAGAAACGAAGCAATCCATTTTTTGAATCTTTTAATTTTTGAATTTTAAATCTTGAATTTCAAAATATGAACAAATTAGATATCCTCTTAGGCCTCCAATGGGGCGACGAAGGCAAAGGCAAAGTAGTCGATGCCCTCACCCCGAATTATGACATTGTCTGCCGCTTCCAAGGCGGTCCCAATGCTGGGCATACCATCGAATTTGAAGGCAGGAAGTTTGTGTTACACAACATCCCTTCGGGTGTGCTGACACCAGGCTGCATCAACCTCATTGGCAACGGTGTCATCATCGAGCCACATATATTAAAAGGTGAAATCGAAGGCTTGCGTGAAGCCGGTTTCGACCTGCGCAAGACTTTGATGATTGCCAACCGCGCCCATCTCATCCTGCCCACCCATCGCGCCATGGATGCCGCCAATGAGAAGGCATTAGGCAAGATGAAAGTCGGCACCACGCTGAAAGGCATCGGCCCAACCTACACCGACAAGACCGCTCGTAGGGGACTCCGCATCGGCGACATCAATTCCGCCGACTTCCGCGAGAAATACGAAAGCCTAAAGAAAGCCCATCTGCAGCAAATCGCCGGCCTCGGCTTTGAGATGCAAGGCTTCCAACTCGACGGCCTAGATTTCGCTGAATACGAAAAGCTGTGGTTCGAAGGCATCGAATACCTGAAGCAATACCAGTTCGTTGACGGCGAATACTTCATCAACGAGGCCCTTGACAACGGCAAGAAAGTGCTGGCCGAAGGTGCTCAAGGTTCCATGCTCGATGTGGACTTCGGCAGCTATCCTTTCGTCACTTCTTCGAATGTCATCGCCGCCGGCGTCTGCTCAGGTTTGGGCGTTGCTCCAAGCAGAGTCGGCAAGGTGTACGGTATCTTCAAGGCCTACTGCACCCGCGTAGGTACAGGTCCCTTCCCCACCGAGTTGTTTGACGAGACGGGCGAAATGCTCCGCCAAAACGGACACGAGTTTGGTGCCACCACGGGTCGTCCGCGTCGTTGCGGCTGGCTCGACCTGCCCGCACTGAAGTATGCCGTCATGCTCAGCGGTGTCACCGACCTGATGATGATGAAGAGCGACGTGATGGACGACTTCGCCACCCTAAAAGTTGCTACGGCCTATCGCTACAAAGGACAAGAGACCAAGCACCTGCCTTTCGCTGCCTGCACCGAGACCATGGAACCCGTTTACACCGAAATCCCGGGCTGGCAGCAGAAGATTGAAGGCAAGATTCCGCAGAAATTGGAAGACTACATCAAATTCATTGAGGATTACGTCGGCGTGCCGATCAAATTCGTTTCGTACGGACCGGATAGAACACAGAATATTTTGAGATAAACTGGTAGAGACGTAGCGCGCTACGTCTCTACAAACCACACAATAATAATTAAACAATGATCATTTTAGAAAAACCATACGTATCCGCCCCGCTGGTGGCCTATTTGGAGGAAAAACAAATCCCCGTTTTACATAACGACATGGCCGAGGTGCTGAAGCAGCAAGGCCATCACCTTAACCTTTTGGATGACAAGGCTTTTGTCGAGAAATACGAACAAAGTCACCAGTTGTATGCCGTCTCGGAGAACGCCTTAGTGTGGCTCTATGCCCAGATGCCCGAGTCGGAACTGGTTAAGAAGGTCAAGATCCTGAAAGATAAGGCCGCTTTCCGGCGCATCTGCCAGCAGATCTATCCCGACTTCTATTACAAAGAGGTGGAGATGAAAGCCTTGCGCAGCCTCAACCCTGACGAGTTGCCGTTGCCTTTGGTGCTGAAACCCGCAGTTGGCTTCCTCAGCGTGGGCGTGTATATCGTCCGCAACAAAGCTGAATGGCAGGCCGCATTGGATGACATCGACCAAAACTTCGCTAAGCAGTGCGCCGTGTTCCCCGAGACCGTGGTGCGTAGCGAGAAGTTCGTGTTGGAACAGTTCATCGAAGGTGAGGAATATGCCGTGGATGCCTATTATGATGCCGAGGGCAAGCCCAACATCATCAACATCTTCCACCATATCTTCAAGAGCGAAACCGATGTCAGCGACCGCCTCTACTGCATGAGTAAGCAAATCTTCGAAGCCAACTATCCGGCTTTCAACCAGTTCTGCATCGACTTGAACGGTGTGCTTGGATTGAAGAACTTCCCGATGCATGTGGAGTTCCGCGTCGACAAGCACTCGGGTCGCGCCATCCCGATTGAGGTCAACCCGCTGCGTTTTGCTGGCATGTGCCTCAACGACTTGACGCGTCACACCTGCCATCTACTGCCCGTGCAGGCCTACTTCGAAGGCACACACCCCGACTATGCCACCATGTGGAACGGCATCGAAAACGATGTGTTCAGCTTCATTGTCCTGGACAAACCTTACGACACCAACCGCGCCTTGGACTTCGAGCGCATCAAGCGGCACTTCCACGGCGTGTTGGAGACCCGCGACATCATGAACCCTGCCATGAGCATCTGGGGCTTCCTGTTCACGCAGACCACGCCCGAACATAAAGAGGAATTGAAAGAAATCCTGTTCTCTTCTTTGGAAGAGTTTATGGTATAATAGACGCGGGACTATCAGACAAGGGACGCGAGACGTTCCGAACAAAATGTTGGCTAAAAGGTGGTAAGATTACCACTATTTAGCCAACATTTTACATAGATGAGGTGATGAACACGCGCCAGCCACCCTCATCATCACGTTCGATATACCCCTTTTCAATCATGGTTTGAATCATTTTCTGAAGAGCCGAGCGGTTGACCCCAGTCGCTTCCTGCAAAGATGCGTATGTAGGATGACTATCGGTAAGCAATTCGTTTAGGATTTTTCCGTAGGTAGGCGTGCGAAACATGATTCTTTGTCCGTCATACCACCACAAATCCTCCGATTTCTCCGTCACAAAAAGCGTATCCATCTCTATCTCATGCGCCATGAGGTCTGTCATGTGCTTTTGGAAAGGCTTGATTTGCTTAATAGTGGCTTTGGCACCAACCGCTGGCTCACTTCCCACCTTCAAATCAGAGCGATGCAAGGCTTCAAGATATTGCTGCTTTTGCCGACTTCGCACCACAATCATCGGATAACCATGCCTTGAAAGGATGAAATTCATCAGAAGTCGGGCTATGCGTCCGTTGCCATCCTCAAACGGGTGAATACGTATGTAGCGATAGTGAAATAAAATGGCCAAATCAGCAGGCGACAAAGTACCGCTTTGTTCCGTTTGATTATACCAATCAACCAAGTCAGTCATCAAAGAGGGTGTCTCCTCAGGAGAAGCATAGTCGAAACGGTCACCATAGCGAGTAATTACACTGTTAGGACGGGTTTTGTACTGCCCCGCATGAATGACATAACTGGTCTGCACGCCTCCAGGAAGCGTTCTATATACGGTGTAATCCTCACGTAGCAACGTGCGATGCAGAGTCCGAATAAAATTTTGAGTGAGTGGCTTGTCCTGGTCAACTGCCTCGACGGTCATCATTTTCAATCCCACATTGCTCGCTTTCATCTCCTCATATTCCCGAAAATCAGCCTCACCGATGACCTTCCCAAACAGCAAAAGCAATTCGGTTTGACCGTATGTCAGAGTATTGCCCTCCATATGGTTGCTGTTGTAATTGAAATCAACGGAAAACTTTCGACTCAACCTTTCTCGATCTTTCTCCGACAAGGGTTGAATAGCATTCCACTTCTCCAATGCAATTTGCAGTTTTTTCGCTTCCATCAGTACAAAGATTTACATTTACCACCAAATTTGGTGGTAACATTACCACCATTTCGCCGACAAAAATACACATTTTTGCTGAATCGCGTGGGATTAGCGCATTATTTTCTAAAAAAGGTGGTAAGCTTACCACCATTTTTTGTGGTAAACCAACTTTTAGCAGTTTATTTTCCACTCTTCCGTCTATTACATTCCTTGCAGAGCATCTGACAATTCTCCGCAATGGTCTTGCCGCCGAGGTGCCACGGTGTGATGTGGTCGGCTTCCATTTGGGAGAGCTCGAAATGCTGCTTACAGTCGGCACAAAAACCCATCTGCCTTTCGTATGCCGACAATTTTTGTGCATCGGTGAAGGCTCGAATCGACAGATATTTCTCCTTGCGTGTAAGAATATAGGGATAAATACCTGAATTTTTAGTTACATCATCGTCGAGGATAAGGCGTTTTACTTCTTCATCGATGGCTTTGTAGTCAAACACTTGGTCTTTGTATTGCTTGTAGAGCATCCCCCACTCCACGCCTTTCATGATTTTCTTGCGTTCCTTGGTCGGGCGGAACGAGGTCTCAATCCAGGTGATGACCGACTGGAAGAACTGCCACAGCGGTGCGGCACTGGCATCATGCTGGTGGTTCGACATGTAGACCTCGATATTGCCGTCCGAAATCCAGTCGATGGCGGTTTCGAGGTAGTCCTGACGGATGGCGGAGCCGTTGAGGTAGTCGCTACCGATTTTTGCGGCAGGTGCACCGTTCTTGCTGAAATAGCGTTTGGCGTCGCTCACCCAACTGCCTGCATACACCGCGTTGCGCAGCTCCTGCTCGGTGAGCGCCTCTCCCGCGATGTTGATGGTTCGGAACCATTTCAGCTTCTCACTGTCGGTGCCGCTACAGATGTAGATTTGCAACTCATAGTTGAGGATTTGTTCTTGCTCATCGGGCTGGAGGTTGTGGAAATAGCGGAAGTTGAAGGCGAAGTCGCCATTGACATATTGGCAGATGCTGATGGTGCGCTGCTGCCCGTCGATGATTTCGAAAGTGTCGTCGTCGCGTACGGCCCAATACATCACATTGAGCGGAAAGCCTTGGGTGAGCGTGTCGATGACGGCATCGCGCTGTTTTTCTTTGTAGACGAACTCGCGCTGGTAGGGCGGGCGCACGTCGAGGCGGCCGCCATAGGCGCGCACGCCGTTTTCATTGTTATCCACGTAGCCTTTGGTCAGCTCGCGGACGGTGATTTTGTGTAGTTCTATGTTCATTTTCTCTTTGTTTGTCGCAAGGACTTACGTCGCCTGCTTAATATCCTACGTCCCTATGGGACTTGGTGGAGGCAGCAGCCATGTCATCCCCACGCAGGTTTGCGCGTTGGCTTGGGATCTATGGCTGCGTCCTTTCTTCATCGTCGTTTTATGCGCAGGGGATGAATCCACCTGCTTAATGTCCTGCGTCCCTACGGGACTTAGTTTTCTGCCGCCATCGAGACCGTCAGTTCTACCGAAGCGTAGTCTATTGGCTTTTGTTTACGACGGATGAGGATACGGCTATAGGGACATCTATTCACTCCATTAATGCACAAAGCAAGATCTGTTCTTCCTCTATAATTCTTCTTAATTCCAATCTGTTTTGCTAAATCACCGCTTCCTAATCCTACTATCTCAAATTGCTCAGGGTTTAATTGCCCAAGAAAAGAATCTGGCACACCCATCACATCAAAGTAATCCATAGGTATTTCACTTACAGAATCAACATTGATAGCATCATAGTTCTCATATTTTGGGTATTCTTCTGGGTTGTACTGTTTATACATTATCAGTGATTCATGACGCTTTTGATGATCTAGATTGGTAAACCAAGTAATAGCAGGAACCTTAATATAGTTTTCATCAGGATTATAGCCTTTAGATTGCACAAACTTTTTATTTGCCTCTAAATCATTAGAATATGGCGTTTTATATATCATCGATAGGTTAAACCCGTATCCCAACCATATTCTGTTATCTTGAATCAAAGGGAATATTTCTGAATAATGCAATGCACTCATTCTTCCTAAGATAACAAACTTCTTATCATACTTCATCAATTGCGCCACATACTCCCGAAACAATGAGAAAGGGGGATTGGTCACCACAATATCGGCTTCTTTGAGCAACTCGATGCACTCAGCAGAACGGAAATCACCATCACCTTTGAAATAATGAATACCGATTTCCTCGGGGTCGGGCACACGGTTGCCATTGCGGTCACCAAAATACTCCAACCAAATGGCTTGTTCGGCATCGTTTTGACTGAACAAGTCGCGGTTTTGGTTCTTGTAGCAAGTGGTAATTAGCTTCTTCAAACCCAATTGCTCGAAATTGTAGCTGAAATAATGGAAAAAGTTGCTCACACGCGGATCGTCGCAGTTACAAAGCACCGTCTTGCCCTTAAAATGCTCTTTATAATGCCTCAACTCGTTCTCAATATCAACAAGTTGGGTATAAAACTCATCCTTTTTTGCGTTCTTTGCTTGATTCAGGTTTTTATTGGCCATGCGGATAATAGTTTAGCACTTCTATTTTCCGCAAACACAATAAGATAAGGTGCAAGACTTACACTTATTGCGTTTAGCTTAGAGGCGGCCTCGCATGGAAACCTCTACCAACAAATAAGATGCTTACACCTATTCGATGCAAGCATTGCTTTATTCGTTGGTCAGGTTTTCCAATCGGATGACTACCTGTTATTATTTCTGATTGTTTATTTCCAAATAGTTTGCGAGGCTCTTGGCTAAACGCGAAATAATAGCTAATGCTTTGGTTTATAATATGTTATTTATTCTCTATTTTTATCTCTAACGATGCTTTGGTCTTTATTTGGCGCAAAGATAGCGTATTTTTCTGATAATTACATTTCAAATTCAGAAAACCAATCTTTCCATCAATACAATTTCTTCCATAAAAGAAGAATTTCAACTTTTTCAATAAAAATTCTTCTATAAAAGAATTATTTCCTGATTTTATGGAAAATTTCTTCCATAAAAGAAAAATCCGAGACAAAACCCACCTCCATTTGCGGAAGTTCCTGACGGAAGGATTGAAATAAACACTATCTTTGCAGCAAACAATTGCAACATGAAAAACCTCATCCTATCTTTTGCTGTTCTATCAGCACTGCTTTTCTCGGCCTGCTCGTCGGAAAAGGAAACGACTTTCAACGAAAAACAAGCCTTACAGTTCCTCTACCAATACATGCCCCTTGGCGATAGCGTGGACTACACCGAGGACTATTACCGCGAGTGTGTCCACTATGCCTTCCTCGCCAAACAAGAGATGCCTTGGGGCAATAGCATCCCCGAGCGCGAGTTCAAGCATTTCGTGGTGCCCGTGCGCGTCAACAACGAGAACCTCGACCGCTTCCGTGCCACCTATTATGAGGAGCTGAAAGGCCGCGTGAAGGATTTGTCGCTTTACGATGCCGTACTCGAAGTGAACCATTGGTGTCACGAGCATGTGAACTATAAAGGTAGCGACAGCCGCACCAGTGCACCAATGGCGACCATCAAGACCTCGTGGGGGCGCTGCGGCGAGGAGTCGACGCTACTGGTAACGGCCTTGCGCACCGTGGGCATCCCTGCCCGTCAAGTCTACACCCCCCGCTGGGCCCACTGCGACGACAACCACGCCTGGGTGGAGGCCTGGGTAGACGGGAATTGGCATTTCTTAGGCGCCTGCGAGCCTGAGCCTGTGCTCGACTTGGGTTGGTTCAACGAGCCTGCCTCACGCACCTTATTATTACACACCCGCGTATTCGGTGACTACGACGGTCCAGAAGAAGTCATCAGCCGTAGTGCCAACTACACGGAAATCAATGTGGTGGGCAACTATGGAAAGGCTGCCAAGACTACCATCACCGTGGTGGACAACAACGGCAAACCGCAAGCTAACCTGCCCGTGGAGTTCAAAATTTACAACTACGCCGAGTTCTGCACCGTCGTCACGAAGACCACCGACGAGAATGGTCAGACCTGGCTCACCTCTGGTTTGGGCTGCATGATGGCCTACGCCGCCAAAGACGGTAAGTTTGGTTTCCAAGTGTTCAAGTCGGGCAAACAAGAGAATGTTACCATCACCCTTGACCATATGCAGGGCCAAAACGACATCTTTGAGTTCGACATGGTACCACCCGCCCCGACAAGCATCTTGCCCGAGGTGACGGCTGAGATGCGTGCCGAAAACGACCGCCGCATAGCCTTTGAAGACTCGCTGCGCAACGCCTACATCGCCGACTGCAAGAAAGCCCAGATGGATGTGATTATGAACACGGGCAACAAAAAGCTGTGCAGCATTTACGAAAAGACTTGGGGTAACTACCAGACCATCGCCGCCTTTGTGAAATACGCCCAAGGCCAAAACGCAGAAATCAAAGCCGTGGAACTGCTCAGCAACATCTCCGACAAAGACCTGCGCGATGTCAGCCTTGAGGTGCTGAAAGACCATTTTGACAACACACCCGGTCTTGAGCAATCCATCATCTCCATGCCGCCTGAACTCTATGCGCAATACATCCTCAGCCCTAGAATGAGCAATGAAATGATTGTGCCTTACCGCAAGACCCTCTCCGAGTTCTTCCCCGAAGCGGAAAGAAGACAATACCATGACAATCCCGCCTTGTTGGTCGATTGGGTAAAAAAGAACATACAAGCCGACGACAATTTGGCTTTACAGCGCATCCCGATTTCGCCCCTAGGCGTCCTGAAAGCGCGTAAGGCCGACCGCCACTCGCGCGACATCTTCTTCGTCAGTATGGCACGCAGCTTGGGTATCGCGGCACAAATCAACCCTGTGAATGGTAATGTGCAATATTTTGGCAATGAATGGGTTAATGTGGACTTTGAAGCCGCTGAGCCAACTAGCACTGCCATTGGCTATCTGGACATCCATTATTTCCCTATCGCCTCCGTGGCCGACCCGAAATACTACACGCACTTCAGCATCAAGAAGTTCGATGGCCAAAGTTTCCGCCTCTTGGCCTATGATGCCAAAGATCCTGGCATCGACGATGGCATGATGCTCTCCACCTTCGAACATCCCACACCTTTGGATGAAGGCTATTATATCCTCACGGCAGGCACGCGCTTGGATGACGGCACAGCCCTGACCCACAGCGAGTTTTTCACCATCAAGGCGGGTGAAACCACACAAGTGAACCTCGTCCTGCGCCAGCCCGACAACGAGCTTCGTGTTGTCGGCAGTTACTATGCTGATAGCAAATTCACCGACCCTGAAACGGGCGAAAAAGGCAACCCGAAACAACTGATCAAAGACAGCTATTTCATCCTCGGTTACTTAGATCAAGGCAGCGAACCCACCACCCATGCCATGCAGGACATCGCCGCCTTCCGCAAAGACTTTGAAGAGAGCAACTTGCCGATAGTCTTTGTCTTCAGCGACAAAGCCGACTACGACAAATTCAAATTGAAGAACTTCAGCGAGTTGCCCGAAGGCATCGTCTACGGCATAGATGAAGGTGAGATACGCGACGAAATCGTTGACGGTCTGCACCTCAACACCGACATCCGCCCCATCTTCATCATCGGCAATGCCAACAGTGAGGTGGTGTTTGTGAAGCAGGGTTACACGATTGGTTTGGGCGAGCAGATGTTGAAGGTAATGGCGAAACTTTAATATATCACTATCCAAATAACACATAAAGCCTCGACAAACTTGTTGCCGAGGCTTTATCATGCAGTAAACTATCGTTTACAACTTCCTAGCAACTTCCTTCTCGGTGTAACCCTCGATGATGTCGCCGACCTTGATGTCGTTGAAGTTCTCGATGTTCAAACCGCAGTCCATACCGGCGCTGACTTCCTTGACGTCGTCCTTGTAACGCTTCAAGGAGCCGAGCACACCCGTGTAAATCACGATGCCATCACGGATGACACGAACCTTGGTGTTGCGGGTGACCTTGCCGTCCAAAACCATACAGCCGGCGATAGTGCCGACCTTGCTGATCTTGAAGGTCTCGCGGATTTCGAGGTTGCAGGTGACCACTTCCTCGATCTCAGGAGCCAACATACCTTCGATAGCGGCCTTGATCTCTTCGATGGCGGTGTAGATGATGGAGTAGAGGCGGATGTCGATCTTCTCATTCTCAGCCATCTTACGCGCTTGTGCGGTAGGACGCACGTTGAAGCCCACGATGACGGCGTTGGAGGCAGAAGCCAGCATGACGTCCGACTCGCTGATGGCACCCACCGACTTGTGGATGACGTTGACTTGCACCTCCTCAGTGGAGAGCTTCAGCAAGCTGTCGGCCAGAGCCTCCACGGAGCCGTCCACGTCGGCCTTGACGATGATGTTAAGCTCCTTGAAGTCGCCGATGGCGATACGACGACCAATCTCATCCAAAGTGATATGCGGACTGGTGCGGCGCGTCTGTTCGCGTTGCAACTGCTCGCGGCGGTTGGCGATGGCTTTCACCTCGCGCTCATCAGTCATCACATTGAAGGCATCACCCGGCATAGGAGCACCATTCAGACCCAGCAACAGCACCGGCGTGGAAGGACCAGCCTCCTTGACAGGACGGTTGTGGTCGTCGAACATGGCCTTCACCTTACCGTAAGTGGTACCAGCAAGCACCATGTCACCAATCTTCAAGGTGCCGTTCTGCACCAGGATTTTGGCCACATAGCCACGGCCCTTGTCCAATGCCGACTCGATGACCGTACCCTTAGCGAGACGGTTGGGGTTAGCCTTCAGGTCGAGGAGCTCTGCCTCAAGCAACACCTTTTCAAGCAATGCATCGACATTCAAACCGATCTTGGCAGCGATTTCCTGGTCTTGGTATTTACCGCCCCAGCTCTCGACGAGGATATTCATGTTAGCCAGTTGCTCACGAATCTTGTCGGGGTTGGCAGTGGGCTTATCAATCTTGTTCAGTGCGAAGACGATAGGCACACCAGCGGCCTGGGCATGGTTGATAGCCTCGACGGTTTGCGGCATCACACTGTCGTCGGTAGCGATGACGATGATGGCGACATCGGTGATCTTGGCACCACGGGCACGCATAGCGGTGAAGGCTTCGTGACCAGGGGTATCCAAGAAGGTAATCTTCTTGCCACTCTCGGTGGTCACCTCATAGGCACCGATGTGCTGGGTGATACCACCTGCCTCACCGGCCACCACATTGGTGTTACGGATGTAGTCCAAGAGTTTAGTCTTACCATGGTCGACGTGACCCATGACGGTGACGACAGGAGCGCGGGGGACAAGGTCTTCTTCGTGGTCAATCTCTTCTGTCTCTGCGATGGCTTCCTGCACATCGGCGCTGACGAAGTCAACTTGGAAACCGAACTCCTCGGCAACCACAGTCAGGGCTTCGGCATCAAGACGTTGGTTGATGGAGACGGGCATACCGAGGCTCATGCAGGTGCCGATGACCTTAACGACAGGCACATTCATCATCGTGGCCAGTTCGTTGGCGGTCACAAATTCGGTCACTTTCAGCACCTTCTTGTCCTCCTCCTGACGCATCATCTCTTCCATCATGGTGCCGGCCACGGCCTGACGCTTCTCACGGCGGTGCTTGGAGGTCTTCGACTTGCCCATGGGAGCGAGACGCGCCAAGGTGTCCTTGATCTGCTTCGAGATTTCCTCTTCGCTCAGTTCGGGCTTTTCTTCACGCTTCGACTTCTTGTCCTTCTTGCTCAGTTTCTGATTATCCTTCTGGCCTTTCTTACCACCTTGGTCAGCGGGTTTTTGGCCCTTGCCAGGTTTATTGCCATCCTGTTTCTTGCCGCCTGCGTTCACATTCGGGCCTGTAGGATTCTCCGACGAGCCTTCAGGCTTGGCGCCTGAGATGCGTTTACGTTTCTTTTTCTTCGATTCGCCAGGCTTGCCGCCTTTCTTCTCGACAGGCAGTTCCAAAGTACCCAAAACGGTGGGACCCGTCAGTTTGGGAGCTTCCAAACGGATGACCTTAGGCTCAACATGCTTCTCTTCCACCTTGGCGGGAGCGACCTTGGCAGGCTCTTCCTTTTTCTTCTCCTCTTGTTTTGGCTGAGGCTGAGGTTTCTCCTGTTTCTTTTCCTGAGGTTGGGCAGGCTTTTCGGGTTTCTTTTCCTTTTCTTTCTTCTTTTCCTGCTTCTCACGAGGCTTCGGCTCCAGGTCAATCTTGCCGAGGATATTCAGCGAGATGCCCGGAGTGCTGTCGTCCTTCTTTTCAGGTTCTGCCTTTTCGGCCGTCGTTTCAACTTCTTGCTTCGGAGTTTCTTCCTTTGCCTCTACCTTTTCTGGCTCAGCAGCTACAGGTTTAGTCGTCTTCTTAGTAGGCGATGCTATCGTGTTCGTGCGGATGATCACTTCCTCGTGTTCTTCCTCATCGACGGGTTTTTGCGATTGCAATGCCGAATCAACGGAAACACTACCACCCTTGAAAGAGAGGTTACCCAATTTCATAGCCTCGTTCTTCACTTCCTTCTCGCCCTGATATTCCTTCACGAGCAGCGCATACATGTCTGACGTGAGCTTCGTGTTGGGAGAGGGATCCACTTGGAATCCTTTTTTAGCAAGGAATTCCACGATGGTGTCCTTTCCCACATTGAATTCTTTTGCCGCTTTCGACAATCGAATTGAAAAATTAGTTTCTTCGGACATAGTTTCTTCTCTTTGTTTCTCGTTTATTTATTTGCCTTGGCATCATTCGGCATCTTGTTCAAACTCGGCCTTCAGGATATGGAACACATCCTTGACGGTCTCAATTTCGAGGTCGGCACGGTTGGCCACCTCTTCTGGGGTGTACGACAGCACATCCTTAGCGGTGTCGCAACCCATCTTGATCAGAGAGTCAATGACCCACTGGTCGATTTCGTCGGAGAATTCTTGCAAGTCGACATCCTCTTCTGCATTGTTGGCCTCGCTGTTGCGGTAGACATCGATTTCGTAACCCGTCAACTTACCGGCCAGCTTGATGTTATAGCCACCTTTACCAATGGCGAGGCTGATCTGGTCGTTCTCCATATATACATTGGCCATCGTGTTGTCGCTACTCAGCACAATATTCGTAATCTTAGCCGGGCTAAGTGCACGGGTGATAAGCAACACCGGATTGGTGGTCCAGTTGATGACATCAATGTTCTCGTTGCGCAGCTCGCGGACGATACCGTGGATACGCGTTCCCTTCATACCGACACAGGCACCGACGGGGTCGATGCGGTCGTCGTAGGACTCAACGGCAATCTTGGCACGCTGACCAGGCTCACGGACAATTTTCTTGATGGTGATAAGACCATCGTAAATCTCGGGAACCTCAGCTTCAAGCAGACGCTGCAAGAAAACCTCAGAGGTACGCGACAAGGTAACCACAGGCGAGCCATTGACACTCTCCACGCTCTTCACGATGGCACGGATGGTATCACCTTTCTTATATATGTCGGCAGGAATCTGTTCTGCCTTGGGCAGGATCAGCTCGATATTCTCGTCGTCGATGACCACAATCTCGCGTTTCCACACATGAGCCACCTCTGCAGTGATGATTTCACCGACTTTCTCCTTGTACTTCTGGAAGATGTTTTCCTTTTCGTACTCAGAGACCTTGGTCTGAAGGTTCTGGCGCAGAGCAAGGATGTCGCGGCGGCCGAAACTCTCGATACGCAGTTCCTCGTTCACTTCCTCACCCACCTCGAAGTCGGGCTCAATCTTGATGGCATCCGACAGCTTGATTTCGCGCAGCGGGTCTTCCAGTTCGTCGTCTTCAACCACGGTACGGTTGTGGTAGATTTCGAAGTCACCCTTGTCGACATTCACGATGATGTCGATGAAGTCGGTGGTGTCGCAGTCGAACTTCTTGTTCAACATGCCACGGAACACATCCTCGATGATGCGCATCATGGCTTCGCGGTCGATGTTCTTGAATTCCTTGAATTCCGAGAAAGTTTCTACTAATTTGTAGTTGTCCATTTTTTATGTTGATTGTTTATTGTTTAATCGTTGAACTGTTGACGCGAGACGCGAGACTGCGAGACGCGAGACTATTATGACTAAAAGATTATGGCTGGCTTTATTTCCACTTTATTGCGTTCGAAGAACAGGTTAGTAGCTTCCTCCACAGGTTTCTTTTTCGAGGTTTTCTTTGGTGCAGGGGCAAACTCCACCTTCTCGGTATCAAAACTCACCAACTTGCCTTGCATCTTGCCCGCCTCTTTCGTCTTCACTTCCACATCCTTACCCACATATTTCTGCAGTTGGCGGTCCATCTTCAAGGCACCCGAAAGGCCCCACGAGAGCACGGTCAACTCGTAGTCTTCCACATCGCGGTCGAGCTTCTCGTTGACATAGCGGCTCAACTCTGCGCAATGGTCAATGTTGACGGCTGTGTCGGAATCAACATAGACCTCAATCACATTGTTGGGCTTCACCTTCACTTCCACCAGGAAGCGGTCGGTGTTAGCGAGGGCTTCTTCACAGAGGGTTGATACTTGTTCTTTGTTAATCATTTTAACTTCAATCGTTTATATCGGCCCTTCGACAAGCTCAGGGACCTTTGCTTTAACAATAAAAAAACCTGTTACTCAAAGTAGCAGGTCTTTTCTTCCACCTTAAGTTGTCGAGCAAGGATTCGAACCTTGACAGGCAGAACCAAAATCTGCAGTGCTGCCATTACACCACTCGACATCATTCGTTCCCGAATGCGGCTGCAAAAGTACAACTAATTTTGTTACGCGCAAGCGTTTTTTTCGTTTTTTTTGAAAAAAAGTTGCATTCCTGCAATACGAATACCGTTTTTGGTGTTATTCGAATGAATTAGAAACAAAAAAGCCGTATCTTTGCCGTTTGGCAAGTGCCGTTTTTGATTTGACAATCAACTAATAGTATCTATATTATCATGACATTCAAAAGGTTAAACGCAATTACAGGATGGTTGGTAGCCCTTATTGCCGCCGTCGTGTATTTCCTCACCCTTGAGCCTACCGTGAGCTGGTGGGACTGCGGCGAGTACATTTCAACGGCTTACAAACTTCAAGTGGGTCACCCGCCTGGGGCACCTCTGTTCCAAATGATTGGGCGTTTCTTCTCGCTCTTTGCGGGCGGCGATGTCACCAAGGTGGCCATGATGGTCAATGTGATGTCGGCCATCTGCAGTGCTCTTACCATCGCTTTCCTCTTCTGGACCATCACCATGATGGCACGCAAAGTGTGGATGAAAGAAGGCGAAGACGCACCTTGGGTAAATAAAATAGGTGTGCTGCTGGCTGGCATCGTCGGCGCAGTGGCCTACACCTTCACCGAGTCGTTCTGGTTCAACGCCGTTGAAGGCGAAGTCTACGCCATGTCGTCGTTCTTCACTGCCGTCACCTTCTGGGCCATCCTGAAATGGGAACAAGTGGCTGACGACCCGAAAAGTACCCGATGGATTATTTTCATCGCTTTCCTTATCGGCCTCTCCATCGGCGTCCACCTGCTCAACTTGTTGTGTGTCCCAGCCTTCGTGTATGTAGTTTACTTCAAGAAGTGGCAAAAGACCTCGTTCTGGGGCTTCGTTTTGTGTGGCTTGGTTTCCTTGGTCCTTTTGTGGTTCCTCAACATGTTCCTCGTGCCTCAAGTCATCAACCTGGCTGGCAAGACAGAGCTTTTCTTCGTGAACTCGCTTGGCGCACCATTTAATATGGGAGCCATCGTTTTCTTTGCCGTCATCACTGGTCTCATCATCTGGGGATTATGGTGTTCAAAGAAAAAAGGACACGTCATTGTCAACACCGCCATTCTCTCCCTCATGTTCATCCTCATCGGCTACTCTTCGTTCTTCATGCTGATTATCCGTGCCAACACCAATACGCCTATCAACGAGAACGAGCCCAAGGAAGCCCTTTCGATGTTGTCCTATATCAACCGCGACCAATACGGTAGTTGGCCTTTGCTCTATGGCCCTTATTACAATGCGCCCGTTTCTGGCCTTAAGGACGGCAATCCCATCTATGTCAAAGACAAAGAGCAAGGCAAATATGTCATCACCGACGATAACAAGCACAGTCTGCCGGAATATCCCGATGAGTTAAAGACCTTGTTCCCCCGCATGTGGAGCACACAAAGAGGATCGCACTCAGAGATGTACGAAAGTTACAGGAAGAATGGAAACGGCGTGGTCACTGGCAACACAATACAAGTCAGGAACTACCGTGGCGAAATGGTCAATGTGAGCAAACCCACTTTCGGGCAAAACCTGAAGTTCTTCATCGACTACCAATGCAACTGGATGTATTGGCGTTACTTCATGTGGAACTTCGTTGGCCGTCAGAACGACATCGAAAGTCAAGGCGAACTCTCTCATGGCAACTGGCTCAGCGGCATCAACTTCATCGACAGCGCAAGACTAGGCGACCAGACAGATATCCCTGACTGCTTGCAGAATCCTGGTCGTACGACCTATTATTTCCTGCCACTCATCCTGGGACTCATCGGCTTGTTCTGGCTGCTCAGCAAGGACTGGAAACAGAGTTGGATCATTTTCCTGCTCTTCTTCATGACAGGTTTGGCTATCGTCATCTATCTGAACCAAACACCCAACCAACCCCGTGAGCGCGACTATAGTTATGCTGGTTCGTTCTATGCCTTTGCCATCTGGATCGGTTTCGGTGTCATTGCCCTCATCGACTGGATTGGCAAGCTGGTCAAGAAAAACACCATGATTACCACCGTAGCCGTCGGCTTGGTCTGTTTCCTCGCCGTGCCTTGCGTGCTCGCGACCAACGGATGGGAAGAGCATAACCGTTCAGGCAAGACCTCGGCCCGCGACTGGGCACGAAACTATTTAGCCCAATTGCCGCCCAACTCGGTCATCTTCACCCGTGGCGACAACGACACCTTCCCCTTGTGGTATGTGCAAGAGGTTGAGGGTTTCCGCACCGATGTGCGCGTGTGCAACTACATGCTTTCGAGCGGTTATTGGTATGTCCACCAGATGGGCCGCAAGGTATATGAGTCCGAGAAACTTCCGCTCACCTTGACCCAAAAGGAATACGATAATGGCGTCAACGAATCCGTGCCTATTGAGGAGGAAGACTATTTCAAGGGCAAGAATGTCGAGCTGAAACAAGTCATCGACTTCCTCCACAACCCCAAAGCGGTGAAGCGTTACATGGGTAATACCTACAACTATGTGCCCTGTCGCAACGTGAAACTCACTGTTGACAAAGAGGCTTGCCTCCGCAACGGCATCGTGCCCGAGAGCATGAAAGACCAAATCGTGGACGAAATCACTTGGGAAATCAAGGACAACTACCTCTACAAGAATGCCATCATGCTTTTGGACTTCATGGCCACAAACAATTGGGAGCGTCCCGTGTACTTCACCTCGTTCAGCGATATGTCGAAGGTGCTTGGCATCGACAAGTACCTCCACATGGAAGGCTTGGCCTATCGTTTCATCCCCGTCGAAGCAGAAGATTACCTCAAACGCTATGGCGGTGTTTATCGCGAAGGAAGCTATGACCTGCTGGTCACTAAGGCCAATGAAGGCATTGTCAATTGGGGTTGCCTAAATCAAGAAGGCGTGGTGCCCGACCGCGAGAGCGTGCGCAACATGAGTTATGCACAGCTTGCCTACTCGCGTCTTGCACAAGCCTTGGTCAACCACGACCAATTCGACTCAGCCGTCATCGTGATGGACAAGTTCCAGGAGTTCTTCCCCAATGAGAAGTTCCCTGCTGAAATCCACACCTATCAGTTCCCCGAGATGTATTACATCTGCGGTGCCAATGAGAAAGGTGATGCCTACCTCTTGAATCTGGTCAACAACTACTGCGACAAGATACAGTACTATGGCAAGATGAAGCCCAAGTTCAAGAAGTACTTCGAAGAAGATATTGAAGAAGGCATGAGTTTGCTGAAGCACTTCGTCGACGTGACCAAGAAATACGAGCGCAACGAATTAGCGCAAGACATTTCCGACCGCTGGATGCAGTACCTCAACTTATATTATGAATAAAGACTCATCAAGTCGCAAAAAGAAGCCAGCGTTCGGGCCTTCCGGACGCTGGTTTTTATAATCTCTAAACACTCAACTCTAAACTCTAAACTAATACCTATACCCTTTCCCTACATTCATCTTTTCAGTCTGATAATGGCCTAGATAGACTATACCAAGGTTGCCATCGATGGCGATTTTGTCGCCCATCTTGAGTGGATGACCATTGAGTTGACCGAACTGGTCGTCAACATCGACTTCAAGGCCGTCGCAGCTGACCACACACACCTTACCGAGACGGACAGCCGTCACTGCAGCATGTGAGGTGGCACCGCCACGAGCCGTCAGCAGGCCGTCGCAGTCGAAAATCATACCGATGTCTTGAGGAACGGTATCAGGACGAACCAAGATGACATCGTTACCGGGATGTTTTTCGCGCAACAACTTGATTTGGTCTGCATTGAAAGCCGCCAAACCGTTCATGGCACCGCCTCCGATTCCCATACCATGTCCCAACTGCTTCATCTCCTCGGGTGGCAACACAAAAGCGGTCTTTTCCTCCTCTGTCTTCAGGTCTTGGTCGCGAATCTGCAGGATACGGAAATCTTCAGGCTTGTCAGACTCAAAGGTGAACTCCATTTCTTGCGGACTATAGCCAAGATTCTCAGTGAGTTCGACAGCGATGGAATAAATCTTCTTGTAGATGTCGGGGAGCAATGTTTGCATAGAAGGCCCTTCAAGGCCTGCGGCCTTTCGTTGGGTCTCGCCAATCGGCAGAGGCTTGACCAAACCACCAACGATATCCTCACCCTGACTGCGCATAGTGAAGTCGCCATAAAGGTGAACACCCGGGCGTTCGCGGTGCGGGTTTTGTGTGAACACCACACCCGAACCCGAAGTCTCGCTGCGGTTGCCGAATATCATCTGCTGGACGATGACCGCGGTACCCCAATTCTCGGAGATGCCCAAATGACGGCGATAGGCCAAAGCGCGTTCCGAGTTCCACGACTCGATAACCATATTCACGCACTCTATCAATTGCTTGAACGAATCCTGCTCAAAGACCACATTGTGGTCGGCGAGGATGCGCTTGTAGGATTGAGCCACCTCGCGCATTTGGTTGATGCTGAAGTCAGCCTTCATTTTAACGCTGCTTTTATGCTTGAAAGCATTGATTTCGTCATCAAAGACATCGCGTTCAATGCCCTTGGCCATACCCCAACTCTGCAAGAAACGACGGTAGGAATCCCACACCGCCCATGCAACACTTTCGTCTTGAGCAATGGCTTCGGTAATCTCATCGTTCAAACCCACATTCAAGAAGGTGTCCATGGCTCCAGGCATGGAGATGGCCGTACCCGAACGTACCGACACTAGCAAAGGATTCTCAGGAGCGCCAAACTTGCGACTCGAAATGTTTTCCAACTCCTCAATGTGCTTTCGGATCATGCCGTGAATCTCCGTGCGCAATTCGGGAATAGTGTTGATGGTCTCATTGCGACGGAAAGTCTCCGTGGTGATGACAAATCCTGGGGGCACTGGCATACCATGCAAATACAAGTTCTTCAGGTTATTAGCTTTGTTTCCGATGAAGACTTGGTTGTCCATCTTGGGAGTCCTTTCCCAGAATGGACTGACCAGCATCTCAGAGTTGTAGGTCATGATATCGCTGATGAGCTTCGGGTCGAGGGTGGCTTCCATGGTGCGCAACGAGTTGAGGATACGACCGATGAAGTTGTCCAAAGGCTGCATCAGGAAGGCATCGGAAAGCAGGTCGCGGTGGAATTCCTCCGACTTTGTGTTGACCAAAGCAGCGGTCTCACGCTCGTTGAGTTTCCCATCAGGGTCGAAGAGCTGCGGAATGACTATCTTTAGCGGGTATTCGTACGACTTCAGGAAGTACTTGATGATGATGCGGCGCACATCCTCGGCGATGAACTGGAAAATGTTAATATACTGACCGAAAGAGAAGCTTCGCGAGGTTAAACTGTAGCGCAACATGTCGAGCTTGGAGTTGAAGCTTTGGTTGGTGATGCCGTCAAGTTCAAGGCCTTCGCGGAAATATTCAAGGATTCTATAGATCTGATTCAGGGTGCGCTCCGAGATATAATCCAAGTTGATGCTTTGCACCACTTTCTCCATCAACTGGGTGGCGACGCGTTCCAAGCGGAAAGTCAAGCCCATGGCCTCGAACTTGTTCTCGCGGTAGGTGCCGTACATCGAAGGAATACCGATAGCAATGTGTCGCTTGTGGTAGATGTTTTCCCAGCCTTCGCTCTGCTCAGGATTGAAAATCACTGTCTTGAGTTTGTCCATGAAGGCGTAAATCATGGTCAGCGACTTGCCGAAATCCTTGGCCTTGTAGACCTTTTCGAACTCGTCAATCTCCTCATCGGGAATGAAGGGGAAACTACGCAACGAGTTGAAAATGTTGACCGACTCGAAGCTGTATTTCTCACGCAAATAAGCATACAGGTCACGTATGTCCATCAGTCGGGCGCGCTCACGCTGATACAAGTCATCCTCCAATTCAAGGCGGCGAGCGGCAGAGCCGATGAGGCTTTCGTAATCATCACGAGAAAGCATCAGCACATCTTCAGGATTGAGGCACGAAATTTCGCACATGGTCTGCACGAGGTTATGGATAGGCACAAACCAAGTGCTTCCCATATCAATACTGTCAAAGACGTTGTTGGGCAGGATGGGCTTCAGCGGGTCAAGGTTGCCGTCACTCCAGAACTTGAAAACGTCAAAAGTCAAGGCAATCAAGGTGTTGTTGCTCTCGGTATGCACTTGTTTGCGGAGGAAATGCACCAGTTTGTCCTGACGGCCCGAGATTTCATCCATATTGGTGGTCACATTGCGGATTTCGCCCTCGGCGCCGATTTCATTGAAATAGACTGGGAAAATACGCGTCAATTGCTTCACCTTTTTATAATAAGGTGTGATGTTGGAATTCAGGATCTTGGTAATTTCACGCTGGAAGAGGTCTGTATCGCTCAAGAAGATGCCGCCCAATTTCAGGTTGACAATCAAAGCGGAAAGCAGCTTATCCATCGGCAACTTGGCATGTTCGATTAGCTCAAGCCAAACGCGAATATTCTTGATATGGTTCTCATCCACAGAGAGTTGCCAATCCTCTCCGACAAACACATTGCCCGGCGTGACAAACCCGAAAGCGATGAGTTTCTTCTCGAAATAGTTGACGATTTCCTTTTGTTCGGTCTGGTCCACATCGATGATTTTCAGGCCTAAGGTCTGTTGGAAATCCAGCACAGCCGACATGTAATCCTTGCGCAGTTCTTCAGCCAAGCCAAAAATCGTGTCGATGAAGGGAATCAGGTCATCTTGAGGCATCTCATCGATGGCGTCGCGCATCATGCGATCCATGTTCCATATCAGGCGTTCGCGCTGATTCTCCATGCCTGGCAAATGCAGGAGGAAAAACACATAATGGAACTTAGTGATGAAATGCGGGAAGGCCTTCTCCGACTCGGTGAAGCGCTTGGCAACCTGCTCAAAATGTGGCATGTTGGTCAGCTTCTCCCAAGTGTCGGCAGAAGCCAAATCGGCATTCAGTTGGTCGAAATAGGGTTTGCCGATTTCTTTGCAAACAGTTTGAATTTCCTCCTCATTCAGTAGCGACTTCTTACTCTCCACCCAATTTTCCACCTGGGAGGTCTCCTGCCAATAGCGGTAGTTTTCCATAAGCATCATGCGAAGCAAATCACAGGCTGGGACATTGAATCGCTCATCTTGCGCCACTTTGTCAAGGTAACGTCCGGCATGCTTCGTGGCCAAGATATAGATGTCTTTGTTGCCTTCAAAGGCATTATTTAAAATATTGAAAACCAATGTAATCAGATCTGAATGTTTTTGAGACTCTGAAATGACCTTATTGGCAAACTCCATCAAAGTGATGATAATATTAAGCCGCAACTTAGGCGCCACTTCAGGCTTCATCAGGCTATGCATCATCTCCAATGGGATGTGCAGGGCATCCGCGGGAATGTCTTCGCGGGTGTAGAACCAAAAGTCGTCCATGAGCATCTTGCGTAACTCCTCCGTCACAAAAGTGTGGTTCGAGAGCGGGTGATGGTATTCAGTGATACACTCCTTGGCTCGCTTGTTGATGCCAAAATATTTGGCTGACAGGGAAATAAAGTGTTGGTGTTCTTCAGGAATGAAGATATCTTTATATCTGGTCTGAGCCAGATTAGCCGCTAGGGCTTGTGATTTGAAGGTTTCTGACATATCCAATTCAATAAGGTTTGCAAAAATAAGGAAAAATGCACGAAAATTCCTGCGAAAATCGTAATTTTGCCGCTTCGATTAAAAATTAACATTTAAACTCGATAACAATGGAAAAAATTAAAGTAGGTATCAATGGTTTCGGCCGCATTGGCCGCAATGTGTTCCGCATCATTTGCGAACGTCCGAATCTTGAAATCGTGGGTGTCAACGACCTGACAAGCACCAAGGTGCTGGCCCACTTGTTGAAATACGACTCCACGCAGGGCAAGTTCCCTGGCACAGTGGAATATGATGAGACTGCACTCATCGTCAACGGCGTGCGTATTCCCGTCACGGCTGAGCGTGCTCCTCTGAACATCAAATGGAGCAAGACTCCCGATGTCGTGGTTGAATCCACTGGCGTGTTCCGCTCGAAGGAAAGCAGCAAGGGCGGCTATGGCGACCACCTGAAGGCTGGTGCCAAGAAGGTCATCCTCTCCGCACCCTCGAAGGACGCCATCGACGCCACCGTCGTGGTCGGCGTGAACAACAACGACCTGACTGATGAAGTGGAATGCGTCAGCAACGCTTCCTGCACCACCAACTGTTTGGCTCCCGTCGCCAAGGTCTTGAATGACCGTTTCGGCATCGAGCAGGGTTACATCACCACCATCCACAGCTACACCAACGACCAGGTCATCCTCGACGGTCCTCACAGTGACCTTCGCCGTGCCCGTAGCGCCGCTATGTCGCAAATCCCGACCACCACTGGTGCCGCCAAAGCTGTGGGTATCGTCATCCCCGAACTGAATGGCAAGCTCGACGGCATCGCCGTCCGCGTTCCTACGCCGACCGGTTCACTTGTCGACCTTGTCTGCACCTTGAAGACTGAAGCCACGAAGGAAGAGATCAATGCCGCCATGAAGGAAGCCGCCGAAGGTCCGATGAAGGGTGTGCTCGAGTATACTGAGGACCCGATCGTGAGCTGCGACGTCATCCACAACCCACACAGCAGCATCTTCGATGCCCAAAGCACGATGGTGATGGGCAAGATGGTGAAGATCATGTCGTGGTACGACAACGAATGGGGTTATTCCAACAGAATGGTCGACCTCATTGAGATGATGAAATATTGATTGGGATTGGCCTTCGGCCAAGATTTTTGTAGAGACGTAGCACGCTACGTCTCTACATTTTTTTATCTGACAATGGTGATTGACCCTTGCAGATGCATTGTCTCCTCCCCTGCCTCACCTATGTAGGAGATATCGCAAACATAAAAATACGTGCCAGACGGACAATCCATCTTGGTCTGCTTGCTCTTACCATCCCATTGGATGAGCGGATCATCGGTATCGCACAAGATGTTGCCCCAACGATTGAAGATGACCGTCTTTGCACTAATAATCAAATCGGCACCGGTCACTTTGGGTTCAAAAATGTCATTATAGCCATCACCATTAGGCGTGAAGACATTGGGTAAGGTGTAAGAAAACTCTTCCGTAGGCTCTTCGTGTCCGATACGCACCGTCTTGATAGCGGAATAGTTGACCAATGGCCTTACAATACCTTCCATGGTGTAATGTCCGTAGGTGCGTACATAATAGCGATAGGTCTCGTCGTTCTCCACATCTGTGTCGGTGTAGGCCATATCTGTCACTGAAGCAATTCTTACGAAACGATTGTCCACTTCCTTGACGACTTGGGTGCTATCCACAATCCAAGGCACTGCTTCAGTCCAAGTAAGCATAGCCTCATCGTTGGTTCCGCTCACCGAGAGCATGACGGCTGAAGCTGTCGCACTCGTCCCCATTAATTGGTGCTGGGCATCACGCATCTCCACCTTATATATTAATGAGGCGTGCTCCGCCAAATCCAACGTTGCATCGAGGAAAGTCGTGTCGACACCTTCGTAAACGACAGCAGTCTCACCGTCGAGGACACGAGTCAAAGCATAGCTATAAGGTGCAACATATTGTTCGTCAATATCTTTCGGCTGAGTCCAACAAGTGACAACATGACCTGAGACAAGGTCGATACTGTCGTTGGAGACATGCGTCATCAGCGGACTATCGTTTTTCAGTGTCACGCAAGCCGCATCACTGACTATGCCCAAAGCACCATCAGGGAACTGTGCCAAAATACGGTATTCATATTCAACACCTTGGGATAGGTCATGTTCAACAAACGAGATGGAGTGGACATCATTCAAAGTGGCGACAAGCTGGTAACCATTTCTAATGCCCGTCTCGCATTCATCAGGTGCATAGCTGTCGCAGCCCGCCTTGCGATAGACCAGAAGTGCAGATGCATTGGGACAAGGGTAAGCCATCCAGCTGAGCGCCACATCATGACCACGGACCTCTGCGGCAAAGTTCTGCACCTTGGGAGCCATCACGTTGATGGTCACCGTCTTGACATTGGTCAAGCTGACAGGAGTGTCGTCGTCCTTGGCATGAATCACCAACTGATATGGCGCTTTGCGGATATGGGCATAGTTAGTGTTCCAAAAAAATTCTATCTGAGGCTGTAGTCCGAAAGCTGTCGGAGGATTGAGCAAAGCAGGACTCACCGCCACTTCCAAAGGCGCACCAGAAGCAGATAGGCTAACATTGTCGCCATCAGGGTCGGAAGCCGAGATGACAAAATCCAACTGCTCGCCAGCCACAAGGCAATACTGATCATCACACTGGATTTCAGGCAGATTGTTGCTGCAATTCGAAATCAAAATCTGCATATCACGAATGACAGAGCCAATCTTCACGCCATGACGCCACTCTTCCACCATAAAAGCCACATTGTATTCGCCTTGCATAACTGGGTTTTCCCAGCGCAATTCACCTGTAATCGGGTCAATGTCAAAAGATTGCGAGGCTTGAGGAAATGTGTAGCCTGCGATTTCAATACCATCTTGTCCTTTGCAGGTAACGAGTTTATAGCTCAAACTGTCGCCATCGGGGTCATAGGCCGAAGGATTATGCAGGTAAAGCTTGCCCACGCAGCCCTTGTCGACAGGCGCATTGAGCAACTGCACCGAATTGTTGTAGCCCAAAAACGGATTAATGACCAACTCCGTCTCGATATGCATAGGCACCATCACCGAGTTGGGCACATTGACGACGCCGAAATTACGGTTGGCATCCTCCATGCTGATAGTATAAGTGCCCGAAGTCGAGAAGTTGTGGATTTGTTTATAGACATTGAGCGTATAATCTTCGCCTAAGTTTTGCAGCACCACGCGGGGAATAAATTCCTCGGAGCCATCACCCCATTGAACGAGCAAGGAATCTCGCTGCAAACCAGCAGGGCTGGGAGTATAAGTGTAACAAGTCAGCGTAAACTCATAGGCATTGCCGCCGAGCCAGGTATAGGTGATTTCGGCCGCACGCTGGTGGGTCGCCTTCACGGTAAAGGCGAAACAAAAGAGAAGTCCCAATATGAGCAACAGTTTACGCTTCATTGTGCTATCATTTGAGAATGCAAATGTAGTGTTTTTTTCTAAAAGCGGCCCTTCGACAGGCTCAGGGACCGCAAAAAAAGCACCCACCTTTAGTCTAGGTGGATGCTTTTCATTCTAAGACAAGCCAAAGATTACTTGTTCTTCAGCAAATCACGGATTTCGGTGAGGAGTTCCTCTTGACTTGGGCCTTTGGGAGCTTCAGGTGCTGGTTCTTCCTTTTTCTTAGCCTTGTTGATAGCCTTAATCATCAGGAAGATGCACAATGCAATGATCAGAAAATCTATGATATTCTGAACAAATTGACCCCAAGCGAACACCGAAACGCCAGCTTCTTGGGCAGCTTTAAGTGTCGCAAATTTCTCATCATTTGTAAGATTGACGAAGAGGTCAGTAAAGCTCACGCCACCCGTTGCCTTGCTGATCAACGGCATGATGACATCGTTCACCAAAGAGGTGACAATTTTGCCGAACGCGCCGCCGATGATGACACCGACAGCCATGTCCATTACATTGCCTTTAACGGCAAATTCCTTGAATTCTTTGAAAAATCCCATTGCAATGATGTTTAATTTAATTGTTGATTGTTTAATTAACTACGTTGAATCTTCGATTTGTTGAATTGTTTATCACTGCAAAATTAGGGATTATTTGAATTGACACAAGAAAAAAGAAGAAAAAAAAACTAAAAGTGCTCACACATTATATCACTGCACGAAACAAAAACCCACTTAAAACGTCATTGCGGGCTTGACCCGCAATCTCTAGCGCTAAATAGTTCATCTTCGAGCGCTTGAGATGGCGGATGTTCCTCCGCCATGACGGTTTAAGCGTTAGGACGGTGTTTCCCAGCCAGTGACACAAAGCGGCAAATCAGAACTCCGAAGTAAAATGGAACTCGATGTCGGGATATTTCTCCATCGCCATCTGCAAGGCGTAGGGTGATTCGGCCAAGAAGACGTCCCTACCCTCTTTGTCCTCAGCCAGATTCAAGGCCTTGCGCATCTTGAAGTCGGCGAGTTGGGCCTCATTGTCGCTGGTGATCCACGCGGTCTTGTAGAGCGAGATGGGTTCATAGCGGCAGGAGGCATTGTACTCGTGCAGCAGACGGTATTGGATGACCTCAAACTGCAACTCACCCACCGTACCGATGATCTTACGGCCCGTCATCTTACCCGTGAAGAGCTGGGCCACACCTTCGTCGGTGAGTTGCTCCAAGCCCTTGGCCAGCTGCTTCGACTTCATCGGGTCGGCGTTCTCCACGTAGCGGAACTGCTCGGGCGAGAAGCTTGGGATGCCCTTGTAGTTGAGGATTTCACCCTCAGTTAGGGTATCGCCAATCTTGAAATTGCCAGCATCGTAAAGACCCACGATGTCGCCAGGATAGGCTTCGTCGAGCACCGACTTTTTCTGCGCCATGAAAGCCGTGGGGTTGGAGAACTTCAATTCGCGGCGTTGACGCACATGGAAGTAGTTCTTGTTGCGCTCAAAACGGCCCGACACCACGCGTACGAAGGCGATACGGTCGCGGTGGTTGGGGTCCATGTTGGCGTGGATCTTGAAGACGAAGCCCGTGAACTTCTCTTCCGTCGGCTCGATGCGGCGCTCCACCGTGTCGCGGCCAATGGGCGTAGGCGCAATCTCGATGAAACAATCCAGCAGTTCCTTCACGCCAAAGTTGTTCAAAGCCGAGCCGAAGAACACGGGGCAGATATCGCCTTTCAGGTAGGCCTCGCGCGAGAAGTCGTCATACACACCCTGCACGAGTTCGGTCTCATTGCGCAGCGTCTCGGCATCCTCGCCAATCATCTTGTCCAGCTCAGGGTTGTTGAGGTCGTCGAAAGCGATGCCTTCGGTGATGTGCTGCTTGTCGGAGTTGAAAAGATACAGGCTCTTGTCGTAGATGCTATACACGCCCTTGAACTTCGGCCCGCTATTGATAGGCCAGCTCAATGGCGTCAGGCGGATGTTCAGCTTCTGCTCGATTTCGTCCAACAGCTCGAAAGGATCCATGCCAGGTCGGTCCATCTTGTTGATGAATACGATGATGGGCGTATTCCTCATGCGGCACACCTCGACCAGTTTCTCCGTCTGCGACTCGACGCCTTTGGCAGAGTCGATGACCACGATGACGCTGTCGACAGCCGTGAGAGTGCGGAAGGTGTCTTCAGCGAAGTCCTTGTGACCAGGGGTGTCCAAAATATTGATCTTGATATCCTTATAATCAAAGCCCATGACAGAGGTAGCCACCGAGATGCCGCGTTGGCGCTCGATCTCCATCCAGTCGGAGGTGGCGGTCTTGCGAATCTTGTTCGACTTCACGGCACCGGCCACCTGGATGGCGCCGCCATAAAGCAGCAGCTTTTCGGTCAATGTGGTCTTACCTGCGTCGGGGTGGCTGACAATGGCGAAAGTGCGTCGCCTGTTGATTTCATCAATAAATGACATAACGCTCTCGTTTTCAACAATCTGATTATAAAACAAAAGCGCAGGTCTTTTGGACTTGCGCTCTTGCGGTCCGGTCTTTTGGACTTGCGCTCTTGCGGTCCGGACGAGACTCGA
Organism: uncultured Bacteroidia bacterium; assembly: GCA_902801625.1. GTDB lineage: Bacteria > Bacteroidota > Bacteroidia > Bacteroidales > F082 > Limimorpha. The sequence goes on along the minus strand of CADCJI010000012.1, from coordinate 10,972 downwards.
ACTCGCGACCTCCTGCGTGACAGGCAGGCATTCTAACCAAGCTGAACTACCGGACCAGCCTGAAAAAGAACTCTATTGCTTTGCTTTGCGGGTGCAAAAATACAACCTTTTCTGAAACTGACAATGATTTTTTGCGATTTTTTTGAATTATTTTCCAATAATAATTACACTCGATTGATTCTCAATATAATACAAATTATGCTCATTTCAAAACATATCCGATTTCCATTGCTCCTTCCCCTATATTATAATAAGGTATGTCCAAATCCTGCGCCTGAGCAATCCATTTTTCGGCGAGATAGCGTGGTACCGAGCCATCGATAAGGAGCATCTTTGCCTCGTATCCATTCACAGTCGATTGAACATCTGGTTTTTGTTTTCCAACAATCAAAAGATAATCCACAGGAAGACGGAAGGAAAGGCTGTCACTAATCCGTTGGTCTTCCCAAATGGCCAGCAACTTTCCATCAAAAGAGACCAGGTTCGACTTTTTGCAAAGATACTCGTTCGCATAATCCTCCTCAAGACCAATCACTTGCGGATGATGCGACAAATGCCGCTTACTCCATGCGCCTTTCAAGCTATAGTCAACGGTAGATTCATCGACCATCAATGCCGAGTCAGCCAAAAGGACATGCTCACTCCCTCTGATGTAATCAATAGCCGTATGATTACGCAAACTAAAAATTGTCATACCTTGTTGATGGTCAGAATTATAGATCCTGATTGTTACCGAAGTCATCACCAACAGCAGCGATGCCAACATGGCGATGAACAAATGTCGTTTGCGCAACACAAAAGTCAACATCAATAACAGCAAGGCCACAAGTAATACAGCAAACTCAAAATCGTTGATGTACAGGCCTTTGATGATAGAATAAGGTATGCTCTCAATCTTAGCCACCACCCAATTCATCACATACACCGAGCCCCAAACCAGATAGCCGACCAAGGTATTGAGATAGGGAATCCACGACACCAAAAGCAGTATCATTCCACTGATAACCACGATAAACGAAATCGGAGTCATGAACAAGTTGCTGAGCCAAAAGTAGGTGGTGAATTGTTGGAAATAGAATAAGGTAAAAGGTATTGTCGCGATTTGTGCCGACAGGGCAACTGCCGTAATCTGCCAGGCCTTATCAAGCAGCTTATTCTTGACATACAACAAGTTATAAATCGGTCTTTGTAGCACCACAATACCCATGACAGCGGCATACGACAACAAGAAACCTATTTCGAACAGATTGTTCGGGTTGATGCAGAGCAAAATAAACGCGGATGCCGCTATAGAATTGATAACAAACCCTTTGCGACGAATGGCTTCACCAATGATGACGAACGAAATCATCAGCGAGGCGCGCAAAATGGAAGGCGAGAGTCCAGCAATGAGGGCATAAAACCAAATCAAGGCTAACAAAAGCACTTGTTTCAGGGTCTTTTGCCATTTCTTGCGGTTGAGGAACCCTAAAAGGAACGAGGCCAAAAGATAGATAATGCCCACATGCATGCCCGAAACACAGAGGATGTGCATAGAACCCGCCGCCACATAGTTTTTTCTCACTTCATCAGCGAGATAATCGTCATAACCCAACAAAATGGCAGCTGCAACTCCAAACTCATTGTCGTTCAAACCACTACGATGCAACGATGCCAGCAATACATCACGAAAACGATAGGAAAAAGCATAAATCGGATTGGCATCATTGGCCTGCAAGTCAATCCAGTCATCATCCTTCAAATAAGTCTGTCCCGTTATGCCTTTCCGCGCCAAATAAGCTCGATAGTCAAACTCCTCCGGATTCAAAGGTGGAGACACTTCGCGAATGGGAGCCGGAATGGCTATCAGGTCACCGTAATGCAAAGCAAAAGCCGAGTCCGACTTGGGAAAATATGCCATCACCTTGCCTGAGACAGGTCGTGAAGGTAGACTGTCGCCAAACTGATACTCAAGCTCCAACACCGTGCGGATAGAATTTGGACGCTCTGTAGGATAATCGTAAACGCGTGCCACATAGTAACTTGCTTCCGCTTGAAAATTACGATAATAGCTTTCCCGAACTTCTTTCCCATGTACCCGTACCAGCGAATAACCCGCCATAAACAAGTAAGAAGCCATGACCGCGCCAAAAAACCAGCTGTGCCGTTGATGCTTCAACAAAAACGCCGTCAATACTGCCATGACGAGAAGCGACAATGACGCAGCAATCAAAAAAGTAGGCGACAACCGAAAAGCGACAACAAAAATGCTGACCCAAATGCCCAAGGCAAAAGGTATCAGCATTCTGACAAAGGGGTATTTGCTCCAGTCGGTCATCGCTTACATGGTTCTAAGGCTTTACAGTTCCATACGGTCTCGGTTCTAACGACTCGCTGACGACCTCGGCCGCCTTTTCGGAAGCACCTGCATTACCGAGTCGGTCTTTCAGTTCGACATAATCCTCCAAAAGCTTGCGCTGACGCTTGGCATTATGTAGCAGCTGGTCCAATTCCTTAACCAAATTGTCTTCTGTCAAGTCGGCCTGAATCAACTCCTTGACCACTTCCCTATCCATCACCAGGTTGACCAACGAGATGAATTTCACCTTTATCATCCATTTGGCAAGACGATAGGAGAAGTCTGTCGCTTTATAGCACACCACTTCCGGCACGGTGAATAGTGCCGTTTCAAGCGTGGCCGTTCCTGATGTGACCATGGCAGCACTAGAATTCTGGAGCAACTCATAAGTTTGATTCTCAACCAAAAAAACGTCGGCATTGCCGATGATGTCCTTATACAAGGCCTTGTCGAGCGACGACACGCCTGCGATGACAAACTGATAATTCGGAAAATGAGGCACCACCTTCAGCATGACAGGCAGCATGCGTTTCACTTCTTGACGGCGGCTTCCCGGCAGCATGGCGATAATCTCGCGCGACTCGCCCAAACTGTTACGACGCAGGAAAATGGAACGGTTGGCCGTGCCAAATTTCGCCAGCTCGTCCAACAAAGGGTTGCCGACATAGGTCACATCCACGCCATACTGCTTGTAGAACGCTTCCTCAAAAGGCAAAATCACCAACATCTTATCCACCGAGCGCTTGACCTTCTTCACGCGGCGGCGTTTCCAAGCCCAAAGCTGGGGCGAGATGTAATAAATCACCTTGAAGCCTTTCTCATGAGCGTAATCGGCAATACGGAAATTGAAGCCTGGATAATCCACCAAAATGATGACATCGGGTTGATACTCAAGGATATCTTTCTTACACAACGAGATATTACCCAACACCTTTCGCAGGTTAACCGCCACCTCCACAAAACCCATGTAGGCCATCATACGGTAATGCTTCACCAAGTCGACACCTTGCGCCTTCATCAGGTCGCCACCAAAGCCACGAAACTCGGCCTTCTTGTCCTTCTTCTTAATCTCGGCAACAAGATTGGAAGCGTGCAAATCGCCCGAAGCCTCACCTGCTATGATATAATACCTCATGGGGTTACAACTGATTTAACAAGGAAGAAGACCAACAGCATTCCGACGATTGTGACAGCCAACACACCTCTTCCCATCTTGTCGAGATTCCATTTCACCAGCATCATCCTGAACAAGACGACACCAGGAATAAAGGCCAAGAGATAAGGAGCGCGCTTGGCGAAAACTCCCAACGATTCCCAGTTGATGAGGCTCAACAATAGGAAAAACAAGCCGAAACTGGCTGCCCCTATCAATAATCCAAGCCAAAAACTATCTTTGATTTTCATTGCTATATGCTTAAAGTTTCAAATTCTTTCATCGGTCCAATCTGCGAATGTGCCGTCCAGTCGAAGCAGGTGGGGACCACCGCGATGAAGTTGTTTTGCAAGGCCCAAAGGTCGGTGTCTTCCGTGATGTCTTCACTCTCAAAGGTGCCTTCCAAGTCGTAAAACTGCTGCCCGTTCTCATCGTATTGTTCCTTGAAATACTCAACCCAGCGGCAAGCTGCCTGACGACACACCTTGATGCCTTTCATAGGTTCCTCACAGCGTTTGGGAAAGTTCACATTCAAGCAGACGCCTTTGGGCAAACCTTCATTCAGTACCTTTTTTGTGATATCAAGGATAGCTGTGTCGAGGTGGTCGAAGTCGGCATCGGGATTGAGGCTGAAGAGGCTGTAGCCAATGGCATTCAAGCCGTTCATGCACGCCTCGATGACCGCGCCAATGGTTCCGGAATAGACCACCGTTGTGGCTGCGTTCATTCCGTGGTTGATGCCTGAGACCACCAAATCAGGCGGTGTAGGCATCAATTTCTGGTAACCAAGCTTCACACAGTCGACGGGCGTGCCGTTGCAGCGGTACTCCTTGAAGCCTTCCTCCTCATGAACAAGACGGACATAAATCCTTTCGCGGATGGTGCAGGAATGGCTTTTGGCCGACATTACCTCATCTGTGGAAACCAAGGTCACATCACCAAGGATACGCATCAGTGCGACCAGCTTGCGCAGGCCTTTGGCAGCATAGCCATCATCGTTGGTAATCAGTATTTGCGGGCGATTTTTGTCCATTTTACAACAATATGCTGCAAAGATAGGAAAAAGCATTGTTGGAATTGCCCTGTCGGGCAAGAAATCTGTCAAAAATCTAATTGAAAAATCTTAAAAAAGAGAAATAATAAATTTTGAATGATTTTTATACTGATTTTTGAACGATTTAACTGCGTTGAATGCAGAGCATTTCTTGCGAAGCAATCCCATATTAGAACACCTTCAAACATTGATAGAGTTTTCGGGTCGGCAGGCCCATCACATTGTAGAAAGAACCTTCCAGCCCACTGATGCCTACATAGCCAATCCACTCCTGAATGCCGTAAGCACCCGCCTTGTCAAAAGGCTTGCAATGCTCGATGTAATAGTCGATTTCATCCTGTTCCAAATCCGCAAAAGTCACATTGGAGCGCACCGCAAACGACTCCTTCTTCTCAGCAGAGCGCACTGTGACACCCGTTACAACATGGTGTGTCTTGCCAGAGAGCAATTGCAGCATACGAGCAGCATCTTCCCTATCCTTCGGCTTTCCCAAGATCTCGCCTTCGCAAATGACAACAGTATCAGAAGTGATTAACAGATAATCTGCGGGAAGCTCATCATCATTAAAAGCCAGCGACTTTTGCAGACTGAGGTATTTGGGAACCTCATCCAAGGGCAAGTTTGTTGGATAGTTTTCAGGCGTTTCCTTGGTCAAAATCTCGAAAACCACGCCCATGCCACGCAGCAGCTCTTGCCGGCGCGGGGACTTGGAGGCGAGGATGATATGGTATTTTTTTAGGTTGGAGAGCATATTATATTAGGTGTATAACGTGATTAAATAAGGCCTTTAAACTTCAGCCACAAGGCAAAAAACTGGTCATATACCGAATAGACATTTTTGTCCTCAGTAATAAAATCCTTATCAAGTAGCCCCTTCAATGCAGAACTTACACTACTAGCCGAATTGAGTTTGTTCCTTTTAATAAACGCACCACTTGTCACCTCTTTAGCTTTTCCTTCTCTTGCAATAGCCAAGAACAGAGAACGTTGTTTTTCAGGCATTTGATAAAACAGAGACTCGTATGTGTCGGAAGAGAGCCTAATGATGAACTCCACGGCCTCGTCCACCATCGAAACGTCACAGGTGGCACCCTTGTCCGTTCTGGAGAAAAGCACATTCATCACGCGATGCATATAACTTGTCACCGCCTCGAAACGCTCATAAAGCAGTGTCACGACCTTCGCATCAAGGTGTTTTCCCTCTTCCTCAAACTTACCTACGCAAAAATCAGTGTAAACGGTCAAATCCAACGGTTGCAAATTCATAATGGTAACCGCCTGATAGAACGGGCGAGAAGGCGAAGTGAACATCCCGTTCATCATGTGGCGTTGTGAACCCGAGAAAATGAAATGGGCATTGGTGCAACGCTGCACGTATGTCCTAATGGTCGCTTCGATGGTTTCGTCCCCATATCGGGTAATCTGTTGAAACTCATCAATAGCCACCAGGCAGGGTTTATCCGCTTTTTCCAAGTAAGTGAAAATCTCATCCAAGGTAACCGTCGGGTTGTTAATTGAGCCAATCCCAACGCCCCATACAGGCATTCCGCTAATGTCAAATGTGATTTCACTGCGCAGCGACGCCACCATGTTCACAAACTTTTCCCAAGCCTTCCTGCCTTTGGGACGAAGCTCGTCAACCAAGGCTTTGCCCAGCATGTTCACAAAATCACTGAGATTTTTGGTGGCATAGATGTCAACCACAAAACAGTGGTAATTCTTCTGGATTTCGGGATTATCGAATACATGCCAGATTAAATCCGTCTTTCCTATTCGACGAGGAGAAATCAATGCGATATTGTTCTCGTTGAGAAGGAGTTCTCGCAAAATCTCGGTCTCCTGCACACGGTCGCAAAAATACTCGGCACCGGCATAGCCATTGGTAACAAAAGGATTCTTCATGGATTTGATTTGTTATTTGCCCGCAAAAATACAAAAATTTTGATTACTATAAAATAATTACCATAAAATAGTAATCATAAAATGGGAATCTGAATGGATTTTTCCAAAACTAGCCATAAAAACGAATAGCGGAGATGGTTGGGCTCCGCTATTCGTTTTTTTAGTCAGAAACACATATCAATGCATTTCTAAACACAGGCGTTTATCGATTCCCTGGCTTCGTCTCAGTCTCTTTCACACATGTTTGTTTTGTTTTTCCAACTTCACCCACACCAAAACTCACCTTAGCACCCGAACTCACGCAAGTTGTTGTAGTTTTAGTTGTGCTACCATCAGAATTTGTTTGATTACAAGTCGTTCTCGTTACACCATTTCCAGCAACTTTCGCCGTTGTTGTTTCACAAGAAGTGACTTCCGTTTTTTTCGTACTTTGTGAGTTACTACTGGGAGATATTCCCGTAGGACATGTGTATTGAGGAGAAGAGTTGTTGTTCTGCGCAGAAACTGCCATTCCTAATCCTAAGAAGAAAAAGAGGATTAATAATTTTTTCATTTTTATTGTCACCAGTTATATCCCATCGGTCCATCGGTTTTTAAATCATTGATAATATAAGTAAAAGTATTTGAAAATGTAATCATTCGCGTCGCTTTCCTCCGAAAGAAAATCCCAATCCGACACCAAAACCAATTTCATAGCCATTTGTCAAGATTTCTGATGTAACAAAAAACGATTTTCTGGTTTTATAACCCGCGCGTAGATAAAAGACACCTTCATCACAGACTATACCACCGCCAAGACCGGCAATGACCGCAGAATTATTAGGGAAAGTCAACTTTACCTCGGGTCCAACCATAATGCCTTGTTCAAAATCTTCATCAACCATTATACCTATTCGTCCACCAATGGCCAAAAAGTCGTTGACCGAAAATGCCATATCAAGATTAATTCCTCCGAATGGCTCATCTTCATCAAAGACACCCACTTCTGCACTGATGCCAAACCATGGTGAACGTCTTATACTAGGTTCCCGTGGAGGAGTAGGACGTGAGCCTCCACAATTTAATACCCAACGCACCTTTTTCCCATTATGGCCTTGAGGCGTATATAATGCAATAATTTTCCATCGGTCAATCAATTTTCTTGCGATTTCACCAAAGTATTTCTCTATTTCTCCAAAATCGTCAGAAGTCTTAAAGTGTTCTTTGTCAGTTGAAGTCTTCTCCATAACTTCATCAAACTTTGCTCTCTGAAGTCTGCTGAAATCTTCTGCTCCTGTGAAGCCAATACTGAAAAATTCAATATTCTTACCCAAAATCGCCTTATATCGAAGAGTATTGTTGATATAGGCCAAATCACTATCCCCTGTGGCAGACTCATTATCCAATCCGTCGGTAAAGGTAACAACACACGCTCCACCATAATTTTCCCTATCCAGATAAGCATCTGAAGAGAATTCTTCTAACATATCAACAGCATGGTCAATGGCATAATAATAAGCTGTATTGATGCCTGGTTTTACACTATTTATGAAACTCTCCATCTCGCGTTTTGAATAACTATCCAGTCCTTTTATCGGAAATTCTTTCGTCTGTGATTTGCCAGAAAAAGCTATAATACCAACTCGTATATTTCCATCGACCGAGGCTTTGTAGAGTGTATTGATAAAATCTATAGCAGTTTTTTGCATCTTTGAAATATAGTCATTTCTAAGCATAGAAGTACTATAGTCCAGAACAAGCATTACAAGCATGTCTTTTTTTTCATAACGAGAACCGCTATTCTGAAGATACTCCTTTTCATCAACCCATTCGCGTTGACGGCCTACTTCTAACAAATATTGGAGGTAAAAACCACCGTCAAAACCATTGTCACATTCTGTTTTTGCTTTATCAAAAACAAACTCTGTCAATTCTCCACTTCGGCCATCTTTACTTGTTACCATTTCAAAAGATCCTTCCACTTCTGAAATGTAGTTTTTACCATCAATGGTGATTCCGCGAGTGGTAACATTATTAAGGTAATGCCTGTTATTTTTTATTTCATAGAAGCCTTCGATGTAATAGTCTTGCGCACTAGCACCCATAAACAAACCTATCAAAAGGAGTGCCGTTAAAATTATGTTCTTCTTCATTTTTTAATATATTGATTTTCTGATTACTAAATTAATTTTTCCACTCTGCGCCAATAAGTTGGATAAACACACAAAAAAAGCGTGGCACTATTTCGTCTTCATCGGAATCTCTGAGGTCTTGGACTACCTATTCCTCCCAATTACAACTATACAGCCCACGCCTTTTGGCGGGAGCGTTGTTGCTCTACTCAGGGAGGAATTTTGAAAGTGTCCAAGTTTCAGAAATTCCCGAATAAAACTACTTCGCTTTTTCCTATTCTATGATGTGCATATCGCTTGAAGCGTTATTTCATAGGCCAATGATTTGGTTTATAATTCGTTATTATTTTGACGCGGGACTTCGGGACACGGGACGCGAGACTTTGTCCGTCCCGTTGTCTCGTGTCTCGCACTCTCGCATCTCGCGTCTTTTACAGCAGTTTCTTCTTCAAAGTCTCGATCATGTCGACCGTCATCTTGTCGAGGTCATACTTGGGATTCCAGCCCCACTCCTTGCGGGCGCAGCTGTCGTCCATCTTGTTCGGCCAACTGTCGGCGATGGCCTGACGGATCGGGTCGAACTTGTACTCCATCTCGAAGTTCGGATAATACTTCTTGATGGCGTTGTAGATGATTTCAGGATCGAAGCTCATTGCCGTCACGTTGAATGAGTTGCGGTGCACCAGCTTGGTCGGGTCGGCCTCCATGATGTCCACCATGGCATCCAAAGCGTCGGGCATGTACATCATGTCCATGTAGGTGCCTTTGCTGATGGGGCAGTAGAACTTCTCGCCCTTCACGGCAGCATAGTAAATCTCCACGGCATAGTCGGTGGTGCCACCTCCAGGCAAAGTCAAGTTGGAAATCAAGCCAGGGAAACGGACGCTACGGGTATCCACACCAAAGCGAGTGAAGTAATAGTCGCTCAACAACTCTCCCGTGACCTTGGTCACACCGTAGATGGTATTCGGGCGTTGAATGGTGTCCTGAGGCGTGTTGTCGTGCGGTGTGCTGGCACCAAAAGCACCGATGGATGAAGGCGTGAACACAGCGCAGTTGAAGATGCGAGCCGTTTCAAGGCAGTTCACCAACGAGCCGATGCCGACGTTCCAACCCAACATGGGATTCTTCTCGGCCGTGGCCGAAAGAATGGCAGCAAGGTTATAGATGGTGTCGATGTTGTAGCGTTTCACCACCTCAACGATTTGCATGATTTGCGTCGAGTCGATTCTTTCAAAAGGGCCGGTCTCGACAATCTCACCAGTCAAAGGGCGAAGATCGCTCGCAACCACGTTTTCGTTTCCGTAGGTGCGGCGAAGCTTCTTCACCAATTCTGTTCCGATCTGTCCGCCGGAACCAACGATTAATATCTTTTTCATTATGTTACCTTTTAATATTTGATTTCAACATGGTGGAGTACAACCTTTCCCCTTTCCCATCATGGCGGAGGAACATCCGCCATCTCCCAAATGCGAAGACAAATCCCTTTCGCATAAGGGATTGCGGGTCACGCCCGCAATGATGTCAAAGGTCTAGTGCAGTGTTCCATGGTCTCATGTCTATTACTTCAAGATTCCTAATTCTTTGCCAATCTTCACGAAGGCGGCGATGCACTTGTCGAGGTGCTCACGCTCGTGGGCAGCACTCACCTGAACACGGATACGGGCCTGTCCCTTCGGCACCACAGGATAGTAGAATCCCGTGACAAAGATGCCTTCTTCCTGCAACTTGGCAGCGAACTTCTGCGACAGCGGGGCATCGTAGAGCATCACAGCGCAGATGGCGGATTGCGAAGGCTTGCAGTCGAAGCCAGCCTCGGTCATCTTCTTGATGAAGTAGGCGGTGTTTTCGTGCAGCTTGTCCTGCAGGGCGTTGGTCTCGCTCATCATCTCGAACATACGGATGCCAGCGGCCACGAGGCCAGGAGCCATCGAGTTGGAGAAGAGGTACGGACGGCTGCGCTGACGCAACATGTCGATGATTTCCTTACGACCTGTGGTGAAGCCACCCATGGCACCACCGAAGGCCTTGCCGAGGGTACCGGTCAAAATCTCAATCTTGCCACGGAGGTTGTAGTGTTCGGTGACACCACGACCCGTGCGACCGACCACGCCAGCGGAGTGGCTCTCGTCGACCATCACCATGGCGTTGTATTTCTGTGCGAGTTCATAGATCTTATCGAGCGGGCAGACATTGCCGTCCATCGAGAACACACCATCGGTGACGATGAGGCGGAAACGGCAGCCTTGTGCATCTTGCAGTTGTTTCTCAAGGTCGGCCATGTCAGCATTAGCATAGCGGAAACGCTGGGCCTTGCAAAGGCGCACGCCATCGATGATGGAAGCATGGTTCAAAGCATCGGAGATGATGGCATCGTCGGGACCGAGCAGCGGCTCAAACACACCGCCGTTGGC